>CAYWYD010000001.1:0-18115 GCA_964462425.1 uncultured Thermoplasmata archaeon
ATCCCAAAGTCGAACTAGATAGGTCCGAGATATTGGAGGGCCTCGGTGATACGTATAAGATAATAGGGGAGTATGAAGAGGCAGAAAATTGTTTCGAAAATGCTTTAGAAGAAACTCCGAACAGGAAGAAACAGGAGAGGTTGTACAGGAAGATGGGCATCGTGTTCAAAAAGAGGGGAGATTACAACCAAGCCCGAGAATTCATAGAGCGCGGACTCTCGATCACCGAGGAAAAAGAAGCTGAAAGGCGCAGACTGCTTGGGGAACAAGGGATGATATCGATGCGCAAGAGAGATTATGACAAGGCTATCCAGACATTCAAAGAGGAGAGAAACCTGGCAGAGAGATCGGGAGATAGGGCAGATAAGGCCAGTGCGCTGCATCATTTGGGGACCATCCACCTCAAGATGGGGGATTTAGACGAAGGTGAGACCTATCTGAAGGAGGCGGTAGAACTCAGAGAAAAGATAGAAGATAGGAAAGGGCTTGCAGACTCGCTGGGTAACCTTGGCGCCATCTACATCTATAAAGGAGAACTAGATGAAGCACTAGATTATCAGGAACGCAGCCTCGAAATAAACGAGGACATTGGAGACAAGATCAGCATGGCCGGCGGTCTTCATAATATGGGGAACATCTATCTGAATAAGGGTAAACCGGAAAAGGCATTAGAATTCTATCAGAGAAGCCTAAAGATCAGGGAAGAGATCGGGGATAAACTCGGCATCGCGGGTTCTTTGAACAACATAGGGAACCTTTATCTAGACAAGGGGGATTTCGAAAGCGCCCTTGAGTACCATCAACGGAGCCTGGATATGTCAAAGGATATCGGCGATGAGGAGGGTATAGCGAACTCATATTGTAATATGGCAATTGTGCAACAATATAGAGGTGAACTTAAAGAAGCCATGGATCACCACCACAAGAGCTTGAAGATAAGAAAGGAGATAGGTGATAAACAGAGCATCGCCAATTCACTGAACAAGATAGGGGGTCTCCATCTCTTCAAGGGGGATCTGAAAAGTGCTACAGAGTCCTTACAGGAGAGCCTTGATCTGGGAAGAGAAATAGGAAAAAATAGTCTAGTTTCTTTAACTCTGATAAGATTAACAGAGGTATGGGTGAAAAGAGAAGACTTCGATAAAGCGGAGAGAAGAGCAGAAGAGGCTATGGAAATAGCTAAAGAGCTTGATCTCAGATGGGAAGAAGGGATGTCCCACATGATTTACGGTGTCCTATATAGAGAAAAAGAGAGATGGGAAGACAGCGAAGATGAGTTCGAGAAAGCTATCGAGATATTGAAAGACGTAGGGGATCAAACGGAGTCGGCGAGAGCCCGTTACGAGTTGGGGTCGATGTGGGAAGCGAAAGGAGATGAGAAGAAAGCTAAAGAATGGTTAGAAGAAGCTCTATCGATGTTCAATGAGATGGGGATGAAGCTCTGGCTCGAGAGAGCGAAAGAAGAACTCAACTAACTCTCAAGATAGTATCGGTATAATTTTTGTTTGATCTAGTTCCTCGACGCCCGATCGGGGATTCTGCTCACAATCCCTTGTTACACTCGGGATTCTAAGCGCTCACAAATCGCAGGAGATTGCAAGATTTGTTCGCGAACCCGAGGGTTCTCATCCCCTCAGCGCATTTCGTCTCGTAGTTCCTCGACGCCCGATCGGGGATTCGAACCCCGGTGTAAGGCTCCGCAAGCCTCCATGATATCCAAACTACATCAATCGGGCAAACGCATCTCACAATAACGGTATCTTATTTTTCTTTTTCGTACTGCCTTTTCACTTCTTCGTAGACTTTTCGAAGTGGTATGTTTTCTCGTTCAGCTATCTCCCTGCAGCTTTCATATTCTGGAGCGGCTTGATCCTTTTCAGAACTCACCTTGACTCTCGCCTCACCCCATTCTGTTTCGACCTTTGATACACTGCGGTCCGCGACGATCCTTCTCGTATCCTCGACTCGAACTCCCAGAGTAGAAGTCTCTTCGAATATTATCTTTTTTACGTCTTCGAGATCACCCTTTTCCACCATAACGGTGACTTCCCACCCCTGTCTTCCCTTTTTGCCGTGAGTAGGTACGGTATAAGCGTCCAAAGCCTCTTCTCTTACTTTCTCTAAAGCGTAACTAAATACCTCCAGCGACATATCATCTACATGAAATCTAATCACCTGAACAGGTACTTCTCTGTTGGCCTGAGATCCTAGAAAAACACGCAGCGCGTTGGGTTCTTCCATCTCTCGGCTGCCGAACCCTACTCCTACACTTTCCAATCTCATATCCGATATATCTTTCTGCTCGGTCAAAACGTTCAACAGCACCGCTCCGGTAGGGGTCACGAGTTCTCCTTTTTTACAGCCCAACTTGACATTCCATCCTTTCAACAGTTTTTCGACTGCAGGGACCGGCACGGGCAGTTTCCCATGGGAACATTCGGTATATCCTTCACCTAGAGAAACAGTAGAGCTGTAAGCCTCTTTTATCTCAAGGCTGTGAAAGAGTGCTATACCGCCGACAATATCGATGATAGAATCCACCATACCGGTTTCGTGCAGTTCCAACTCTTCAAAGGATTCGTCGTGAATCTCGGCTTCAACTTTTCCAAGACTCTCGAAGGCGGAGATACTCTCCTTTTTCACTGTTTCGTCCAATCTAGAATTTTCGATATTCTCGAGTATCTTGGATAGCTCTCTATGAGGTTGATCCTTCGATCTGACCTTAACTTTTTTTCCCTTTACCCCTTCTTCCCGTTCTTCGACCTCTATATGAACATCTTCCAGATCGAGCTTTTGTATAACTGTATCGAGTACTCTCACATCGCCACCTAAATCTATCAAAGCTCCTAGAAGCATATCGCCGCTTATACCCGACCCTAGATCGAAATACGCTATCTTTTTCATGTTCATGTCAATCATCCTTTAATATGTGGTGAACAAAGGCCGCTGCTCCATAACCGTTGTCTATGTTTACCACGGCCAGGCCGGTCGCGCAACTGTTCAGCATGGTTTCAAGTGCGGATCTTCCTTCTCTCGCCACTCCGTAACCCACGCTGGTAGGAATACCGACGACCGGCGTTCCTATCATCCCCGAAACTATCCCCGGTAAAGTGCCGTCCATCCCAGCAGCAACGATGACCACGTCCGCCTCTCTCAGTTTCTTTATGTGGGGCAAAAGACGGTGTATTCCCGCGACTCCGACGTCGTAAAGGCTCTCGACCGAGTACCCCATCTCGTCTAGAGTCACAAGCGCCTCCTCGGCAACAGGAACGTCACTCGATCCGCCCGTGACGACCACAACTTCACCTTCCACGTCTAAACCGACGTCTCCCACGACGATGATCTGCCCCCTCTCTCGATATCTCACGTCATCTCTGACCGATTTTATCGTCTCATGGTCCTCTTCGGTGGCTCGAGTGAAAAGGCGGTCGCCTTCTCCGGCGATGTTCTTCAACTGCTCCTCTGATTTACCGGGGCAGTACACCGCCTCGGGCAGTCCTTTCCTGACCTCTCTAAAGGTATCTACTTTGGTCTCGCCGAAGTCGGTGTACGGGAGATCCAAAAGCTCGTTCCTGACCTCTTCGAGACTCAGGTCGCCTTCCTTGTATCCAGTCAAAAGCTCTTCCAACCTGTCCATCTTATCACTGAGATATCGATCCGGTCCTGTAACCTTCCAGGTCTAAAAATAATTTGTCATAATCTTCTTCCTTCAGCCATTTGACTATCTTCTCTCTATTATCTATCACTTTATCCATATCTTCCGGCCACACCTCGAGTCTCGCGGTATCTCCGAAATCTCTAAGACGTAACTGCTCTATACCCAGATCGAACAATTTTTCTTCTACACGTTCCACCCTCTCTAGTCTTTCTCCGCTCAATTCCCGCCCCGGAGGGAACCGACTCGCGAGACAAGCGAATGACGGTCTGTCCCACACGTCTCTCCCTCTCCACTTCAGTATCTCTCTTATCTCGTCTTCTTCCAGGCCCGTTTCTTTCAAAGGTGCTCTACCATACTCTTCCACGGCTTCGAGCCCCGGTCTGTGGCCTTCAGCTTCCGTGGCGTTCGTTCCCTCGAGAACGGTACCCGGTTCTTCGATGGATTCAAAAAGTTCCTTTTTGCAGTAATAGCAGCGATCACTAGGGTTAGCTTTCAGATCGGGATTCGATAATTTGGAAGTCTCTATAGTTTTAAATTCGGCCCCTAGATCTTCAGCTCTTCTCTTCGCCTCTTCGATCTCCCACTCTGGGTACATCTCGTCGTCGATTATCACCGCCTTCACGTCTTCTAAGGCTTCGAGCGCGGAATCTAAGAGCAAAGTGCTGTCCTTCCCTCCTGAAAAAGCTACCACGGCTCTATCGATCTCGTTCTCTTCGTACCAAGCTAACAGGTCCTGCCAGTGCGATTCGATCTCTTCTTCATCCATGATTATCCCTTCCGTCAGTCTAAAGGCCATCTCTCGACTTCTAAATGATCCGAGGTAGGGTATACCTCGATCCCGTAGCAGTCCTCCTCTATATCATCTTCGATCTCCTTTAAAAATCCCAGCGAACATTCGATCCTATCTTCATCTTCGACGTACCAGAGGAATTCCTCCGGAACCTCATATATCTCCCTCAACTTTTCAGCCAAACTTTCCCCATCCTTCGTATCTATCATCCCTCTCACGAGAGTTCCTTCTTCGGTTATGATGTCGCCCTTTTTCCCAATAGTTTCCGCCCTCCTTTTGATCCTGTTGGTCAATTGAACACCGTCTTTGAAGGCTAAAGAGCAGTAATGTAACGAGGTCCCGAAATCTTCTTCTAGTAAACTTTGAGCCAACTCCTGGCTACCTTCGACTGCGCTGGACACGTCGCTTTTATGTTCGTAACCTCTTTCCTCGAGCTCTTCGGTATTGGTGGAGGAGAACTCCAATTCGTTCAGGTTTACGAAGTCGACCAATTCGCCCAACTCGTTCAAAAGCTCGATCGTTTCTTCTTTTTTCCCGGGAATACAGGGGATCTCTAAACCGACATCTATATGCATCTCATCTTTAATCTCCTTCAACAGTGAAGTATAATCCGTGTTCTGTATATCTCCCCAGTACTCGACAGGCGGGTGAAACCTTATCTCGTCCAAGCCGGACTCGGAAGCTCTTCTTATGAGATCGATATCCGTCGTTTGAGTGTAAAGATGGATGTGATGCTCCTCTCCGAATTCGTTTTTCAACCTCTTGATAAAATCGAAAGTTATTTCTTCCAGCAGAGGATCGCCTCCGGTTATCCCAGTACCTGTAGCCCGGATGGAATTTGCTTCTTCCAAGATCTCCTCGAAGTTCTCGACCTTTTTCTCGTCCGCATAGGTCACATCTTTGTCTTTCTTTTCTTCCGAAAGCGGGCAGTACCAGCACACACCGCCGCATTTCCCGGTGATAAGAAGAACTAACTTGCTCCCTTGAGCGCAGTGGCGGCATCCTTCGGGTAAAGTTCCTTTATAGGCCGAGTCTTTCTTCATCTTGTTTACTTTCATCCGACATCCCTTTGTTTGTCCACACCTGAGCCGCTTTATTACTTTTTCCTATCGCTTAAGCGAAAAATCCAAAATTACTTTAGAATGTAGTGATATTCTCTATCCATGATATATCTAGGCCCTGGAGGTACCCCACACGGCGTCAAAGGCACAAAAAACAGCATGGAGTATCTAGCCGAGGAAGGATTGAACGCGATGGAGGTCCAGTTCGTCAGAGGAGCCCGTATGAAGGAATCAACGGCGGAGGAGATAGGCGAAGAGGCGGAAAAGCACGATATACATCTCTCGATACACGGCCCGTACTATATCAACCTGAACTCGAAAAAAGACGAGACTATAGAGAAAAGTAAGGAAAGGGTTATGAAAAGCGCTAGATTGGGTGATATAATGGGGGCTGAAGTGATCACGATCCACGCGGGTTATTATTCCGACATGTCGAGCGAAAAAGCGACGGAGATAATAGGCGACAACGTTGTGAAATGTGCCGAGAAGATAAAGGAGGAAGATCTAGACGTCAAGATAGGTCTGGAACAGATGGGTAAGGAGAAGAGCTGGGGAACTTTAGACGAGATAGAAAAGGTCATGGAACGTACTGATGCTGCGGTACCGGTTTTGGACTTCGCTCACTACCACGCGAGATACGGAGGTGCGCTGGAAAGCAAAGAAGACTTCAGAAAGCTTTTAGACCGCTACGAGTCCATCTATGACGGACCGTTACACTCTCACTTCTCTTCTATCGAGTACACCGATAAAGGGGAGAAAGAACATCTCAACGTGGAAGAACACGAACCCGACTTCAGACAGCTTGCGCCTATATTGAAAGAGAAAGATTATGACGTAACGATCATCTGCGAGACCCCGGAATTGGATCGTGATAGTCTGAAGATGAAAGAAATACTGGATCTCTCTTGAATGAAAAAGTTATTTAAGAGACCAGTTCCTCTTTTTTCTTTTTACTCCAGTTTTTTATCTCGGCTTCTCTTTTCAAAGCCTCGCTCCTGCTGCCCATTTTCTCTTTATAAACCAGCTCACAGGGAAGCCTACTCCGTACGTACTTGCTCCCATCCCCTGATTCGTGCTTCTCTATCCGTTCCTCTACATCCTTTGTAATCCCGGTATAGAGCGAATCGTCGGAGAGACGAAGTATGTAGACGTACCACATCCGATTTTCACCTTTTGAACATAAAAAGAAAGCGCCGAGAAGGGGATTCGAACCCCTGTGGTGCTAGGCACCACGAGCTTTCAGGTCTCTTTTGGGAGATCTCCAAGCTCGCGCCTTGCCAGGCTAGGCTATCTCGGCTTGTTGAATCGCTTATTGAAAAGGTAGAAGGAACTGTTATTTAATCTATTTCCATCTTGTAGGATAATCGCCGGTAGGTGAAAAAACTCTATCCGTTTGTACGACGAGACCTTCTTCCATCTTCATGATCTCTTCAGCATCGTACAGCGATTCTCCCACGGCTAAACCTTCGCCCTTGGCGGACATCACCGCCACATTCCCCCCAGCGGAAAAATCGTCCATCTCTAGTATACCCGGAAACGCGAGATCGGCACCGTTCAATACGGCTCCGGCGGCGGTATCTTTCACCTTCACTTTTGGAAATATCTCCAAGGCTCTCTCGTAAGGGAGCAGGAGACCGTTCAGCATCTCTTCTTTCCCTTCCTTATAGAACTCGTAAGCATCTCTCAAATCCTGAAGTATCACACTTTCTTTTTCTTTGAAATTACCGGCTTCAGTCCTTCTGAGTTCCATCATATGCCCACCGGTACCGAGCGTCTTACCAAGGTCTTTACATAACGTCCTGATGTAAGTACCGGATTCACACTTGATCCTCAAGAGATACTCTTCACCTCTAGAATCTAGAATCTCTAGATCGTAGATCTTCCTCGTCCTTCTCTCTCTTTTGACGCCGGAACGCACCGGCGGTTTTTGAATAATCTCACCTTCGAATTCGTCCAATATCTCAGCAACTTCCTTCTTGTTCACGTTACCGTGAAATTTCATAGCCGCAACATATTCTTTAGGAACTGAATGCAGAAGGTCCAACAATCTGACCGAATGACCTATTCCCATGGGCAGCACACCGGTAACGTTCGGGTCTAGAGTGCCGCTGTGACCCGCTTTTCTGTCAAACAGTCTCTTCACCCATGCGGAGACTTGATGACTGGTGGGTCCTTCAGGCTTGTCTATCACCACTAAAGATCGAGGGATCGCTCCCTCCAAGCTCCTCTCAGAAGGACGTTCACCCCATTTTGAGACCGTGTTCACTCTATCGATCACGTGCTCCATCTTTCACACCTTCCATTATCGCGTCTACGATCTCATCGGGACTGTTCGATTCCGAGTCGATGACAAGGTCATAAAAGGAGGTGTCTAAAAGGTCGATATTGTAGTACGAACGGTACCTCTTCTTTTCACTCTTCTCCCTATCGATTACGCGCTGTTTGAGTTCCTCGAAGTCCTCGATCCCTTCTCTGTCCCCGATCCTTCTAACTCTCACATCCAACGGAGCCTCGATCCAGACCTTGAAAGCTTCCTTATCGGACATATGCAGCAGATGTCCGGTCAGTCTTCCTTCCAATACCATGCCTTCCTCCGCTCTATCGATCATCCTCTGATCCAGCTTTTTATCTATCTTCTCATCCTCTTCCGCGGCCTTACTGAACTCTTCGAGAGACATGTTCTTTTCGGCCGCCATCTCTCTGAAGATCTCGCCAGAAGAGAGGAGTTCCATATCCGCTTCTTTAACCAATAATTTTGCCGCTGTAGAAGTGCCGCTGCCGGGAAGTCCGCTTATCGTGATCATGATCTCCTGAAAGATCGAATTTTGAACTACGACTCTCCCTCCCTGAGGCGCTTTTTGAAATCATAAGTTTTGAGCACGACCATGAGTACTTGGGTCAGCGGAAGCGAGATCAGCATGTAGACACCTATCCACTGAGGGAACGGCACGAAGCACCAGCTTACCAAAGGCTCGGTTAGCGTAGCGTTCAACTGCCACGGTACGGAGAAAGCCTTGTTGGGAAGACTACTTGTGAACTGCCAAAGCCAACCGAATATGGTTATGACCACGATCATAGTGACCGCCATGGATTTGAGCTGGGGCTTGAAAGATTTCATCGACATCTTGGATATCTCATCCTGCTTCTTTTCCATCTTCTTGACTTTGGTCTGTTTGTTAGCTTTTTTCGCCTCCATCAACTCTTTACGGAACTTACTGCTGATCTTCTGATTCTCAGCCATATCCACCCAGTCCATGAAGAGGTCTCGGATTATGGTTGAAAACGTGATCATGATCGCTCCGGCGAACATCAAAGTCAAGATTGGATAGTTACCGTTAAAACCGATGATAGGGTAAAGAACGTTACCCAAAGCTTTGCCGAGCTGATCACGAAGGTCCCGATCGAACATTATCATCAGGGCCATCAATCCTAAAAATATATACATGAACCTCCTCAAGCTGAACAACGATTTGTCAGAGGAGGTTTCCTCATCTTCATCTGCTGCGGTCAATTCTTTTTTTTCTTGAGTGATAACGGTCCACCTCTAGAGTTATTGCTCCCCAAAGAAGTCTCTAAGCGCAGGGTGCATCTCCATCATCTGTTCTTTACCCATCTGCTCGTACAGTTGAGTCAGTATAGATACTGCAAGGAAAAGACTCGTCCCTCCAGCATTACCGACAGTCCCCAACATGTTAGCAGAAGCTGCTAATGCCCCTATAAACAAGCCACTGAAGTGTGTAACGGTAGGGATATATCTTTTCAAGACCCTTCTTAAAACTCTTGGATCTCGCCTGAAGCCGGGTATCTGCATCCCGCTGTCTTGGATCTGGTCAGCAACAGATTCCGCATCCATATTTGTTGTTTTGATCCAGAAATTAGCGAACAAGACAGCAAATATCATCATGAAACTGACGTGACCGATGACCCGGAATATCACATCCATCTTGGTATGACTCCAAGATACACCCTGAGGCGATAGGAGATACTCGTATCGGGAAGATATGAGCGGCAGTAGCCAGTCCTGTATCCCTTCCAATCTCGATATATACCATACTGCCCCGCCGATAGGTTTAGTAGACCCCTCTTGGAAGATACCGAGCCAGGTCTGTCCCCCGAGGACTGGGAAGTTCTGTAAAGTTGGATTGGTGTAGAACAGCATAGCGAACAGATTTATGTTAGCTAAAAGAGCGGAAACTAGAATGACAGGCAGTACTGAAGAATAGACCAGTTTGATAGGGTAACGTCCTCTAGCGCCTCTCGCTCTGCCGTGAGAGACGGGAAGTTCGATCCTGCTGCCCTGGACATAGGCGACTATCAAAAATAAGATTATAGTTGTTAATAATGCCAGGATAGGATTAGGCTGTCGGATGAGTAGTGTCTCTACACCGCCCGAAACCAATTCTTGTGCAGAGTTATGTCGCAGCATGTGGATCGTTTTTGGGATAGTACCAGGCGGTACATCGCCCTCTATGCCTTCGGTCTGCCAATTGAATATACCTGTGAAGATACCCTGGGAAACACCTGCTACGATGAAGAGACTGATACCGCTCCCGACAGCCCACTTGGAGATGACCTCGTCCATCAGGAATATGAAGTAACCGCCTAAAGCAATCTGTGCCACGATCAATATACGAGCCGCTAAAAGCCCATGTCCCCCGGTGTAACTTCCTAAAACACTGGTGAAACTGCTGGCCGGGGTAAGATATCCGAAGACCTGTGGGACAGCCTGGATGAGTATCATTATTATGACTAGGAACTTTTGTGTGTTCTGGAATACGGCTTTATCTTGGGGGTCTTTCATGTCAAGGTCGATTATCTCGGACCCTTGGAATAACTGCATTATAATGGAAGCGTTGACGATAGGGGATATACCTAGATGTACGATAGAACCGGATTTACCGGCAAAGATTGCTCTGAACTGTGCGAACAGGTCCATCGTTTTTTCCGGATCTAGACCGTACACAGTCACATTGGTTAGGAGAAAATATACAACAAGGATTAAAATAAGCCAAAACATCTTACGACGGAAATGCACGTGACCGTCGGGCTTTTTGACCGCGGGCATCCGATCGACGATCGGTTTCAGCTTGTAAAGATGACTTTTATCCTCATCGCCGGCCATAAAAATCACGTCTTATCTGTGATAAGTTCTCCACCGGATCCCTCTATTTTTTTCTTAGCTTTTGCACTAGAATTAGAAACTTTGATCTTCATCTCTTTAGTCGGATTACCCTTGCTGAGGAGTTTATCGAAACCAGCACTATCTAGATCGATCTCGAAAGAAGAGCCTTCTTTACTGGCGAACCCCTCATCTATCAGCTCGTCCAGGATCTCTTCGACCTGGTAAATATTTATCACCTCGTCCTCTTCTACCAGCTGTTGAGGACGTGTGAATCCTTTAGGTCCAAAATAATCCGGATCCTCTTTCACAGTACTTTTCCACTTGTGTTTTCCGACGCCGGCTTTTCCACGACCTCCTCGCTCACCGGCACCTCTACCTGATTTTACTCCTCGACCGTGGGAGCGGGAACCTCTGTTTTTCTTTTTCTTCTTTTTACCCATATATATCATTCCTCTTCTCTATATTCAGGACCTAGCATATCCGTTAAGAGGGAGTTAATCTGATCGCTGCGGTATCCCAAAGACCCCCCTGTTTTATAAGGCTTTTTCAAGTCACCGTATCCTTGTCGGGGCGGATGCATCCTGAATAGGTTCTCTAAACCGTCGATCTCGTCTAACGTAACT
This sequence comes from uncultured Thermoplasmata archaeon, assembly GCA_964462425.1. Classification (GTDB taxonomy): domain Archaea; phylum Thermoplasmatota; class Thermoplasmata; order Halarchaeoplasmatales; family Halarchaeoplasmataceae; genus Natronoplasma. Next base: position 11,255 of record CAYWYD010000001.1, read on the forward strand.
TCGTCGGAAACGACCGCATCGGCGAGTTCTTCTATCTCTTCCATACCTGTATGGTCTTTTATCTTGCTGACCATATCTTCCTCATCGAAATCTGATCGATATTTCAAGAGCTTGGCCAGCGTTTCCTTATCGATCTCGCCCCAAGTTATCAGATCTTTCGCTTTGGTGAGCATCCCTTCGTACTTCGGATTTTCCGGGACTACGGTACAGTGATTGGCTCTATTCAATCTGAGCATCTCCAGCGTATCTTCTATCCTCTTCTGCTTGTCTCTTGGACTTCTAACTCTGACTACTGCAAAGGCCATCTTTAATCCTCCTTCTCTGCGACCATCTCTTCTTCCTCTTGGTGACTGCCTGAAACGACCCCCAACTCTTCCGCCTGGTCCTCCCTGACCCTCATCTTAGATGTCTCCTTCAAAGCGTCGAAAACTGCTAAAGCATAATTCACGGTCGTCCTAGTCTTTCCTTTGGAGAATCCCCACATATCCTTTACGCCGGCTCTTTTCAAGATCGATTTGGCGGTGTCTCCTACAGCTAGGCCTATCCCGCTCGGAGCGGGCTTCAACTGGATATCGACAGAACCGGCTTTACCGCGGACCTCAAAGGGGATGGTATGTGGATCTCCACAGCCGCATTCCCACGAACCGCATCCTCTTCTTATCCTGGTCAAATTCAACTTGGCGTTGTCCATGCATTTGCGGATAGTGGGACCGACCTCTTTTCCCTTTGCCGTCGCCACCCCGACGTAACCATCATTATTCCCCACGACGGTAGTGACGGTGAACCTGACTCTTCTGCCCGAGTCGGTCATCCTCTGAACCATGTTAACGTCGAGAACGTCGTCGTCCAATTCAGGAAATAAAGCGTCGATTATTTCAGGCTCCTTGATAGGTAATCTGGTGGCAAGAGCGTCGTCCATGTTGGTGATCTCTCCTCTTTTCACCTTTCTTCCGAGCCTAGTTTTGGGTTCCCAATTATACATCATGATTCCTCCAGTTTGGACTTAACTTCTTCAAAATTATCGACCGTTTCCTTATCGATATGTTCGCCTTTTATGCGATCTTCAGGTGGCAGCACCTCGGGATCGTGAGGTATGTAGATGCCAGAGTCCAAGATCCCCTTCAGGGCCGAAAACAATCTTCCACCTTTTTCGGGATGATTGAAACCGATATCCAGCACCGCCTCTTCTATACCCTGATCGAGAGCTTTTTTACCGGCTAAATAACCGACCAGATAAGACGAAGGAAGGTTCAATTTTGAATTCTCCCAGCCGAGATCTTCGATATGTTCGGCGGTAGCCGCCGCCAAAACCTCGTCGCCTTCCGGATCGTACCGGATGAATTGAACTCGGATGTTCTTGTTCGAAGGTCTAACGACCGATCTGATCTTTCCCGATTTGACGAGTCTCAGTCTCTGTCGGTAGTCCGTTTTACCCTCTTTTCTTCTTTTTAGAGGCATCCTGTAAGTAGGACCTTCAGCCATCTTACTCCTCCTCCTCGTGTTCGTAATCTTCGTCTATATGACCTTCCATCTTCAGGTGAAGAACCATATCTGATCTATCTTCGAAAGTGCCGCCCTTCGCTTTATTATAGAACTCTCGATACGTACTACTATCTATATAATCATTATCTCTCATGTACTTCAACTCTTCTCGGATTGATCGTATCCTCTTTTTCCATTTATCTTTTGAAGATTCCCTCGCATTTTTACTTCCTTTTCTCCTACCGTGGCCTTTTCTTCTACCCTTCGATTTCTGGTTTTTCTTGTAATTTATCCTTCCGCGTGAGTTACCGTCCTTTTCTTTCTTCCTGATCACATCTCTATTGATCAGTTCTCTCACTTCTTCTCTCGTTATCGCTTCTATCACCTCGTCGAGCATCGTATCGTCTATCCAAACACGATTTTCGCCGCAGTCCAACATGTCCGCTGCCAATCTTTTTTGATATGTGACATCCATCTAGATCACCTCAGGAAGGATTCAGGACCCTCAGATCCATCTCTTCTGCTTTCTCTTCTATCTTCAGTCGTTTCCGCATCCCGACGCTGTGTGCGACCCTAACGGCCTGTTTGTCGGGATCTAGACCTTCGAGATCATCGGGATTGTGTACAAGAACCTCTTCGAAACCGGAGGGATGAAGCCCTCTAACCTTTTTTGGCGATCGATAACCTACGTTAACGTTGTCGGGCCGGTATCGCTTGTTCTGCCTCGCTTGAGAATGGATCCCTCTCGGTTTTCTCCAAGTATCTCTATCGATCTTCGAACGTATGAACCATTCTTGATGGTGGAAGTTGGGTCTGTTAGATTTGATCTTCTCCCTTTTCTCCAGCATCTCTTCGGTCTCTTCGTCTAGATCAGGTTTCTTCTTAACTTCGTAATCTTCATCATCACTCATATTTCATCACCTCGATTCACCTCAAAGCCCTCCCGGCCTTTTCGGTTATGTATATGCCGTCTTGGAAGACCCGCGGATCCACCTTCGATATCTTGGTCGTAGATTCGATGTTCGCGGCCGATTGAGCCACGTCTTCCTTGTCGGGACCTCTGACCGTGACTTTATCCTCCTCTATATCAACCTCGGTTTCCCCTAGGATCTTTGCTCTCCTCGGCTTGTTCTCTCCTGCAAAATTCTTGATAACCACTTCGTTACCCTCGTAATTGACTTCCATAGGGAAATGAGAGTAGATGATCTTGAGCTTGTAAACGAAATCCTCCTGAGTACCTTCGATCATGTTATCGATATGAGAGACATAGGTTTTGAAGAGGGCCTTCTCTTGTTGGCTCGGCTCTTCCACCCTTAATACCACGTGACCATCTTCGAAATCCATATCGATCCTAGGATGAGCGAATTTTTTGGTCACTTCTCCGTTCTCTCCAGATACTTTAAGCTCATCCTTCTGCTTTTCTACGGTAACGTTTTCCGGTATATCTATTTTTTCTTTCAATTCTGCTGCTACTGGCATGGTGATCCCTCAATAAATGTAAGCTAACAACTTTCCTCCTATGCCTTTCTCTTTGGCGTTAGAGTGAGACATGACACCTTTATTGGTGGTCAAGATGAGGATACCGAACCCCTGAGCAGGGAGATAACGAGATTCGTAATCCTCTATATCGGCATTATTTACGGACCACCTTGGTTTTATGACCTTACACTTATTTATATTCCCGTTCAAGATCACGTTGTAAGTGCCTCCTCTCCCGTCCTCTATATATTCGAATCTTTCCAGGTAGCCGTTCTCCTGCATCACTCGAAGTACTCTACCGATCAATTTGGAAGCGGGTTCCACTTCACACTCTAATTTACCGCTTTCCTCGGCATTTCTTATCTTTGATAACGCGTCATTCAGTGGATCATGTTTCATTTTTTTCACCTCATGAATATTTTTCAAAGCCAAGATCTTCAGCTATCTCGCGGAAACACTGTCTGCAGATGTGAAGATCATACCTCCGGATTATACCTCTTTTCCTGCCGCACCGCCTGCACCCTTCTTTTCTTCCGTAATCCTTATCGGGTTTCAAATCTTCTTCACTCATCATTCATACACCTCCAAGTCGAATTCATCTCTAAAAAATTCGATGCTTTCTTCCTTGGTCATCCTGTGTTCCTCCGGGATACTTTTCTGATGTCCTCTTCTTTTGCTTATACGCACGCCTTTTCTACCGGTCACGACGGAGATGTCCATCCCAAATATCCCTATCTCCGGATCGTAACTCGCTTCCTCAAAATCGGTGTAATCGTCTATGCCGAAATTCAGGTTGCCGTGATGATCGAAACACCTTTCGGGAACACTATGCTCTTTGACCCAAAGTGCCTTTTCAAGGAAATCTTTCGCCTTTTCTTTTCTTAACGTCACTTTACATCCGATAGGTTCACCTTCCCTGATACCGAATTCAGCGTTGGTGGTTTTAGCTATGGTTTCGACCGGTTTTTGATTGGTCAGCATCTCCAATACGTCGAAAGCTTTTCTTAGCTTCTCGCCGCCCTGTCCTACTCCTATATTGACGACGCACTTGATCAACTGGGGTCTTCTCATCGGGTTATCGTATTCCATGCTCATACTATTCCCACCTCTGGTATCTCTATGACCGGCGTTTCCTCACCAATTATGAAAGTATACTTCTCTATGGTCGAGATGCCCGATTCGAAATGAACGAAATTAGGCTGGGAACCTCTGACTATCTCACACTCTTCTATAGTACCGATCTCTCCTATATGTTCTCCACCTGTGACCAGGGCCATCATGGCCTCTTTGAATTCATAGTTTTCAACCACATTTTGAGAGGGGACCTCGATCTTGAGAACGTCTTTCGTTTTGTACTCATCATCATCTTCTGATCTCAAGTTCCGCCCATCGTGGAGATTGTATTGCATTCTTCCGCCTTTGAGAGCGGTCTTACCCGTTATCTTCGCGAGTTTCCACTCAGCTTGAGCATCTTCGATAGGTAGTAATCGGACTTTCCCTCTTTGATCGAACAGAACCCGATAATCCTCTCCGAGATCAGCTATGGATACAACATCCATCAAACCGATGGATCTATTATCGTCGGTCACCACCTTTCCGTCGACCTTGACCTTCCTTTCAGCCAGAACTCTCTTAGCCTCTCGAGACGTGTTCGAGTATTCCAATATATCTCTCAACACCACCATCAGAGGGACGCTACTCTCGGCGGGATGAGAACCTGCTCTCGCTTTAGGAGCCCAAAAAGCTTCTTTAGTCGGAATACCCCATTTTTTCGTCGGTGCATTATATCGTTTGCTGTGTTTGCTCATTCGTTACCCTCCTCGCTTATATTTTCAACTTTCTCTTTTCTCCAAGGATCGGACAGGTCAAGATCGGTGATCTTTAGATTCGATGGATGTATGCCGTAGGCTTCTTTGGATTCGTCGGCCTTCTCCACTGTAACTTTTTCAACGAACACTTTTTCGTTCCTCCTGTCAATCTCAGCAACTTTATCGATGTGACCTTTAAATCCGCCTCTCATGACTTCGACCTCATCGCCTTCCCGAACCGGTAAACTCCTGGTGCCGTACTCTTCTCTCAGGTCCTCGGAGAGGTTAGACGACATGATCTTCCTTTTCCTGTGATGAGGGGCGTTTTCTCGTTTCTTCCTCTGCTTCCTCGGTTTTTCACTCATATTTAACACCTCACATTATCATCGAAGCCGCCGCTCCGACACGGGGCCATCTTTCGGCCGCCTCTCTAGCTACAGGCCCTTTAATCTCGGAACCCTTGGTCTCTCCGTCATCTTGAGTGAGAACTACCGCATTATCTTCAAACTCCACCATCTTACCGTCGGATCTTCTGAAGGGTTTTCTCTGTCTGACTATGACCGCTCTTGTCAATTCTCTTTTCATCTCTGGAGTGCCTTTCACGACCGAAGCGACTATCTGGTCCGCTATCCCGGCACTGGGATACCGGCGGTGAACGCCGTGGTAATTCACCACGGAAACGACTTTGACTTCCTTTGCGCCCGTGTTGTCGATACATTTCAATCTGCTGCCTACGGAGAGCCCTCTTGTCTGTTTTCCTGCGACCCCTTTCATCATCTTTCACCTCTTTCGATCACTACGTAGGAAACGCTCTTACTGAGAGGGCGACATTCCATTATCTTGACTTCATCTCCTTCATCCACATCCATACAGGATGGGAGATGACTGGGATAATGACTTTTTCTCTTCTCATATCTTTCATACTTTGGAATATAATTTAGGTGATCCTTTCGAACCACTATGGAATTCTCCATATCGGTCGAATCTACTACACCCCTTATTACCCGTCCCCTGACTGAAAGAGTGCCGTGGAAGGGACAGTTGTCATCCTCACACTTCTCTTCTGGGGGTGCGACGTCTACACCTATATCGCGAGCATCGTTTTCTGTCATGATATCATCAACCTAATCTTTTGATCCTATCTTCGGGACGATACGTAAGCTTCGACCCTTCAAGTGTCTTCCATCTATCGTTCGTCTTAACTTTAAAGGTGTTTCCTTTTTTTGGGATGGTCTTTTCCTCTCCATCCAGTATCACGAAGGTGTTCTTTGTTTCATCTACAACTTTACCTTCTATATCTTTGTATCCTTCGTGATCGGCTTCCTTGACCTGTATCCGCGCGCCGATATATTCGTATGTGTGAACCGCATTGGTATCGTTCATATTTCCCATGCTATCTTATCTCCACTGTGAATCCTTTATCTTCGAGATAGTCTTTGACCGTTTCTATATGATCGCCCTGCAGCTCTATGCGACCTTTTTTAACCGTTCCGCCTGCAGCGCACTTGCTCTTCAGTTCGGATGATAGATCTCCTATATCTATATCACTAGCATCGATACCGTCGACTATGGTCACTTTCTTACCATACCGTCTTTGGTCCGTATAAAGTTCGACCTCCTGCTGCTCTCTAGCTATGTCTTCACAGATACAGATCTCTTTAGGTAAACCGCAAGTAGGACAGACTTCTTCTGCCATCAATTTCCTCCTTTTGTTTTGTTATTTTCTTCTTCATTCATGATCGTCATTATACGAGCGATATTTTTCTTGATAGTGCTTATCCTGCCTGGGCTTTCTGGAGCTCCGCCCATCGCAGCGACACCCTTCTCGTGGAACAACTCATCTCTCAGCTCCTCCAGCTTCTCTTCCCTTTCAGTAGGATCCATATCTCTTATCTCTTCCGTGTCGATCATATTATTCTACCTCCTCTTCTACATCTTCTTCAGATTCATCTTCCTTTTCCTCTTCTTCGACATCTTCTTCATCGACTTCCTCGTCTTCCTCGGGCTCTTCTTCTATATCTAGGTCTTCTACGTCCTCTTCCAAATCATCTTCGATTTCTTCTTCAGATTCCTCTTCTTCAACTTCTTCTTC
>CAYWYD010000001.1:18215-61931 GCA_964462425.1 uncultured Thermoplasmata archaeon
TTCTTCTTCAGATTCCTCTTCTTCAACTTCTTCTTCGACTTCCTCGTCTTCCTCGGTCTCCTCTTCGATATCTAGATCTTCTACGTCTTCTTCCAACTCATCTTCGCTTTCTTCTTCAGTTCCCTCTTCTTCGACTTCTTCTTCCTTCTCGGGAGGAAGTATCTCTATCTCGTCGGGCAGTTTAGCTTTGGGGTCCATGATCTGAACCGTGACGCCTATCACGCCTAATTTCAGTTTTGCATGAGCGAATCCTTCGTCCATCCATTTCTTCTTTTCCTCCCCACAGTACTTGATATGCCCGTCCTGGAATTTTTCTACTCGGTGTCTGGGACCGGTCAATTTACCTGAAAGTATTATCTGGCAGCCTTTAGCCCCCGCATCAATGATATTTCTCACAGTAGAATGCCCGGCTCTCCTGAAGTACCAACCTCTCTCCAGCGAGGAAGCCAGCTTTTCGGCCATGATCTGAGCGTTCAACTCAGGAACTTCGACCTCTTCGACTTCGATCTGAGGATTATCAAAATCAAACTTTTGTTTTATCTCTTCCGTGAGTTCACGGATCCTTTTACCTTTTCTCCCGATAACCAAAGCGGGTCGTTCAGTGTAGAGGGTGATACGAGTTCCCATCGGAGTCCTCGTGATATCGGCTCCTCCAAAGCCCGCTCTATCGGTCTGATCTTTTAAATACTCCTTCAGTTGGACTTGATCCATCTTCTCTTTTACGAACTTTTTCTCTCTCGCCACTTTTACTCCTCCTTTTCTTCCAATATCACTTCTAGATTCGTCGTCTTCGTTTCGGAGGGAGAACTCCTTCCGAAGGCTCTAGGCCTCATGCCCTCGATAGGGCTGCCCTTGTGGGCGGCAAGAACTTTGATAACTAGATTTTCAGTATCCAATCCTTTACTCTCAGCGTTCGCTCTACACTCCTCTATCAACGAGTGTATCTTCCCACAGACTTTTTCCGGATATCCTCCGGAACCGATGCTTTTCTGGTGTGCGGCTTTCTTGTCATGTTTATCATAGGGTACGGGCCTATCACCGTCGAGTACCTCTTCAAGCATCTCTAACGCTCTATCTACGTCTTTCCCTCTCACCATGTCGCATACTTCGACGGATTCTTTCGGTGAGATCTGAAGTTCACTTCCGTATGCTTTGGCGGTCGTTTCTGGATCCGGATCCATAGAATATCCCATATCTTTTCACCTCATTTGAGTGGTATGTATTTTGAAGAACGGGTCGCTCCTATACCTGGGCCCGAATGTTCAACTTCCTTCCTCGTCAACGCGAATTCACCTAGGTAATGTCCGATCATTTCCGGTTCTATCTTCACCGTTTCAAAATCTTCACCGTTGTGGATCGCGATCCTCTTTCCTACGAACTCGGGAAGTATTATCATCTCTCTCCTGTGCGTTCGATAAACGTCTTTGTCCCTATTTTCTATCTTATCCAGCAATCTTTTCTCTTCGATATTCAAGCCCCTGTCCAGAGATCTTCTCGCTCTAGCCGGTAACAGCTCCTTGAGCTCCTCCAATGACATCTGCTTGAGTTCGTCAAGAGTATGACCGCGATATGTGAATTCTCGCTTATTTGAACCATCTTTGCCAGCCATGAATTATCACCTCTCTTTCTCCTTCTTCTCTTCTTTTTCTTTCTTTTTCTTCGAGGACAACCTGCCCACTTTTCTACCAGCCGGGGCGTTAGAGGAAACAGTTGAAGGTACGCCAACATGCTGGTGATCTCCTCCTCCGTGTGGGTGATCGACAGCGTCCATCGCCACGCCTCTCACCGTGAAGGGGCGGGAAGCTTTGCTTCTTAAGCTCTTGACCCTCTTTCCGGCCTTCACTATCGGCTGTTCCTTCCGACCTCCGCCAGCCACTATACCCACCGTCGCTCTACATCTGCTGTCGACTTTCTTTACCTTTTTAGAAGGTAATTCCAGTACAGTTTTTTTCCCCTCGCGTGCTATAACCGTCGCGTGGGTACCGGCGGCTTTGACCAGCTTTCCTCCGTCTAAAGGTTCCAATTCTATGTTATAAACGAAGGTGCCCACGGGGATACGGTTCAGAGGTAAAACATTACCTTTCTCCACCTCGGAATCAGGGCCGACTTCGACTTCTTCACCGACCCAAAGTCCGTGATTAGCTATGAGGAATGAAGTCTCTCCATCCTTGAACTCTACTTCCGCTAGAGGCGCTGAACGTCCCGGCGCATGATGGATATCGATCACTTCGCCTGTAGTTTCTTCGGTGCTCGGATAACCGGGCTGTGCGAGATGTCTATGACTCGGTGACCTGTAGGTTGGAGAACCTTTTCCTCTTCTCTGAGGTATTATTCTTTTACCCATCTAGAACACCCCTATCCTCATGCCTATCTCTTCAGCCGAATGCTCTTCGGTGAACTTGATCACAGCCCTTTTACCGTTCTTATCTATTCTAGTGTTTACTTTTTCAACATCGGCGTCGAACATATCTTCCGCCGCGTCTGCGATCTGATGCTTGTTAGCTTTGAGATCGCAGATGAATTCTAGCTTATTTTCATCTTCCATCTCCATCATCGTTTTCTCTGTAACATACGGATGATGGATTATCTTGTGAGGTGAGTCGTATTCAACCATCTTTACCAATCCTCCAATTCGTTCAAAGCTTTTACGCTGAAAAGAGTTAATCTACCGAGATCCCCTCCCGGTGATAGGTCCGCTGTAGTTAGTTTTTCCGGCGTTCTAACGTCTACACCGGGGAGATTTCTGAAAGCTCTCAATCCGTCCGATCCCTCGGGAAGTACGACGAGCAAGCTTTTAGGTATCTTATACTTCCGATTTCTCCCTTTTCCTTTGCCAGACCTTATAGTCTTTCCTTCCTTTGCTCTATTTACGTCTGCGTACACACCTAGATTTTCCAACAGTTCGATGGCTTCCTTGGTTTTCTTGATCTCCTCTACACCTTTTTCGACCACTATCGGTAGGTCTATGGAATCCTCTATCTCATGTCCTCTTTCTTTGACACGTTCCAGTTCAGAAGTAGCTGCTAGAGCAGAACGTCGAGCTTTTTCTTTTTCCCGCTTGTTCAGTTTTTGCCCTCTCTTCTTCTCAGGTTTGGGGGGATGTGCTTTTCTTCCACCTCTCGTCTGTGGAGATTCGGCGGCCGTGCTTCCACCGTACTGGGTAAGTCTCTGAACTCTAGCCATGCCTTGACCGATACCTTCCATCTCCGTAGCGTGTTTCATCCCTGCATCCTCCGAGGGCCCATAGGGCTGCTTCTCGTTTGCTTCTGAAGCTTCTACGGCTCTTTTGATTATGTCCGGGCGGACCTCTTCTGAAAAGGGTGACGGAAGATCGATATCGCCCTTAGCTTCTCCTTCCATGTTGTATATTTTGGTTTCCATCTATTTACCCCCCCTGATTGGATTCAGTCGATATATAGGTAAGATTCGTTTCACGAACATCATACTTATCATCTCTAACTGCATCTCTCATCACGGTCAATCTTTTCGCCGGTCCCGGGATAGATCCATGTAAAATAACATACTCGTTTTTCAAATCTCCATAATGGAGGAAACCGTCGTCCATCTCTTCAGTCAATTCTTCACCGTCACCTACTTCCAAGACCCTTTTGTTCAATTCGGTCCTCTGGTGAAAGCCCTGCTGCCCAGCTTGAGGCACCGTCGGTCTGGTATATCCGGGTCTGAAGACTCCCGTATTACCGACGTTTCTGACCGATTTGCTGTTCTTGTGCTGAAGTAATTTGACACCCCATCTTTTGACATGTCCTTGGGTACCTTTTCCCTTCGTTACAGCGGACACGTCGATCATCCTTCCGACCTCGCAGAACTCTTCGTACTCGACTTCATCTCCAAGTATCTGTTCGCCGTGATCTATCCTTTCCCGTATCGTTCCTCCACCGATCCTCAATTCCATCACCTGCGGAGTTTTAGTCGGGATGCCGGAGACTTTTTCGGGTTGAGTATGGATGATAGCTCTAACTTCATCGACCATATCTCTATCTATTTCATCCCACATCTCGTCGGAATCGTATTCCTTCGGGATAGGCAGTCTTTTATTCAACGAGTCGTCTACTCGATCGGCCCATACTTCCCCCATGGTCTTCAATCCTTCGTGCGTTTTTTCATAGAACCGGAGACCGCAGACCTGGATCGGAGGGACTTCTACAACGGTTATAGGCTCTCTGACTTCCTGACCGGAAGTCGTGCTTTCAGGCCTATAGTCCACCATAAAAGCATGACTCATGCCGGCCTTGTAACCGGGGAAACCCTGGATCTTCGGCTCTCCATCCCATTCTGGCCAAGAACGGACCTTCGGTATCATGCTTTTGGCGCGTTTTCTGGGTGAATATCCCATCGAACCTCTTCTCGGATGATGTGTTTCTACCATGCGTACACCTCTATATGATCAATCGCTGTGCGGGCCTCGAAAGATACTATCCCATCCTTGATAGGTATTTCCCGAGAGGGGATAATATCCTAGCAACTGCTCGAAAGATATGGAGATAGAATCCCATACTTTCTGGTGATGCCCATAGACCGTGACGTGTCAGTGTGGGGATCCCATATGGATTGCCCCGCCACGTCTGGTCAACAGACGATGTAATGGCCTATTACAGGGGTTTGTTATTTAAATGTAACGGTCCTACCCCCGCCTCTACTTCTTCGCCCTGGTGAACTTGCAGTTACTGACCTTGATGTGTGGTAAGAACGTCGGAGTGTTGACCTCCCACCACCTGATCTGCTTCAGATCTTCTCCCATCGCTTCTATCCTTTCACACATATCTAGTAAGTTACCGGTCAACCGGAGATTCTTCACGGGGTGTTTAATCTCGCCGTCCTTTATCAGAAAAGAGGCGTCTCTAGGAACCGTAGAGAACTCGCCTTCGCTCCTGTTCGTGAATCTAGTATACCAGTTCGAAGTCAGGTAAATGGTGGGTCTGTTGGAAGAAGATATGAGTTCGTCTTTACTGTAACTGCCCGGTTCGAAACGGTAGTTGGAAGGAGCTGGGAGAAGAGCCCTGGGATCCTGCTCAGTGCCGGTCATCCCCATCTGCCCCAAGGAAGAGTTAGAAGTGGTATCCGGTCTTCTCCAGAATTTCAACTTTATCAGGTTCATGAATCTCCATAATTTGGCCGAGGAAGTGTTGTTGATCAACCCGGAGAACTCGCCGTTATCTATTATAGACGTTCTTTGAGACGGCGTCCCTTCATCATCGAAGGGGCGGCTGTTCAGACCTTCCGGTATGAGAGGGTCGTCGACGACGTTCAGCTTTTCCGGACCTATCCGGTCGCCCGTCTTCCCTTTCAAACAGCTCATCCCGGCGACCATCATGATCGGGTTCGCCCCCATCAGCAGGTTGCCGAAGATGTTCGCCGCCACTGGAGGTCCCATTATCAAGTCGTAACGTCCTTCATCACCTTCTTTTCCACCTTCTCCTTTTTTCGCCAGGTCTCCGGCTTTTCTTCCTGCCTCCTTGAATCTTTCCTCTATGTTAGACAGGTCTCTAGTCACCACCATATCCTGGCCGCTGCTGTCGTCTCGGAACGAGCGTATAGTTGTTCGGCACTGAGACGTTCTGTACTGGCCTCCGTTGCCGTAGCCCGTCAAGATACCCGTTTTCTTCCTGCCGAAGTGAAGCACGCCTGAAACATTGTTAGCTCCTGCTTCCTCCGAAGATCGTATGGTTTTTCCGACGAGTTCCGGTGCTTTTTCCGAAAGGTCCTCTATCCTTTTATCATAGAGACCATCTACACTTGGATAGGAACTATGAGAATCCTCCTCCATACCCCAGTAAAGCTTGCTTTTAGGAAGTTCATCTAGAAGACTCACCTGTTTTGGTATCTTTTCTTTCGCCTTATTTTGATCCGGGTCCTGGATCGTTAGAGCGTTGATCTTCTTCCCCAGCGAAAAGCGATGACCTTTAGATAAAAACAGATCGAGGTAATACTTATTCCACTCTTTGTTGACGTCGATGGAGGAATTCGAAAATCGGATCTGGTGCTTCTTCTCTTCTATCAATTTGCCTATGACCTCGTCGGCGCCGCACTTTAGAGCGTAGTCCACCGCGAATTTCAATATCTCCTGGTCGAATCTTTCGCCAACCATCCTATCACCTCACCCTCACGTCTCTCATCCTCAGATGAGGCCCGCCGGTCGAGACTCTAACTGGCTGCATCGGATCGCTCTTCCCGCAGAAATTCATCCTCGATTCGTAATCGTTTGCCACGGCATCTATACTCTCTAGTATCTCGGGCGTGGTGAGCTCGAGAGTCGGTCGTTTGACCATCGTGTCTGTCACTTTACCGTTCTGGATCAGGTAGGCCTCCAATCCGACGTATTTGCTGTGGTAGCGCCTGTCGTCGATGTTCCATTCCGTGAAGCTTTTCAACAGGACGCCTCTTTCGATATCTTCGATCAACTCTTCCTTTGTGTGTTCCCCCGGTTCGAAGAAAGTGTTGGACATCCTGGGGATGGGTTCTCTGCTGTACGAGGCGGAACGTGCCGCTCCGTTGGACGCCGTGCCGAACCTATCGCTGTATTCTCGATTCAACAACAATTCGTTGAGATAGCCGTCTTCGATCAAGTATCGAGGTTGAGCTTCTATGCCTTCGTCGTCGTAAAGATAAAATCCCGGACTTTTTTCCATCGTGGGATCGTCTATCACCGTGACAGCGTCACTTCCGAGCTTGACTTCCCCCTCTTCGAGACCTTCTTCCGTGTCGAAAAGTTCCCTGTAAAAGGATCCCCCGGCCTGAGCGGTTTCCCTCCCCATTATCCGATCGGCTTCACTGGGATGCCCCACGTTTTCATGGGCGATGATACCGGATACCTCGGGTCCCACCACCACGTCTAGAGGGCGGTCGAAGTCGAAGTTTTTTGCGTTCTCGACCGAACTGACAAGTTTTTCACTTTCCTCGCCGACGAAGCCTATGAGATCCTCTTCTTCCAGCCACTCCCATCCCGCGCTGCCGCCTTTACCGAGCATCCTCTGCTCTTTTTCATCTCTCGTCTTTGCGTTCCAGACCGTGTATAAGGAGATGAAAGATTCCGACGAATCTACTTTGGACCCTTCAGAGGTGACTATATATTTATCTGAAGTGCTCATCTGGAAAAATATTATTCTATTCTTTATCCGGCTGCCGAACAATTTTTGTCCTTTTCCTCTTTTTTTGATAGTTTCATCTAATTCTTTTACATACTTTTTCTTTTCATCTCGGGATATATCTTTGAACGGTGTTTTGACTGGGACGCGCCAGCTGTCTTCCACGCTCTCTGCACCGGAGAACTCTATCGGCTTTTCTCTTTTACTGGACTCCGCCATCTTCGCTATGGAGTCGATCCGATCTTCGACATCTTTCTTTTCCAATCTATCCACGGACCCGAACCCGAGGCAGCCGTCTTTGAGAACTCTTATACCTATACCTCTAGAGGGGTTCTTTTGGATGCCTAGGAACTGTCCGTTCCTCGCAAAATAATTTTCATCAACTGAGTCTTCAAATCTCGCCTCGACGTAATCCGCCCCCTTAGATCTACCATATTCTACCGCATACTCCGAGAGTGTCTTTCCATCCATAGATATACCTAACGAGGGAGTACTTTGGAAAATATTTATAATTTTGTCCTTTCAACTCTTCACAAGCTTTCGAACTGAAGCATCACTTGGCCGTAATTTTCTACCACCCATCGGTTCACCACGTATTCCTGGTCCGCGGTACCGAATCGATCTTCTTCTTTCACTCGACAGTTCACCGGCTTGACTAGACCTACCTCTTCAAGATCATATATCATCGAGGAGCCCTCGGTCAGGCTTACCTCGCATTCTTCACACAGCTTCTGTAAAGATTTCGGACTCTCATAGCATCGTTTTAGAACTTCTCTAAAATCCGGGTCTTTTATGTACGATCTCCTCTTTTCCATCAATTCTCGATCCATAGAATATATGATGTGAGCTTCTTGTAATTATTTTTTCAGATCTATAGTCAAAGACACAACTTTTGATGATTTTTTGTGTCTTTGACTAGCAGTGGAGGACATAACGAATTGTTAAGAAGTTATGTCTTCCACTATAATTATCAGAAATGATATCGCCAGGACTTGGTAATAGTAAAGTTCGGAGGCTGAGAAGAAATCAAAACGACGCGGCCATAGATGGAGGCATGGGATATACCACCAGATTATCCGCTTCGAGAAACGCCTCTCCTTTGACTACCACGAACTCTATATATCTCGTCATGGGGATGGGGGACAGATAAGCGTAATTGATCACGACCCTCTCATGATCGTTCAAGGTCCGTTTTAGCTTGTAAATCGTGATCCTCCCGGCCGATCGGACGAGTTTGTCAAGATCTATCTGATCTCTGATGTCCTCTAAATACCAATCTACGTGCTCAGCATCTTCCATCTGTTTTATCACTGCTTCTGTATCGAAAGTAGGACCTATCCTACTCCCTACACGATCGATATGTCCGGGAAAGATCGTTTGCTCGGATGCATAGGATCGAGTGCGGTGCATGGAAATATCCTGTATGCCATAAAAAGTCAAGTTCAGTGCTGGGACAGATATCAATAAGAGAACCACGAACAGGATCTGCAGTTTTTTCAACTTACTCTTCTCACTCTCTATCTCTGCAGAAACTTTTTCCTTTCCCCCAAATTTTATGGAACCTTTTATAAAATCACTCTTCTGCTTTATCCTCCAGATGGTCACAAAAAGCAGTCCCGGGATGCCGATATAATAAAGGGAGTAAAGTCCTATGAGCTGAAAGATTTGACTAGGCATCATTTCGCCTCCTCACTAAATTTAGAACCGACCTTCACCCTTGGGTCTAGAAGACCATACAAAATATCTGTGATATATAACCCGACCATGGAGAAGACTACAAGAACAAAGGTGGTGGCGATGATCAACTGGTCTTCGAAAACGCTTGTTCCTCTAGTTAAATAAGTTGAGCTAGATTCAACAAGAGCTCTTCTCAACATGTATCCTATACCCGGCCACTGGAAGATCACCTCTGTTATAAGGAAGCCTCCCATCGAGGTAAGAATAGCTAGTCCCGCTGTAGTCATTATAGGAGGGGCGGCTGTTTTTAAAGCGTGCCCATATATGACCTTTTTTTCGGGGATTCCTTTCGCCCTTGCAGCCATTATGTAGTCGTCCTCCAAAACACTAGTGACTATGTTCCTCGAGATCCAGAGCCTGCCTCCAAACTGGACCAATATTATCGTAAATAATGGCAGGGACATCTTGATCAAAAGTTCTTTTAGGTATCCTAGATATCCAACTCTCTCCACGGAAGGGAAAATTGGAGTTGGGTTTGGGTACCATCCAAGTACATATGAAAATATGAGTATGAAGATCAGACCCGCCCACCACATCGGGATAGAGGAAAACGATGCTCCGAGAGAAGTGACGAACTTGTCCAATCTCGAACGGGCTCTTTGTGCGACCTTCAAACCGAGTGAGATAGCAAGGAGAGAATACAGCACGGCTGCGGTGGTGAACAGCAAGATAGTGTAGGGTAAGTACTGCATGATCAAGGCGTTCACATCTTGACTTCTTTCTCCTCTTGAGGTCGTAACTCTTTTCGATTTTCCAAAATTAAAAGTGGCCAGATCTACGGCGTTAGAGAGTACCTTTTTTGCCATCGGCTCATCGACATCTCGCTCTTTTTTCAATTGTTGTATCCTTTCTTTTCGATATTCATAGGCAGCCTCTGGGTCTTCGAAATACTTGTTCTCTATTTCATTTTTCACCTGTCCTTCGATCGCTTCTTCTTGATCTTCAACTCGTAAAGTGGTAAAAAATGCGGATAGTATTATAGCTATCATAAATATCGCTAAAAACATATTTAGAGTCCTTACACCAAAATATTTCCAGGAGGCTGACATTTGCTCTTTTATAACTACATATTGGATATATATTTTTTGCTGGAATATGAGTCGAACCCTCACTTCTAGATCATTTGACTTTACTATAGGATTCTGGATAGACCCCTACTGTCACCACGTACTTGTTTTCAAATATATTGACGTCCTCGATAGTGAGGTTCTTCTTATTTTTTATCTGAAAGGAGAATTCATTGAACTCGTCACTGGATTCGAACTCGAACATCATGGTCTCTTTCTCGAAGGTCTCTGAAGGCTTTTCCGTTAAATTTGTCTGGAAGGCCTCTACGGTTTCGACAGCTTCTTTGACGTCCTCGTTGGATGAAACAACTTCACCTTCTTTCTCTATATCTTCCTCTTTCTCCCCCAACGCTTTTCGTATCGTGAGGATAAGTTCGTCGGTATCCCAGGGCTTCTCGATATATTGATCGATATCGGCTTCGTTTATGGCTTCTTTAGCCACCTTCAGATCACCCTGGCCCGTTATCATGAATCTCACGGCATCGGGTGATTCTTTCTTCACCTCTTTGAGGAATTCTATGCCGTTCATCTGGGGCATCTGATAGTCGGATAAAACGATGTCGAAGTCTCCTTCTTTGACATGTTTAAGACCGTATTCCCCGTTACTGGCTAGAGTGACGTTGCAGTCGATAGTCTTTACGGTCTTTAAAGTCTCCTGGAGCAATTTCAGAACCTCCGTCTCATCGTCGACCACCAGGATCTCGTAAACTTTCCCGTCCTCCGATTCTCCTTCTTTTCCGTTCACATCTAGGAGAAAAACGGTTAGCTATAAAAAAGTATTGTGGGACGAGCGGTTAGTTTTAGGATAAAGCGTAATCTGTCCTAATCGGCCTTTTCCAGGTACACGTCGAATCTAGCACCGCCGAGATCAGAGTCCTGCACTTCGACTCTTCCACCGTAAGCTTCAACCAGGTCTCTAAGAAGGTATAGACCTAATCCCGTGCCTCTTTCTTCATTGGTGGTATAACCTCTGTTGAATATCTCTTCTTTTTTCTCATCAGGTATCCCTTTTCCGTCATCTTCTATCCTGCAGAGGATCTTGCCGTCGACCTCCTCGGTAGAAATCTCTATTTTATTTCCGCCTGAATATTTGACAGCGTTTTCGACGAGGTTAGAAAAGACTTCCTTCAATAGAGGACCGGCTTTGACGTAAAAAGATCTACCTTGGTCTTCGATTTCTGCCTCCATACCCTTCTCTTCCATCCTATCTTCGTTCGCTTCGACCGCATCTCTAAGGGATGTCTCAAGCCTCATCTTTTTTCTCTTTTCACTACTCGCCTTTATAAGGGTCCTTACTTTTTCTATGAGACCGACGCTGCTTTTAACGCCCCTTTTCGCTTTCTTGACATAGTCGTCGGCTTTTTCCGGAAGTTCAAAATCCATGTCTAAAAGATCCAAGTATCCCTGGGTGAGCTGGATCTTGTTCCTGAGGTCGTGTCTCAATAAAGAATGAAGAAACCTTTCGTGCTCTTGCATTCTCTTTCTCTCGTCGATATCGATGACTATACCTGTAACTTTTTTGTATTCTCCTTCCTCTTCGGTTATCGAACCGACATCTCGAAACCACTTGTAATCGCCGTCCTTCTTTTCGATGCGGTACTCCACTTCATATCTTTTCTCTTTGCCTTCCAGGTGGTCTTCCATCGCTTTCATCGCTTTGTCATGGTCTTCCGGATGGATGATATCTGTAAAATCGTTATAATGTTCAAACTTCTCGGGCGGATATCCCAGCATCTCCGCCTTTCTGTCGTTGAACCGGACTTCTCCTGAGGGGAGCTCCATCTCCCACCAGGCAAGATTTCCGGTCTCCATCGCATCTTCCAGCCTTTCCTTATATCTGTTCAACTCTTCCTCGAGTTCCTCTCTATCTTTCATCTTGTATCCTCCTTATACTACTCGATCCGCCAGGGCCGACTTCTACACGGTGAATTCCACCGTTTTTACGCCCTCGTCCCGAACCATGAATCGAAACTCGTAGTCGCCTTCTTCCAGTTCCCCCAGACTATAAGCGTTTTCGACCGGCTTGAGCGCCTGCGCCGCTCCGCCGGTATATCTTTCGATCTCGGTGTTCACGGATAGTCTTCCATCGGTCCTTGAAACTTCTCCCCATTTTACTACCCGATGACCGAGATCCCTGAATACTATGGTGACATTAGCTACGATATCGTCACCCTCTGTATCTATAGAGATAGATACCGAATCGCTATCGGGAGTGTAAGGCACCCATTTTTCTTCGCTCTCCTCTTCTTTTTCTTTACCCATATATCCATAAACACCTATAGTGAAGATCAAGACTCCTACAAGGACCATCACCACGATCTTTGACTTTTCCATCCTTTTTAATAGATATTAAAGATGAGCTAATAAAACTTGCGGTGAAGGAAAGCTGTCCGGAACCGTGATGATTTCAACATCCTTAAAAAGCACCAGCCTCTGATAGGACAAAAATTTTTATTCCTCTTTTGTAATCTCTACAATGCTATGGTCGGTGCTGAGAACTCCGAGATAAAAATCGGTACCTGCGGTTACGGTTATTACGACCCTGAAGAGGGATGGAAGGAGAGGTACGAGAGCAAGCTTCAGGCTTACACCGACGAGTTCGAAACGGTAGAGATAAACAAGACCTTCTACAAGCTGCCGATGGTGAAGACGGCGGAGAAGTGGAGGAAGAACGCTTTAGACGATTTCGAGTTCAACATGAAAGCATGGCAGGCTTTGACCCATCCGACCTCGAGTCCGACCTGGCGAAACAAGAAAGAACAGCTTTCCGAACCGCAGAAAGAGAATTTTGGTTATCTGCGCCCGAACGAGGACGTCATCGAGGCGTGGAGAGACACGAAAAAGAGGACCGAAGCTCTGGAGGCAGGCGTGTTGGTAATCCAGACACCGGGCAGTTTCGATTGTTCCGGCAAGAACGAAAAGAATATTAGGAGATTTTTCCAGAAGGTCGAGAAGAACGATCTTACCATAGGATGGGAACCGAGAGGAGACTGGAAAGAAAATCCGGGAAAAGTGAAAGAGATATGCGATGACTACGAGCTGATCCATATCGTCGACGTGATGAGAAGAGAGCCGGTCTCCGATCATCCTGTTGCGTACGTCAGGCTCCACGGGTTGAATCCGGACGAGTACGATTATGCCTACGATTATTCATATGAGGAGCTCAATGAACTGGCGGAGAAACTAGAAAAGCTGTCAGAGGACCATAGGAAGATATACTGCATGTTCAACAACTACGAGATGTTCAAGAACGCCAACAGATTGAGAGAGATATTGTGACTGGTTTTTTCTTCGGTCTTCCCTCTTACTGGTCCGCTCTCTTCAACTCAAGGTCGAATCTCGCCCCTCCCATCTCCGAATCTTTCACTTCGATCCTGCAATCATTGTGTTCCGCGATCTCTCTGAGCATATAATATCGAACTCCTCCTGCACCGGTAGTTTCTCCAGTGTAAACGTCTCCTGAGAAGAGGTTTTTGATGTCGTTAGGCAGCTGTTTTCCATCATCTTCGATTTTTAGTAAGAGATCTTTTTCTCTTTCGCTGGCCTCGATCCTGATTTTATTACATTCAGAGGTTTGGATCCTCACGGCTAACAGTTGTGTGAAAAGTGTCTTTAACGAATAGTCCCCTTCGACTTTTCCGATCTCTTCAGGATAGTTTTCCTCTATTTTTATTCCCTTTTCCTCGGCCAACCCGGAGATATTATCCAAAACATGCTCAAAAACTTTGACGATATCCTTTTCAGTCAGCGATTTTGATTCCTCTATCTCTTTAAGATCCTTCGCCAGATCCAATATTTCATCTGCCTCTCTGCCGCCTTTCATACTTTTTTCCAAGTATTCTCTATGTCTTTCTGGAAGATCCGCTTCTTCTTCAAGCAGTTGGAAATATCCTTGGATCGTTTGACATTTGCTTCTCAAGTCCTGTCTGAGCAACGTGTTCAGGAATTCCTTCCGCTCTTCCGCTTTCTGACGCTCGGTGATATCTTGAGCCATTCTCAAGACCAGACTTCTCCCGTCGGATAGTTCACCCACGGTTGTCGACATAAAATCCCAGACCCTTTTTTCCCCATCTTTTGTTATGATTTCGAACTTGCCTTCTGAAGTCTTTTCTTCTTTCTCGTGAAGACTTTCTATGGCCTGCTTTATCTCTTCCTTTTTCTCGCCATATGCTTTTTCCGTCCAATCCGAAATGGTAGGGATCTCTTCTTGATCATATCCAGTGATTTCAGTCCAAACCTCGTTTATCTTTATCACTTCCCCATCCTCGGCATGAAGCATGATCGGGAAGGGAGCTTCTTCGATCACCTTCTCCAGTCTCTCCCTGCTCTCACGTAGTTCTTTCTTTGCTTCCTTTTTTTCCGTGATATCCGTTATCATGCCTTCAAGATACTCTTTTTCGCTCTTAAAATCCACTTCCTTCCCTCTTTCCCAGACCCACTTTACTTCACCCGAAGAGTCTTTTATCCTGTACTCCACCTCGAAGGGTTCATTTTTATCGATAGCCTCCTGTACCTTATTCGCTACTTTCTCTCTGTCCTCGGGAAGTATAAGTTCCGCGTAAGAGATCACTTTATCGTCGATCAGCTCGTCCGGTTCATACCCCGTCAGTTCTTCACACCCCTCGCTGACGAATTTCATGGTCCAATCCTTATTGTTCAAACAGCGGTAAGCCATGCCGGGAAGATTGCCGAATAAGGTCTTTAACTGGCGATGTCTCTCTTCCGATTCCTCTTCAGCCCTTTTCCTCTCGGTGATGTTTTTAAAAGAGGCTATCACTCTTTCGATCCCCCCTTTTTCGTTAAACCGAGGGACCGCGGTGATGATGTACCATCCGATCTCATCTGTTCCCTCATTAGATATCCCGATCACATGCTCTTCCACTGGTTCTTTAGAATCGTAAACTTTGGAAACAGGGAATTCGTCTATGTCCATCTCTCTTCCGTTCTCCTTATAAAGTACTCCTTTCCAATCGTCCAAACTTCTTTCTTTCAATCCTTCCTCTTTCAAACCAAAAGCCTCTTCGGCGGCAGGATTCGCAGATATTATATCTCCTTCTGGACCGTGAACGACGATAGCCGACTTGACACTTTCAAACAATTCTCTATACCTCTCCTCGCTCTTTCGCAGCTGTTCCTCTGCTTCTTTCTTTTCTTTTTCCACTAAAATTCTCTCCCTAGCGTAGGCTAAGTCACCTGCTATCTCATCTAGTAATTCAATCTCTTCTTCTCTTATCTCTCTGTCCTTTTCCAAACATGTATGTATGGCACCTACTGCGTTCCCTTCGCTAATCAAAGGCATAACTACAGCTTTATGATCGCCCTTGTGATGGCAGTAATCACATTCTTCACAGAATTTCGAGGTGCTCTGAATTACCTTTTCTTCTTCACTTTCCAATATTTCCTTGATACAGTCAGGATATCCCCCTTCCTCTTCGAGATCCACCGACCAACTCTTCCGATCATGATCGCCAGAATGCGCGACCGGAAGAATTTTATCTTCTTTTAATATGGCAAGAGTAATATCCATATATCCTCTCGTTTCCAAAAGAGCATCTGCTGTTTTTTGTAAGAGTTCTTCCAGATCGGGTTCCTGCACTATCAATTGATTGATATTTCTTATCGATAGTAGTAGCGAATAGAGATTATCGATTTTATTTTTGGATTCTCTCAATTCGTTGACGCTGTACTGAACATAAATTCCAAAACCTAATATGATGAGTGTTATGATAGAACGCATCCATATCTCATGAATTGAAGGATAAAAAAGTTCAACCCACAGACTTCCTTCAAAAAAGAAAATGGAGTCCATGCTTGCTTCTAGCAACCAGTAAAACACCGTAATGATCGCTGCGAATAATATCCATCTGTAGCGGTAGAACCATCCATCTTTCATAGATCATTCCGTCCCCGTGAGGCATATATCGATTCTTACCCCACAATATCTGAATCTTCGACCTCTAACCTTCCACTGTAACTATATTAGCCCCTTATACTTTATAAACCTTCCCAAAATATTACTGATTTACTTTCTTCAACTCAAGGTCGAATCTCGCCCCTCCCATCTCCGAATCTTTCACTTCGATCCTGCAATCATTGTGTTCCGCGATCTCTCTGAGCATATAATATCGAACGCCTCCAGCACCGGTAGTTTCTCCAGTGTAAACGTCTCCTGAGAAGAGGTTTTTTATCTCGTCAGGTAATCTTTTTCCGTCGTCTTCGATCCTCAATAAGATCTCTTTCTCTCTCTCTTTTACATCGATCCTTATCTTATCGCATTCCGAAAGTTGTATTCTTATCGTCAAGAGTTGTGATAAAAGAGTATTTACCGAGTAGTTCCCTTTTACTTTTAAAATTTTTTCAGGATAATTTTTCTCTATCTCGACCCCTTTTTTCTCAACTAAGCCGGAGAGATTATCAGTCACCCGCTTCAGAACCTTAATGATTATCTTTTCGGTGAAGCCTTCGGACTTTTCTATATCTTCTAGATCCTCCGCAAGGTCCAAAATTTCATAGGCTCCCTGCCCTATCCCCATAGCTTTTTTCAGGTATCTTCTATTTCTTTCCGAGAGATCTTCTTCTTCGATCAGTTGAAGGAAGCCTTGGATCGTTTGATATTTGCTCCTTAAATCTTGTCTGATAAACGTCTGTAAAAACTCCTTCCGCTCTTCACTCTTCTTCAGGTCCGTAACGTCCCTAGCGATAGCTATCGATCCGACCGGTTCTCCTTCTTCTTCGATCAAGGTCGCGTTTATTTCTACATACAGTGTCTTACCGTTTTTCGTTTCCGTTTTTACTCGGTAAGGTGAAATTTCCTTTCCAGCCAGTCTTTTCTTAAATTTCTTCCCTATCTTTTCTTTAGTTTCAGAAGGAAAGAAAGGCACCTCTAAAAGATGTTGACCAATGATCTCCTCTCTCTCGTAACCCAGCAGTTCGACGGTCGCCTCGTTCACCTCCTTAAAAACTCCTTCTTTATCTACAAAGTAAGTCGGATTAGGGATCGCGTTAAAGAGTTGTTTGAATCTTTCTTCAGCCTTTTTTCTCTCGGAGATGTCTCTACCCACCCCGGTCAAACCTATCGGTTCGCCGTCTTCATTTTTGATCCGTGTAGCGTTTAACGAGTAAGGTATCCTTTCTCCCGATTTGGTCAGGAAGTCGGCTTCGATCCTTATGGATCCCTCTCTAAACACGGTTTCGAGAGCCTCGGATATCCTTTCCTGTTCTTCCTCGGGGATGAACTCGATAGATTCCATACCCTCGATTTCTTCAGTAGAGTAACCGGAAACTTCGACAAGCCTCTCATTCCATTCGACTATGTTGCCTTCAAGGTCGAGCTGATAGATGATATCGGGCAGGGTATCCATGATCCTTTCCTTTTCCCTCAGCGCTCTTTTCTTTTCCTGCTCGGCTTCGACTCTTTCGGTGATGTCCATCCCGGAACTTAAGATCGCGGTGATCTCTCCATTATCATTTCTTAACACGGTATTTTTCCAGGATATGATCCTTTCTTCACCATCCTTTGTCAGGACGGGATTTTCGTATTTCTTTCTCTCCTCAACTCTTCCTTCCTCAAGAGTTTTGAAACTATCTTCGATCACCTCTCCCCTTGATCTCTCCGGCAAAAAATTTTCGAACCAGTTCTTCCCGATGATCTCTTCCTTATCATAGCCGAGTATTTCACATCCTCTCTGGTTTATCTCCTCGACTTTATGATCCGTGTTGATCACAACAATGATCACATCAGCGATATCAAGATATCTCTGAGCTTTCTCTTTTTCCTTCTCTAAACGATCTTTTGCCCTTTTCTCCTCACTCTTTAAACGAGTCCGCTCTATGATGTCTTCTTTCATGCTTTCGTAATGTTCTCGGGTGACCTTTCCTTCCTCTTGGGCTTTGAATACTTCAGGAGGCATGTAGAATGAGTTTTGATGCAGTTCGGTATAGATCAACACTTTAGGGTGGGTGTTAAGAACGTCAACAAGTGTTTCAGCCGTGAACTTTTCCTCGTTATACTGGCAGATGGCTATGACCTTTTGTTCTGGAAGGAACTCGTTCAGTTTTGTCTCATATTCCATCAGTCTTTCTACCCCCTTTACATCGCTGAAAACCCAGGTCATCTCTCCGGTCAATCTTAAACCATCGTAACCTTCGTCCAAGGCTTGTTTTTGAGCCTCGTCTATCAGCTCGATCATCTCATCCGGGTCGAAATACCCGTCTTTCAGATAGGTTTCGCTTTTAGTCATGAACTCGAACTGGCCGGATTCTACAAACTCTTCCACATCGAAGCCTAATTCCTCAAAAGCTTCTATGACCTCCGTTTTAGTCCTATCATCAACGATGTAAAGACATTTTTCATTTCTCTCTATGCCTAGAGACATAAAAGATGAAAGTGCGGAGAGCTGTTCCTCCTTATCCCTGTAAATACAGCACATATGAGTGCCCAGTTCTTGATCTTCTAATTCTGACTCTAAACTCTCGTTAACCCTCAATTCTTCTTCAAATCCCTCCTTATCTCCCATTCACTTCACCTTTTTTATTCAAATTTCAAGTTTTTTCAAGATGGATATCAAATCTTGCTCCTCCCAGCTCAGAATCATCCACCTCGACCTTTCCGCCGTAGATTTCAGCTATCTCTTTCACCATGTATAACCCTAAACCAGTTCCCGCATTCTCTCCTCTTTTGAATCCCTTTTCAAATATCTTATCTTTCACTTCGTCGGGTATGCCTATCCCGCCATCCTCTATAGTCACTACATATTCATCCCCCTTGATCCGAGAAGAGATCTTGATATTATCACATTCTGAGTGTTGGATAGAATTTTCGATCAGATTAGAGAATAACTCTTCCAGGAGCGGACCTCCTTCCACTCTACAGTCACATTCACTGATATCTGTGTTTATACCTCTCTCCTGCAGTTGATCTTGATGTTCTGCCAACACTTTGTCCATCACCGAGCTCAGGTCTACTTCACCGATCTCATCCTCTTCACCTATCTCCCTGAGCTTTCTTACCTTCTCGATTATCTCCCTTCCCTCTTTAGCGGCATGCTCTCCTTTTTCTACCAAATCTTCCACTTTCCCGGGAAGATCGTACTCTCTCATCAGATCTAGATATCCGGTGATTATCTGGATTTTGCTACCGACATCGTGCCTGAGAAGAGAGTGAAGGAATTCCTCTCGTTCTTCCGCCTTTTTCCGTTGAGATACAGCTCTGATATTGCACTGCACGACTTCTTTTCCCCCAGCTTCGTAAGTGTTGCTGACGAATTCTACAGGTACCTCCTCTTCGTTTTTAGCCATCAGGGGTTTGTCCTCGTATCGGATATAACCTTCTTCGACCAACTCTTCAAATCTTCTTTTATTCTCAATTACACTTTCGAATGTGCCCAATTCCCAAAGCTCTTTTCCGACCAATTCCTCTTTAGAGTAACCTAGAATATCCTGGATAAACGGGTTCGCATCCTCGATAACCCCGGTCTCGGCGTCGATTATCAGCATCCCGTCCTGTGCGGTCTCGAACAATCTTCGATATCTCTCCTCGCTCTTCTCCAATTTTTTCTCCGTACTTTTTCGGTCTGTGATATCCTGAACACTCCCTATAACCTCGACTGGTTTTCCCTCGTCATCGTATTTTATATCCGCCTTCTCTCTCACCCACTTGGTTTTTCCGTCAGCAATTATCCTGTGCTGTATATCATATTCACCATTTTCCAGTCCCTCCTGCCATTTCTCATCCACGTGATCTCTATCTTCGGGATGTATTCTATCTAAAAAGTCTTGATAATCCATCGATTTATCCTTCGGTACTTCAAATATACTGTATGTCTCATCGGACCAGGTCAGTTCATCCGTTTCTAGGTCTATCTCCCAACTCCCGACCTTTGCAACTTTTTGGGATCTTTTAAGTCTGGATCTGCTTTCTTTCAATTTTTGCTCCGATTTCTTCCGGCCAGTTATGTCTCTAGCTATAACCAGGTCTCCTTTATATTCACCTTCCTCAAACAAGGGAGTGGCTTCAACACCGACAACTATCCGTTCCCCGTTCTTATTAACGAACGCGCTCTCGAAGTTAAATCTGTCTTTATTTTCCTCTTTCACCCTCTTTTTCTTCCTTTCGATCAGTTCCGGGATCTCATCCTCGGGGAGAAAATCTGTGATATTTTTACCTTTAACTTTTTCCTCCGAATAACCGGTGAAGTCGAGACCAGCCTGGTTTATGAACTCCACTTCTCCATTTTCATCATGGATGATTATGATCTCTCCAGTAGATTCTACCAGTTTGCGGTATCTCTCTTCGCTCATCTCTAGGTCTAGTTCAGTGCGATGATGTTCAACTTCTTGTTCGATCGCCTGGACAAGAACGTTGTATTGTGCACTGGGATCACCGCCCTTCTGCAGGTACCTATCGCCGCCGAGATTCAAAGCTTCCATCGCAACCTCTTCTCTACCTTTACCGGTGAACATTATGAAAGGAAGATCGTTCCCTCTATCTTCTCTTAGCTCCTCTAAAAATTCCAAACCATCCATCTCGGGCATCTGGTAATCAGAAACTATCACGTCGAAGTCCTCTTCATCCATCATTTCTAAAGCTCTTCCGGCGGAGGAAGCGGTCTCTACTTCTATTTCTTTTTCTCTCTCTAGAAATATCTCTGCCTGCTCCAGTAACGAACTCTCATCGTCGACGAGTAGAGTCTTTATCGACATAGTTCTCGAAACCTCCGTTCTGACCACACGCATGGTTCGTGCGTTCAAAGGACCAAACTTAAATCCTTTTCAATATTCATCTTCAAATATCCTCCTCAATTCATCCCGCTCAAGTATCCCGTCCAAGTAACTGATGACCTTATATTCTTCTATCACTTCTCCCTCCTGTTCTATGAGTACCGTCGGAGTGATAGTCACACCGAATTCTTTTGCCTTTGTCGAGTCTTCAGATATGTCGGTAACTTCCATCTCTATATCGTGATCTTTTAGGTACGCTAAACCGTCAGCATAGAAGGTCAACAGTTCTGGCTCGGTCTTGCTCGAATAAAATATCCAAACTTTTGTTTTGTTGCTGCTCATCCTTTTCCCTCCTTATATTATACATACGTGTTCAGTCTAAGATCTCAAACTTCATCTAACACTCTATCTACGCACTTCTCGAACGACTTTTTGCTCCGATCAGAGCCAATCCTAAAACTCCTTTCATATTAGCTATCCCTTCATACTGCTTCTCTAATTCCCCATCTCTTATTATACAGATCGTCGGCGTCGATTTTATCTCATATTTTTTGGCTTTCTTTTTGTGTTCGGTTATATCGATCACCTCATAATCGATTTTCTTTTTTCGCATTTTAGCGAGGCCATCGTTGTAAGCCGATAGTATCTCCGGTTCGGTCCTGCTCGAATAGAATATATACACTTTGATATCCTTTACATCGTTTTTCATGATCTCAACCACTCTCCAAAACTTCACCCAGTTTGACTCCTTCATCGGTGATCTTTAACTTTCTGATATATTTGTCGTGGGCAGATCCTCTCATCTTCAGAACGTTCATGGCTTTTCCTATCTCGCTCTCTTTTTCCACGTACCTGAGCAGGAGTATCCCGTCGCAGAGAGAACTCAATCGTAGGTCGCTGGCTTGTGTGGCTCCAAGCAATTTTTCGGAACCCTGACTGAAAAGCCCGCTCGCGAGATGCGTCATCACTGACGTGGCCCCTCTAGCTTTAAGTGCGGAGTTCAACTGCAGAAGTATCTCCCTCAATTTGTCTTCGCTCAACCCTGCCGATGGAAGTGAAGAGACTGAATCTAGAACCAATCTTTTCGCGTCAGTTTCATCCACCACGTTCAAGATCTTATAAACGAACTTGTCCGGATACGTATCTATCAGTTCTGGCGACACGAAATGAAGTAAACCTTCCTCTTCGTACTTTTCAAACTCCCATCCATGGGATACAGCGGTCTTTTTGACCTGCGGTAACGGCTCCTCTAGATTCACGAAGACGCAGTTCTCTCCTTTCTTTAAACCGTCGTCCAAGAACTGCATGCCCAGGGTGCTCTTCCCAGTTCCGGTGTTTCCCGTGACCAAGATGACGTGTCCCTTCGGATAACCGCCATTCATCATATCGTCGAGGTTCTTCAATCCCGTGGTTATCCTGTTATCAAAGTCCGTCTCTGCAAATTGTCTCTCGACGGGCACCTTCGGATAGATGGTTATCCCGGTTGTACTTATGTCAAAGAACGCGTTTCCGGTTCGAAAATCGATGCCGCGCATCTTTCCGATCTCTATCTTTCGTATCACTGCCTGTTCTCCATGGGTATAGTGAAGGTTGATGATGCCGTCGGAGATAAAATCTTCAACGTTGAAAGGTGTAGAACCGTCTCTAGATTCGGAGGTCAGGAAAACAGTACAGTCTTTCCCGCTCAGGACGGTACCGAGCCGAAAGATGAAGTACCTGAAGAGTTCGGTATCATCGATCATATAGCCGATCGCGGTTATCGAATCGATGACCATCCTTCTAGCCCCGACCTTGTCGACCAGACCCTCTATCCTTTCGACCAGTTCTTCTATATCTTCTTTGCCGAGTTCATCACCCATCGCTCCGAAATCCATCAGCTCTACCATGCTTCTGAGATCCGTGAACCTAACGTTTCCGGATTCCACGGGTCCGTTATCGAAAAAATCCATCGTAGATATGTTTTTTATCGCCTTGGTGAAAGGTTCCGTCACCGAGATGTAGATGCCCGGGTGTTCAAATTTTTTCCAACCCTCGAACAACCACTGCATCGCCAGTACCGTCTTCCCGACACCGGCTTTTCCGGTCAGTAAAACCACGTGTCCTTCTGGTATACCGCCCTCTAAAGTCTTGTCTAATCCATCGATTCCGGTTTTTACGATGTTTGTTTCCATAACTTCGTTCATCTCTTCTTTCCCTCCTATTATTAATACACTCTATTCTTTATAAACCTTCGCTAGATATTATGGATTTATTTTCTTCAACTTGACGTCGAATCTAGCCCCTCCAAGATCGGAATCTTTAACTTTAACTTCTCCCCCATAGACTTGAACTAGAGTTTGTACTAGAAACATCCCCAATCCAGTACCTCGTTCCTCATCCGTCGTAAAACCTTTCTCAAAGATCTTTTCTTTCTTTTCGTCAGGAATTCCTTTCCCGTCATCTTCTATGATACAAATTGCTTCCTCCCCAGTAGTGGTTCCATGGATCTTTATCTTATTCCCTTCGGAGTGTTGAATAGAATTCTCTATGATGTTAGTTAGAAGCTGTTCTAAGAGTGCACCGCCTTGGACTTGAAGATCGTCTTCCATATAACCTAGTTCTATTTCTATACCTTTATCTATTGCCATATCTTTAGTTTGCTCGACAGCTTTATTCATCACCTTGTTGATCCTAACTTCACTGATATCTTCCTCTTGAGCCTCTCGCAAAAAGCGAACCTTTTCTATGATCTCTATATTCTCTTTCACACCTTCAAGGGCCGCCGAAAGATATTGATCTATCTTTTTGGGATCATCGTTTTTCATAGCTATTTCAAGGTAGCCTTTGATCACGCTCGTTTTGTTTCTCACGTCGTGCCGTAGTAGAGAATGCAGGAATTTTTCTCTTTCCTCGGCTTCTTTACGGCCCGTGATGTCCCTGAAAACCCCGTAAGCCACCGTTTGATCTCCCACCTCCAAAGAGGAAGCACCGATCTCTACAGGTACCTCTTCACCCTCGGCGTCAACGATATGAAGTTCTCTCTTTTTTGTTTCGATAGAATCAGTTTCCCATCGATTGAAGATATTTCGGTATTCCTCGGCTTCTCTTTCCGGTCGTAATAGTGACAAATTTTTGCCGATTATATCCTCTCGGTCCATCTTGAATAGATTTTCGGCTCTCATATTCGCATCGATTATTTTCTCCGAATCTATCTCCACGAGAAGGATAGCATCCGGCGAGGCCTCTACTAGATTTCTATATCTCTTCATTCCTTCGACTAAACTTTCTTTCCTCTCTTCCATATCGTCTAAACTTTTTTTCGTCTCTTTTAAATCGGTGATGTCCTGAACACTACCTATTATCTCGATAGGTTCTCCTTCATCGTCGAATTCAATATCAGCTTTTTCTCTCACCCATTTAGTTTTCCCATCTACCTTGATCCGATGTTCTATGTCGAATTTTCCGGTTTTAAGACCTTCTTTTCTCTTTTTTTCCACATAGTCTCGATCATCCGGATGAACGAATCCTAAAAATTTTTCATAGTCCATATCTTCCGCATTCGAAACGCCAAAAATACTATAGGTTTCATCGCTCCAGTCCAGTTCGTCGGTTTTTGGATCCAATTCCCAGCTCCCCACTTTAGCGAGTTTTTGAGATCGGATGAGTCTTTTCTGCCCTTTTTTGGCCTTTTCTTCTGCTTTTTTCTTTTCGGTGATGTCTCTAGCGATACCTATCGATCCGACGGGCTCTCCTTTCTCCTCAATCAAAGCTGAATTCATTTCTGCAAAAAGCTGCTCACCGTCTTTCCCTTCTGCTTCTATCGTGTAGGGTCCGACCTCTTCACCTTTTACTCTTTTCTTGGATTTTTCAAGTATCTTTTCTTTCGCTTTCGAAGGTAAGAAAGGGACCTCTGAGATCTCTTTACCTATGATCTTCTCTTTTTCATAACCTAAAAGTTCAGTCGTCGCCTGATTAACCTCTTGAAATACTCCATCTCTGTCGAGAAGATAAGTTGGGTCGGGACCCGCGTTAAAAAGTTCTTTGAATTTTTCTTTATTTTTTCTTAAATTTTCTTTATACTGCCTTCTCTGAAGTGTGACGGAAAGATGACTAGCTATAGTTTCTACGGCTGAGCTAAATTTGATCCTCTCCCCCGACGTCTTCAACACGGTTAAGCTCCCGTATGGTTTGTTATCTAAAGCTAAGCCGACAGAATAAACTTTCTCTACGCCTAAAAGATCTTCGATCTCTTCCGCTTCTTCTTTCGATAAAACACCCTTCACCAGTGAATAGATGCCTTCAGGCATCAGTTCTAGTTTTCCGGAACTGTATATGTCCGGCCATTCATCTAGTATCTCCGGGTCGAATCTTAGTTCTTCATCGGGATCCATAAAATCCTCTACAAGCTGTGGATAATCCTCAAAACCCGCCACGGCCCTTATCCGGATGATCTCTTCTTCACGGTCAAAAAGTGAGACTATCACGTAATCGTCCTCATCGAGGGAATAGACTTTCTCGGCGACATACTCACATATCTCATCGGTAGAGTCCATCCTACTTATATTCACCATCAGATCGTTCAAAAATTCGAGCTCGGCAGTGTATTTACTTCTTTCTTTTTCGGCTATGTGATATCTATATTCCTGCTCTATCGCCCCGGTCAAAATGCCGTACCACTCTTCCGGTTCGCCGACTTTCTGAAGATACCTGTTAGCACCTAGGTCCAAGGCTTTCATCGCGATATCTTCTTGTCCTTTGCCGATTAGAATTATAAAAAGTGTCTCATCAGCTCCATCTTCACGCAGAGTCTTCAAAAATCCTAAACCATCTATCTCGGGCATCTGATAATCTGAAACTATAACATCGATATCCTTTTCATCTACCATTTTGAGAGCTTTATCGGCAGAAAGAGCAGTATAGAATTGTATATCCTTACCGGTTTTGTCAGTGAACTCTTCGATCTGTTCTAGAAATTCACTTTCATCACCAGCTAGTAAAGTTTTTATCGACATCGTTTCAGAACTCCCTGTATAGTGAACCTAAGATTCGACCTA
Source organism: uncultured Thermoplasmata archaeon (assembly GCA_964462425.1). Classification (GTDB taxonomy): domain Archaea; phylum Thermoplasmatota; class Thermoplasmata; order Halarchaeoplasmatales; family Halarchaeoplasmataceae; genus Natronoplasma. The sequence continues at coordinate 43,875 of CAYWYD010000001.1, forward strand.
CGTAATTTTTCCATCTATTCATCTACTTATCACCGTAAATTTCTAAATGTTTCTCTTTTCAATATTCGTCTTCAAATAGCCTCTTCAATTCATCCCTTTCAAGTATGCCGTTCAGATAGCTGATGACCTCGTATTCTTCTATCACTTCTCCTTCCTGTTCTATGAGTACCGTCGGAGTGGAGGTCACCCCGAATTCTTTAGCTTTTTCGGAGTCCTCAGATATATCTATTACTTCCATCCCTATCTCGTGATCCTTCAGGTACGCTAGACCGTCGGCATAGAAGGTCAACAGTTCCGGCTCAGTCCTGCTCGAGTAAAATATCCACACTTTTGGTTTATCCCCGATCATTTTTTCCTCCTTAAATATCGATCATGGAATGTCCTAAGACTTCCTTCATATGAGCTAATCCTTCGAACATCATCTCTACTTCACCGTCTATCACTACACAGATTGACGGCGTTACCTTGATATCAAATTCTTCAGCCTTTTTTTTACCCTCATCGATATCGATCTTCTCATACTCGATATCTTTTTCCCGTAATTTGTCTAGATATCCTTCATAAACTTCTATTATCTCTGGCTCTATCCTGCTCGAATAGAATATATAGACTTTGAGACCTTCTAGACTTCCTTCCATTATCTCAACCACTCTCCAAAACTTCACCCAGTTTGACTCCTTTATCGGTGATCTTTAACTTTCTGATATATTTGTCGTGGTCAGATCCTCTCATCTTCAGAACGTTCATAGCTTTTCCTATCTCGCTCTCTTTTTCCACGTACCTGAGCAGGAGTATCCCGTCGCAGAGAGAACTCAATCGTAGGTCGCTGGCTTGTGTGGCTCCAAGCAATTTTTCGGAACCCTGACTGAAAAGCCCGCTCGCGAGATGCGTCATGACTGACGTGACCCCTCTAGCTTTAAGTGCGGAGTTCAACTGCAGAAGTATCTCCCTCAGTTTATCTTCGCTCAACCCTGCCGATGGAAGCGAAGAGACAGAATCTAGAACCAATCTTTTCGCGTCAGTTTCTTCCACCACGTCCAATATCTTATAAACGAACTTGTCCGGGTACGTATCTATCAGTTCTGGGGACACGAAACGAAGTAAACCTTCCTCTTCATATTTTTCAAACTCCCATCCATGGGAGACCGCGGTCTTCTTGACCTGCGGTAACGGCTCCTCTAGATTCACGAAGACGCAGTTCTCTCCTTTCTTTAAACCGTCGTCCAAGAACTGCATGCCCAGGGTGCTCTTCCCAGTTCCGGTGTTTCCCGTGACCAAGATGACGTGTCCCTTCGGATAACCGCCATTCATCATATCGTCGAGGTTCTTCAATCCCGTGGTTATCCTGTTATCAAAGTCCGTCTCTGCAAATTGTCTCTCGACGGGCACCTTCGGATAGATGGTTATCCCGGTTGTACTTATGTCAAAGAACGCGTTTCCGGTTCGAAAATCGATGCCGCGCATCTTTCCGATCTCTATCTTTCGTATCACTGCCTGTTCTCCATGGGTATAGTGAAGGTTGATGATGCCGTCGGAGATAAAATCTTCAACGTTGAAAGGTGTAGAACCGTCTCTAGATTCGGAGGTCAGGAAAACAGTACAGTCTTTCCCGCTCAGGACGGTACCGAGCCGAAAGATGAAGTACCTGAAGAGTTCGGTATCATCGATCATATAGCCGATCGCGGTTATCGAATCGATGACCATCCTTCTAGCCCCGACCTTGTCGACCAGACCCTCTATCCTTTCGACCAGTTCTTCTATATCTTCTTTGCCGAGTTCATCACCCATCGCTCCGAAATCCATCAGCTCTACCATGCTTCTGAGATCCGTGAACCTAACGTTTCCGGATTCCACGGGTCCGTTATCGAAAAAATCCATCGTAGATATGTTTTTTATCGCCTTGGTGAAAGGTTCCGTCACCGAGATGTAGATGCCCGGGTGTTCAAATTTTTTCCAACCCTCGAACAACCACTGCATCGCCAGTACCGTCTTCCCGACACCGGCTTTTCCGGTTAAGAGAACAACATGACCTTCTGGTATGCCGCCCTCTAAAGCTTTGTCTAATCCATCGATTCCCGTCTTGACGATATTCGTTTCCATAACTTCGTTCATCTCTTCTTTCCCTCCTATTAATAATACACTCTATTCTTTATAAACTTTCCCTAAATATTACTAACCCGCTCTCTCCAATTTCACGTCGAATCTTGCTCCTCCCAGCTCAGAGTCTTTCACATCGATCTTGCCGTCGTAGCTCTCTAAAAGCATCTTCACCAGAAACAAGCCCAAGCCGGTCCCTCTTTCATCGTCGGTGGTATATCCTTTCTCGAAGATCACCTCTTTCTTGTCATCCGGGATACCTTTTCCATCGTCCTCCACCGTACAAACTACTTCGTCGTCTTTTACCTCTCCTGATACCTTCACTTTGCTCCCTTCAGAGTGATATACCGAGTTTTCCATCAGATTGGAGAAAACCTCTTTGAGGAGGGAACCACCTTTCACTTTACACTTCATCGAGGGACATTTCAAAGATAGGTCTATCTCTTTATCTTGGATCAAAGCTTCCACTTCTCCCACCGCTTCATGTATCGTAGATTCGATTTCGACCGGTTCCTGCTCCTCTTTCTGTGCACTCAAAAGCAGCCTGATCTTCTGTATCAAGTTTATACTTTCTTTATTGGCTTCCTTAGACTTTTCAATATATCTTCTTGTATCTTCGGACACATCTTCTGCTTCTAATAACTGGAGATATCCCTGTATCACTTGTGCTTTGTTCAGCACGTCGTGCCTAAGCAAGGAATTCAGCAGTTCCTCTCGCTCCTGAGTTTCTTTTACATCAGTGATATCACTTACCACGCCCATCGTTCCCACGAAATCACCTGCGGCGTTTTTATAAGGAGAGGCATGGACCATCACATCGATCTTTTCTCCGCTCTTTTTTTTCAATCGACTCTCGTACTGGCTGATCTCTCTTTTTTTTCTCTTTTCTGTTTCCTGTTCAAACTTATGTAGTTCTTCTTCCGGTGCAACATCTTCGATATTTTTGCCTACCAGCTCCTCTTTTTCGTATCCCAGCATCTCGGCGAATCTGTCGTTTACAAAGGTGAAATTGTTATCGAAATCGGTGATACTTATACCCGCAAAGGAGCTTTCTACCAGCGTTCTATACCTCTCTTCACTCTCCTCCAATTTTCTCTCAGATTCCTTTTTCTGGACCAGGTTAGAGATCACGGTGCCGATAGCGCCGATCAAATCTTTTTCTTCTTCTAAAAAAGGACCTATATCGACATCGGGTTTTTCTTCAGTATAACAGACCGTGATATCACCTATCTTTTCATCCCCTGACTCGATAGCGGACTTCAAACAGTGATCGGTTTTTTCGAATCCATCGGTCTGGTATTCTTTTCCATCAAACGTTATTTTCGCCTCGGTGACCTCCGGATACTGCCATCCGGGTGGTATCATCTCTACCGTCTCTTCTAAAACGTCTTCTAAAGTTTTAGAAGTCTCCGTCCCAAGCCTCGTAATGCCGTAAAGGAGATCCAATTCTTTGTACCTTTCCTTCAAGTCATGCAGGAGTTCTTCCCTCTCTTTTTCTACCATCTTCCTTTCGGTGATATCTCTAGCTATGACGACCTCACCTTCGAATCCGTTTTCCTCGAAGATTCCCACGTTTATCTCACCATACATTCTTTCTCCATCTTTAGAAACCATCTCGACCTCATACGGAGGAACGTCTTCACCCTTTTTTCTTCTCTTGAAGTTCTTCAAAGTTTTTTCGACCGCCTTTCCCTCTAGGAAAGGTACCTCCTTCAGCGTTTTTCCGGTTATATCCTCTTTATCGTATCCCAACTTCTTCAAAACAGCCTTGTTGACATCCCTGAAAACACCTTCTTCATCCAGCAAAAATGTAGGATCGGGAGAAGCTTCGAATATCCTTCTGAATCTTCTCTCGGACTTCTTCAGTCTCCTTTCAGCTTCTTTTCTCTCCGTAACATCCCGGGCGACGGATAATACCCTCTTTTCACCTTCGAATTCAACGATATGAGAATGTATCTCGACCGGTATCTTCGTACCGTCTTTTGCCTCGTGGACCATCTCGAATTTGATCTCACCTTTATCCACAAGTTCATCCATCACGTCGGGCAATTCATTTGCTTGTTCTCCGGCGTCGATCTCCATGGGAGACATCTCCAGGAACTCTTCTCTACTGTAGCCCAACATCTCCGTGGCGGTTTCGTTCACTTCTATAAATTTGCCGGGCATACCCTCCTCAGTAAGGTCATGCAGATATATCGCATCGTTGACGTTGTTGAATATGTTCGAGAATTTCTTCCTTTCCCTGCTCAGCCTTTCTTCTTTTTCCTTTTTCTCCGTGATATCCCTGGCCATGACCATTAAAAATCTCTCATCATTGCTTATATACCGGTTGAGAGTGATATCGGTATAGAAAGGCTCACCATCTTTGGTAGTATGGACCCATTCGAAGTTTTGACCTTCGCCTTCTAGTGCAGAGTTTATCTTTTCCATCGCTTTTTCCTTCGAATCTCTTCCATCCGGCTGTTTTTCCGGCGAAAACTCATACGGGGTTTTCTCTAGAAGCTCCTCTCGATCACATCCAAATATCTCCAAGGCCTTTTCATTACAGTCGATGTATCTATCCTTCTTCATTATGAATATCGCATCGTTGGCAGATTCAAAGATAGTTCTATATTTTTCTTCTCTATCTTTCAACTCTTGTTCCCGTTCTTTTTGCTCAGTGATATCTTGAACGCTTCCTATCACCTCGACCGGTTTTTCTTCTTCATCTAAATCCACCTCGGCTTTTTCTCTCACCCATTTAGTTTTACCATCGGTGATTATCCTATGCTCTATGTCATATCCAGTACCTTCTTCTAATGCTTTCTGCCACTCCTCATCAACGTAATCTCTATCTTCAGGATGAATTTTGTCTAAAAAGTCTTGATAATCCATCTTTTTATCCTTAGGAATTTCAAAGATCCTGTAGGTTTCTTCGGACCAGGTCAGTTCATCTGTTTCCAGATCTATCTCCCAGCTGCCGATATTCGCGATTTTTTGGGATCTATTGAGTCTAGATTTACTTTCTTTCAATTTTTGCTCCGATCTTTTTCGGTCAGTTATATCTTCAAGTATTCCTGTCGCTCTTACTGGTTCCCCGTTTTCATCTCTTTCGAACACTTTTCCTACATCTTCCACCCAGATCCAATCTCCCGATTTTGTCTTCATCCTGTGTTCCGTTTTGTATATATCTACTTTACCCTCCAAATGTTTCTCCAATTCCTCTTTAACTCTTGCTCGTTCATCCGGATGTACACGTTTTTCCCAGGCATCTAAATCCTGATCGATCTCGTCGAGGCTGTAGCCGAGCATCTCTGCCCATCCTTCGTCATATCGAACTTCATCCGTTTTCACATCCCAATCCCAAACACCGAGTTCCGCTCCCTGGAGAGCTAGATCTAATCTCTCTTTTTTCTTATGAAGATCTTTTTCCATCTCTTTCCTTGCGCTGATGTCCTGAGCGCTCACTATTATACCATTTATCTCGGGATCATCGAGATGGTTGACAGCCCTGACTTCGAGCCAGATCCAGCCGTCTTCGGCCTCTCCCCGTAACTCGATAGTGTGTTCCTCACCCGGATCTTCCATGACTTTGGAGAACATCTCTAAAGTTTTTTCTCTATCTTCAGGATGAACATATTCGATCCCTTCGGATCCCATCAATTCACTCGGGTTCAATCCCTTGACCTCGTTAGAAGGATAGCTGTGGTATTTTATATTACCCTCTTCATCTATCACGTTGATGTGTGTAGGGGTATGATCAAGGATTTTCTCTTTCTGCTTCAATCCCTCTTTACTTTCTTTCCTTTCAGATATCTCCCTGATATTGCACTGTACGACTTTTTTTCCGCCAGCTTCGTATGTATTGCTGACGAACTCCACTGGAACTTCGTCGCCGTCTTTGCTCACTAGTGGCTTGTCTTCATAGCGGATATAGCCTTCTTCGACCAGCTCTTCGAGTCTCCTCTTATTCTCAATGATACTTTCGAAAGTGCCGAGTTCCCAGAGCTCTTTTCCGACCAACTCCTCTTTCGAGTAACCCAGGATATCCTGGATAAACGGGTTCGCGTCCTCGATCACACCTGTTTCAGCATCGATTATCAGCATCCCGTCCTGTGCGGTCTCGAACAATCTGCGGTATCTCTCCTCGCTTTCTTTAATCTTATCTTTTCTCGTCCTTGACTTTTCCCTATATACCCTTCTCTGAAGTGTAACGGAGAGATGATTAGCTATGCCTTCAATAGCTGACTTAAATTTCACCCCTTCTTCAGAGGTCTTCAATATACTCAAACTCCCGAATGGTTTATCATCTAAAGAAAAGGGTACAGAATAGACTTTCTTTACTCCCAAAAGCTCTTCGATCTTTCCAGCTTCCTCTTTCGATAAAACACCCTTCACCAGTGAATAGAGACCTTCAGGCATCGGTTTTAGCTTTCCAGAGATGTCTATATCCGATTCCCTGCCTAGTTTATCTGGATCGAATGTTCTTTCTTTACCTGACCGCAGGAAATCATCTACCAGTTGTGGGTGGTCCTCAAAACCCGCTATAGCCCGGATCCGGATGGTTTCTTTTTCCTGGTCGTAAAGTGAGATGATGACGTAATCTTCCTCATTGATAGAATGGACTTTATCGGCAACGTACTCACATATATCATCGGTAGATTCTGTTCTGCCTATGTTCATCATCAGATCGTTCAAAAATTCGAGTTCCCGGGTGTAGCTTTCTCTTTCTTTTTCAGTTCTATGATGTTTGTATTCCTGCTCTATCGCCTGGGCTAGAACCCCATATTGACTCTTCGGATCGCCGCCCTTCTGCATGTATCTATCGCCGCCGAGATTCAAAGCTTTCATCGCGACCTCTTCTCTACCTTTCCCCGTGAACATTATGAAAGGGATGTCGTTCTCCCTTTCTTCTCTTATCTCTTCTAGGAATTCAAGACCGTCGGTCTCCGGCATCTGGTAGTCCGAGACGACCACGTCGTAATCTTCTTCCTCGAGCTTCTTCAACGCCTTCTCGGCCGACGTGGCGGGTTCGATCTCGAATTCCTCGTTTCTCTTTTCGAGAAATATCTTGGCCTGTTCAAGAAGCATTCTTTCGTCGTCTACCATGAGTATATCCAAAGTTACATACTCCCTCTATCGAATATTAGCCGGCTTCACCTATAAAATCCTACCGCACGCTACAGAAGATGAACATGGATAATATTTAGGATCGAGTGGAATGCAAGAAGCCTTACGATCTCTCTTTCTCAGGCATGAAGTACTTCCGATGAAAAATCCACTTTTACCTTTTCTCTCCCACTTTCTTTTTATTGAGTATAAACTTTCCCTAAATTTTTATTGAGTATAAACTTTCCCTAAATATTTAGGTGCATACTTTCTCCAGCTTCACGTCGAATCTCGCTCCTCCCAGCTCTGAATCTTTCACTTCGATCTCGCCGTCGTAGCTCTCCAAAAGCATATTAACCAGGAATAAGCCCAAGCCGGTCCCTCTCTCTTCATCGGTCGTGTATCCTTTCTCGAAGATCGTCTCTTTCTTGTCGTCCGGGATACCTTTCCCGTCGTCCTCCACAGTGCAAACCACTTCGTCGTCTTTTACCTCCCCTGATATCTTTATCTTGCTGCCTTCAGAGTGATTAACCGAGTTCTCCATCAGATTCGAGAAAACCTCTTTGAGGAGTGAACCACCTTTTACCTCGCACTCCATCGATGGACACTCTAAAAATAGGTCCATATCTTTATCTTCGATCAATGCTTCGACTTCTTCCACCGCTTCATGTATGGTAGACTCGATTTCGACCGCCTGCTGCTCTTCTTTTTGTGCGGTCAAAAGTAGTCTGATCTTCTGGATCAGGTTAACACTCTCTTTATTGGCTTTCATTGCTTTCTCTATATATTCCCTCGTTTTCTCCGAGAGTTCCTCATCCCCTAACAGCTGAAGATACCCTTGGATCACCTGTGTTTTGTTCAACACGTCGTGCCTCAGCAGAGAATTCAATAGCTGCTCCCGCTCTTGAGCTTTTTTTCTCTCTGTGATATCTCTAGCTATGACGACCTCTCCTTCGAATTCCTCCTCCATGAAAGCTTTAGCATTTATCTCCCCATATACCACATCTCCATCTTTTGATCTCATCTCTATCTCGTATGGAGGAACTTCTTCTCCCTTCATCCTCTTCATGAAGTTCTCCACCGTTTTTTCAATCGCCTCTTCCCCCAAAAGGGGTAGTTCATCCAGTTCTTTTCCAACTATCTCTTCTTTATTGTATCCCAGCTTCTTCAAAGCCGCATCGTTTACATCCTTGAAAACACCTTCTTTATTCAATAAAAATGTGGGGTCAGGGGAAGCCTCGAATATCCTTCTAAATCTTCTCTCAGACTTCTTCAGTCTCCTTTCAGCTTCTTTTCTTTCTGTTATATCACGAACTGTAGCCTGCAGGAAAGCTTCATCGCCGACTTCCACTCTGCTCAATAGAACCGTAGCGGGGAATCCCTCTCCGTCCAACCGTTTGTGTGTCCATTCAAAGAAAGCCTCGCCTTCGTCCATCGCTTTGTCGATCATCTTCTTCGCCTTTGCCTTGGACGACTGACCGTCCGGTTGTTTTTCAGGAGAATAATCCCATGGTAGTCTCGAACAAAAATCATCCTCGTCCTCCGCACCGAAGATCTCGACGGCGGCCGGGTTAGCGGAAGTGAACTCCCATTCGGGAGGTTTAAGGGTCATAACCGCGTCTTTAGAAGATTCAAACAAACTCCTGAATTTTTCTTCACTCTCCTTCAATTCCTTCTCCATCTCTTTCTTTTCGCTGATATCTTGAGCGCTCACTATTATCCCATTTATCTCGGGATCGTCTAGATGATTGACCGCCCTGACTTCGAGCCACACCCAACCGTCCTCTATCTCTCCCCGTAATTCTGTACTGTATTCTTCACCTGGATTTTCTAGGACCTTGGTGAACATCTCCATGACATCCTCTCTATCGTCGGGATGAGCGAACTCGATCGCTTCGGATCCCATGAATTCACTCGGATCCAATCCCGTGATCTCATTCGAAGGGTAGCTGTGATATTTTATATTGCCCTCTTCGTCTATCACGTTTATGTATGCGGGTGTGTGATCGAGATATTTCTCTTTCCGCTTCAATTCTTGTCGCTGTTCTTCTCTTTCTGTTATCTCCTGAAGTGTTTCTATGGCGCCGACCCTTTTCCCTTCAGGATCATTCAAAGGAGCGGCGGTGAAGAAGGCCCACTTACCTTCTTCTCCCATCTCGGGGAAGAAGTCCTCCGCTTCATAAGCATCATCTAGAATAGATAATTGAGAAAATTTATCTCCGTACCACTTCTCTATCTCCTCCTCGGAAGCGTCATCTAAAACCAGATCGGCTAACAGAGGTCTCTTTTCCTCGTAAAAAGCCTTCCAGGAATCTTTTGTTCCGACGACTTCCTCTTTAGATATCCCGGTCAAATTTTCACATGCTTTATTCCAGTGGGTTACTTCATGATCCTCGTCGATCACGAACATCGGCACAGAACTCCCTTCTACTATCTGAGACAACCAATCTTTCGTCTCTTTTAACTTTCTTTCCTTCTCCTTCCTTTCGCTTATATCCTCAGCGAAGGCGAATTCGTATTCTTTTCCACCGAACTCTAGATAATGACTAGTTATCTCTACGGGATACATATCTCCTTCTTTGGTTTCGTGTTCTGATTCAAAAGTGAGAACGTCCTCTTCCTTCAACTTCTCCCACCGCTCTCCTCTTATATCTTCGCCGTGATTGGGGTCTATATCCCAGATGTGCATACCTTCCAATTCCTCTTTTGAATAACCCAACCGTTCGGCAGCGGTCTCATTTGCATATGTGAATTTTCCCCCTTCCGTGATCCAAAATATTTCACGATTCGCCTTTTCGATGGAGTACTTGGTCAACTCCAGGAGTTTCTCGGTGCTGCGGTGCTCCGCCTCCTGCTCTATCGCCTGGGCAAGGACCCCATATTGACTCTTCGGATCGCCGCCCTTCTGCAGGTATCTATCGGCGCCTAGGTTCAAGGCTTTCATCGCGACCTCTTCTCTACCCTTCCCGGTGAACATTATGAAAGGGATGTCGTTCTCCCTTTCTTCTCTCAGCTCTTCTAAAAATTCAAGACCGTCCATCTCGGGCATCTGGTAGTCCGAGACGACCACGTCGTAATCTTCTTCCTCGAGTTTCTTCAACGCCTTCTCGGCCGACGTGGCGGGTTCGATCTCGAATTCCTCGTTTCTCTTTTCGAGAAATATCTTGGCCTGTTCAAGAAGCATTCTTTCGTCGTCTACCATGAGTATCTTCAAGGTCAGATCCTCCCTCTTTAGAATAATCACCGAGTTTCACCTATAAAATCCTACCGCATCTTGTTTCTAATGCTGTTCACTGTAGGCAAAAATCGTAATTATTATAGACTCCGTTCTATTTTTAGAACGCAAAATGGTTGCGCCCTAACCAGTGGGTAAGTCATCCCTTTAAAAAAGCCCACAACAAAAAGGTTTCTTTTGTTTTATCGATAAGGATGTCTGGAAAAATAATGTTAACCAAGCCGGGTTCTTGAGAAGAATTGATGAGCTTTTAACTTAACGGGATCGATCTCAATTTTTCTCAAAGAATATTGTTCGAAAATAGTGCAATAATCCTTATAAATAAGAATGATCATATTTCATATCGAGGTTGTTAAGAATGAAAAAAATCCAATCTTTTGTGGCGGTAGTAGTTACTTTAGTATTGATAGTTTCTGTCTTCTCCGGGATCGCTTTCTCCACGGATAGGACAGAAGAAGATATCCAACGATCCGAATCGGAGGTGGCCCAGCCCACCCATACTTTGACATTGAACTCGACATCGGGCGGCAGCGTAATAGAACCGGGTGAAGGAACGTTCACTTATGAAGCCGGGGGTGAGGTAGATCTTATAGCCCAAGCCGATCCGGATTATCACTTCATCGAATGGAGAGGGGATACGGAAACGATAGGAGATACGGGAGCGGAAGAGACAACTGTAACGATGGAAGGTGACTATACCATCATGGCGGTTTTTGCCGTAGATAGGTTTGAATTGACTATCGGGTCGACAGCTGGAGGAAGTGTGGTAGAACCGGGTGAAGGTACTTTCACCTACAACCTAGGAGAAGAGGTAGACCTCGAGGCTATAGCGGATTCAGGTTATCATTTTGTCGAATGGACCGGGGATACCGATACGATCGGCGATAGAAATTCCAATCTAACGACTATAACGATGGAAGATGACTATGAGATCACGGCGGAATTTGCCGTGACGGACTACAAATTGACCATAAATTCAACAGCTGGAGGTGACGTAACCTATCCAGGAGAAGGTACCTTCGAGTATGAAGAAGGTTTCGAGGAAGATCTCGTAGCTCAGCCGGACCCTTTTCACCATTTCGTAGAATGGAGAGGCGATACGGGAACGATAGAAAATCCAGGAGCAAAAGAGACCTTTATAACAATGGAAGGTGATTACAATATCACGGCAGTGTTTGCCGCAGATACGTATGAATTATCTCTCTCCTCGACAGATGGAGGAAGTGTGGTAGAACCGGGTGAAGGTGAGTTCGAGTACAACGGGAGTGAAGTAGTAGACCTTGAAGCTGTAGCGGATCCAGGTTATCACTTTGTCGAATGGACAGGGGATACCGAAACGATAGCCGATATAGATTCCAATTTGACCACTATAACGATGGAAAAATGGTGGTATGGAATCACGGCGGAATTTGCCGTGACAGACTACAACCTCACCATCAATTCAACAATTGGAGGCAACGTGACAGACCCCGGAGAAGGAACGTTTGGATATGAAGGTGGTGCCGAGGATAATCTTGTAGCCGAGGCGGATCCCCTTTATCATTTCGTAGAATGGACAGGGGATATTGGGACGATAGGAGATCCAGCTTCAGCAGAGACCACCATAACTATGGAAGCTGACTACAATATCACGGCGGTATTCGCTCAGGACCCTTACACTTTGACGATATCTTCGAGAGAGGACGGTAACGTGACAGACCCCGGAGAAGATACCTTCGGATATCGAGCCGGGGTTGACGTAAACCTAGTAGCGCAACCCGATCCAAATCATCACTTCGTTGAATGGATAGGCGATACCGACACGATAGGAGATACAGAAGCAGAAGAGACCACTATAACAATGGAAGATAACTACACTATCACGGCAGTGTTCGCTATAGATACGTACGATTTAACTATCGACTCGATGACGGGAGGCGGCGTAATAGCGCCAGGAGAAGATACGTTCACTTACGAGGTAGGAGAAGTTGTAGATATCGAAGTGGTACCCGACCCGGGCTATCAATTCGCACAATGGGCAGGCGACACTTGGACGGTCGTTGATCTTGAATCTGATTCTACGACCCTCACGATGGAAGATGACTATTCCATAACGGCGGTATTTGCTCCGATGGATTATAACTTGACGATCAGCTCAACAAGTGGAGGAGATGTGATAGAACCGGGTGAAGGTACGTTCACTTATGAAGGTGGAAGTCAGATAGAGCTTATAGCCCAAGCCGATCCAGATTATCACTTCGTTGAATGGAGAGGCGATACGGGAACGATAGGAGATACAGAGGCAGAAGAGACCACTATTACGATAGAAGACAACTACACCATCACTGCGGTATTTTCCGTGGATAGGTATGGATTGACGATATCTTCTACAGCCGGAGGCAGCGTAATAGACCCCGGGGAAGGTGTGTTCACATACACTGTTGGTGAAGTAGTGGACCTCGAAGCGGCAGCCGAGCCAGGTTATCACTTTGTCGAATGGACAGGCGATACGGGAACGATTGCCGATAGAAGATCCAATAAAACCACTATAACGATGGATGAGGGGTATGATATCACGGCGGAATTCGCCGTGACGGAATATAATTTAACCATAAATTCAACCGTGGGAGGAAGCGTGATAGAACCGGGAGAAGGTACCTTTGGTTATGAAGAAGGTGTCGAACAAGATTTAGTGGCGCAAGCAGATCCAGGTTATCAGTTCGTTGAATGGAGAGGCGATACGGGAACGATAGGGGATACAGGAGCAGAAGAGACCACTATAACTATGGAAGGTAACTACAGTATCACGGCGGTGTTTGCCGCAGAGGAACATGAATTAGTTATCGACTCGACAGCTGGAGGAAGTGTGGTAGAACCGGGAGAAGGAACTTTCACGTACAATGCGAGTGAAGTGGTAGATCTTGAAGCTATAGCGGAGCCGGGTTATCATTTTGTCGAATGGACTTGGACACCGCCTCCTTGGTCCCCTATAGATGATCCTAATTCCAACATGACCACGATCACTATGGATAGAGATTACGAGATCACGGCGGAATTTGCCGTGACAGATTACAACCTAACCATCAACTCAACGGTAGGGGGTAACGTGACATATCCAGGTGAAGGTACCTTCGGGTACGAAGCCGGGGTCGAGGACGACCTTGTAGCCGAGGCAGATCCTCTTTACCATTTCGTGGAATGGAGAGGTGATACGGTAGAGATAGGAGATACAACTGCAGCAGAGACCACTATAACTATGGAAGACGACTACAATATAACGGCAGTATTTGCTCAAGACCCCTACACTTTGACGATATCTTCTACAGAGGGCGGTAACGTGACAGAGCCGGGAGAAGATACCTTCGGATATCGAGCCGGGGTTGACGTAAACTTAGTAGCGCAGGAAGATCCAGATTATCACTTCGTCGAATGGACAGGCGATAACGACACTATCGGAGATACAGAAGCAGAAGAGACCACTATAACCATGGAAGATAACTACTCTATCACGGCAGTGTTCGCCATAGATACGTACGAATTAACTATCGACTCGATGACGGGAGGCAACGTAACGGAGCCCGGGGAAGGAACCTTCACGTACAATGTAGGAGAGGTAGTAGACCTCGAGGCTATAGCGGATCCGGAGCATCAGTTTGTACAATGGGCAGGCGATACTTGGACGGTTGTAGATATCGAGTCCGATTCTACCACACTCACGATGGAAGATGACTATTCCATAACGGCAGTGTTTGCTCCTGTAGATTACTACTTGACGATCAGCTCAACAAGTGGAGGAGATGTGATAGAACCGGGTGAAGGTACCTTCGGGTACGCAGATGGTGCCGAGCAAAACCTTGTAGCGCAGGCCGATCCAGGTTATCACTTCGTTGAATGGACAGGCGATAACGATACGATCGTAGATACAGAGGCAGAAGAGACGGTTATAACAATGGAAGGTAACTACTCTATCACGGCAGTGTTTGCTATAGATAGGTTTGATCTAACTGTCGACTCGACAGTTGGAGGAAGCGTGGTAGAACCAGGAGAAGGTACGTTCACATACGATGCGAATGAAGTGGTAGACCTCGAGGCTATAGCGGAGCCAGGTTATCATTTTGTCGAATGGACAGGAGATACCGAAACGATAGCCGATATAGATTCCAACTTAACCAATATAACGATGGATGAGGATTTTGCTATAACGGCGGAATTTGCCGAGACGGACTACAACCTCACCATCGACTCAACGACCGGAGGAAGTGTGATAGAACCGGGTGAAGGTACCTTCGGGTACGCAGATGGTGCCGAGCAAAACCTTGTGGCACAAGCCGATCAAGATTATTACTTTGTAGAGTGGATAGGCGATAACGATACGATCGTAGATACAGAAGCAGAAGAGACCGATATAACCATGGAAGGTAACTATACCATAACGGCTAAGTTCGCTCCGTCGAGCCCTCCGGGGAATTACACTTTGACGATCACTTCTACAGCCGGTGGAGGAGTTGTAAATCCAGGAGAAGGTAGCTTCGAGTATGAGGCAGGTGAAGAAGTAAATATCTTGGCGGGTTCAGGCTCTGGTTATCACTTTGTGAGATGGACAGGCGATAATGAAACGATAATCGATCCCGGGAGCGCAGATACTTCTATAACGATGGAAGAAGACTACACTATAACGGCAGAATTCGCCGTGGATAGATATGAATTGACGATAGTTTCGTCTTTTGGAGGTGAGGTAATAGAGCCAGGGGAAGGCAAGTTTGAGTATGACTCTGGTGCTGAGGTGAATCTTGAGGCGGTAGCCGATCCCGGTTATCACTTTGTTGAATGGACAGGCGATACGGGAACGATAGAAGATGCGGAGGCAGAAGAGACCACCATAACGATGGAAAGTGAATACACTATCCTGGCTGATTTTTCGATCGGTGAACCCGTAATGATAGAAGTCACTTCGCCCGAGGATGGGGCTTTGCTCAACGAATCCGACGTGACTCTAGAATGGGATTCCGAAAATGTTAGTTACCATGAAGTCAGGATCGATGATGGGAATTGGATAGATGTAGGTACCGACATCACTTACGCATTTAACGACGTAGAAGATGGTGAGCACACGGTCGAAGTGAGAGGTGTAAATGAAAATATCAGCACAAATTCTGCTGGCGTTAACTTGTTTGGAGCAGGTGGTCAAGAGGTCGAAGAGGTCAGCTTTACAGTGGATACAACACCTCCAAAGGTGAATATAATAACACCTGAAGATGGAGAAACCTTCGATGTAGATTCAATCAAGTCGGAATGGACCGGTTCTGACGAAGTAAGCGGGATAGACCACTACGAAGTCAAGGTCGATGACGGAGATTGGGAGGAGGAAGACGTCGACATCACACTCTCAAATCTCGAAGAAGGGAATCATACTATCCAAGTTAGAGCTGTGGACAATGCGGGGAATGTAGGTGAAGATACGATCAGTTTTGAAGTGACAGAAAGTGAAGAAGGAGGAAGCTTAACTTCAGCAGAGGGATGGCTCTTTTGGCTCTTAGCTATCCTCTTAGCCCTTGTGATCGCAATATTATTGATATCTGCCTGGTATAGAAAAGAGGCAGAGGTGATTGTGACGGCTCCAGAAGACAAGGCGGAGGAATATTCAGGCTTCCACGTCTATGAATTCACTATAGAGAATTCAGGCGATGATGACGATACCTATGACCTCGAAGTGGACTCCTCGAATGCCGATTGGACTCCAACAGTTCCTAAAGAGATATCCGTTTCTAAAGGATCTTCAGACACTGTCGAAGTGGAGGTTATTATCCCAGAAGATGCAGAAGATGGTGAGTTCTCTGAGATAGACCTAATAGCGACCTCACAGACCGATGAAGAAGTGTTCGATTCAGATACAATGCTGATCGATTATAGATATCTACAAGAAGAGGAAGAAACCGAACAGGTAGAAGATACGGATGAGACAGAAGAAATTGAGTTTGAAAACGAAGAAGTGGAAGAGGTAGAAGAAGAGAAGGAGGAGGAGAATCAAAGGGCCAAAAAATAAGAGACTATAGTAAAAGACACGACAATTTGTACTTTTATGTGTCTTTTACTAGTTGTGGAGCTCGTAACTTAGTTCAAAAAGTTACGAGTTCCACTATAAAAGCAATCCTAAAAATCCTCTAAAGAGCCAAAAGATTCTTATCTAGAGAGTAAATCAGGTGCGCCATGGAAGAAGACGATATAGCTATAGAAGACGTTGGAGAAGGAGACGAGATCGGTGTCGAGGTAGCTGACTGGTTGGCCGAAAAGGAAGCTATACCGGAAGGAACTGTTGAAGGCGAGGTGGAGACCACCACTGAAAAAGCCGTTTTGATCGATGAAACTTGGATACCAAAAAGCCAAGTCGAGGAAACCTGGCTTCAGTGAATCATCGAGTTGATGCGGGATTTATCTAGCCTTCACGACCGCGACGGTACAATCCGCGTTCTTGACGACTCTTTCCGTCGTACTCCCGAATACCAGCTCTGAGAAACCGGAGGCGCCGTGACTGCTCATGTAGATTATATCGTTGTCGTTAGCGGTATCGACTATCCTTTGGTAGGGCTCACCGATCAAATTTTTTGTTTCGATTTCGACTCCCTTATCGTGGGCCTTCTTCCTAACTTTTCTCAACGCTCTTTCGCCGATGTTCTCCATCCCATTCCGCACATCTTCATGGTGCACCTCTTCGTCCAGCTCTTCGAGTGCGGAATAGTCCATCACGTAGATACAGATAGCGGGGATGCCCAGACCTTCTGCGACCTCCAAGCCCTCTTCCACTCCGATCTCCGCGATCTCAGACCCGTCGGTGGGAACTATGACTCTATCGTACATGTTCTCCTATATACTTTGAACATATAAAAAACCTCTCACCTGGGCTTTCGCTAAGTTTTCTACATAGAAATTATATACCATTTCTCACATAACTCCCTAGGTCGGGTTCAATGCGGCAGGATTATGGATATCAGCAGGATAGAGGATACCAAACACCTCCGGGAACTAGGCGAGAGCTCAACCATGCATCGGTTCTTCGAAGGATAGGTGCTTATATTATAGACGGACTATTGATAGGGGCTATTAATGGACTCATAATAATGGCGGGTCTTTTCACTGGATTTATGACTCTGCCGGATACCACCGATCCCACCACTAGCATGACGGGCATATATTTCAGCACCTTTTATCTCCTTTCTATCCTCCTCAGCATATTGATAACTCTCGGATATTTCACTTACTTCGAGTCGAGATCCGGTGGAGGAGCGACCCTCGCTAAAAGACTTTTGAGCTTACAGGTTGTGAATGAACACGGCAGGAACGTGAGCGGAACCAAGTCTTTCATCCGAAATATCGCTAGATTGCTGTGGAACCTCCCGTGCATAGGCTTCGTAATCTTGATAATCGACGTTATCCTGGTCGCGACCAATGACCAGAGGATAGGTGATAAGTTGGCCGGTACCTATGTG
This sequence comes from uncultured Thermoplasmata archaeon, assembly GCA_964462425.1. Lineage (GTDB taxonomy): Archaea > Thermoplasmatota > Thermoplasmata > Halarchaeoplasmatales > Halarchaeoplasmataceae > Natronoplasma. The sequence goes on from CAYWYD010000001.1 coordinate 61,758, forward strand.
GTCGAGGAAGAGAACGGCTCGATCTACAAATATACCCGACAGGGTCCCGGTCCGCAGGGATTTCAGGATCAAGGACAGTACCAGAGACCTCAAGGACGCCCTCGAAGACCATCTCAGCAACAGCAGACTCGTCAACCACCTCAACGGTCATCTCAACAACCACCCCAAAAACCA
>CAYWYD010000001.1:62031-120686 GCA_964462425.1 uncultured Thermoplasmata archaeon
AACCACCCCAAAAACCATCTCAGCAGCAGCCTAGTCGTCCACCTCAAAGGTCATCTCAACAACCATCTCAGCACAAGCCAAGCCAACCATCTCAGGGTCCTCCTAAACCACGTTCCCAGCAGCGGTCTCAACAATCGCCTCGAGCCGGTCAAAGGACGTCCCAAAGTTCCCCACGCCCACCTCAGCAAGGCGAAAAGGCGTGTCCCGACTGCGGTAAATCTATGAAATATATCGAAAAAGCTCAACAATGGTACTGCTACAGCTGTGGAGAGTACAAGTGAATCTCTTCGGACTCCGGTCCACGACCGAATCCTACTCCATTTTCAATCATGATAACCGATTTTGTTTTTCTCAAAAAATAATCTAAGACAAAACCACTTATTTATCAACCTCATGTAATATGATGATGGCTGAAACTGACACGCTCTCCGAAAAAGTGGAACTGTTGACAGACGAGTACGCCAAGGAGATCCTCGCCGGGTGTTACCAGGAGCCGATGTCCGCTCAACATATAAGTTGGAAGTACAACATCCCTATCGCCGCCACGTACAGGAGGTTAAAGGAGCTTGAGAAGGCGGATCTGATCGAGGAAGCGGATGAAAAGGAAGGGAGTAACAATAAAGCCGCTAAGTACAAGACGGCCTTGGAAAGGGCGGAGCTGATCTTTGAGGACGGGCATTTTACTATAAGGATGAAACTAGGTGAAGAGAAGATCGATTCGAAGTTCTAAGAACTTTCTGTTTTTAGTGGTTTCTCTCCATCCGGAAAGAGAAGATCACTATCGAAAAATCTTATATCTATCACTCTTCTTTTTATCAAGTGAGATCAACATGAAGCGTGATAATTTAGCGGACAGACTGTTAGATGCTATCGACGACAAGAAGAATCCCTCCGTTGTTGGTTTAGATCCTAGGCTCTGGAGGATACCTACTCATCTGAAGGAAGAAGCGAAGGAGATGAGTGATACACCTTTCGAGGCCGCTGGAGAGGCTATCTTCGAGTTCAATAAGGGGATAATAGACGCTATCCATGATATTGTTCCAGCGGTCAAACCACAGGTGGCCTTCTACGAAAAATACGGTGTCGAGGGTATCAAAGCTTTCAAAAAGACGATCGAGTACGCCAAAAAGAGAGAGATGATAGTCATAGAAGACGTGAAAAGGAACGATATAGGAAGTACGGCGGAAGCCTACGCTTCCGCTCATCTCGGCAAAGTCGATATGATAGATGGGAAGGCGTTATCATTCGATGGAGACATGGTGACGGTCAATCCCTATCTGGGATCTGACGGGATAGAGCCGTTTGTGGATGTCTGTGAGGAGTTCGGCAAAGGCATCTTCGTTCTGAATAAGACTTCGAATCCTTCCTCGAGCGAGCTTCAAGACCTCGTTACTGAAGAAGAAAACAAGATATACGAAGTGATGGCCGAACTAATCAGTGATTGGGGTGAGGAGTTGATTGGAGAAAGAGGTTATTCTTCCGTTGGTGCTGTCGTGGGAGCGACCTATCCCGAGGAGGCGGAGAAGTTGAGAGAGATGATGAAAAATAATCTGTTCTTGGTTCCCGGTTACGGTTCTCAAGGTGGAACCGCCGACGATGTGATACCGTGCTTCAATGACGACGGTTACGGCGCCATAGTCAACTCCTCTAGAGGTATCGATTACGCCTACGAGAACGACGACGAGTTTGGACCGGAAGGATTCGATAAAGCTTCTAGGAAAGCGGCTTTACAGATGAAAGAAGATATAATGAAGTCGTTGGAGAAAGGTGGAAAAGTTCCCGAGGACTGGTGAGATCCTATCCCCAAAACTCTTTTATCTTAAAACTACACTCGGAGAGCCCAAGTGAAAAGATGGGTCCGAAAGAGAAGAAAGAAGAAACCGATGGACTGGGAAAAGAAGGGTTCGTAGATATAGAGGAGATATTAGAAGGCGAGCACACCGGAAGCGAAGTTAAGGTGCGCGGCTGGATTCACAGAACTAGAGATATAGGTAATATGGCGTTTTTGAACGTTAGAGACCCGAGCGGTGTGGTTCAGGCCACCGTCGCTAAGGACGAATTCGACGAAGAGAAGTTCGAGGACCTGAAGGACCTTCTGGTCGAATCGTCTTTGAAGGTGAAAGGCGAAGTCGCCGAGGACGAAAGAGCTCCCGGCGGTTATGAGATAAGAGTCACTGAAGCGGAGATAGTTCACGCCTCGGACGATTTCCCCATCCACAAAGATCAAAGCGTGGAACATCTCCTGGACAATAGACATCTTTGGATAAGATCTAGAAGGATGAGAGATATACTCAACGTGAGGTCTACCGTCTTTGAAGCTATACATGAATTCTTCAGAGGAGAAGGTTACGAAGAGTTCCATTCCCCGATATTGACGCCTCTCGCCTGTGAAGGCGGAGCTACGTTGTTCCCGGTAGAATATTTTGACGACGAGGTTTACTTGACTCAGAGCTGGCAGCTCTATGCCGAGGCGGGAATCTTCGGCATGGGAGACATATACACCATAGCGCCCAGCTTCAGAGCCGAGAAATCCAGGACACCTCGACATCTTACCGAATACTGGCACGCCGAAGTCGAGGGGCTGTGGCACGACCTGGATGACATAGTCGAACTCGGAGAAGGTCTCGTCCTCCACATAGTGGATAAAGTGCTGGAAAAAAATCGAGAGGAGCTAGAAGATCTCGATGCCGACGTGGAGTATTTAGAAAAGCTGGAGAAGCCGTTCCCTATAATTACCTACGAGGAGGCGGTCTCTAAGCTGCAAGATGAGGGTATGGACGTATCTTACGGTGAAGATTTCGGCGTTCCGGAAGAGAAGAAGCTCACTTCACTTTTCGAAAAACCCGTTTTCGTGACCCATTACCCGAAAGAGATAAAGGCCTTCTACATGAAGAGAGACGAGGAGGACGAATCGAAGGTCCTCGGTTACGATCTTATGGTACCTCATGTCGGAGAACTGATCGGAGGGAGTGTCAGGGAAACGGAGGTAGAATCTCTAGAGGATAGGTTGGAAAAAGGTGGTGAAGATCCGTCCATCTACGATTGGTTTTTGGAGACTAGAAGATACGGCAGCGTCCCTCACGCGGGTTACGGCCTCGGAGTAGAACGAGTTATAATGTGGCTGTGTGACCTGGATCATATAAGAGACGCCGTACCTTTCCCGAGGACGCCTAACCGCTACCGGCCATGACTTCAGCGTACTCTATATAGATCTCTGCCGCCTTGACCAGCCCAGGTAGTTCGATGAACTCGTCGGGCTGGTGAGCTACGTCGACCTGACCGGGACCGAATATCAGCGTGTTCTCGTTTTGTTGGTAGAATCGGACCATCTCGGTACCGTATGGGACCGCCCAAGTGGTCGTATCCGCCACCTCTATCATCTTCTGAGCAGCTTCACTGTCCTGGTCTATTTTGACTGGATCCAAGAACTGTATCTCTTCGTGCTCGAATTCCTGGTCGATGGGTTCGAAAAGATATCTTTCCAGTATCTCTCTATTGAAATGCGGGGGGAAACGCACGTCGATCTCAGCCCAGCATTCTTTTGGAATCACGTTGGTCGCATCTCCACCCTCTATCACGTCGACGCAGCAGCTCAACTCGTCTTTACCCGGCGGAATGTTATTCTTACGATCGAAACTAGTCAATATCGGGAGTATCTTGGCTATGGCGTTATCACCTTTTTCGGGCATGCTGGCGTGAGCGTTTTCTCCCTCGGTTTTTATCTCGAACTGGTACACGCCTTTTTCCTGCGTGACCACTTGAAGCTCAGTCGGTTCACAGACGACGACCGCCGGAGCGTTGGTTATTTCGGGCCGATCCGCTACTTTTTCCGCACCGTTCATCGTCACCTCTTCGTCAGTGGTGAAGACCAACGAGAAAGGAACGTCTTTCTCGATCAGCTTTTCAGCTGCTGCGATCATCGATACACAAGGGCCCTTCATATCGAGCGTGCCTCTCCCGTACATCCTGTCTTCCACCATCTCTCCCTGCTCGTGTTCCCATCCGCTGCCTTGAGGGACTGTATCTAGATGACCCGAGAAGCAGACGCCTCCATCTTTGTGGGAAGCGATGACGACCGGACTGAACCCTTCTCCTTCGACGATCTCGGGTTCGAGCCCGACTTCTTCGAGCAAGTTCTTCGTATGATCTATTATCTCGTCCATACTGCCTTCGCTTTTGCTGTCGATCCTAACCATTTCTTCCAGATTTTTTTCTATAAAATCCCGCATCGCGATACACCTCTTTTTTCCTTTAACTATAGATGAAGATCAGATAGAGAGCAAGAAGTATCACGGCGATAGCTAAGCCGACGTACATCATCTTTTTCGCTATACTCTTATCTTTTCCAAATATGATCGGTATAGGTCCTATAAAGATGACTCCTCCGTAATCGGATTTTGTTTTACTTCTACTCTCCTCATAAGCCGCCCTATCTTTTCTAGAGTCACTTTGCTTCTTAAAACTCGCTGCGGAGAAGACAAAAAATAGGATGAAAGATAGAAAGATGAGCAGGATACCGATAGTCAGGTAAAGTCCGCTGCCGTAGATCACCGGGATGATAAAGAGAAGAGCGATATGGGCATCACCCTGGATGACACCGATCAAGATGAACAAGATACCTGAAAAAAGGACCAGTAAAGGCGGTATCATCCTTTTAGTCGGAAACATCGTACACCCATACGTTTGTTCGTTTAATAATTTTACTGCGGGCCTATATCCCGTAGAGTTCCATTCGAAAGAATAATTTACTTCCGCCGTCTTTTAACGGATATGGATTTCGACCCGCTCAGCTATCCTTATCCGTCTAGACGTTCCGTGAGCTATGCAGAGAAAGGTATGGTCGCCACCTCTCAGCCCCTTGCGGCCCAGGCCGGTATAGAGATGCTGAAAGAGGGAGGGAACGCTGTAGACGCTGCCATAGCTACGGCCGCGAGTTTGACCGTCTTGGAACCGACTTCGAACGGCCTTGGAGGCGACGGTTTCGCTATGGTTTGGAAAGACGGTCAGCTGCACGGGATGAACTCTAGTGGTCCAACACCTGAGAGTCTCGATATAGATACGGTGAAGAGCGAAGGTCATGAAGAGATGCCCAAGTACGGATGGACCCCGGTCACGGTACCCGGAATTCCGGCGGGCTGGGCGCTATTGTCTGAAAAGTTCGGAGACCTGTCCTTTGAGGAAGTGCTCGAACCCGCGGCGAGTTATGCGGAAAACGGTTATCCGATCTCCCCGGTATTGGGTAAATACTGGCAGGGGGCTTATCGAGCCTATAAGGAACAGTTAGAGGATGAAAAATTCCAGAACTGGTTCGATACCTTCGCTCCCGGAGGAGAACCGCCGGAGATAGGCGAGGTCTGGAAGTCGGAGGATCATGCCGAGACGCTTCGAAAGTTAGGCAGAACGGGATCTAGATCGTTTTATGAGGGGGAGCTTAGCGAGAAGATAGTAGAATTCGCTAAAGAGACCGGTGGTTACTTGGGAAAGAAAGACCTGTCAGGTTTTTCTCCGGAGATCGTGGATCCTATAAGTATAGATTATAGAGGGCACAAGGTCTGGGAACTACCTCCGAACGGTCAGGGGTTGATCGCTCTGATGGCGCTGAACATCTTGAAAGATTTTGATTTTTCAAACAAGGATACCGTCGAAACCTATCACAAACAGATAGAAGCCATGAAACTGGCTTTCTCCGACGGAAAAGAGGTTATCACCGATCCCGATCACATGGAGGCTGACGTCGAAGAACTGCTCTCCGAGGACTATGCCGCAGAGAGGAGGGAAAAGATAGGTGAAGAGGCATTGACTCCGGAACCTGGTAGACTGGGAGAGAAAGGCACGGTCTATCTGGCTACGGCAGATAAAGACGGTAATATGGTATCCTATATACAGAGCAATTACATGGGCTTCGGTTCCGGTCTCGTGGTTCCCGGGACCGGTATAGCGCTGCAGAATCGAGGCCACACTTTTTCACTAGATCCTTCTCATTCGAACTGCCTTAAACCGGGAAAACGGACCTATCATACCATCATCCCGGGCTTCTTGACAAGGCAGGAAGAAGCTGTGGGCCCCTTCGGCGTCATGGGAGGATACATGCAGCCACAGGGTCATCTTCAGGTGATGATGAACACGCTGGATTTCGATCTTAACCCTCAAGCCGCGTTGGACGCGCCTCGATGGAGATGGGACGAAGAGAAGAAAGTCTATCTGGAGAAGAAATTCCCGCATCATATAGGTAAAGCTCTATCCAGGAAAGGTCACCAGATCAACTATTCGCTGCACTCCGGAAGCTACGGACGAGGACAGATCATCTGGAAATTAAAGAACGGCGTGTATGCGGGAGGTACCGAGCCTAGAACCGACGGGCATGTCGCGTCTTGGTGAGTCGGAAAAACCTTCATCATCCAAAAAACGCTTATAGTTCATGTTTATTTTTGAAGTTATACTATAATCACATTTCGCTGACGCTACTATCGGGCCCATAGATAGTATCGGAGCAAAGCTCCAAATATCTATGCGCCCAATTTCGTTTCACTCAATTGGGCCCATAGATCAGTTGGCAGATCGCCACCTTCGCATCCTAATGGAATTTGTTCCAAATTCCATGGATCTTCGGAATTCTCTTAGAATTCCGTAAAGATCTGACTGAGCTAACAGTCGGCGAAATAGGTGGAGGCCGCGGGTTCAAATCCCGCTGGGTCCATTTTTCTTTGAAAAGTGGTTAGACAGAATCCTTGATTCTGACGGGTCCATCATCATTACGGTTTAAAACACTCTTCACCTTCAAATAGTACTCTCGGATCAGAACGGCTTTTCATAGTCCTCGTAAATAACCTCTTTGCGCAGTCTCTGTGATTTTTCTTCAAGATCATACCTTTCGTTTTCAATTCCACAGCTTTAGGCCTTGGTGCTTGAGCTATTTTGTCTATCCCTGTACAGAGGTTGTTACATCGAAGATCATTCTGAATTCAATCTTTCTATAGGGGCATATTCTAGCGCAAAGAAGATAGAATAAAAGCCTGACATGAAAGCAACCATTCCTACCATCCCAAGAACGAATTTAAATGACCAAGGCGTATCATATATGAAAGTCATGACGAACGTGATCGCTATTCCTATTATCAAGCTGATAGCCCCACATATCAATCCGATAACTATCCTCACTCTTTTGTTCTCTTCCATAGAGCAACACTCATCTCCCAAACGTGGCCTAAAATATAAATCTATTGATGGAAAAGGCTGAATATTAATTATCGTCATTTATGACCTGCTTTGAACAACATTAGCTTTCTTCATCCCACTGGTCAAAATATATCGGTCCTACCACACCTCTCTTTCATTCCTACTCTTTTCATCCTCCTAATTTTCATCCTAAACTAGATATAGCATCATCTTTTATCATCTACCGATAACATGTCACGAAAGAAGCCCTTGGTCATGAATTCGGATAACGTGACCGTAGAAAAGGTGGACAAAGGAGAGGACGTCTTCATCCAAAAACTGATAGCCGACGATGAAGACGTAGAGAACTGTTTCATGAGAAAATTCACCATAAAACCTGGAGGATCCATGCCCTATCACGAGCACGAAACCACGGATCACGTCCAATACATATTGAAGGGAAAGATGAAAGTGGATCTGGGCGGCGAGACTCACACAGTCGAAAAAGGTGATTCCCTATATATCCCTCCGGAAACGCCTCACTCCTACGAAAATCCGTATGACGATGAGATAAAATTCATCTGCATAGTGCCAGCGGGGAACATCAAAACCAATATTTCAGAGTGATATTTAAGCGATATATTTCCTATTTATATATAACGATGATTTCTTTCACCATAGAATTTATATATCATTAACCAAATTAGCGAATCGAAGTGAAGTACTTTAGGAGGATGAAAAGTATGGCAGAAGAAGGCGGAATGAACAAAGGATGGGCCGTAGCAGTGATCGGGATACTTATAATTATAGCAGTACTGGCGATCAAATTCAGCTCTACAGGCCCGACGGATGAATTCATGGGTATAACCAACCCTGAAAGCACATATGGCGAATATTTCATGGCAGGTGTAGGAATCGGTGTAATAGTGATGATCATCGGTGGCGTTATGGCCACGAGAACAGGAGGACCAGTCGAGGAAGAAGAAGAATTCGAAGAAGAACTTGAAGAAGCCGAAGAGGGCATCTGCCCCACCTGCGGCGCAGTGATCCCCATCGACTCAGCCGAATGCCCAGAATGTGGCGAAGAACTAGAACCACCTGAAGAAGAGGAATTCGAAGAAGAAGAAGCTGGTGCACAGGAATGTCCGATCTGTGGCGCGGAAGTATCAGAAGACGACGACGAGTGCCCCGAATGTGGTGAGCCACTGGGTGACGAAGGCGAAGACGAAGTATTCGACGAATTGTAAGTGCTACGACCCAAAAAACCCTTTTTTTATTTTTTGAAATCCTTGTCTAATAATTCATAGATAGCTCTTTCGTATTTTCTCGATATGATATCCCAATCGTATTGACTAATGACTTCGGGGTCGACCGAGTCTGTCAGACAGTTTGAAAGCTCGCTCAAGAATTCTTTATCCGAATCATAGCGGTGAATCCCTTCACCTTCAAATCTTTCTTCAACCTCGGGCATATTTTTACTCAAAACCGGGATACCACAGGCGAGATAAGTAAGAACTTTACTACCCATGGTCAATTTATTCATCTTCAAAGGTTTTCGAGGATTCAATCCTACGTCCATCGCAGATAGGTACGGGGATAATTTTTCATAATCCACTCTCCCTGTGAAAACGACATCTTCTTCTACACCTATCTCTCTACTCAACTTTTTCAATCGCTGAGAATAATCCGTGTGAAGTCCCGGTCCAACGATCAAGAGAGTAGCATCCGGATATTTCTTCTTTATCATAGGCATCATTTCGATCACGTTTTCGAGGGCTATCCACCTCTCTAATGACCCCACATATCCGAGTACCGGGCTGCCGAGAGAATATTCTTCCTTTATCTTCTTAGGATCCGAAGGACCTATCTTCTCCAGATCTAAACCGTTCGGTACCACCTTGATCTTCTTATCTATCCTACTCTGAATATACTCCTTGAATCTTACAGTGGGCGTGATCACTCCCTCGGCTTTCTTCATATTGAAAAAGGTCAGCTTCTTAACGACCTTTTCGGCGATCTTACTCAAGGGTTTTTTATAATAAGAAGCTGCACTCTCGGGCAGATGATCCAAGTAATCGATTATCAGAGGGGTGTCTTGAAGACTAGCGATAAAACTGGGTATTATATTGGCTGATATGATGGCATCGTAGTCCGGGCTGATATCAGAGATCCTAGAAGCATGTTTGGTGAAATTTCTCATATAATAACTCCCTACATCTGAACATACCTGAGAATCCATCTCGATCAGCTCGCAGGTGGTCTGCCTTTTTTCCTCCTGAAACATCCTGAAATGGCAGACATCCACCTCGTGCCTCTCGGCTAACCGGTCGAAGATAAAATTAAGGCGATTCGGAACTGGATGACCGGTCCAGTCTGTCGTAGGGATAACTAGGAATTTCATCTTACCTCGTTCCATACTCAATCAGACAAAGATATGGTAAATAGGTCTTCAGCGGGATAAGTCGCAACGCCGGTTTCTTTTTCTATTCTAGTAGTGATTTCCTCTAATTTCTCCTCAACCTCAGGATAAAAGTGAGTCATGACGAACCTATCCGCCCCGACATCTGAAAACGCAGAGATGAACTCCTCCGGGTTCGTATGCCCTTCAGTCCTCTCCAGATGAGATAATTCATGGATTAGAAGATCGGCACCTTCAGTGATCTCTCTGACTTGAGGAACAGCTTCCGTATCTCCGGTATAGACGACCTTTTTTCCACCGATGGAGATCTTATAACCCTGACTGATGCCGGTATGATCGGTTTTAAAAGCTTCTATCAAAGCTGTCTCTTCCATCTTCTCTCCCGGTTTCAATACCTCAAAATCCAATTCGCTCCTTTCGTACTCATCGACGCTTTTCCAGAACTTTTTCAAAATTTCCGGAAGCTGGGGAGGGGTTATCACTTTGTACTTTGCCTCATCAGTCCGAAGCCAAGACGCTTTGGTCAAAGACGGCAGGTCCTGGATATGATCGAGATGCTCGTGGGTCAAACATATCAGGTCTATCTCTTCGGCCTCGACTCCCGCTTCGCACAACCTCAAGGGTACGCCCATCCCGCAGTCGAGCAGTATTTTCCCCTTCGAAGTCTCTACCAGAACGCCGGACTGCGCTCTATACGGTATGGGTATACCGCCCGAAGTCCCCAGCAACGTTATTTTCATACTCTTACCGATCCTTATGTACTCTCTAACGGATTATTCAAGAACCAATCGACTGTCTCTTCTATGCCTTCCTCGATCTTGACTTGCGGCGAATAGTTCAATACCTCTTCAGCTTTTCCTATATCCGCGTAGTTCCTGTAGATCTCTCCTTTTCTCTTTTCACCATACTCCGGTTCAGGTACCTCTACTCCTTTTTCCTCCAGCTTATTTTTGATTATGGAATAGAGCTCATTCACGGACGTCTCTCTTCCAGTAGCTATCTGGAACAGCTCAAAATTCTCCTCGTACTCCTCAACACACGCCCGATATAGAGCCTGGGAGATGTCCCTGGTGTGTATAAAATCTCTAGTTTGACCTCCGTCTCCGTAGATCACGGGACTTTCTCCTTCGATTATCTGTTTGATGAACTTCGCGACAACACTGCCTTTGTGCCATGATTTCGGCCCGTAAACGTTAGAAAATCGTAAAGCGACCGTATCCAAACCGTGGCTGCCGGAATAAGCGCTGCAGTACCCTTCGCAGGCTAGCTTACTCGCTCCGTAGGGGGCGAGAGGCTGGGGGACCTTGCTTTCATCTATCGGCATCTCCTGTTCTCCTAACGGTGCCGCCGAAGAGGCCTGGATAAATCTTTCAACATCACTTTCCACGCATTCGTCTAGAAGGTTGATCGTGCCCATTATGTTGATATCCGCATCCTTCTTAGGTTCTTTTACCGAATCGACGACGCTCGTTTGAGCCGCAAGATGTATCACGTAATCACATCCGTCCACGGCCTTTTCTACATCATCCTCGCCTCTCACATCTCCCTCGATAAATCGTATCTTTTCATCCGAATAACCGTCTATCCTTTTTAAATATTCCAATCGCCCTACACTCAGGTTATCCAGTACCGTTATATCCCAATCACTTTTCTTTAAAAGGTACTCTATAAGATTGGTTCCAACAAAGCCGCATCCGCCGGTCACAAGGACACTTTTCATTCTATCACCGAATCTCTTTCTTTTTAGAACAGTTGAAAAGGGTTCAAGTATATCGGTCTTTTCCTCCCCTCAATCTTAAAAAGAGCTAAAAACGGAAAGTCTTCTACTCTAACTCCGCTTTTCCGTCCTTTTTCAACATCTCGAGCATCTTCTTCCTTTCTTCTTCCAGTTTTTCTTCGTCCTCGAGTTCTTTTCTGACCTTTTTGTTTTGTTCTACCAATCTTTGTCTCCGCTTTATCTCTTCTTCCTTCTTTTGCCGTTTCATCTCGAGAACTTTATCCTTCATTTCCATAGCTCTCTCGTGGTAATGATCCGCTCTTTCCTTGACCTCAACGAATTTCTGATGAAGTTTATCCGCCTCGCGGTTCAGATCGTTTATCTCGTCGTATAGATCCTCTATCTGATCATGGTACTCCTGTGATTCTTCTGAATATTTGACGACTTTTTCATGTTCTTCGTCCGCTTCTTGAAAGAGATCGTCGATCTTTTTGTCCAGCTCTTCTACCTCTTCCAATATCCCGTCCTGTTCTTTCAACAGCTCTCGTTTTTCCTCCAACTCTTCCCTTTTCTCCCTCAGTTCGTCTAAAAGCTCGTTCTCATCCTCTACAGGAAGTGCGGTTGTCTGCTGTTTTCTTTCCAGTTCATCTATCTCCACTTTCAATTCTTCGACCTCTTCGGAGAGATTGTTCTCTATCTGCTCCTGTTTCTCTTTCTTGAATTCGATGAGTTCTTTAGCCTTGGATTGGAGTTCGTTTCTTTTCTGTTTGTGTTCGCTAGCTTTCTCTGTGAGTTCGTCCCTTTTTTCTTTTAATTCGTCCACTTCTTCCTGCAGTTTATCCCGTTCCTCGTGTAGAGAATCCCTCTCATCTCGGTAAAAATTGGCTTCCTCGTTCAATTCGTTCCGTTCTTCTACAAGGTTTTGGAATTTATCTTCAGCACTTTCGATCTCCTGTGGGTCTGGACCCTCGTCTTCATCAGCCATGGGTGATCAGATTCTTCTTACAGGGTGCTAAATAATAAGGTTTTCCCATGCCAAATCCTCCTTGATCTTGATCATCCAGAGCTATCTTTTATCTTTTCAAACCCCTGCTCAAGAGATTCTATATTGATATCGACGTACTCCTCTTTAAATTCCTCTCGAACGGTCTTTTTCAAGCAATCCATATCGATCTTTTCGGAGATAGCGGCAAGAGAGCCCAAGAGAACTATGTTTGCAGCCTTCGATGTGGCTATATCTTCAGCTATCTCTCCAGCGGGAACTTTATATGACTCCCCTGCAACTTCGGGTATCTCTCCGACTCTAGAACTATCGACGATCAATATCTCAGCCTTTTTAGCGATCTCTTCCCACTCGTCAAGAGTATCCTGATACATGACCAAAAGATAGTCCGGGATATCTATCACAAGTTCGTCCAATACCTCCTCGTCGGCGATCACGTCAGAATAGGCGATACCACTCCTGACAGCCGCGGAATAAGACCTCTGCTGAACGACATTCAATCCCTGTTCCATCGCGAGTGATCGTCCCAGGATCGTTCCGCCTCTGACCGTTCCCTGACCAGCCCAGCCGCCGATCCTGATCTTGATCATCTAGAGCCACCTCCCGCTTCTTCCATCTGCCGGTATATCTGTTCCGTGAGTTCCGGTCTATCCAATTCCGATAACGTTCCTACGTAGATCTTGTCGGTATCTTCTTCCTTGCTCGTATTTTCTTTATACCATTCCAGCATATCCAACCCGTCCATCCCGGATTTTTTTCCTTTTCTCGTAGGACATTGAGTCAACACTTCTATAAATGAAAATCCGTTGGTATCTATAGCTTTTTCAACTTCCTCTATGAGTTCGTTCATATGGTAAGTGGTCCATCGAGCTACGTGTCCGGCTCCCGCCGCTTTCACTACCTCGGCGGCTTCAAAACTCGACGACGGATTACCGTAGGGCGTAGTCAAGGTCTTTTCGTCATGTTCGGTGGTAGGAGCTACCTGTCCTCCGGTCATAGCGTATAGACCATTATTAATCATGAGCACGTTCAGATCGATGTTGTTTCTCGCGCCGTGTAACAGGTGATTTCCTCCGATACCGGCACAGTCGCCGTCACCGGACACCACCATGACTTCCAGGTCCTTATTGCCTATCTTCACTCCGGTAGCGAAAGCGATAGCTCTTCCATGGGTCGTGTGTAAGGTGTCAACTCTCCAGTGCGGCGATGGTATCCAAGCGGCACAGCCTATCCCGCTGACCGCCACGATATCATCCTTTTTTAACTCGGAGTCCTCAACCGATCTAGACATCGCGTTCAATACCATCCCTCCGCCGCAGCCAGGGCAGAACGGCGAAGGATGCTTCCTGATATATTTCTCCTTTATCTCCTCGGCTTTTATCATCGGATCACCTCCTCTATCTTCTTGTAGATCTGATCGATGGTCGGGACTGAATTCAGTCTATCGAGGGTGTAAAAATTTTCCGACCCCACGCATCGTTCGACTTCCATCCTGTAGCCTCTCAAAGATAGCTCGGCAAGAAGAACGTCCGAATCACGACCTATCTCCCTCAGTCTATTTTCGGGACTGGGCCACATCACCTTCGGCCTGAAAAAGCCGACGTCGTAGCCTTCCTCTCTCGCCTTCTTTACCGCTCCTCTAGCAGGTCTAGACATGGAACCATAGGATACAACCACCAGATCCGCACCTTCGACGTGCTGTTCCTCCCAATCTTCTATATCTTTTCTGTTATCTTCTATCTTCGAAACCAACCTTCGAACAAGAGCATCCTGCGCTTCAAAACTGGAAGTATCTCTAGTTCCATCACCTAAGTGGGTCGATCCCGTAACCAATAATTCCTCCCCGTCTCCGAAATCGGGCATAGGAGGAACTTTGTCTTCTCTATCGGTGTCGAAAAATTCAGTTTCACCTTCTTTTGGCCTCCTCCTCTCTTCTAGATCTACCTCGTCAGGTATTTTCACTTTCTCTCTCATCTGTCCGATACCCGCATCGGCTAAAAGCACCACGGGAGTCCTATATCTCTCGGCTAGATTGAACGCTTTTACGGTAAAATCGAACATCTCCTGGGCCGAGTTGGGCGACAACGCTATTATTTCATAATCGCCCTGGCTTCCGAAACGTGACTGCATCACGTCTCCTGTTCCCGGCTTTGTAGCTTGGCCGGTCGAGGGACCCGCTCTTTGAACGTTGACGAGCACACACGGGGTTTCGGTCATCACGGCGTAACCTAAATTTTCCTGCATCAGTGAAAAACCCGGTCCTGATGTTGCTGTCATGGATTTCAGACCGGTCCAGGAAGCACCGACCACCGACGCCATACTAGCTAGCTCGTCCTCCATCTGGACGAATCTCCCTCCTTCTTTGGGCAGTTCTTTAGAAAGATGATTCATCACTTCGGAAGCGGGTGTGATGGGATAGCCCGCATAAAATTTACATCCCGCCTTCATAGCGCCTTCCGCGCACGCTATGTTCCCTTCGATAAAGTACTCGCCGGCTTCTCTCATTCTTCTTCAACCTCCACTTGGATAGCGAAATCGGGGCAGTACAGTTCACATTTCCTGCAGACGATGCAGCTTTTTTTGTCTACGACTTCAGGAAAGTGATTGTCATATTGATTCAGATCGTCAGATTCATCTAGAACATCTTCTGGACAGAATTTGATGCATATCCCACAGCCCGTGCACAAATCCTTATCTATACTTATCTCTAAATCGTCAGCCATCCTATCGAAAGGTGGGAGACATCAAGGTCTTATAAAGGTTTTCGACACCTTTTAAGAAGGCGGCCATTCTCTATCCATCTCCACTTTCCCGGTCCGCTGTTGAGCATATTCTGATTGAGGGTCCGTTTTAGCGCCGCACCTCTTGCATTTGAGTTTTCCCTCATCAGTATATCTCGCCTGGTTGAATCTACAATTCGGGCAGATGTACCCTGTCGTAACGCCGGCGGTGTAGGTCTGTTTTTCACCTCTGAACGGTTCTTCCAGCTCTTCTGTTTCCCGGGCTTCCTCCTCATCCGATTCACCTTTGAACCACTTGGTGAACTTGTTGAGATAGGAATACGTGTAATAGATCCCGACCACTATCCAGAAAAACGTCAAGGTGGCAAAAAAGTAATTAAAATTTGGGATATCCATCATCAGATCCGGTACGTTCATAAAATTCCAAAAGAAATGTAGTAGTATAGCTGAAGGAAGACCGTCTTTTATGAAGAGATAACCGAAAGCAAATCCAGGGATGAGTGTTTGAGGTATCTTATATATGTCCCAACCAGGAAGGTGAGCTAAAGCGAAGATAGCAGAAGAGAGCACCACGAGGTAAACGGCAAGTTTTTCATTCGTTCCAAACCCTCCTAGTAAATAGTTTGTAGCCTTTTTTTTCCCTTTCACCAACCCGTATATCGTCATCGGCACCCCAATGTAAGCGAACCGGACCGTTACCTCTTCCCAGACCGAAGCTCTTAGAAGACTGTATACTCTTTTCCAGACCTCTTGAGGAACATCCGGTGATTCTATCCCGGGACCTAGGATTTGAATGAGTAGAATGTACACATAACTGAAAAATATTAAAGCCGTGAAGATGGTTACTAACCTGAGGAAGGCGGAAGATGTGTTTGAACCTTCTTTTTCGAGTTTGTCAAACTTCCCTTTTACCACATCTTTAAGATAAAGAACTAGATCACTTCCACTCAAGTAAAATATATAGGACAAAGATGCGAGAACTGAAAAGAGCAGGAATAGATAGTAAAGAGTGAACCATTGACCTGTGACATATCCGATACCGACGGGGAACCCGATAATTATAAAGATCAAATTTAGCTGAGACTCACCTTCGACCGGCTCGTAGGTCAATGTTTCCGGGATGATGGTCTCCGCGGACCAGATCAACATGCTTATATTGACCAGTAAATAACCGAGGAAAAATATCACGGCTAGAAAAGTGATGATGTTCTTGATCTTACCTATAGCATCGGAACTCCCATCCACTCTAGCTTTAGCTTTGTTCGTATATCCACAGCCGGGACATACACCGTC
The DNA here is from genome assembly GCA_964462425.1 of uncultured Thermoplasmata archaeon. Taxonomy (GTDB): domain Archaea; phylum Thermoplasmatota; class Thermoplasmata; order Halarchaeoplasmatales; family Halarchaeoplasmataceae; genus Natronoplasma. Next base: position 78,360 of record CAYWYD010000001.1, read on the forward strand.
ATCCATCTCAAGGCCGCAGCGGGGGCACTTCATCGAGACCCCATCAATAAGGAGTGTATTAATTATTTTGCCTAGACTGGGAGTTGAGAAAGGGGTCAGGTATGTTGTATAAAAAAGTATGTTGTAAAAAAAAATAAGAAAGGGTTGTTGAACCTTTCAGTTCTTCACTTCGCTGGGCACTATCTTTTCTAATTCGCCTTCCTCGATCCTTTCCTCTAGGCTATCTCTCAATCTGAATTTCTGTACTTTGCCTCTTCCAGAGACCGGCAAACCGTCCGTTATGCTCACGTATCTTGGCACTTTAGCACTGGCGACCTCCCCATAAAGATGATCCACTACATCCTGCGGGGTCAGGTCCGCACCTTCGGTGGGTACCACGGCGGCGGCAACAACTTCACCCAATTCATCATCGGGAACTCCGACGACCGCGACCTCTTGGATCTCCGGATCTTCGATAAGGTACTCTTCGATCTCTCTTGGATAAACGTTCAGACCGCCGACGATGACCATGTCCTTTTTCCTTCCGACGATCTCTACATAACCTCTTTCGTCCATCTCGGCTAGGTCACCGGTATGGAGCCATCCGTCTTCGATGGTTTCTTCCGTAGCTTCGGGTTTGTTATAATAACCTTTCATCACGTTGTAACCTTTGACCAACAATTCTCCGGTCTCGCCCGGTGGTAGCTCATTTCCTTCATCATCCACAACCTTGATCTCTTGGTCGGGCATGACCCTTCCCACTGTTTCGACCCTGTCTTCAACGGAATCGTCGAATCTGGTCATAGTCACTCCCGGGGAAGCTTCGGTCAATCCGTAGGTGATAGATACGTTGCAGCCCAGATCGTTGATCACCGACTTCATCGTCTCGACGGGACAGCTGGAACCCGCCATTATACCCGTTCGAAGGCTACTGGTATCATAATCTTCTTCTTTGACGACCTCTAATTCCCTTATGAACATCGTAGGTACGCCGTGTATCATCGTCGCTTGTTCCTCTTCAACCAGGTCCAAAGCCTTGTGAGGTTCGAAGTCTTCCAATGGGATCATGGTGCCTCCGAAGACAGTCATCAACGTTATGCTCATCACGTTCCCGAAACAGTGGCTGAAGGGAACTGGAATCACCAATTTGTCGTCCTCACCGGTCTGTAAAATCTCGCCCTGATCATGTGCATTCTTCACGATCTGATGGTGTGATAACATGACACCTTTCGGTTTTCCGGTGGTTCCAGAAGTGTAAAGGATGAAGGTCACGTCGTCGGGATCAGTACCTTCTTTTCTCTTCAAATAATCATCATCTTCTTCCCAATCTTTTCCATCCTCGTAGACCTCGTCGAAGGAGAATGAGTCGAAGTTTTCGGTTTCCCCGTCGATCATAACCACCGTTTCCAATTTATTCAATTCAGATTGTTTATCTTCTAGAACTTCCGCAAAATTATATTTTCCATACTCGTCGGTGGTTATGACTGCCTTGGTGTCGGAATCGTTGAACATGTATTCGATCTCGCCGCCTTTGTACCAGGGATCTGTAGGTACGACGACAGCTCCGATCTTCGGTACCGCGAACCAGGCGATTATCCATTCCGGTACGTTCGGTAACCAGATAGCGACTTTATCGTCTCTACCTATCCCTCTTTTCATCAAGAAATGGGCCAATCTCTCGGCTTTCTCGTTCAGCTCCTCGTAAGTGATCCGTCTATCCTCAAATATTACGGCCTCTTTATCAGGATACTCTTCAGCTCTATCTTCCAATAACTGTCCGATGGTGGTTTCCATGATAATATACCTCTGGGATTGGCAAAAGAAATAGATGATATAAGTTTTACGATTTTAGATATATCGTGAAAAGGAGGTTGATGAAAAAGTATATAAACGGTTTCACAATCCCAAAATAGGTGTTATCCATGTTCGGATTATCTCATGAGATTCTAGCGATGTTAGGCGCCATAGGAACTGCCATTCTGGGATTGTTGCTGGCAGGTTATTTCTGGCGTTTCATCTCGAAGCAGGACGTAGGAACGGAAAAGATGACAAAATTTTCCGGTGAAGTCAAAAAGGGTGCAAAGACGTATCTACATACTGAATACAAGTATATGGTTGTTTTTGTCGTTATAGTGGCGATCGCGCTTATCTTTAAAGATTATATCGAGGGTGTAACTCCGATGACATGGTTCCCTTTCTTGGTCGGCGCCATTTTATCTGCTTCGGCCGGTTACCTAGGTATGATAACCGCTACAAATTCCAGCGCACCCACAACACAGGGCGCAAGAAGTAGTTTGAACGACGCCCTCAAGATCGCTTTCCGCGGAGGTTCGGTCATGGGCCTTTCCGTGGTTAGCTTCGGTATAATAGGTCTCAGCGGAAGTATTCTTTTGATCAAATTCGTTTACAATCTTGAAGAAGCGATCATGTATATCGCGGGTTTCGGCTTCGGAGCCAGCTCGATAGCGCTTTTCGCTAGGGTCGGTGGAGGCATATATACTAAAGCGGCAGATGTTGGTGCTGACCTCGCGGGCAAAGTCGAAGCCGAGATCCCCGAGGACGATCCAAGGAATCCAGGTGTGATAGCAGATAATGTTGGTGACAACGTGGGGGACGTCGCTGGTATGGGTGCTGACCTTTTTGAATCTTATACTAATACGATAATAGCGGCACTCACACTCGGCTGGATGGCATACCAAAAAGATGCGCTGTTAAGTCACAGCCCACTACAGGAGGCCGTGGTCGATCACGGATTAGGAATGCACATCTTCGCCATACCTTTCTTGATAGCCGGTGCGGGAATAATCGCCTCGATAATAGGCATATTCCTCATCAAAGCAGAAGGAGATGCGAGTCAAGAAACTTTATTGAAAGCTCTCAGAAAAGGTACGTGGGGAGCCGCAGTATTGATAACTATATTCTCGTTCATAGCTCTATATTTTATACTTCCACCCGAGTACTTCGGTAATCTACCTTATAGGATATTTGGAACCGTTTTGGCCGGACTTGTCGGCGGAGTCGTTATCGGATATTTCACGGAGTATTACACTTCAGAGAGGTACAGCCCCACTAGAAAGATAGCAGAGGCGAGTGAGACAGGTCCCGCGACATTAATAATACGTGGTATAGCCACGGGGATGCAGAGCACGATGTTCCCCGTTGTAATAGTCTCGGCGGCGATCCTGGTTTCCTTCTATCTTGGAGGACTTTACGGGATAGCTATAGCCGCTATCGGAATGCTTTCCACTCTAGGTATAACGTTATCTTCCGACGCTTACGGTCCTGTGGCTGATAACGCCGGTGGTCTAGCAGAGATGAGTGGCTTAGATCCGGAAGTGCGAGAAAGGACCGATGCGTTAGATGCGCTAGGAAACACGAACGCCGCCACGGGAAAAGGATTCGCCATAGGCTCGGCGGCTCTAACCGCTCTTACTCTCACTGCAGCTTACGCTTCAGACATCGGACTCGAGCCGGAGGCTTTCAGTATAATGGAGCCTCCGACGGTAGCTGCGATATTCTTAGGCGCTATGGTACCCTTCATCTTCTGCGCTATCACGATGAAAGCCGTAGGTAGATCGGCTTTCGAGATCGTCAAGGAAGCTAGAAGGCAGTTCGAAGAGGTTACCGGCCTCATGGATGGAGAAACCGACCCGGATTATCAGAGACCCATAAACCTAAGTACCGCCGCGGCACTTAGAGAGATGATTATACCAGGACTGATGGCTATAGTGGTACCTCTAGCGGTCGGCTTCCTGTTGGGGCCTGCGGCTCTAGTTGGCTTCCTGCTCGCGGCTGTCGGAACGGGCTTCGTCTTGGCCATAATGATGGCGAATGCAGGTGGAGCCTGGGACAATGCAAAGAAGTACATAGAAGCTGGACATCACGGCGGTAAAGGTTCAGACGCTCACAAAGCGGGTGTGATAGGCGACACCGTGGGAGATCCATTCAAGGACACTTCAGGTCCTTCATTGAACATACTGATAAAGCTGATGTCTATAGTTTCCCTGGTCTTTGCGAGCGCAATAGCAAGTTATGCACTGATCTGAGTTAAGGTGAACGAGTTATGTATAAAATGGAAAAAAAGACTGATAACATTCGAATCCCTCCAGGTAGATTGGATGAAGACATGGATAAAGTAGCCGAGGATATAGCTAAAGAGGAACTTGAGGGGGTAATAGAGGAAGAGAACAAGTTGGTCATATTGGCTACAAACATCGAAAGGATCGGAGACGGTAAAGTGGTTCAAGGCGATGGAGGTGTCTATCAGAGCGTAGAATATGACGCTCTACAGTTCGAATTGATCGAGCAGGAACTTATATTGGGATATATCTGCGAGGTACTAAAGTTTGGAGCCTTCGTCCGATTCGGGCCTCTAGATGGTCTCCTACATATCAGCCAGATAATGAACGATAAGGTGGAAGTGGATCAGGGAAATCAAAGATTAGTGGGAAAAGAGACCGACGACGCTTTAGAGATCGACGACGGTATAAGAGCTAGGATAGTTACGGTCAGCATCAACGATAGGAACCCTAGAGAGAGTAAGATCGGACTCACGATGAGACAAAATGGACTAGGTAAGCTCGAATGGATAAGGAGAGATGAAGAAGAAGAGGATGAAGATAAAAAGGAGGACTAAACATGGCTAAATTGAAAGCCTGTAAAGAGTGTAATTATCTTACTGAAGATAATGAATGCCCTTTATGTGGGGGCGAAGTGGCTCGAGAATGGCAGGGATACCTTGTGATAATAGATTACGAACACTCTATGTTGGCCAAAAAGATGGGTATAAAAGCTAACGGAAAATTTGCATTAAAGGTAAGAGGATAGATGAACGAACGAGATATACCCGACACGGATTTAAGATTAGAAGAAGAGAGTAGGGAGGAATTAAAGAAGACTCTAGGTCCGGTAGTCAAAGGGGAACTACCAGAGAAATACATCGATAAAGAACCCCTTATCGCCGTTGGAGATGTCGTAACAGATATATTATTAGGGCAAGATATCGAACCCGACGTTGCCATAGTGGATGGTAAGACCCGAAGAGGGGAATTTGAAAGAGATTGGACGGAAGAGAAAACCATTAATATCAGGAACCCTCCTGAAGTCATAAAGCAGGAGAGTTGGAACGCTATACAAGATGCTTTATCGAGTGAAAAGCCTGCCTTTATAAAGGTGGACGGGGAAGAAGACCTCCTCTCTCTTGCGGCAATAGCTCTATGCCCTCTTAAAGGGCTTGTCGTTTATGGCGTACCTTCAAAGGGTATGGTCATAAACGAAGTCTCAGAGGATATCAAGGATAAGACGTGGGAAGTAATAAATAAGATGATAGAAGTGAACGAGAGGTAGATAAGATGGTAGAAGTCGAAATAGAACATGAAAAGGAAAATGAGCTGATGAATAGACGGGAGATAAGTCTCAGTGTGGACCATGAAGGTGAAGAGACTCCTGCCAGAGACGCACTAACAAACGAGGTAGCAAATCTTGTCAATGCCTCTAAAGGCGAGATAGTTATAGACAAAATCGAACCAGAATACGGTAAAGGTAAATCCAACGTCGAGATCAGAGTTTATGATGACGAGGAGTCGGCAAAAAAATATGAAAGAAAATATTTCCAAGAAAGAAATTGATCGTGGTGAGATATAATGGACAAATCGGAACTGTACGACATCGAGGATGACGAGTTGGAAAGAAAAAGACGCAATTGCCCTAAGTGTGGAGAAGGCGTTTTTCTAGCGGAACACGGGAATCGTCTATCCTGCGGTAAGTGCGGTTATACTGAATTCAAAGATAACGGATAAATCACAGCTAATGGGCTCGTGGTGTAGCTACTCTGTTCCGCCAGGGACGGGGCTGCAAAGGATATCACCGGGGCTTCCGGAGCCCCAAACCCGGGTTCGAAAGCCGATCTGGAAGCACCAGATCGAACGGAATTCCCGGCGAGTCCGTTCGTTTTACTCTCTCTCACCTTGATCCTCAGAAATCAAAGATTTCTTGCGGATCCCGGCGAGTCCGTTAAACTTGCTTTAGCGGGCAGATGGAAATCATTGATTTCCGTCAAGTCCGTCACATTATTTCATAATTGACAGACAATTAGAAAACTTTTTTGTTTTCTGACAAGTCCGCTAAATCACGAGTTCTTTGAACGGGAGAGAATAGAAAAGGTGTTCAAACCTTTCCTATGGACTTGCTTTAGCGGACAGTTAGAACTCTATGATTTCTGACATGTCTTAAACTTGCTTTAGAGGTAGAATATTCTACCGAGTCCAAATATCAACTAAGGTAGAAGAAAAATAAAAAAGAAAAAAGTTTGAGATATGGATCAATTGGTTTCAAAGATCACTCTTCTTCTTGTTCCTCTTCAGAACTTTCTTCTTGTTCCTCTTCTTGCTCCTCTCCTATATCGGCTTCCTCATCGTCTTCCGTAAGATCTTTTCCACAGGCAAAGCACTTGTCCGCACCAGGACTTATATTGTTTCCGCATAGCGGACAGGTTGTCTCGTCGCCCTCGTCCTCAAATTCATCATCAAAGTCGTCGTCAAAGTCATCTTCGAATTCGGTCTCTTGGCTCTCTCCAGCTGTACCCATCACCGGTGATTCTTCTGGCTCCGGTGATTCTTCTGGCTCCGGTGATTCACTATCTTCCGTTTCCTCAGTATCCTCTTTTGGTACTTTCTTCTTTTTCTTGAGTTTTTTCATCACCTTTCTATCGGTGCCCTTGTCCTTATCTACTTCTGAGCTCGCCGTAGCTCCAGTCCACTCGCTCCCATGCTTTTGCTCATCTTCTGATCCCTCAGCACTTTCAGAAGCTTCCATCTCTTCGGCGTCACTTTCCTTCTTCTCCAATGTCTGCGGTTCTTTTTCTCTTTCCCATCTCTGTCCGCTCGTCGGGATCTCGCTTTCTTTTTGTTTCTCCCGTCTTCTCCATACAACAGCAAAAAGTATGATTAATATAAGTGCTACTAGAGTTACCAACCACCAATAGTTACCTAATGTCAAGGTATTTACCGTGAATTCAACGGTCTTTATCTGCTCATTGCCAGCTTCATCTATAGCCCTGATCTCTACGGTGTAATCACCATCTTCTAGACCTTCAAATGTATGGCTAGTTGAGTTGTCGGGAATCTTCCATTCACTCCATTCACCGTCTCCACTCTTGATACGTATCTCATAACTCTCTATATTGGTACCCGTTGGTTCACTATTCCATTCTACGGTCAACTTCTCTTCATTTATTTCACTACCAATGTCAGGCGATACTACATTCAGTTTTGGCGAAGAAGTATCCACCATAACAGAAACGGAATGTATCTTCTCATTACCGGCCCCATCTATTGCTTTCACTTCAAAAGTATATTCACCGTCATCTAGTCCTTCAAAGATATACATCGGTTCATCTTCAAGAGAGAGCCAATCATATCCTTTTCTCCTTACACCATATCCGTCGATCCCGCTTACATCGTCTTCGCAATTCCATTCGATAGTGACTCTCCCCATATTGAATATCTCTCCTTCCCGGGGCGAAGTTATCTCAAGGGTTGGGTCAGTAGTATCTACAGTAAATGTTACCGTCTTTATATTTTCATTTCCGGCCTCGTCTATAACCTTTATCTTCGCTTCATGATCACCCGCATCTAGACCTTCAAATGTATGGCTCGTTTCGCTGTCCGGCTCTTGCCAATATCCATCATCTAATTGGACTTCGTAGGAATCAATAGAACTACCGTCAGCCTTCCCTGTCCATTCGATGGTTATCTGATCCGCACCAAAATTCTCTTCGTTTTCAGGTGAAATGATCCCGAGCTCCGGTTTTTTAGTATCTACGGTGAAACTGACCCTATCGGAATCCTTGTGACCGACTTGATCTACTGCGGTGAGCCCCACCTCATGCTCCCCATCTTCTAGAGCATAGAGATCATATTGACTTCGATCTGAATCTGCATCCTCCTCTATGGTTTTCCCGTTGAGTCTTATCTCGTGGTGATGGATCGATGTGGTTTCGTCCTCGCTGAACCATCCAACGCTGACAGAATCCTGATTGAATAGGGCTCCTTCTCCCGGTTCGGTTATCTCTATACTAGGTGCTGTCGTGTCGATCTTGAACGAGATATTTTCATTCCCTTCGTTTCCGGCCTCATCCTCGGCTTTAACTTCCACATAACGAGTCCCATCACTTAGGTCATCAAATGTATAAGATGTGTCAGTACCAACTCCTGTCCAACCGCTCTCATCTGTTCGGACTTCATAGTGGTCTATCTCGCTTGTTGCATCTTGACCTTCCCACTCAGCTGTCACAGAATCTTCTGCAAATACTTTACCCTCTTGCGGTTTAGTTATCGTAATATCAGGTGAAGTCGTATCGACAACAAAACTCACCGTCGCTGAATCAGTAGTTTCTTTTTGACCATGGCCGACGACCTCGACCGTATTCTCACCGTCATTGATATCTTCAAAGGTGTGCGAGGTATCACTTCCTTTGTCTATCCAATCATTATTGTTCAACCTGATCTCATGACCACCTTGGATATGGTTAGACTCCCATTCAACTGTCACGCTATCCTCGCTGAAGAGTGCTCCATCGTCGGGAGATAATATATTAACTTCTGGCAGATCAAAAGGATAGTATATAGAAAAGAAATTGGCACTCGTGTTCTCGGCTGGCCTACCGACTTGATCTTTTACTTTAGCTTTTACCAGACATTCTTCACTCTCCTCTTCTACCTCCGGTATGGTCCAGGTGTAACTACCCGTGTCGGCTATGCCTTTCGCGATCTCATTCCAACTACCACCACCGTCTAGACTGTAATAAAGATCGACGGTATCGATCGGATCATCTCCCTTTGTGGTCGTCCAAGTTATCTCCTCTTCATCATAAACTATCCAGCGCTCGCCTCCACTAGGAGAATTAATTTCAATTGAAGGACGTTCACCCGCAGGGATTAACTCACCATTATAAGCTACCAAAGCATAATCTTGATTTTGCTCCCCGTCATTGTTAGCATCTGCACTTACACCGTATCCCTCGATTGTTACTTTGTATTCTCCTTCCACCACCTCATCCGGGTGGATAAATACGTTGAGAACATTGTTTATGGAATCTTGACCAGTACTATAAGGATCAAAATTTATCATCGTGTCCGTGTTTGGATAAGTATAACTACTAGTGCTGTAATTTCTAGCCTCCTCGTTGAATGCGTTAGCATAATAGGTGTCTCCGTTAGGAGCTTCTACTCTAAGATGCAGATTATTTTTTAGATTAGGAACATCGCCTTCTGCGGCCTCTTTATCCGTCCAAGTTAGCGTGATGTTGAGCGGTTTTTCAGGCCTAGCAGGCTCCACGATAAACTCATCCATATCCCCGGTCTGCAGGAGGCTCTCCTGATCCCTTAAAGATATGGGGACTGGATTCTCTTTTGGATATTCGAGTTTTGAGAGATCTATCATACCCCAACCTTCATGTTCGTTTGGGATGTGATCGATAAGCCCGTTTCCTGATTGATCCATCTTAAGGGGCTCTGCTGTATTGACCATCAGCGCTTTTACCATCGCTGGACTTGGTTTTCTTCCATAATTTTCTTCATACCAGTCGACAACAACCGTCGCAGCTCCGGCAGCAGCCGGGTTCGCCATGGAGGTCCCCTGCATCCATTCGTATCTTCCGTCCGGCTCGTACCCTCCACCAAACTCAGTGGGAGCGTAGTCTCCATCTCCAGTGCCAGTAGCCGCCCCTCTACCGCCACCGCCACCTGTGTCCTCAGGAGTCATCGTCGAGAGGATCGATTTTCCGGGTGCGGTCACATCCGGTTTAACCCTGCCGTCAGAAGACCATCCTCGAGAACTGAAATCGGCAACCTTATCTGGATTCGTTGAAGCCCCACGGGCCCCGTAATCCTCCGCTTTTGGCATGTAGGATTCCGTCGCTCCGATACATATCACATTTTTCCCGATCGATGGGGGAGCAACAGTCTCTGGATCAGGCCCGTCGTTTCCAGCGGCCACTGTAAGAACCATGGGTTGGTTACCGCTAGCATCAGGGTCCGCATCTCTAGCCGCCCTGTCGTACTTCTGGCAGCTGCTATCGTATGAGCCTCCTCCTCTAGCCCCCCAAGAGTTGGAATGGACATAGGTGCCAGCATTCTGCTTGGCGACCTTTACTATCTCGTATTCCTGTCCCTCCGCTAGGAAACTTCCTCCGTCATCGAATATCTTTACCGAATACAATTCGGACTCGTACGCTAGACCTTGAGCAGCGTAATATTCTCCATCGTGTCCTTCATATTTAACTCCAGTACCGTCATAAGTATCGCCCGCAGCGGAGCCAGCACAATGGGTACCATGACTTTGACCGTCGGAGAAATCGTCGGGGGCACTTTCATTGAAAGACATACCGCCTTTTACTCTCCCGGTGAAATCGGGATGGCCCGCATTGGGCGTAGTACCGTCACCCAAACCGGTATCCGCGATCGTAAGCGTCACGCCTTCACCAGTATAGCCCAACTGATTGATGTAGGCTCCATGATCCCCGTGCTTTCTGTAAGCGGTTCCAGGACTGGCATCTTCGTCGTCCATCACCCAGGCACCACCTCCTATTATCTGGGAGTCTACCTCAGAGAAAACCTTAGGTTCGTAATATGGTGAAATATAATAAACATCTTTTAGTTTGGCTATCTCGTGGACGGTTGAAATATCGTCCACTTCGATTATGGTTTCTAGACCCGAATCTGGATCGCTTGTAAAGACAGCTTCTGGAACGATATCCATTATCTTCTGCGCGGATATGAGACCTGCGCCAGGTACAAAGTTCACTCGAATCCTTCCCTTATCGTGTTTCTTAGCTAAACTTTTGATCTCCTCAGAAATCTTGTACTGAGGGTGGTATATCCCGGTCCAATCGACAAAGTCAAGATCCTCGACCTGTTCTCGCATCTCTGGAGTCATCCGCACTTCGTAGGCATGGTTTCGGATGGGGTTCAAGATTTTTACGCCCATATCTTCAAGCTGATTGACCCACTCGGGATTTACAGGCCCTAAAACATGGACTATATAGGTACCCTTAGATCCCTCGGGATACTCATCGACCGTAAGCTCGGAATTCAGCTCCGGTTCACCTTCCTCGATATCGAACCGATGTCCTTTCACGGATATCTCCGTTCTACCCGGTAATGTGTCCACATTTAGCTTACTGTTCTGTAGCGTTTCAACAGTTTCTTCTCCGCTTTCGACCAGAACGTAACGATTGTATCTATCGATCATGTTCACATCCATAGTGTTCAGCGTTTGTATTTGATTTGTATTGTCTATCTTTACGAGAACTATCTGTTCTTCATCTCCGGATTCCCCGAAAACAGTGGCTCCTATCATCAAAGTAGAGAGTACCAACATCGCCGTACAAAAAATAACTCCTAACTTAAAACCATTAGATTTCTTCGATAACATAACTAATCTTCCTATTCTCAACTTACTTTTTTTGGGGTATATTAAAGTTTCGAAGTCTAGGCAATCAGTCGATTGAGGGTATAAATGTCAATCCTCTTCGTCATCCACCTCTGTAAGATCCTTTCCACAGGCCCAGCATTTCTCAGCGTCCTCGCTCAATTCACGCCCGCAGACTGGACAATTTAACAAACTATCTTCTTCTTTTTCTTCCTTTTCCTCTTTCTCCTCTGGTTCCAAGCCTTCCTCTTTTGGTCCCTCTTCCAATAACATAGTGACTTTTTCCTCCAGATCCTCCTCCATTGAAGCAGCTTCCTTGGTCTCTTCATCCATCCAATCTGATTTTCCTTCTTTCTTGTCTTCTCTATCTTCTTCTGTAGTTTCCTCCTCTACCATGTCCTCTTCGGTTTCTTCGGGTTCCTTTTTCTTCTTGACCTTTTTCTTCACTTTCTTCTTTTTAGTGCTCTTTTCTAGCTTTTTCTTTTCTTCGATTTCATCTTCTAAAGAGAATTCACTCTTTTCTCCGGTTTTTTCCATGACCGGAGGTACTGTTGAAGGCTCCTCCTCGTCTTTTTTTCTCCTTTTCCACATCACGCCGATCACCACTACGACTACCACCAATACAAGGGCGAGGAGAGGCATAGGTTTCAACAACTGACCGCCGGAAAAACCTATGACCGGGGTATCAACAGTGAAGGTCCGACTTTCAGTGGCGGTATTGCCGGCGATATCCGTACTGCGGATCTCAACAGTGTATTCCCCGTCATCTAGGTCTTCAAATGTATGTGATGTGTTTTTACCTACGTTCACCCACTCGCCATCATCCAATCTCACTTCGAAATGATCGAGGTCGGTGCCTTCAGGATCAGCGTCCCATTCCACGGTAACTGTATTCTCCTCGAAAGTTTTCTCTTCCTCTGGGCCTTCTATTTCAAGGCTCGGAGGCTCCGTATCTACGGTGAAATTCACTACATCGGTCGCTTGATTTCCCGCTTCGTCAGTCGCCCTTACTTCTACAGAGTTCTCGCCTTGCTCGATTTCTGTAATCCTGTATTCTGTGGCTTTTCCATTGTCTATCCATTCGCCACTATCGAGTCTTATTTCATATCTAGATATCTCCGTTCCTTCCTTTTCCCCGGCCCACATAACATTCAGGGACTCGGTAGTGACGATCACTCCTTCCCCTGGGCTCACTATTTCCACGGTAGGGGATGCCGTATCTACAGTGAAGGTGATGTTGTCGATGGCGTCATTACCCACTTCGTCGGTGACCCTTACCTCAACTGAATGTTCACCATCTTCTAGACCCTCGAATGTATGATTCGTTTCTCTGTCCGCACTTTGCCAGCTCCCTTGATCTAATTTAACTTCATATCTCTCTATATCCGTACCTTTAGGTGTAGAGGACCATTCGATGGTGACTTGATCTTCGGCAAAAATCCCATCACCTTCAAATGAGGTGATATCAACCTCTGGTTCCTGCGTATCTACAAGGAAACCAACACTATCGGCATCCTCGTTATCGAGGTCATCTCCTGCGGTGATCTCCACTTCGTGCTCACCATCTTCTAGACCGTGGATTTCATATTGTAATTCATCTGGGCCTAAATTTTCTTCTATAATTTTTCCGTCAAGTCTTATCTCCTGGTACTTGATGGACGTGGTATTGTCCGATCTCTCCCACTCGATGTTAACAGACTCCTGGTTGAACATGGCTCCCTCTGTCGGGCCTGTTATCTGTATCTGAGGTGATGTGGTATCGATCGTGAAAGAAGTAGTGTCCGAAGCACTATTATTGGCTTCATCGTTAGCCTGCACTTCAGCTGAGTGATTCCCATCTTCTAGATCTTCAAAGGTAAGATATGTCTCAGTACCGACTTCCGACCACGCGCCTCCATCGAGTCGGACTTCATAGTGATCTATTCCACTTCTCTCATCATCACCACTCCACTCTATCGTAACTTTATCGGTACCGAACAACTTTCCTTCAACCGGGGCGTTAATCTCTATCTCAGGTGATGTCGTATCCACGGTAAAGCTTATCGAGTCAGTAGCTTGTAATCCTACTTCCCCGATCGCCTTACACTCCACCGTATGTTCGCCATCCTCCACCTGGAAAGTATAAGATCTATCCTCACCTACCTCTATCCAATCACCGTCATCTATCCTAACTTCATGATATTCTATATGATTTGAAATCCACTCCACGGTCACATCAGACTCTCCTATCAGGGCATTCTCAGCGGGCGCTGTAACATCTATTGTGGGATCCTCCACTTTACTAGAATTGATTATCTCAAAATATCCGTCACTTTTGGCATATTCTGAGATGCGTTCCGAGGCATCCCATGCCCTCGCCCTGATCAGACTTATATTACTGGGTTCGTTCGGGACCGTCCACGTGTAATTTCCCGTATCTGGTACTCCTCTTTCTATCTCTCTCCACTCCTCACCACCATCAATGCTGTACCAAAGATCTACCTTATCTACTGGGTCATCCCCTTCTGTTGTCGTCCAACTGATCTCCTTCTCTCTTCCGCTTAACCATGTTTCGCCACCATCGGGGGACGTTATACTGATCGTTGGAGGTGTTCCCGGTACGGGTTCCCGGATAGACCGGGTATTAGTCTCTTCAAGACCGTTCGTACCTACAGCACGGACGAGATACCACCAGTAAGTATTGTCTACATCCCCCTTGTGAAGATCTAAATACTCGTAAGAAATTGACCCCTCGGCCTCCACCGTTCCTATAGGGTCATCCCATGGACCGTCCTCATTCTGTGAACGGTAGATGTTATAATGGGTGATATTTTCAGGATCATCAATACTAGGACCCCAGGTAAGCCGGTTGTGCTCGTCGCTCTCATTTACGGGAGTTACGCTTATTGCATCCATCCACATCTCGATCCTTCCTGTGTAATCCTCAGGAGGAAAGGTTTGGGAAGCTCCCTCCGCTTCACCCCGCATCGACGCCCTCACTTTATCGACTGCTCCTGTGGGGTCATAGGTCGCGTTCGGTCCAAATTCTGTCCAGTCATAGACCGGGTCAACGGCGCTGTAGATGGTCTGCCAACCTTCATCTGTATCATGTACTGATATTTTTACCGTGGAATCGTGAATCTTACAATTCTCTTCTATCTTTTGTTCCATATAATATGCTCCATTGACTTTCACCTCGGTTCCCACCGGCATTATATCCTGTTCCCAGTAGGCCTCCTGCGTCGTTGTTTCATCTCCTTCTTGAGAGTCATCTCCTTCTTGAGAGGCGATCGAATAGATCGATCCGCCGGAGTTAAAATATTCTTTAGTATCCCTCCATGAGTTATTAGCATCGCCCTCAACAACCTGTAGCTCCCATGGATCGATTTTATCTTTAAATACCCCATTATCGACAAGCTCACCCTGAGGTCCAAAATGATCAACACCCGGTGAGTAGGGCATAGCGGGAGGAACTCCTTCTATCCCGAATTTGCCGGTTATATTCAGATCGACACGACCTACATCATCGATAACTCGAGCTTTGATCATACATTCTTGGCTGTGGATATTAGGAACGGTCCAGTTGTAAACACCCATGTCGTCAAGCTCATCGGCGATCACCCTCCAGGATTTACCTCCGTCCTCACTGAGCAGGAGGTCTACCTTGTCAGGGGAATCTTCCCCGGCTTCGGTGTCCCAAGTTATATTTTCATAGGTGAGAGCATCCCAATCCTCGCCAGCCTGTGGTCGGGTTATATCTATATTTGGATCTTCTCCATCAGGTGATAGGAACGCGTTGTAACCCACTAAAGCATAATCCTGAGAGATATTTCCGTCGTTGTTCGCATCGCTAGTGATGTCAGAACCGCGGACCCGGACGGTATAGGCCCCCATCTCGACTTCGTCAGATGGGATGTAAACATTCTCAACATTATTCGTATCGTCCCACCCGTCGCCGCTGCTGTCGAAATCGCCTACAGCGTCGGTTCCGGGCTTAGTCCAGCTTTCATTGAACGAATTACCCCTATAAACACTCCCGTTGGGGGCTTCGACTTCAAGATCGAGATCGTTCTTTAACGTTGGATTATCACCGGCTGAAGCCTCTTCATCCGTCCAAGTCAGTGATATGTTCAGAGGAGCGCCTTTTCTTTCACGGTGTACCTCGTACTCGTCGACCTCCCCGGTTCCTACCAAGCTCTCTTGATCTTCCAGCATGAAATCGATCGGATCGTCCTTGGGATATTCGAGTTTCGATATATCCACCATACCCCATCCTTCGTGCTTGTTAGGGATGTGATCGATAAGCCCGTTTCCTGATTGATCCATCTTAAGGGGCTCTGCTGTATTGACCATCAGCGCTTTTACCATGGCTGGACTCGGTCTTTCCCCGTAATTATCTTCATACCATTCCACGATGACAGATGCAGCACCGGCTACAGCAGAATTGGCCATAGACGTGCCCTTCATCCACCCGTACCTATCATCCTCCGTGTAGTTGCCGCTCACCTCGGGAGACATGGTCGATAAGATATCGTAACCCGGAGCTACTACGTCCGGTTTAACTCTATTGTCATCGGTCCATCCCCGAGAGCTTCCATCGCGGATCCAATCGGGATTGAACATGCTTTGCCCACCATAATTGCTTGCTTCGGAATTGTACGTAGCCGTACCCCCCACGGAGACGACGTTTTTAGCATTCGCAGGGCTCGCGATAGTATTAGTGTCAGGTCCGTTATTCCCGGCAGCTACTGTTATGACCATTGGTTGATTTCCACTAGCATCTCTATCTGCGTCTCTCACAGAGCGATCGTAAGCTTCGTCATGATCTACATAGGCGCCTTGGCTATCTGTTTCACCCCAAGAATTCGAATGGACGTATGCGTCTGCGTTCTGCTTGGCGACCTCGATCACATCTTGGGTGTCGCTGGGGAGGAGAGAATTTCCGTTCTCGTCCTGTATCTTGACCGAATACAGTTCCGAGTCAGAAGCTAATCCCTGGCCGGGGTAGTACTCCCCATCCATACCGGCATATTTCACGCGGGTCCCGTTATAGGTGTCTCCGGCGATAGAGCCGGCGGTATGGGTTCCATGACCGTCAAGGTCTTCCCATCCACCGCTTCCAAAGCTGTGACCGCCGACAACCCTTCCAGTAAAATCTTCATGTCCAGCATCACCAACGCTGCCGTTACCAAGACCGGTATCAGCCGACGCCACCACCACACCTTTTCCCGTATAACCGAGTTGATTTATGTAAGCGCCGTGATCTCCGTACTCTCTGTAAGCTGTTTCTGGATCGTCATCGTCATCCATTATCCAGGCTCCACCACCTATTATCTGGGACTCGATCTCAGAGAAGAGTTCAAGTTCCTGTTGAGAAGAGATATAATAAACGTCTTTCATCCTCGCTATCTCGTGAACAGTATCGAGATCATCTATTTCGACCGTAGTTTCTAGACCGGAATCGGTCTCAACAAATACTGCACCCGGATCAACCGATAGTATATTCTCTAGACACTCAAAATCCGGCTCCGGCACCGTTTTGATCCGTAATCTTCCAGTCTCGATATCTTCAGCGATCTTGTAGCCAGGATGGTAAATGTCGGTCCAATCCACGAAATCTAAGCCTTCGACCTCCTCTCTTTTTTCCGGGGTCATCCTGACTTCATAGGCATAGTTAGGAACATAATTTAGCACCTCGACTCCCTTGTCTTCCAATTTTTCTCTCCACTCAGGATTCACAGGACCTAACAAATGTACTATATAGGTGCCTTCAGATCCTTCCGGATATTCATCTATCATCAAATCGGAGTCTAAAGCCGGTTCATCTTCAAACACATCGAAGCGATGTCCTTTCACAGATACCTCGGTTCTAGAGGGTAATTTATTCACGCATAAACCCTTCTTCTCGATCTCTTCAATCCCACTTCGTTCGACTTCTACAAGGTTGAAAGTGCCATAAGTGTCGATTATCTCTAGACCCAGGTCATCCAATTTTCCTTTCTCATCCGAGTCCCTAGTCTCAACTAATACTATCTGTCTTCCTTCATTAGAACTGCCAAGAACACTAGCCATAGGGACGAGCATCGAAAAAGCGATCAGAATTCCACAAGAAACCGCAAATAGTTTTGTGTATCTAGGATTCATATTGATCCTCTATTGAAAAAATCATCTTATTTAGGCTATATTAACCTTTTGAAATTAGAAGGATGAAGATTACCTGAAAGGGCTATTAATCCAGGGAAAAACGATCGAAAAGTTCTTTGATCTCCTGCGTTTCAAATTTATTTACCCCTTCCACTATGAACTCTGAAAGGTCCTTTTCTTGGTACTCCTCCTTGTATTCCATCGCCTGAAGGATCCTCTCCAGTCTGTCTATGTCTCTAGCGACCTTCGCCTCTTTTTCCTCTCCAGTTTCAAACTGCTGCCACAGTTCAACTAATTCTTCCTTCTCTTCGATGGGATCGAGTAATTTCTCTAAAGCTTCTCTTTCCATCGATCTTTTTTCCTCTTTTGAGAAGTCTTCGTAGGGCGTGATATCCCCGGTTTCTACCTCCCCTAAGTCATGGATCAACAGCATCTTTACCAATCGATCAGTATCCAATCCAAATCTCTCACTCAAGAATAAAGCCATCAAGGCACTTCTAAAAGTGTGGTCCGCGACGGATTCAACGTCTTCGATCCCGACGCGTTTCCAACCCTCTCTATCAATTTTTTTCAATCCTCCTACTTTCCTTAGAAGTTCTAAGAGATCCTTCATATCTTTCATGTTAGGAAAAATCAACGGATATTTATAAATGTTCATGTCTTAGGTCCATTATGAGCGAGCAGCCGCGGCCGAAAGAAGAGATCGAAGACCTAGGATACGACATCGTATACAAACCTCATAGAGAGGTGGTGGACCATATGGCCTTTTACAAAGTTGAATATGAGGGGAAAGTGATTGCTCCGCCTATAGTGGAGAAATACGATATATCGATGAACGAAGTATGGTTATCAGAGAAATTCAAGCCCTATGAAAAATACATTTTATACCACGAGCTTCAGGAGATCAAACATAGAGCGGAAGGTTACGGGGTAAAAGAAGCTCATCTAAAAGCTACGGAGGACGAAGAGATCTGGAAGGGAGATCCGAAGTGGGAGGAGTTGAGAAGAGAGATCAATCTAGTGGGAAGAGATCTGCTGACAGACATCCCCGGATTTGGAGAAGAACTTTTTGATAGATTGATGAAAAACCGACCTTACTTCGAAATGAACGAACTACAAGAGGTAAAAGGGATAGGTCCAAAGAGGTTCAAAATATTGAAAGAAGAGTTCTGGTGCTTTGGAGACTGATCATTTATATCTCGACGGAATCGCCGGGTTCCAATATCTTGTTCGAGATGCTTTCTTCGTCCATCCTTTCTTTCAGCCCTTCAGCGTCATCTAGACCGTCCTCTGGATCGTAGTGGAAGGGTATCACCATCTCGGGTTCCAATCTTTTAAAAGCGGAGATGTAATCGTCGTAATAGTCCGGGAAGCACGCCGTGAATATCAGTTCAGCTTCTTCGGTCTCGGGGAAATAAGCGGAATCGCCGGCGTGGAGTAGACCTTTATAAAGATATGTTACGGATTCGTCCGAGCCGTAGCAGTCACAATCCAAAACATCTATAGTGTCTATATCGTCTCCCGGTTTGACAGAAATTCCGTTAAGATCGAATTTTTCCAGCGTTGTCTTCGGTCCGAACAACTTCACTTCTCCTTCTAACTTGGCAAAATCTTCTGGAGAAAAATGATCATCGTGTTCATGCGTCAAAAGAATTATGTCCGGTTCCCTCTCCGCTTCGACGGTAAGGTTGGGATCGATCCATATGTGCTTATCCGAAAAAACCTCGAGTGCGGCATTGCCTAACCATCTCACCTTCATCATATCCCTCTTTTTCTTTCGTGATAAAGATGATAAGCCAACTAAAAAAATTTTTCCTATTTCCCTTATACCGTTTTGATATAGATACAGACTAAAAAAGATATTATCGGAACAGTTGATTAAGCGTAACCATAGAGGACAGTCTTCTTTCAGTCGATGAGAACATGTTCATCAGAGTTCCCCGAGTTTATGCCACCGAAGACTGCGTCGGAGGAGCTAGGCAGATAAGTGCCTCGGTGGGTGAAGGAGCGCAAGCCGCTGTAAGCCTGATAAACGAGATGAGAGAGGAAAATTATCTAGATTGGGGAACTAAGGGGATATTTTTTTTATCTCCAGGACAAATCGCCATTATCGACGAGGATAATTAGAAGTGAATATTTATAGTGATAGGAAAAAATGATTTGTATGTATGAGAGCGATAGATAGTGTCGACCGAACGTATCTATTAACTCATCCAACGGCGCAGAAGATCTTAGAAGGCTGCCAGGGAAGAGCTAAATCTCTAGCAGATGTCAGTTCAAAAGAAGATATACCGCTCTCTAAATGCTATAAGATCGCTTACAGACTGGTGGAAATGAATCTTCTCAAAAAAAAGAAGGTGCGGGAAGGAACAAAAATAAAGTATTTGTACCGGACCATCCCTGATCTCGAATTCACAGAACATCATATCAAAGAGAAAAAGTCTAGATTTCATAAAAAGGATCGTTCCTTTGGGACGGCTAGTAAAATAAAACCGAGGTGATTATCATCTATGAATCTCACGGCATATTTTTTATAACGTTGAGGGGGTATGATAACATATGAAATATAAAGGAGTGCTAGTCGCTCTGCTCCTCGTTCTTTCTTTTGCTTCGATTAGTGTCTCCACTCAGTCTCAACCCAATACAGCTTACATGATCCAAAACTATGCTGAAAACTATGAGGAAGTCGGATCCTTTGAGAATCCTGAGATTTGGACTGTGGATCACGGGGTGACTTTCAAAAATTCTACATCCCGTAATACTTCTGCAGAGCTGGATGAGAAAGGAAACATGGATGTGGTGTGGGAAGATAACAGGAAAGGGGATTGGAACATCTTTTATGTCAAGTTGAGAAATAAAGATGGAGAAAAGCTGATAAACGATTTTAAGGTAACAGAAAATGAAAAACTTTCCTTGAATCCACAGTTAACAACTCAAAACGAGTACATCTATGTGGTCTGGCAGGAAAAAGACCAGGGGAGATGGAAGCTCTATTTTTCAAAATTGCGTTACTCTGACGAAGAGATAACCCCTGTCAAAGAGAGAGTGGGTCTTTTAGACCTTGGAAACGGTCTCTCGAAGGAATATTCATTCATAAAAGGAGAAAACCATCATTTCCATCTCGTATATGAAAAAGAAGGTGAAAATGGACAGAATATATACTACACCCAGGTGAATAGGGAAGGCAGCATCTTGATGGAGCCTCAATCGATAAGCGATACGGAAGAACCTTCTTACAAACCTCAGATTCGAAGAGCAACGAATGGAGACCTCCATGTTCTATGGTTGGAGCCGATCGAGAGGAACAACGGATTATTCTATAAGCAGATCGATTCTGATGCTAACACCGAGGTAAATAAAAAAAGATTGACCGTAGTCAAAAGATTAACTAGATATGATCTGACCACCGATGATGAAGGAAAACTCCATCTGGTATTCGACGACGATCGATATCACAATTACAAAAGAGATGTGATATATCAAAGATTGGACGCCTCCGGAAAGATCATCACCGACGACTCTCTGATCACCCAACGAGACGATGATAACAACTCATTCTCTCCGTCTATCACACTGGGAAAACAGGATGAGATATATGTCAGCTGGGCGGATAGTCGCGCCTACAGAAGTTCGACTAAGGAAAGACTCAACATCACTCAGATACCTCACGATATTTATATGACCACTATCAACCAGAAGGGTGAAAAGATACAATCTAGTGAAAGGTCGACTGGAAGCTTTTCGTTTTCCACGAACCCGATAACGATGACAGATGAGGATAACGAGCAACATCTGCTTTGGGAGGATGACAGAAGAGACGTGATGGATATATATTATAAAAGGACCAATAAACCAGATCTCACTGTCGAAAGGATCTCCGTCGAACCTGCCGAACCGCTCTATAATTCTTCGGTGAAGGCGGAAGTAGTGGTAAAGAATAAAGGAGCCGCCCGGATAAACACGACTGGAAGCTTATACCTAGGGGATGAAAGGGAACACTTAAACCAGATCAATATATCTCTCAAACCCCAGGAAGAAAGATCCAAAAATGTCGAATTCGTCACCCGAGAAAAGGGTGAACAGACCTTAACTTTTGTAGCTAACGAAGAGAGAAATAAGATAGAAAAAGACTACGGTAATAACCGGTACCAGACTACATTTTTCACCCGATATTATGATCTAAATATGACTCGGGTCAAGGGTAACGCTACGGTAAAGCCCGGCGAATCCGGGTCCTTCGAATACAATGTTACCAATAAAGGTAACGTTCCCCAGAACATCGAGATGGATGTAAATATTACTGGACCCGAGGAGGGTGTCGATATAGAACATCCACCTCTAGATGAGGAACTCGACACAAACGAGACTAGAGGATACGAATTCAACGCTACCACTCGATCGGATCAACTAGCCGGGGAATACACTATCCAAGTAACCATCAGCTCTCTTGATACAGAAGGAGTGAATATCACGGAAAACTTCACCCTAAATGTTGAGGCGATATATGATCTCTCTCTGAATATAGACAAAACCAACATCTCAGACCCAGCGGAGGTGAACTATACCGTCGAGATAAGTGTAACAAATCTGGGAAATACCGATCAAGAGATATGGGTATATGTGGGTGAAGGTAACGAATATGCCATGGTAGAAGGAGGAATAATGATACTCAAGCCCGGAGAGACGAGCAATCCGACACTGAATCTTACCGGGTATCAAGTTATAGAGGGAGATGAACTCGAGATCACCGTTATTGCCGAATCTCAAGATGATAAGACCGTAACCGAGTCAGAGACGGTCTTGTTGGAGGGCGAAGAAAAGGGGGATGAATCTTTACTTGCCTCGATACCCTGGTTCTGGATCGGAGTCGCTGTCGGCCTGATCGTAGGCGTCTTTATAGCGATCAGAGTGATATATACAGTGATCTATTCCTGATAATCTATTTTGAAAATCATAGATGGCTATCATCTTTGAAAATTTTAGAAAAATTTAGAAAATGAAGTAGGCATTAGGTAGGTTTTTTTCCTCAGGACAGTGCCATCATCTTCCTGTTGTAAACCGTAGGCGTGTAAAAAGATTCCAAAATTGTAGCACCGTGTTTCGGAGTGAAGTGAAGTTCACATATGGATTGGGGATCTAGGTTCAGTCCTATCTTACTAGCGTTCATCCGCAGTTGTAGAGTAGCTCCGGGTTCGATGATCGGATTGGTATCGTTGTGGAACTCGTTGTGAGGATCCATCACGGCTTCGGCAGTGTAGTAGTGTTTACCTTCCGTGATATTATCGTCATCATAATCGTCGTTTTCGTAATCCTCGTACAGTGAGTTATTGACATACTCGAGCGGCTCGGAGGTCTCTCTTCCCACGACGTTGATCAGTGTGAATTCTAAATTCTGCGGTGGACTTCCAGGGCCTATCCCTATATTCACTCTAAGTTCTTGTATTTCGGTTCTTTCTTCGTTAGTCTCTCCAAAGATCGATCGGACGTTGAGGAAGGTAGACACCTCGGCCATCGCCTGTGACGAGGTCTCCTCTGCTTGAGATTTCAACATCGTCACAGTCTCGATGAATACTCCTGCCGTTACCGCTGCCACTAGAACTATAGCTATAAAGATGATGATGGTGCCTATACCCATCATACCCATTTCTTCTTCGTCGCCTGCTTGTCTATTCAGTCGCCTCATACATATCCGCCTCAAAAGACACCCGCATCGAGTGTCCCTATCTACAGGCGCAATCAGTTCCTGTAGTCGTTATGAAATATCGTTATCGATATACATAATGGTTTCGAAAATGGAATCAATCTTGATAAAGCATCGTTGATTACAAAGTTTGATAATCAAAAATCATTAAAAAACTAGATGGATCCTCCATCAAAGGAGAATCCAGACGTTATTATCATCGGCGATATTTGAAGATGTAATTATAAGTAAGAGGTTCTCGTTATCTATAACAGTAATTGAAAATGAAAATCCCAAGAGGTAATAATATGGACCCATTGGAAAGCTCTAGGTTGATAATGGACGAATACTCCGCCAAGATACTAGCCGCAACCACGAGGAAACCGAAGAGTGCGATACAGCTGAGTAAAAAGTATGGAATTCCCATCGCCATCTGCTATAGGAGGATACATAAACTCGAAGAAGCGGATTTTATCGAGGAAGCAGATCGTGTTCTCACACAGGAGGGAAAGCGAGTCAGCGTTTACAAAAGTAAATTGAAGAACGTCCATATAATCTTCGAGGACGGAAAGTTCAAGGTGAAGATGGACAAGAAGGACGAACCTTCTCAAAAACAGGACGGATGGGAATCTATAGAACTGATCGAACCAACGAAAGAGTAACAAACCGTCTTTCTCTTATTTTTTATAAATAGAATAGTTGGGAAAGGTTTTTGATAATTTATCAGTCCCGCTCAAAAGTTAGTTGAACTTTTTCTTTCTGTTCTCCAGGGTAGTCGAATTCGACTTTGAATTTACCGTCTTCGAATCGGATCACTGCTCTTTTCAGCGTCGTCCCGTAAAGCTTGACTTTTTTTCCTCTTCTGCTTGTTTCCTTTTTTGAGACCTCCAGGAACCCAGCATCCTCGAGTTCGTGTACTTTTCTATATGCCGCTGCTATAGGTATATCATACTTCCAACTGAGCTCTTGCACAGGTTTAGGCTTTCGGTAACATCCCACTAGTATCCTTTTCGCGTAGCTGTCCGCTAGGATCTCTAGTTTTTCCTCGATGTCTCTCCTTTTTTCGTGGTCTTTTGGGCTAGAAGGACCTTCTTCCTCTTTGCTTTTCTCTTTCATCACTATCATCTAAAGATACGTATCTTTATTAATAAAATACTTTAGACCCAAAATTCTCAATCAAAAACCAGGATCAATTACAAATCCATAAAACAATATTTTGAAACGAGTTATGGAAATAATCATCGATTTTCAAAAGAGTTTATCAAATCCTCTCACCGATTTTGATTATAGATCAATCTCAGATTCGATAATAAGAAATCATACCATTATCGTAAATTACTATTATATCAATCGAGATTGTTGTATTGTAGTTCTACCATAGGCGGAGAGCATGAATAGTGAAAGGATAACGAGCATACCTAAAGAAATTCGTTCTTTTATCTCCGGGGAAGGTGGACATTCACTTCTCGTGAAAGGTGAAACGGGCACGGGAAAAACCACCATGACTCTAGATATCATGGAAAAATTTTACGGCGTCTCAAAAACCCATTACATCTCGGTCAGGGTCGGAGAGAAAAAACTCTTTAAACAGCATCCCTGGCTTGAAAAGAAGATGAAAAAGGACGAGGTGATCGAGAATGCTAGAAAGCTCCTGAATAGCTTTTATTCCAACGAGATCACCGACTCTATTTCCATGGACGAAGTCGAGAAGACCCAGATATTCTTATCTAGGAAATTTTTAGATAGTATTTTCGAGGACGAAGAAAGTATTGTTGGAGTTGAGAGAGAGGAACTACAAAAGTTGGAAGGAAAAGTCGAGAGAGGAGAAATAATCACTGAAGAAGAGGAACTAGATGAAAGACTGAAGAACGAATTCGTTTTTGAGATCGGAAAAACTTTACCCGAGCTTGACAGAGCCTATGATCTCGTGGATAGAAATCTACCTGATAAATCTCTTATCGTGGTGGATAGTATAAGAGCATTGAGTGATCATTACGGTATACCGAAAGAAAAGATCGTCAACACCCTACAGAAAGATCTCGTCGAAAAAAGCAATACTAATGTTATATTTTTAGATGAATCTTTAGAGAGAAGTGAACTCGACCATATTGTAGACGGTGTCATCGAACTAAAAGATGAACAGATGAAAGGAAGAACGATAAGAAAAATGGATATCAAAAAATTGAAGACCACACGGATCAAAAACTCATCTTATATTTTTTCGTTAGAAGGAGGTGAATTCAGAACCATCAATAAGGACTCCCAACTATCCTTTGATCCGGAGATAAAAAAGAGCGAACCCTATATGCTATCTAAGGATAAACGTATCTCCACTGGCAATGGGGGATTAAGAGTTCTTAAAGAAGAATGGAGGAAAAATGCTACACACCTTATAGAAGTAGACAACCGGGTCCCTAAAAAGTATATCGAAACTTTACTTTCTTTAGTGATAATAGATTCCTCTAGTAGCGATAAGGGCACTGTGGTTCTACCACCCTTCGGCGCCTCTCCTCATTTCATAAAAGATCTGGTTGAGGATAACCTGACAGAAAAACAGCTGGATAATCTTCTGCTGCTTGACTTCGGGGAGAGTACTTCAGAAAAGAATGTAAGGTTAATAGAAGGCGAATACATTCACCACGATATAAACAAAGAGATGATCGATGAATCTCTTTCGAGCTCTTCTGAGACTTGTACGATAATACTCGGCCTAGACACACTTGAGATGATATATGGGGAAAAGATGGTTTCAAATCTAGGAAAGGTGATATCATCTCTAAAGGACGCCAGTCATTCTGTCATCCTTGTTGGTCCTGAAAATTTAGAAAGATTGGCTAGGATCGAATTCGCTTCAGATTCTGTTCTTCATATCGATAAAATAGACGATACAACCTGTATTTATGGAGAGAAACCTAAAACGGCCATTTATGCATTATCTTAGTTTAAAAAGTGGTTTAAGCGATGGTAAAGCTTTAATAAATAAAAAGATTAATGTATATGTGGTAAAGATGCATCCTAAAAATAAATATTTTGCGATTGGGATTGGCGTACTGCTGATACTATCGTTCTTTCCTATCTCGTTTGGAACTTCTAATTCGTATAAAAATAAACCGAAGGAGATGTCAACTGAGATAAATGAATCACCTGCTCCTCCTGAGAATATTTCCGTCGAGCAGCATGGAGAACGAGTCATGGGTGTTTTCGATAATTTCTCCGATAGAGATTACACTTCATATCCCAAGTGGACCGTACAGGATGGAGACTGGACCGCCGAAGATGGTTTTTTGAAAGGTGAAGGAACGATATCGACAGATGAATCAGCTTATAGGGCCTATGGAAGATGGGAATACGATTTCTCGCTAGAGAGCATTAATTCTGGATGGGGTGATGAGCCGATGGTCAGATTTTATTTTGTACAAATAGGGGATCCAAATCCCAGGGAAACAAGCGGATATTTTGTGACAGTTACAGGGAACGAATATGAGCAAATAAATCTTTGGAGGATGGATGAAGGGGAGATGACTGATTTAGATAGTGTGGGATGGAATCCTGACAACCAGAATCACACTCTAGCTATAGAAAGAAACAAAGATAATTACTTCACGGTATACCTAGATGGAGTGGAAAAGATCAGTAACGTCCAAGACAGCACCTACACCTCTTCCGAATACAAAGGGTTCTTGAGTCAAGGGGATAACCACAATATCTACGAGATCAGAGTTACCGAAGGAAAAGAGGACAATCTGATCACATGGGAGGCAAGTCCAGACGATCCGGACAAGGTTACCGAGTACCACATCTATCGTTCGGAGAATGAAGAGGGGAATTACGCAGATGTTGGAACAGTCGAAGCGGATGGGTCCGCAAATTACGAGTTTATAGACGAAGGCAAAGGCGAACTAGACGACACTTACTGGTGGTACCAGGTCAGATCTATCGGTGAGAGCGGGGAGAATAACACAGGTCCTGGTCGAGAACCTGGGCCCCCTTTGATCAATCTGACAGCACCTAATAACGAGGATATTTGGAAGGCAGGAGCGAAGGAGAATATTACTTGGACTACTGAAAAAGGAGACGAACCAATAGATTCGATCGATCTATGGTACAGTTCAGATGCTGGAGAAACATGGACCAGTATAGCCACAGACCTGGGGGATGATGGCAGCCATCAGTGGATAATACCCAACGAGCATAGTAACGAATGTTTAATCAGGGCCCGGGTCTGGGATGAACTCGGTCGTAGTTCCGAAGGAACAAGCGAAGATTTCTTTTCGATAGAAGGCACGCCTCCGCTATCTCCTAGAAATCTAACTGTGGAGCATCAAGGTCCTTATATCGAAGCCGTGAAGAATGGTGATTTCATCGGGGGTGTTGAACCATGGGTCCTTACGGAAGAGCAGGCAGGTGGGGATGCGGGATGGGTTGAGGAGTCTTATGAAAAAGGAGGTTCAATTCATATCCGGGCAGAAGGAGGTAGAGATCCTGTCACAGAAGAATCTTACTGGGAACAAGAGCTAGATGGGATTTCTACTACAATTCGCGTGAATGCGGCTTTTAGAAAGGAGATTCAAGAAGGTATAATAGGTAGTATAGACAAAGCTACGGTTACGATTCTTGTCAATGATACTGAAACCGGGTGGCAAACCATATACAACAACTCGGACACCTCCGAGGGAGATACGGGATGGGTCGATTTTGGACCAAATGAGAGCTATGAACCGAATGGAAGTGTTAATGCTGTCAGAGCATACATGCATCTACAGGTGTTAGGCAGGAGATCCGTAGGGGATATTTGGATGGACAATATAAGCGTCCTTTTCGAAGAGAAAGAAAGTGCCGATCATAATATGGTTAGATGGGAAGCTAGTCCAGATGATCCTGAAAATATTTCTCATTACAATATTTATCGGTCAGAAGAAAAGGATGGCCCCTGGGCCAACACATCTCTGATCGGGAGCGTTGAGGCAGACGGATCAGAGGAATATTCATATCTCGATAAGGATAGAGGTGTGGTTGATGACATATACTGGTGGTACGTGGTTCGAGCTGTAGGCGAGAACGGCTTAGAAGAGAACAATACTGAGCAAAAACAGGAACCTTTTGTTGTTGATCGTATAGATATTTTACCCCAGGAGTCAAGTATACCCCAAAGAGAAACGCAAGAATACAACGCCACCGCCTATGACGAAAACGACACCGAGATAAGGGACGTCACGGGGCAAACCAATTGGTCGATAGAAGATGGTGCAGGAGGTGAATGGGATGAGAATATTTACACCTCAGAATTCGAAGGTACATGGAACGTTACAGGTACCTATACCCATGGAGGAAACGAATTCAATGATGACGCCACTTTGATAGTCGAGCATGCCAGACTGGAGTACGTAGAGATCGCTCCTTCGGAGAACTTCACATTACTGGCAGGAAAAGAGGAAGACTTCGATGCCGCGGCATATGATGAAAATGACAACTTGATAGAAGACGACGATACAGAATTCATATGGGAGAACACGGATGAAAGCGGAGTGTTCCGTGAGACAAAAACAGGAGAATACGATGTGCTAGCTACCTATAACAATGTATCCTCTCCAGAGGTCACCGTTACAGTCGAGGTTTTAGCTGTGGATCATGTTACGATCGAACCCGACGAGGATCAGAACATAACGCCTGGAGAGACGATAGATTTCTCGGCCCAGGCCTACGATGAGTACGACAACCTGATAGAAGATGAAGATACAGAATTCATATGGGAGAATGCAAGCGTAAGTGGGTTATTCGATAAAACCGAAATCGGAGAATACCAAGTGAAAGCTACCTATGATAATGTTACATCATCCATAGTCACTGTGAAAGTGGAACAAAGTGAAGCGGACAGTATCGAGATACAACCAGCGGAAGAAACGGTGGCTGCTGGTGATAGTGTCACGTACACAGCGACAGCCTACGACGAGACTAATACCGAAATAGGAGAGGTGACCGATGACACTAATTGGACGATAGAAGAAGGTGCAGGAGGTGCTTGGGTGAACAATGTATATGCTGCGGAAAGTGCTGGGGAATGGACAGTAACGGGAGAATATAACGGGATCGAAGAAGATGCGATCCTTCATGTCGATCCAGCAAATCCAGATCAAATAGAAATAGAGCCTAAGCAAGAAACGATAGCCTTAGGGGAAACGATCACCTATTATGCTTTCACATACGATGAGTTCGAAAATAGGGTAGAAAATGTAACGAGCGATATGGACTGGTCTATAGAAGACGGAGCAGGAGGGAATTGGACTGGGAACGAATACGAATCCGAGAATGCCGGCGATTGGAATGTAACAGGGAGTTACTCCGCAGATGGTACTACTTTCACGGCTAATACTTCATTGACAGTCCTATCAGAGGGAGAAGTTTGGGTGGAAATAATCACTCCCGAAGAAGGCTCCGAGGTACCTCCTGATGTCACTGTCGAATGGAATTCAGGAAATGTAGATCATCACGAGATCAGGCTGAACGAGGATGAGTGGATCGATGAGGGAATGGAAACCTCGTACACTTTCGAAGATCTAGGAGAAGGTGAGCATTTCGTTGAAGTGAAAGCAGTAAAAGGGGATGTCTCGGTTACGGACAATGTCACATTCACTGTAGATCCCGATATGCTTTCCGTGAATATCCTTTCACCTGAGGAAGGAATGGAATTTTCTAGATCTGATGTGACCGTGGAATGGACCTCTACGAATGTAGAGTATCACGAGATCAGGCTGAACGAGGAGACTTGGAACAATGTGAACACGGAGAAGTCTTACACCTTCAAAGATCTAGGAGACGGCGAACATTTCGTTGAAGTGAAAGCGGTAAGAGGCGAAGAGTCGATTACAGATTCTGTCAGTTTTGTGGTCGAAACTGGTACTTTAAATATCAATATCACATCTCCTAAAGATGGTGATATTTTTGGCGAGGATAAGGTCACCTTGGAATGGGAAACTCCTACCGAGGTCGATAACCTAGATTATTATGAGGTCAAAGTAGGAGAAAATAGCTGGGAAAGTGTCGGTACGGAGACTGAACACACCTTAGAAAATCTTGATAACGGAGAGCATACGATAGTGGTTAGAGTGACCGATTCAGAGGAGAATAGAGGTACCGACAGCGTGAGTTTCATAGTCGACACGTTGCCCCCTGAAATAGATATCACTTCACCAGAAGATGGAAAAAATTTAGATGAAAACTCTGTCACGGTGGAATGGAACTGCACTGCTGGACCTAGTGGGATAAAGAGTTTTGAGATAAGATTGGATGGAGAAAAATGGATATCCGTCGATGAAGATAAAGAATACACTTTGACACAAGTCTCTGACGGTGAAGATGAAGCATACACTTTCACGAATCTCTCCCAGGGAGAACATGATATTGAAATAAAAGCCGTAGATAATGCCGGGAACGAAGGCAATGGAACAGTAAGTTTTAAAGTAGGTGAGGAAGATGATTCTGATTTCAAGTTACCTACGTTGTCTTGTCTGTTACCATTGATATTACTGCTCATTCTGATTTTGATATCGGCAATCGTGTTCTTAAGTTGGAAACGGGAGGGGGAAGAGGAAGAAGAGATGTCTTCCCTAGAAAAGAAAGAAGAAACCCCGACCTTGGAAAAAAGAGAGATGACAGAAAAAACTGCGCCTCCACCTGAAGATACAACTGAGGAAAAATCTAGCGAAGAAAGCGAGTGGATAGAAGAAGATGAAGAGATGACGATGGAAGAAGAAACTAGAATCTATGGAGAAGAAGAGAGCCCAGTAGGAACAGAAGAATCTGAAAATATAGAAGAGCCCGAAGAACTGGAAGAGACTGAAGAATTGGAAGAAACCGAAGAATCGGAAAAGGCTGAAGAGTTCCCAGTGCCAGAAGAATTCAAAGAGCCCCCAGTACCAGAAGACATAGCCAAGGAAGAGGCTTTCGAAAAATTGACTCAGCTTAAGGGCGTAGGAACAAGCAAAGCCGAAAACCTCTACGAGAACGGTATCAAGTCTTTAGAAGATCTTCGAGAGACTTCTGCAGAAGAATTACAGGAGATAAAGGGCATAGGGCCGGCTCTCTCCGAAAAGATCCTTGATTCGTTAGAAAATATAGAAGAATAAGAGGAAAATCTTCCTAAACCTCTTTCCAAAAGAGGATTGCGTACGAAAAGGAAGTCTTCAAAGAGTAATCAAACTAGAGTTAAATAACTAGTCACTAAAATAACGATATTATACACAGCATGGACAAAGATCGGAACCAGCAGATTTTTAGTTCTTTTGTATAATACACCTAGAATCAAACCTATGACCACGATGAGAAACGCTCCAGCGATGATAGGAAGAAGAAACCCTCCATCGTAGTTACCCAGGTGAAGGGAGCCAAATAAAAAGCTCGCGGTTAATATGGCGGGGAGTGGTCCAAAATTCTGCCTAAGTCGTCCTTGAATAGCTCCCCTGAACAACAGTTCTTCGGCGGGAGCGATGAGAACAATAGAGAGTATGGCGAGGATGAGCAAAAAAGTCGGATCGGTCTTTCCGATATCCTCGATGACGGACTGCGGCATAAGATCAAATAAAAGTAGAACTCTACTGAGGACTATAGCTGTAATAAGGACCAGTATGGTTCCCCCGCCGATATGTAGCAAATCAGAGCGAGACGGAGGGTTGATGGGCACCTTTATCTTTCGAAGATAGATGTAAAGATATCCTACTACCAAGAACCCGATCTGCCCAACGATGGTAATACCTACGAGTACTAAGGTGTTACCGATCCCATATCCCAGAAATAATAACGGAACCAAAAAGATGACGCCTACCAATACAGATAATAAAAAGGCTAAAAAGGTAACTCCCGCTACTTCGAAGATGTTTATTACGGGATGTGTTTTTAGCTCAACCATCATATAACACGGGTATAGAGAACATAATAAAGTTTTCGAAAAGAATTGAAAAAAAAGGCGGAATTATGTACTGAGATATATCGCTTGATTTTAGCACTCTATTCCGAATATCCTTCAGTTTTTCTCGTATTCATAGACTACGGTATAGGGGTGATGGTCAGAATAGCTGAAACCTACATCTTCAGCAGCATTTATAACGCTCTCTGAGGCGGTCTTCAATCTGAACCCATCATATTCTTTTTCAAGGCAATATTTGATTCCAAAATCGAACAGCGCTTTCATGCCTTCGTGGGAACCACAGGCAAAAGTGGCGCTCAAAGAGTCGTAATCTTCGTGAAGCTGGAGGAACATCAAGGCCTTTATCTCACCTGTTTCTTTGTCTCTCACGGAATAGCAATGACCATTTTCGACTCTATCTTCGATCAGCTGTTCATCCATAGGATAAGCGGTCCAATGCTCTAAATACAGACCTTCGTTTTCCTCCAATTCCTGAGATGATAGGACGAAATCTGTCACCTCTTTTTCATCACTCTCCCGCTTCACTCTTTTCATCTTTTCGTTGGAAGGTGATTTCATCGCCTCTAGATCTTCCTCGTTCAATCCGAGATAATCATATATCTTTTTGACTTCGAAGCCCAGGTCTTCGACGACTTTCTTGACAGGGGTCTTATCGCCTGAAGTCAGGAACCTAGCGACGGAGTAATCTAGATCTTCCATAAATTCTAATTGACCTTCGATCATGGCTCTTCCATAACCCTCTTCCTGGTGATCAGGGTGAACTCTAAGTCCTTCGAGCCAGAGGATATCATCGGTGTGCCACGTGTGTTTAGCCAGCGCTACTATTTCCCCATCTACCGTCCCACAGATGAAACCTCCGTCTTCTATCCAACGGTCAAAATGATCGGGAACGTAATCTTGCCCATCCCATATCTCAGAAGTCATCTCGACGATTTCCTCTTCATCCGATCTTCGAACTTCCCTTATCTTAAGTTCCGATGACGTCATGGTGAGTAGATAATAACCCCTTGTTTAAATCTGTTTTTGACTTTTTTGAAGGTCAATCCCTTCCGACGATCGGAACGACCATGCCGCCCTCTACCAAAACTGTAGCCTTACCGTCCGTTTCATCGATAGCCTCATCGACCGCGGCTTGGATATCATCCTTGGATTCGATAAAGGCCTTTTCGGCCACATCTTCATCCAATTTCGAGACGCACCACATCGATGAGTTTTCACAAACTTCTACCATCTTAGCGGCCTTGTGATATCCGAGCTTGTATTCTTCCTCTATCTTTTCCATCACACCCTCGGGATCATCCATCGAAGCCATCAGGTCGTAAAAGTTCCTCGGACCTATACCTTCGGGACACGCCGATACCAGGATGATGATACCTCCTTCCTTCAATGCGAGTTTACCGTTCTCGAGCGCCTTGTGACTCTGATATAGATTCAAGTCTATAGGATGAGCCGCAGTGACGACCACTTCTGACTTCTGTTCGATCGACACGCCGAAAACGTCTTTGGCGACCTCGACTTCACTGAGGAACGATTTTTCCATATCACCGGCTGTCGCGCTGTGAACGTCACCGTCTTTGTCTAGTGTCATGTTCAGGGCAAACACTTCGCCTTCAAATTTGTAGAATGCTTCCATCATATCTTCGTGGACCGGGTTACCTTCCAACCTGAGGGTTCTCGCTTCCTCTTCTAAGGCGGA
This sequence comes from uncultured Thermoplasmata archaeon, assembly GCA_964462425.1. Classification (GTDB taxonomy): domain Archaea; phylum Thermoplasmatota; class Thermoplasmata; order Halarchaeoplasmatales; family Halarchaeoplasmataceae; genus Natronoplasma. Next base: position 112,188 of record CAYWYD010000001.1, read on the forward strand.
TTCGTGATTTTGCGTGATGGTTTCGTAGGAAGCTACGCCGGGTAAGAAAGACTTTCGACCGCCCGTGAAACCGGCGAAGTAGTGCGGCTCAACGGTGTTTATAGCCACTACGTTCTCAGCTTCGCAAACTTTCCTGTTGAACTTTACCTGCGTTCCCCTCTCAGTTTCCCCGTGATCCACCATCTGGTCGTTCTTCGCATCGTGATAATAGATATCGGCTTTATTTTCTTCATAGATCTCGCCGAATATCTGCTCGTATTCCTCTTTCGTCGGCTCTCGATGAGAGCCCGCCGCGACGATGAATTCGACGTCGTGTTTTTCTATCTCCTCTTCCATCGATTCTAAAACGCGAGAAGTCGGAGTCGGTCTCGTCGCATCGTTGACTATGAAAATAGTGCCGTCGGTCACGAACTCGGAAAAACCAGGTCTATCCACGGGGTCTTCTAGTGCCTCAAGGAGGATTCGCTCCTCATCTTTTTTCTCCACTTCGTTTGGATAAAGCACCGCGTTGACTCTCTCATCGTCGATATCTACTTCTACCTTCTCGCCGGCATAGGGGATGTCGATCCGCATGGTTCGATAGTGTTGTTCGTCCATTTTATCTTTTCCGGAATCGAGCTATGATGATGAGGAAAGTCTAGGGGCATAACTCAACATCGAACGAGGTCGATCGAACGGTTACCAAAAATTTTAAAGCCGCTCCTACACCTCCAATTCAGATATGCGTTTGTACGAGTTCGAGGGTAAAGATATTTTCGAAAAATTCGATATCCAGGCTCCAGATAGGATCATTCTAAACAGCCCTGAAGGAGTACCGGATGCCGTCGAGAAAGTAGGGCTTCCGATGGTGTTGAAGGCTCAGATCCCTGTAGGAGGGCGGGGAAAAGCTGGAGGTATAAAGATAGTGGAGAGCAAAAAGGAAGCGAAAAAAGCAGCTAGAGAGTTACTAGGCAGCGAGATCAAAAGGGAAAAAGTCGATACTCTTCTGGCCGAGGAACGCCTCGACATAGAAAGCGAGATGTACTGTGGTATAGTCGGAGACGACGAGAAGGGAGAACCGGAGATAATAATAAGCTCTGAAGGCGGAGTCGATATAGAGAGGATAGCCGAGAAAAGTCCCGAAAAGATAGAGAGAACGAAGGTCGACCCCCGCTCCGGTCTGAAACCTTATCAGGCTAGAGATCTTGCCAAAGAACTAGGTCTCGAGAAAGATACCTTCAGATCTTTCAGCGACGTGCTGTTCCAGCTTTACGAGGTCTTCGAGTCATACGATGCTAAACTATCAGAGATCAATCCTCTCGTTAAAACACGCGGTGGAAGATTGGTGGCCGCCGACTCGAAGATAGTCATCGACGATAATTCCCTATTCCGTCATCCCGAGTTCAAAAAGAAGAAAGATCGTCATATCGAGAACTCTCTCGAGATGGAAGCTAGAGAGAAGGGACTCAATTACGTTGACCTAGACGGAAGCATAGCGATCATGGCCAACGGTGCCGGTCTCGCCATGGCGTTGATGGACCTGATAAACAGTGAAGGGGGTTCTCCCGCCGCGTTCTTGGACACTGGAGGGGGCCTCAGCGAGGAAAAGATGAAAGATGCCCTGACCATATTATTCAAGAAGAGCGAGAAGGAGAAAAAAGTGAGAGCTGTACTGGTCACTATACGCTTCATGATGAGTACTCCCGAGGCGATGGTCAGCGGCTTCTTGAAGGCGATCGAAGAAAATAAGGATGTAAAGGTGCCGGTCATACTCGTTGTCCGTGGACGAAAACGATATGTCGAGAGGACAAAGGAACTTCTGAAAGACTCGAAAGTAAACCTGTTCACGGATCTCGAAAAAGGCGTGAAAGCCGCTATTGAGCAACCTGAGAGGAGGTGAAAATATGGGGATATTGATAGATGATGGATCGAAGGTCGTAGTACAGGGCATCACGGGAAGGCTCGGTAAGAAACAGACCGAACTCATGTTGGAATGCGGGACTGACATCGTCGCCGGCGTCACGCCGGGAAAAGGAGGAGAGACTGTTCATGGTATACCGGTATATGATACTGTAAAAGAGAGCCTAGAGCATCATGATATAGACGTTTCGACGGTTTACGTTCCCGCTCCCTACGTGGAGGATGCGGTCAACGAGGCGATAAACGCTGGGATCGGATTCAGTGTCGTGATCAGTGATTGGGTCCCCTACCAGGACGAGATGAGGATCAAAAAATATGCGGAGGAAAGTGAAAACTTCCAATATATAGGGCCCAACACGCCCGGTATAGCGATCCCCGGCGAAATAGCGTTAGGGATGCTTTCATCTCCCTCGATGATGGCGCCCGGAAACGTGGCGATCGTTTCGAGGAGCGGTACCCTGACCGGGGAGATAGCCGGAAATCTCACGGAAAATGGTATCGGTCAAAGTGCAGTGATGGGGGTCGGCGGAGATCCTATAGTCGGAACTCAGATGGTCGAAGCCGTGGAGATGTTAGAAGAGGACGATGAGACCGAGATCATAGTCCTTGTCGGCGAGATAGGAGGCATCATGGAAGAAGAAGCTTGTGAATTCATAAGCAAAAAAGGGACGAAGCCGGTGATCGGGTTCCTAGCTGGTAGGACCGCACCGAAACAGAAAAGGATGGGTCATGCCGGAGCTATAGTGAGAGGAAACAAGGGAACCATAGAGAGCAAAATCAGAGCCTTTGAGAAAGCAGGAGTGGAGCTAGCCGAGACGATCTGGGATATACCGGAGAAGGTGGAAAAGCAGCTCTGATGTTTTCTAAACAGTTCAGTCTTGGTGATGTTCAAAAAGTAAGTGGTCCAATTCGATAGATTCCTAACTTATCTTCACTTCTAGCCGATCGGCTCATCCGGAGTTATAGTCAAGCTACCTCCGTGTTCTCCGATCTCGGCTTTGACCTCATACACTTCCTCTATATTTTCCGGCTTGACGATCTCCTTCCCACCCGAGGCGTGTACCTTTCCGTCTTTCAGCATCACGATCCTGTCGCTGTACCTCACAGCCATATTGAGATCATGGATGGCTATGATCGAGGATATACCTCTCTCAGTCTGTTCTCTTATTATGTTCAAAACTTCTAAACGATGCTTCAAATCAAGATCACTGGTAGGTTCGTCCAAGAGTAACACGTTTGGACGTTGAGCTAGCGCTCTAGCGACGAAGACTTTCTGTCTTTGACCTCCGCTCAACTCGTTGATATCCCTCATGGCTAGATCCTTCAGATCGAGTTTATCCATGACGTCGGAGACGATCCTTTTGTCTTCCTTTGAGGGGTTCCAGGAGATGTAAGGTTTTCTTCCCATCAAGATCGTATCGAAAACCGTAGAAGGAAAAGTGAGGTTCTCGATCTGCGGCACGTAACCTAATTTTCTCGCTTTCTCGTTGAGTGTATAATCCGCTATATCCTTCTCCTCTATTGTAACGGTACCTTTTTCGGGTTGTTGAAAATCCGCTAAACACTTCAGCAGAGTGGTCTTACCGGAACCGTTCGGACCGACGAGAGCTACTATCTCGCCTTTCCCAACCTCGATATCGATCCCTTTGAGGACTGTTTTTCCTCCATCGTAGGCGAAATTTAGATTCTCTGCAGCGAGACGAGTCACCAGTATGACCTCCCTTCTATCAGCACGTATATGAAAAGCGGGGCTCCCATGAAGGAGGTGATTATGCCGACCGGTAATATCTCAGGAGATATCACGGTCCTAGCGGCGGTATCGCAGGCGAGGAGGAAAGCGGCTCCAAAAAATATCGAAGCGGGCATGAGATACCTCTCGTCACCTCCTATCGACCTTCTAACGATGTGAGGAACTACCAGTCCTACGAAGCTTATCATACCGAAGAACGAGACTACGACCGCGGTGACGAGAGAGGAAAACACCATCCCCAAAATTCTAGTCTTCTCGATATCCACTCCTAAACTTTTAGCGGTCTCGTCTCCACTGTCGAGAGCGTTGTAGTCCCAGCTTTTTTTAACAAAATATATCGCTGCTGGTATTACGACCGCTGCCAAGATCAGTATACCGTTCCAGTTAGCTTTACCGATATCACCAAAAGTCCACGAGATGAAAGCTGCAAGGCTAGATTCGTCCGAGGTGAAATACTGGAGTGAGAGCGTACCTGCCTGGAACAGAGACCCTAAAGCCACTCCGGTCAGGATCAAAGTGGCCGGTGAAGCGTCTATGAATCTGACTAAAAGTAGTATGATAAGGGTCGAGATCATGGCGAACGAGAAGGCAGAAAACGTGGTAAGGTAAGGATTGCTGATCAGAAAGGAATCTAAGGCACTGCTCGCCGTTCGCCCGGTACCTATGAATAAGATGGAAAATGCAGCTCCGAAAGCGGCGGCAGAAGATATACCCATGGTGGAGGGAGAGCCGAGCGGGTTCCGGAGTATACTCTGCATGGTAGCGCCGGCCACCGACAAACCGATACCAGCTAATATAGCTCCCACCACCCGCGGCATCCTCGCCCGCCAGACGATACGTACGTCCTTCCGCACTCCCTTTCCAAAGACCGCCCAAAAAACATCCTTTAAAGGCATGTTAGAAGGGCCTATCGATACGGACAGGACTACCAGGAGGAAGAGAAAAATGAGAGATGCGGTGATAAAGAAGATCTTCTTAGAGACATAACTCTCATATTCCTCTAGGATATTTTTATCTTCAGTCATCCTTCACTCCTGCATATCTATCTTTTCGAAACCGCCGAACGTATCCTTCATCTCCTCGAAAACATCTTCTCCGACCAGTTCCCCATAGATCTCGTCGGCTTTCTTTTCGACCTTGACGTCTTCAAAATGTTCAGGGAACAGTACTTCCCCTACATAATATGAACTTATCAGTATGGTCCCGAAGTTGGCGGTGTAATAGTTGAAAGGCATGACGCCGTATATCTCGTCATTCTTCACCGAATCAAGTTCCTCGTAAAGTTCCTCGTTCTGTAAATCCTCCATGACCAATTCATACCCACCCATATCGACAAACAGCATCTCGGGGTCCCATTCGACTATCTGTTCCTTGTCGACCATGGCGTGGTCCGAATCTAACCCTCCAGCTACATTTTTCCCGTTGACCAGTTCTAAGGGAGTATATCGCGGACGGGTAGATACCATACCGTGAGCTCCTTTATGACCTATACCTCCCACGTAGGACCGGTTTTTCTCTTCCTCAGGTATATCTTTCGTTCTATCGTTCAAGTCTGAAATCACGCCGTTCATAAAACCCTGTAGATGCTTAGCTCTTTTTTCCTTGCCCAAAACTTTGCCGATCAAATTCAAGTCCTCGTATAGACTATCTTTATTCTCTCCAAGGTCACCGTAATCTAACACGACAACGGGGATCCCGGTCTTACTCTGCAGGTCATCGGCTTCTCCTTCTTCCGCATAACTCCAAAATATAACATCAGGATCTACATCCATGATCAGTTCGGTATCGCCTCCGTGCATCGGCCCGATGCTCGGTTTATCCTGTAATCCCGGATTCGCCATGACGTATGGTCTTGCATCGTCCCTTTTCTCGAAATCTTCTACGCCCACCACCATCTCCGTCGCGTTCATATAAACTAAAAGTCGGAGGGCCCCGGCTCCCACGCCTACGACCTCTTCGACTTCGGTCGGCACATCGACTTCTCTACCTGCAGCGTCTCTAACCTTCATGGTTTCCATTTCGTTTTCGAATTCTATACAGCCGGTGCTTAAAATAGGAAGGACCAGTATAATCACGAATAGAAGAGCTATCTTTTTATTCATGCTTCCCACTACCTCTCGCTATACCGAAGCCGGTTAGTTCATCGTATCGTTCACTCGAACACTCGAGACACAAAATTTTATTCTCTTTCTCCACTGTTCTTGTAGCCATCACACTCTCTCCACAGTCATCACATATATGACTTTCATGGATTGGGGCATATTCTGGTATCTCGACATCTACTTCTTCTATTTTGAACAGATCCTCAGCGGGTAGATTCACCACATGATGCGATACTTTCTTAGCCAATCTGGAGAATTTTCTTTTATCCTCTTCAGTTCCTTCTCTGTTAGTGACCACTTTTTCAAACAATTCCTCGTACTCAGGAAATTCTCCCGACCATTTATCGCTTGAGTCCGGCTTAGATAAAAGTCTGATGCCCCTCCCATCTCTTTTGGCGAGAGTTAAGGCCGTCTTACCTAGATCCCTAAATACGAGTGAATTGTTACCGAAGGTACATCCCGTAACGATCTGTACACCATCAGAAGCGCAGTTATTTGTCTCCATCACAGCTAATACATTTTCCATACCTTCTGGCTCTACATCCATCTTTTTTAATGCTGTATGAGCCCCCTTCACACCGATCGCCAATCCAGGACAGTAGTGGCCGTGGAGTTTCGCCGCCCGATCCAAGAGTTCATCCATTTTGTCGTCTTCGACCAGCTTCCATATATCCGCGCGAGGGTCCATCGTGTTATTCATATTCATTTACCTCATATAATGTAGCACGAAAATCATATTGGTAACATTGTTAAGTTTTTCGGATAGAGTAACACGAAAAGTATATATCCGTGACATAGATAACATGGATGTGATCAAGATGGATGACACGACGAGATTCGGAGTATCAGTTCCGACAGAACTGTTGGAAAGATTCGACCAGAAGCTAGAGGAAAAGATGTACACTAACCGATCAGAGGCGATCAGGGACCTGATAAGAGATTTTTTGGTAGAGGAAAAATGGGAGAGTTCTGACGAAGAAGTCTACGGGTCCTTAACTCTCATCTACGACCACGAGAAGAAGGGTATCGCGGACAAACTGACCGATCTGCAGCATAAAGACCACACACATATCGTCTCGACCATGCACATACATCTAGACAAACACAACTGCATGGAGACGATGGCTATCAGGGGTAAGCCACAGGATATAAAGAAGATAGCGGATAAATTGAAGAGCACGAAAGGCGTGAAGCACGGCAAGTTGATGATGACTTCAGTTTGAAAACAGCCCATTTGAGACGGTCGAGGAAAGAAATCAAATGAGTTCATCCCTATTTAACAGAAACAGTTCTCCGAAATGAGATAAAAGATTGAACTTTTTAACAACTTTTTTTCTATCTCTTTTTTAGATCTCGAAAATATTGCTCCAAAATAAAAATTACTTCGATTCTCTAGCAAAAGAAATAAGTAAAGGAAAAAGTAATATCATTAATAATATGGATATAAGGCTGAGGGAATTTCAGCTGATCGAGATCAATCGATCCGTAATAGAGAGGTATTCTCGGGAGGAGCGAGTAGACGATTTTCAGCAGAGAAGGGACAAACATGCCGACTATCTCAAACTAGAACATCTCAAGTATGAATCGCTAAAGGACGTCAAGAAGGTGGAAGAAAAATTACAGATAGATCCCTATTTCCTGAAATCTAAAACTATAAGGGAAGAGGTTGGAAGAGAAGCCTACATAAAATGTGAGTACAGCGATAGGTGGGATACCTATCAAAATACGAATCGAGTGAACCTCTCGAAATTTTTGAAGGACATGCTCCCCTATGTTGATAAAGCTTCGATAAAGCGATTGAAACATGGACGCTATTTCAGAAACATCGTCGATGGGTTGATGAATAACCGTGCACTTTTAGACTTGGCCAGTACTCCCAATTCCTATGCAGTGGTGAATCCTCGGAAGACACAGGATTTCTTTACCGAAGACGTCGTAAAGGATCTCGGAAAAAGATTTGAAAAGGAAAAGTTGGTCGATATGACCAAGAACGAAGAGTGGGTTGCCGAAGTGCTCGATGAAAAGGATTCCGGGAGTGCGAAAATTCATACGAGAAGGCAATATAGAGGGCGAGCAGACCCAATCGACTTCAAAAGTCGGTTTTACTACTCTCAGAGCAGTTTATGATCACAGTTCTATCAATCAGTTCATCCTACACATCTATTTCTAATTTTAAATTCTACTTCTCTCACTAGCTATCTTTTGGCTCATCATCAGAAGAGCCACTATTGACCGGCGGTGGAGGTGGAGAGGTCTGGTCATCATCTTCTCCCTGACTCTTCTTATAGTATAGGCCGATCCCTACTACAATAAGTACTATAGGGATGGCTACAAGAAGATAGAGCATCAAATCAGGACCCGTCTCTTCTCTAACCTCTACGGTCCAACTTTTTTGGTCTAACGTCTCACCACCAGTTTCATCGATCAATTCAGCTTTGACCTCATGCTCGCTGCTGTCAAGGTTTTCGGTTTCAAGGGTAAAACTTTTGCCCTCTGCCTTTTTTTCTCCATCCACATACCATTCTACTTCTATCTCCCCATTTTCTGAGTTACCGACATCTACACTGAATTCTTTAGAGTCACCTGTCACTACATGGACATTAGAAAAAGATGGAGAACTATCTTCTATATAGGGTAAATTCGGATCTATCCATTCTATAGCCCAGCTCTCTGAGTCCACCTTTTCATCTGTTTCATCAGCGATAAGTTCTGCTGTGACCTGCTCTACACCTTCAAGTTCAGAATGAT
>CAYWYD010000002.1:0-85399 GCA_964462425.1 uncultured Thermoplasmata archaeon
TTAATATCTCTGTCTCGATCAAAACCGTATCATCTACTGAAGGATCGTTCTCCGAATAAAACCTTATCTCGTGTTCATAGGTTTCACCGACACTAGCGTTCTCAGAAAACTTTAATTTGATCGACACAGTTTCGCTTTCGTCAGGAGCTAAAGTAATATTCTCCGGCCCCTCTACCGACTCTACAGCATCCTCATTCAAAAGCTCCCAATCTATCGTGTCCTCGACTTTACCTAAATTGCTCACCGTGAAATTGTACTCCACATCTCCTCCAGGGTTAGTCTGGTTAGCACCCTCCTCCACCTGTGCTTCTACCGCGTACAGATCAGGATCGTAACCATATGTGTCAAGATCAAAAGTCGCATTGTCTAGATAATAGTCGAGTGTATTGTGAAAGATATTTTGCTTGGATATATATTTTGAATTTCCAGTCGTTCGATAAAATTCATCTTCTATGCTACCGGTCTCACTTTTGTTGAGATCTTTCCAATCGCTCCAATCCTCACCATCCTCCTTGTCTCTATATCTACCTTCTTGGTTCCAATTATCTTCGCCAAATATCTTAAATCCGCCTTCACCCGATCCGAGTGACGCCGTCTGTAGATCATAGTCATGATAAAGTGTATATTCCTCTTCAATCCATTCTTCATTTGGAAAACCAACTGGTGGATCCTCGTAGTCAGTATGTTGGTAAGAATATTTGTATATATCCGACTGAGATCTCCATTCATCAGACTCTGAGATAGGGAACGAATAGAAATCTCCATAGTCCCTATCACCTACTACCGCCTTATTTTCAAGCTCAACATCTATAGTTATCTCTGTGTAGACGTCATCTAAGACGGGAAGTATGATATCACCAGCCATTTCATGAGTATATTGACCGGAAACAAGTTCTAGGGTCTCGATATCATAGTATAAATCACCCTCGGTAGTGCCGTCGAATTCATAGTCAAATTCCAAACCATACCTTTCCGCATATCCCGTTGTGACATAATCACTTTGATAGGAGACATTATAAACGTTGATCCATTCGCCCTCTACCCTTATATTTTCTTCACCCATAACGGAGAGGTTCATCGAACCGTCCTGGTTCATCTCCTTCAGTTGCGGTGTCGATCCCGTGGTATTGAAGGTGTAGTTCCAATAATCCCCCTTTTCCCATCCGGGCTTTTGGATAGGTTCTATCGAGGCTTGTGTTCCCGCCGAGACTGAATATAGGAGGGAAAATACCAATACTAATGCCATAAACATGCCGAGTAATTTGCCCATGTTCTGTTCAGGAAGGAAGCAGTTTAACATCATATTCAACCTCGGGGTTTATAAAATGATTTAGATATTTATAATTACTGGTAGTCCCCAGATGGGTTAACTGGTACCACCCATGGAGCATCTATATATAAGTCATATGTGCTTTAAAGAGTTAAATCAAGAGTTGGTATTAAATAGGAGAAAAATGTATCGTTACACAATAAGGCGGAACTCTTTTTTGTAAAGTTTCGCCCACTAAACATAGGAGACATCTATATGAAAGAATGCAGTAATTGTGGCACAAAAAACGATCTTGATGCGAACTACTGTAAGAAATGCGGGAACGAACTGACAAGTGAAAGTGTTGAAACTAAGGAGGATGTCCCAGAAAGTGAGGAAAAAAAGGATTTTAAAGATACCGATAAGCCTGACGTGGAAAAGCTAAAAGAAGAGAAAGACATCCAAGAACTCAACAAATGCTTAAGCCACTCTGACGAAGAAATACGCTTCGAAGCTGCCGACTCGCTCGGAGACCTTGCATGGTATGAAGGCGTTGCCGACGAAAGCAGTATACCAAGGTTGAACGCTCTCTTGGAAGATCACGACGAAGATGTACGGATGAGTGCCGTGCTAGCTATCGGACAACTTGCTGAAGCAGGTGTAGCCGATAAGAGCAGCATCCCAAAGTTGAATAAAGCCCTAGAAGACGATGATGTTAGAGTGCGGGAGTTCGCCGTAGATGCCCTTCGTTCTCTTGCAGAGTCCGGTATCGCCGATGAAAGTAGTTTACCTAAATTGAACAAGGTCCTTAAAGACACACATGATGAAGTGCGTGGTTTTGCGGAGAACACCATCGAAAAACTCAAAGACACTCTCGGGGTCTAATCAAGTTTCAAAAGGATTTGTCGGTTCATACCTCCCTAACAAAAAGATTATAAGGAGAAGAATATATTTTATTCCATGACAAGACTAGAAAACTCATCGCTTGAAAGACCTAGCTCTATCTCATTGATACTGTTCCTTAAAAGAAATGGAGAGACCTCGCTAGCAGAGACCCGCCCAGATGTGGCCGATGATTATAAAACGATAAGAAAATTAGCGGTCAAGATGGAAGAGGAGGAAATAGTAGAGCTTACAAAGCGGATCCCTAATCGAAGGATGTTTTCCCTAAAACTGACGGAGAAGGGCAAAAAGATAGCTGATAAGCTCCTTGAAATCGAAGGATTGATGAATTCTTAGTGAAGTACACCTAAATACACCTATATTCAAACTCTCCGGACATATAAAGAGGGGGATGAAGAAAATATTTATATGAAATGCTGAGATGTGTGTAAATAATGGAGAGATCAACAAATGCTCGAAAAAAATTCTAATAAGTTTTTTTCCGTTTTTTTGGTATGTGTACTGGTAATATCCGGATTGTCTGTTACGGCGACGTTGGGAGTGAAATCTGAAGAATCATCAGATGAAAAAGTAGTCCTGATAAAGGACTTCGAAGGCGAATTAGATATTGAAGAACTAAAAAACCGTGGAGAAGTATTGGATAGTTATGGGAATTTCATTTTATTCAAGTCTACCGAACGAGAACTGTCCGGATTGAGTAGACAGTATGAAATAGATAGATTGGAGCATAAAAACGAACTGAACGTTAAAGGATACGAATTCGATACTTCTGAAGGGTATCCAGATCTGGAGGAGGAGTTGACCATAGATAGCTACAAGCCGGGAACTGAAGGTCTTTACATAGTCGATATGATAGCTCCGGTCAATCCAGAGTGGACTACTGAGCTGGAAAGTAAAGGTGTAGAACTCATCAATCCCGTTCCAAATTATGCCTTCGAGGCCCAGATGACACCTAAACAGGCCAAAGAAGTGGAAGAGCTTTTCTTTGTAGATCGGGTCGTTATTTATCAGCCTGAGTTCAAACTTGCCGATGATTTAGAACCCGGTTTAGTGAATGTTCTACTGGCAGAGGGTGCGAGTGGAGAAACCTTGAATTCGCTTTCTCAGGCCACAAAAGTTCTCTCAGTTAAAAATCTTCCTACTTATGGTACTCAAGTGAGTGCCGAAGTGAAAGAAGTATCTACATTTTCAGAGTTAGCTAATCTCAAAGACGTTTATTACATATCTAATCAAATAAAACCGGAGCTTCAAGGCGAAGTATCTACCCAAACCATCGGTGGGGGTAATTGGATTTGGGACCCTGATAACGATCCCCACACTCCTTGGAGAGGTCCAGACAACGAGTACGAGTACGGAGCTCATGTGAATCATCTTGGTTATGAGGGAGAGGGTGTTACAGTAGCGGTTGCAGATACAGGTCTGTTAGATACTCATCCGGATTTTCAAAATAGGGTCATCGGCGGTCTGAGTTACACTCAGGATGGTAATTGGAGTGACGATCACGGGCATGGAACGCACTGTGCTGGATCAGTAGCTGCTGATACTTATCACGGTACAGGAGATACCGTAGACGACCATTGGGATACCAATGTAACAGATTACTACGTAGCCCAAGGTATGGCTCCAAAGAGCGAATTATTTGCGCAAAAGATATTCAAAGGCGGTCAAGATTTCGTAGCTCCTACAGACCCCTACAGCCAGATAATCACTGATGCTAGGGAAAAAAGCGGTGCTTACATCCACTCTAATTCATGGGGCGCTCCAACTGAGGGTAACTATACACCTGCAGACCGTGATTACGACAGCATAATTAGAGATGCAGGCGATGGTGAACCTATGATAATCACTGTTGCCGCAGGAAATAATGGCCAAAACGATGATACTGGGGATCCAGTATACCAATCGACCGGGAGCCCGGGAAACGCAAAAAATGTTATAACAGTGGGTGGTTCAGAGGCCTTCTATCCTGGTCTAGCAGAGAGCGCGGATATGTATGAAGCAGACCCGGACAGGACCTTTGTGGCCAGTTCTCGAGGGTGGACCGAAGATGGCAGGATCAAACCAGACGTTATGGCACCAGGATTATATGTATTCTCCACTTATGTAGGTGAAAACGATCCTAGTAAACCAAGTTATGGAGGCCTAGGTGGAACTTCTATGGCCAATCCTGCTGTAGCCGGTGCCTCTTCACTGGTTGTCGAGTGGTATGAGGAAAATTATGGTGAGAGGCCCAGTCCGGCCATGGTAAAGGGCCTACTGATCAACACAGCCTACGAGATGGAACCTCAACCGGGCGATTTCTACACGGGTCACATACCCAATAGAGACGAAGGTTGGGGAATCGTTAACCTCCCCGCTTTGATGGATGCTGAATCAGAATTTTTGTTGCAGGATCAAACTTCACTATTACAAACAGGGGATGTTGATGAGCACAATATTTCCTACGGCGATTCCTCCGAACCGCTCAAGATATCTTTAACGTGGACTGACAAAGAAGCTCAGGTAGACGACGGTTCTACTTTGAAAAACGATCTCAACTTGCAAGTGGAAGCACCCGACGGAACCACTTATAGAGGAAATGCATTCGATCAAAGTTGGACTCAGCCCGGAACCGACACTATGGACACATTTGATGATTCCGGTAATGGATGGGATGATACCAACAATGTTGAGAACGTTTATATCCATCCCGATAACCTGCAGGAAGGCGATTACAAAATAAGAGTCATAGGAGAAAACATAGTAGCGGATTCTAACAATGACGGGAAGAATAATCAAGATTATTCATTGGTCACTTATAACGTGGATCCAGCTGCCGCACCTCAGATAAACCTTGAAAGTCCAACAGGCGGTGAATACTGGCAATTCGGGGAAAATAGAGAAATCAATTGGAATACAGATGTAGGGGACGGTACAGTAACCGGTGTAGACCTAGAATACAGCTTGGACGGTGGAGATAATTGGAATCTCATAGCCGAAGGATTGGCCGCTACTGGAAACTATACATGGGGGATACCGGAAGAGCCGACGGACGAAGCATTGGTACGAGCAACAGTTTCCGACGATATGGGCTTTCAAAGCGCAGAGAATAGTAGTGAATTTATCATCACTCAAATATCCTCTGCAGAACCGCAACCTAAAGATGGAGAGGACCCTGTAGGAATAGACGCAAACCTTAGTGTTCGGGCTGAACATGCAGGTTTTGGAAATGATTCCGGAAACTTGCATAATTCTGATGATCTTCTCGTACAAAAAGATATAGATAGTACTGATTTGAGTGAGAATGATCCTCTATCGGAAGAAGACTGGCGGTGGCTTTATAATGGCAACTGGCGAGATAAGCCTGACGTAGGACTAGGTATGGGACAAGATAGCACATGGTATGGGGCTATCCGACTCGATCTATCCGCGGATACAGGGAAATTTTTGACGAACGTTTCTGCCTTTGTGTTTGCAGAGGAGGCCGAGTATATCCAGGGACACGTGGGTAAAGATAACAATGGAGCACCGGTGGCCTTTGAAGGATCGAGTGAAAAGATCGGAGTTAATGAAGATGGATGGGTCGAGATGGACCTTAAGAGCGATGTCCTTATAGAAGAACCAGGGGAGTACTGGGTAATACTTGAAGTCGCCGAAGTAAAAACTTCAAGAGATAATTTACCGCTTGGAGCGTTTGAGACATTCGTTGAAGATGGTGGCTTTCTGATGGGTGAGTCTGGAGATCCACTAAATCCCGATCATTGGCAGGAACTCAAAGATCAGAATATCGATTATTCTTGGGCCCTTGAAGGAAAAGTACAGGAAAAGGCGACCCATTTCGAGGTGGAGATGGACCATAAATCATGGATTAATGCGGGAGAAGAACTCGTCGTAAACTACTCCGTGGTGAACGAGGGATACCAGGAGAGCACCCAGGACATAGAATTCACCGTCGTAAACGAAGAGGGGAAAGAAGTCTATAACGATGTTATAAAAGAGAAACTTACACTAGGTGGGGACGAGGAGATCACTGATGACTACAAATGGACACCAAATCAGAGGGGTGAATATGATATCAAAGTCTCTAGTGAAGATAGTGTTGATTCGGGACAAATATTTGTCAAGGATCCGTCGAACTTCCAGATTGACATAATGGATCACCCGGAAAAAGTAGTTGATGGCCAAGAAGTATCCCTTGAATACAAGGCAAAAAATGAAGGAACCGATGAAGGGACGCAGGAGATAGAATTCACTGTTAAGAACACAGCCGAAGAGCTGGTCTTCCAAGACACTGAGGAAGTAACCCTCGGGGTCGATGTGGAGCACCAAGGTGAATTCACTTGGGCAGCTGAAGAGCCGGGAAACTATGTTCTTAAAGTAGCCAGCTTTGATGACAAAGGTGAGGTCACAGTATCTGTCGAATTGGGTCTAGACGTCACTTTTTATGATGCATCGGACGACAGTGAGATAGCAACTGCATCTGGAGTGGCTAGCGGAGAGCGCGCCAATGTATCATGGGAAAACCTAGAATATGGGACAACCTACCAGTGGTATGTAAAAGTAGATGATGGATTTATACCAGATCCTCAACAGTCCGATACATGGGAATTCACCACCGAACCCAATTCCAACTTCGAAGTCGACATCGTGGATATCGATGATAAGATAATGGAAGGAAAAGAAGCCACTGTGAGCTATACAGTGACGAACACGGGAGAAAGCCAGGACGACCAGCCTATCGAGTTTATCGTTGACGGGAATGTTGTAGCCACGGAAGAAAACGTAAACCTTGCCGCCGGTGAAGAATATGAAGGAGAATTTACATGGACTCCAGAAGAAAAAGGAGATCATTCTCTTGAGATCTCCACTCAAGATGACCTGGCGAGTCGGCAATATACCGTATTAGAAGCTCCTTACTTTGAGGTAGAATTCGGCGATCATGCCGAGAAGTTGGCAGCTGGAGGAAATATATCTGTGGATTACAGCGTCACTAATACCGGAGAAACTACAGGAACACAGGAGATCGAGTTCTTAGTGGAAGGAAGTCAAGAAGCTACCCAGGAGGTCGAACTGGCCGCCGATGAAGAATATGAAGGTAACTTCACTTGGCAGACTGAAGAAGGAGATATAGGAGGACATCAGCTCAAGATAGCGAGTGAAGATTCTGAAGTCGAGAGCAGTGTAGAGTTGGTCGAACCTCCGAGCTTTGAAATCGATATTCTCACCGAAGCGAAAAGTATAGTGGAAGGTGATACCCTTACCCTTGAGTACGAAGTGAGTAACGCGGGAGATATAGAGGATCAACAGACCATGGAGTTCATCGTTGATGGAGAATTACAAGATAGTAAGGAGATTACGCTTGAAAGCGGGGAAACCAAAGGAGATTTCTTTGTCTGGCAGACCGAGGTAGGAGACTCAGGCGAGTATGATCTCCAGATATCTAGTGATACCAGAGAGAGAGGGATGACCGTGAATGTTTTAGAAGATGCATTCTTCGAGGTCGAAATACTATCGCCGATTGGTGGTGAAGAATTCCCTGAGGGGGAAGAAATAACTATCGAATACGAAGTTAGAAACACTGGTGGTGTTGAAGCTACAGAGACTATAGAGCTAACAGTCAACGGAGAAGTAAAAGATAGTCAAGAAGTAACAATTGGAGGTGGAGAGGTACAAGAAGGTGAATTCACGTGGACTACAGAAGAAGGAGATTCCGGAGACTATGATCTCGGTGTGGAATCGGCTGATGACGAAGATACTAAATCGGATGCATTCACCGTTTTTGAGGAGAGTACTTCTGGCAGTTTCTTAGACTCCTGGTGGTGGATTTTGCCCATCCTAGTGATCGCTATAATATTGGTCATAGTAATAGTGGCCTGGAAGAGAAAGGGTGGAGAGGAAGAAGAGGACATCTGCCCGGACTGTGGAAGTGAGATGAGATTCATCGACGACTACGACCGATGGTACTGCGATTCATGTGAAGACTACAAATCGGCCCCATCTGGTGGGACAAGCGGCGCAGTCGGAACTGCTGGAGTAGCAGATCAGCAAGAACAGGACAGCAACGCATGCCCGGACTGTGGAAGTGGAATGAGATTCATCGACGACTACGATCGATGGTACTGCGATTCATGTGAAGATTACAAATCAGCCCAATCTACTGGTGGAGCAGAAAAAGAGCAGGAACAGGACAGCAATGTGTGTCCGGACTGCGGAAGTGAGATGAGATTCATCGACGACTACGACCGATGGTACTGCGATTCATGTGAAGACTACAAATCGGCCCCATCTGGTGGGACAAGCGGCGCAGTCGGAACTGCTGGAGTAGCAGATCAGCAAGAACAGGACAGCAACGCATGCCCGGACTGTGGAAGTGGAATGAGATTCATCGACGACTACGATCGATGGTACTGCGATTCATGTGAAGATTACAAATCAGCCCAATCTACTGGTGGAGCAGAAAAAGAGCAGGAACAGGACAGCAATGTGTGTCCGGACTGCGGAAGTGAGATGAGATTCATCGACGACTACGACCGATGGTACTGCGATAACTGTGAAGAATACCAGTGAGCAAATCCCTAAACCCAATTTTTCTTTTTTTTCTTTTTTCATCTATTTACGGGCAACGGCGATCAATCTTTCCGCATCTTCATCATACTCGGAGCATTCCAAATCCCCATAGATACTCACATCTGCAAACCCCGCTCTCCTCAACATATCATCGATATCCTCCTTGGAGTAGAGCCAATATTTGAATTTATGTTCCTTGACATCTCCGTCTTTGGCTAGTATCCAATTACTCTCTAAAAAATCTCCATCGTGCTTCAGGGTCCTTTCTTCCACAAAGAAACCGTCATCTAGGTGGCTACTGTCTTTTTCAGTAAATATGCTGTGCAATATCTCTCTACCCATCACATCTACAAAGAACCTGCCATCTTCTTTTAAGGATCTATGAACGTTCTTTAGCACTTGGAAGTTTTCTTCCTCGTCCTCGAAATATCCGAAGGAGGACCAAAAATTTATGACCGCGTCGTAATGATCCTCTCGGACGAAATCTCTCATGTCTCTTTGGATGAATTCGACTTCGAGTCCTTCTTTTTCTGCTCGATCAGATGCTTCTTTCATGTATTTTTTCGAGAGGTCAAGACCCGTGACGTCGTATCCTCTTCTGGCGAGTTCCAACGTATGTCTTCCCACACCGCATGCGAGATCTAAGATCTTTTCATCCCTTTCCAATCCAAGTAAATCGATCAGTCTATCTACCTGTTCGTCGGTCTTTTCGAGTCTTCCCTCGGGAAATAGAACGGGCTTGAACTCCTCCCAAAACCACTGATCTTCGAACCACTCCTTTTGAGTCATATTCGCTTACGTCTCCACATCTCTGGTTCCTTTTATATGTATCGTTAATTAGGCAAGATTATTCTTATTTTCTTATTCCATCTGAATCTGAAGAAAATTTTGGATGGGTCTGATAGTACAATTCAAGCAGGAATATCTTCTTTTGCAAAGATCAATACTGCACCAAAGAATATAACCGCAGTTAACAGAAGAAGCCCCACAAAATGTCCCGGCTTGAAGACTCCGTCCAACAGGACTGAATTATAATCCCAATAATTGCAGATCGTGAAGGGTAAAATAGGTTTTAGGCTCTTAAGCATATGCCCGGCCATGAACAGGGCGTACTGAACGAGTATCACGGCGAAAGTCGCACCAACAGCTATCTTTGAACTTTGAGTTAGGACGGCAAAGAACATTGATACCGCTACTATGACCAATAACATCGGCCAAGAGATGACCAGGGAAAGTAGGAACGTATCCGGTCTGAAACCTTCGCCCACGGAGTACACCGATAAAGTCAACACTAGGCCCGAAACCACCACCAACAGCAGAGAGAATATACCATAGGCAGAGAATTTTTCCATCAAGTATCTTCTTTTAGACAGGGGAGTCGAAAATATGATATCCATCCTGCTTTCCTCATAATCGTCAGTCACGCTTTTAACCGATAGATAACTCAGGTAAACTCCTACAAGCAGTATCCACCAGCTGTAAACTTCGACCGAAAGGAAACCCTCTATCTCGTCCATCCGAACGTCGGACCTCCCGGCGGTGAACATCCGGAAGTAGGGTGTATCCATCATCTCCTCGAACATGTCTTTCGTTTCTTCCGTCGAAGCCGTGCCTACCGGGACGCGGGAGTCCTCAACCACCGCGATGACGGCGAAATACCTATCTTTCGAACTGTCTTCCGTACGATTTATCACGGTAGTATTAGAAGAAAGCCTTTTGATCTCCTTGGATGTGGCCATGTGGGCGGATTCATCTTCTATCACCACGTATTCCTCCGCTCCATCGACCTCCTCCCAGGATAGACGGAAAACGTCTTCTTCCGTCTCTAGATGTACGGATCGTTCCCCTTCCAGTCCTTCGGTGTCTTCCTCAAAGCTTTCGTTCACGGAGGGGTACAATTGGGCCATCCCTCCGACGATCAAAACGACCACTAGTAAAAAAATAGTAAAACCTTTCCAGCCCTTACGGAACTCTATCAGCAGAGTTTCAAGATTCATAACCCCACCTCCGACACAGCTGATCCCGACGGTGATATTCTTCCTCCGATATTTCTATATTCACACTCCATAGTATCAACTCAGGCGGGTATATCCCTCCTTTCGAATATCATAACGGTAGCTAGCAACAGAAGGACGGCCACGGCAGTCATCAGCACAAGATCGAACATGTTGAGGGCTTCTCCACGAAGCGCCTCTTCAAAATCCCAGTAGGAGATTATCGTGTAGGGTTTGATTGACTGTAGTGCTCCCGACAACTCACTGACCATGTGGACGCCGTACTGTATCAATATAAATACGAAAGAGACTCCTACGGCTTTTTTCGAGTTCTCGAGGTAAACCGCCGCCAACAAAGAGACCCCTATGATGACCAGGAACAAGGGCCAGGAAAGTAACGAGGAAAGGAGTAACTCAGAAGAGGAGACCGCACCTAACTCTCCGACTGAATAAACGGATCCTATAAGGACTAAACCTCCGACGAGCAAAAGGAATAAAGTGTATAACGCAGCGACTGAAAACTTCTCTAGAAGATACTGCTTCCTGGATATCGGGTTAGATAGGATGATATCCGTTCTCCCTTCCTCATAATCTTTAGTGATACTGTTCACGGAAACGTACCCTATATACAGGCCTATCAACAGGATCCACCACATACTCCAAAGCATGGAGATAAAGCCCTGTATATCGCCATAATCTATCCCCCATATCTCTTCAAGTGCGCTCGTTCTCTCGAAATTCGTCTGCATACCGACCAATTCGCCGCCCCTATCTTCTTCTACATCCTCTTTGACCGCGACAACGGTAAAGTATCTTTCCGGCACTCCACCTTCACCATCCAACGGTAAAGTGTAATTGTAAAACCCACTCTCGATACCTTCGACCCTATCTAGAGGGACTATGATCTTGGGACCTTTAGAGACGAGAAGCGTGTAATTTTCGGCTCCTTGTATCTCTTCCCAGGACAGTCTCACTGTAACGGAATCTGCTTCCTCTACAACTTCAACTTCTATGTTATCTGATCCTTCCAAGTCGTCTTCGATAGCATCTTCAAAGGAGGGATATGCCTGGGTAAAACCACTTATGAGTAGAATTATAACTAACAGGAAGAGTAAGAAGCCCTTCCAATTATTTTTGAGCTCCATGAGTGCGGTTTTTCCCGTCTTCATCCAACGTTTCCTCCTCAAGAATAATAGGTGAGGAACAGCTGTTCCAGGCTGAACGTTTCCAGAGACATGTTGACGAGGTTATGTTGAGATACCCGCTTGATCACCTCGTCGAGGTCGCTGGTAACTATCATCGTCGCGGTTCTACCGTCGATCTGAACGTCCTTCACGCTTTCCATATCGAATATACTTTTATCTAATTCACTTTCGAATTCTATGACCAGTTTTTTTCCCATCTTGTTTTTGAGCGAATCTATATCTTCTACGACCTGAAGTTCCCCCTCTCTGATTATCGCGGCTCTATCACAGACCTTTTCCACCTCCGCAAGGATGTGGGAGGACATGAATATGGTCTTACCCTTCTCTTTCTCCTCTCTCAGTATCTCGTAGAATTTCTGCTGCATCAAAGGGTCCAATCCTCCCGTGGGCTCGTCCAGAATTATCAAATCCTGGTCCGCCATGAAAGCCTGTACGATACCGACTTTCTGTTTGTTTCCCTTGGAAAGGTTACCGTACTTTCTTTTCAGGTTCAGGTCCAACCGATCGGACAGCTCCTTCATCTTGGTCTCATCGGATACTCCGCTCTGAGAGAGTAGATACTTCAGTATGGTCTTGACCTTCAGGCCGGGATATAAACCAAAATCTCCCGGTAAGTAGCCCGTTCTCCTCCTTATCTCGATGGATTCCTCGTGTGAATCTAAGCCGAATATCTTCACATCCCCGCCGGTCTTTTGAAGGAGGCCTAAACAGGTTCTTATGGTGGTGGTTTTACCCGCTCCGTTGGGGCCTAGAAAGCCCATTATCTCTCCCTTGTGAACATCTAGGTCTAGATCTTTTATTCCGATCACGTCTCCATACTTTTTCGTGAGACCTCTTATCTTCATCACGGATTTGTTTTTCATCTTACTCTTCCTCCTTCGCTCCTTCGATGAACTTTTTTATCTCGCTATCATATTCTTCATAAAAGGCGGTCAAAAAATCATTTTCCGCTCCTAACAAACGTTCCAACATGTAGGCTTCGGACTTCATGTCTTCTATGATTCTCTCATCGAGAAGTTCCTCTCCACCTGCTAGGAACCTCCTCCCGTTCAACCAGAATCTAACGGTCTGCTCGGGATATTCAGTCTCGAACACCCCCTCTTCGACACCTTGTTCTACGATCTTGGTAAGGTAAGGGGTGGTTATCTCGACCGTTTCGGTGAACAAGCGATGATATATCTGGGGATTTTCCTCTCTCGAAAAGTAGGAAACCAGGTAGGGCCTTTCTTTTTTCCTTTCGAAACCTAACTCCATGAATTTTATAAATTTCTTGTCCGCTTTAAGCTCCGGATCGTCTGCGATCTCGATCAACATGTCTTCGATCTCTTCTATCAACCTGTCGGTTATCGCTTCGATCACGTCTTCTTTCGAGTTGAAATAATAATAAAAAAGGCTGTGAGCTACTCCGACTTCAGTGCATATATCCGTTACCGATGTGTTCCCATAACCTCTCTCTGAGAACAGTTTCTCGGCGGCCTTCACCAGCTCTATTTTCGTTTCGGAGGATCTTTCAGGCATCTCTCTCACCCCTGACTGACAGTCAGTCAATAAGCGATTATGCTATTAATAGTTTCTTATTTTTATTGAATCTAAATCTGTTATGATTTCGAGAAGCTCATATTTTGATATTGCTTTGGACAAACAGGTAAACCTTCTAAGTCACCTCTATCACTAGAAGAGCGAAAACCTTGATAGAACCACAACCTTATAAGTAGGTAAAAACATATCTATTATCTGATGAGATTACTAGAGAGGATCAAGAGATATCTGATAGGCTTCTTCAAAGATTCCAATCCTGAGGAGGTGAGGGAACCGACCCTGATAGAGGAGAGGAGTACCTGTCCTTTATGTATAGGAAGTGTCGATAAGATAGATGATTCGGAGAACAAAGCCCCGACAAAGGAAACCAGGGTATCGGGAAGGAAGGACCTTTAGTATAACGCTTTACGCGCGACTTTTTTTTTCAACATCAACACTTTTTTATAATGTCTGGTCCGATTGAGTTGCGATGATAACTCTTATCGGGTCGGCCCACGTCTTCGATATCTCGGACAGGATCGAGGAAGAGATCACGGCTAGAGGTCCGGCGGTGGTCGCTGTGGAACTGGACAGGGCGAGGTACGCGGCGCTCAAGAGCGGGGAGAGAGGCGGAGACGTGCCCATGATATACAAACTCCTTCAGAAGGTGCAGAAGCGCCTTGCCGAAAAATTCGGTGTCGAGGTGGGAGAGGAGATGCTGACCGCCGTCGAAACCGGGAAAAAGATAAATTCTAAAGTGGCTTTCATAGATCTCCCGGCTCAGGACTTTTTGAACCGACTTCTAGACGAGATGAGTTTGAAGGAAAAGGTATCTCTGGTCATAGGAGGTTTCGTGGGGCTGTTCATCAGTAAGAAAAGACTAAAGAAGGAAATAGATAGGTTTCAGTCTGGAGAGGCACAACCATCAAACATGCTGACCGTCGAGATGCCGGCTATCAAGAGAATACTCATAGACGAGCGCAACGAATTCATGGCTAAGAATTTGAAAGAATTAGACGATCGTTTCGGTTCGGTCGTCGCCGTCGTGGGGGACGGGCACGTTCCCGGTATGAAGAGAGAACTTAGAGATAGGGAGCTCGAGGTTTTGAGACTCAAGGATATACAGGATGAAGAACCTTCGTCCCAGGCCCAGAAAAGTGATACCGATAAAGGGGGAAATAACACCGAGTTGAGTTTTTCCTACACCTACCGGTCAGAATAAAAATAACGACCACCGGGACCTCTATCTTTCCTTATACGTATTATTTTCCCACTGTCCCTTTTCTCCCTCAGGCTGACGCCATTCGCTCGACCCGTAAGTGGGTCCGGGCGGTTCTTTCTCTTCTTTCCAAAGGATGATATTTATACTCGCTCCAACTGCGATCACGGTTTCGATGCCGATGAGGCTGTAAGTCATCACGTCCACGAATCCAAAATCTCTCTCTATACTTTTTATGTGTTCCAGGTCCTCCTCGCAGAGTTCACAAAAATCGGTCGGAGGGGGTTCCTGTTCCTCCTCGTCTTTGAACTGTACCGTCGCCGCCATGACGCACTCGCCGGCTTCTTCATTACAGTGGTAGGAGTCTTCGGCCTGGTGATCACTGTCATAATCTGTACCCACGAGTGAAAGTAGGTGTCCGAATTCATGGACGAGAACCGATGATTCTACATCGTCCGGGTGAATACTTACGCTCTGACCTGCGAACGAATTCACAACATCCCTAAAGATCACTATACTGTGAGGTTTCTTGGACAATCCCAGTGCCTTCCGATTTTTCTTCCAATGCCCATTCAGGTAAAGAACATGGATAGGGATCGTGTTTCCACCTCTCTCGTGATCTCGGTATTCCTCGTTCAATTCTGAAATAGTATTTTTGTCGTAAGAGACCCTTGTATCCTGAAGGTCGATGATATCATCTTCTACACTCTCTATCCTCTCTTTTTCGGTATGTTCCTCGATCTTTTCCTCAAGGGTATCCACCCCTATCTTGGTTGGTCCATAGCCAGATACATAATCATATTCGATAACGATTTCCTCGTACGGATCACTTTCTAAATACATCTGAGAGTACTCGTGAGACCTGTAAAGATCGAAATTTTCTTTCACTAATGGAGGAAAAAATGAATTAGTGAGTAAGACCCCCACTATCAAGATGACCCAGATCGATCCTACCAGCACGTACTTTTTATCCATCTGTGCTTAGATTCATGTTGTCTTCTCCTATTTGAAATTGACCGTTTTATTTGACTTCCTCCTTTTTCAGTTCCTCGTAGGCTTGAGAAGCAGCCTCAGCTCCCTGGGCAGCGGCGGTGATCGCCTGTTTCAACGGAGAATCGATCACGTCTCCGGCGGCGTAAACACCGGGAACATTGGTCCACCTCCCTTCGTCAGTCTTTATGTAGCCACCCTCGGTCAACTCGATACCGATATCTTCAGCTAAGTCGGAGTTGGGCACTGAACCTATCTCGATGAATAGACCGTCCATCTGCATCTCTTCCGAGTTGTCCAGTTTGACCGCTTCCAGTTTATCTTCACCGATAAGACTTTCCACGTTGACTTCGAAGATCGGTTCTATCTTTTCCTCCTGCTCGATCTCCTTGATCCTTATTGGCTCTGGTCTGAAGAACTCATCCTGCCTGTAGAGGATGTAAACTTTTTCAGCGTGATCAGAAAGGAGTAGAGCGGAAGCTAGAGCCGCGTCTCCCCCGCCGACAACCCCTACTATTTTGTCATCGTAGAAAGCCGCGTCACAGGTCGCACAGTAACTCACACCCTTCCCTTTGAACTCGTGTTCTCTATCCAGGCCTAGACGTCTTCTCTCCTGTCCCGTCGCGATTATTATCTTTTTAGCCTCGTACTCTCCTCGATTGGTCTTCACTTTAAAATCAAGGTCCTCCCCTTCGATCTTCGTCACCTCGTCGTAAACCACCTCAACCCCTAGACCTTTGACCTGCTCTTCCATGCGGTTCCCGAGTTCCATACCGCTTATAGTATCGAAACCAGGATAATTGCAGACCTCTGGAGCCTCAGATATCAGACCGCCGGGCATCTCGCCTATCTGTATCGTATCCAAGTTGTATCTTCCACTGTAGATAGCTGAAGTGTAACCCGCGGGACCCGTCCCTATGATGAGTATATCATACATAGTATCAAGAGAAGATTAAAAACGGGAAGATTAATAATTTTGGGATAACACTGCAAAAGCGGGTACTTATCCTTATATAAGACTATCGAATTGATACTAACGGTGTTCAGATGAGCGACGAAAGAGAAGATTTGGTCATCTCGATAGGAGGATCGATCCTGCTGCCCGAGAGTGAAGGTGTTTCACGATTGGTTTCATTAGCTGAGCTGTTGAAAGAATATTCAGAGGAAAGAGATCTTTACCTCGTTGTCGGCGGGGGAAGGATCGCCCGCAGATATATAGACTGGGGAAGAAAGTTGGGTGTGGACGAATCTGCTCTAGACGAATTGGGGATCGGGACCTCGAGGTTGAACGCTAGGCTTTTGATAGCCGCCCTTAAAAAGAAAGTTTATCCGGTCCCGGCAGAGAACTTCGCCGAGGCCATCTCCGCCGGAAATCATTATCAAGTGGTCACCATGGGAGGAACTCACCCGGGGCATACTACAGATGCGGTCGCAGCCATGCTGGCAGAGAGGCTGGGAGCGCAGAGGCTGATAAACGCTACCTCGGTCGACGGTGTTTATACTTCCGACCCGAACAAAAATGAGGAAGCGGAAAAGGTAGAAGAGTTAGATTACGACGAATTGATAGAGATCGTATCGAAGAGCGAACAAGGGGCGGGCCCAAACGTGGTCTTCGATCCGTTAGCTGCGAAGGTTATCAAGCGTGCTGATATAAAGGCTTATATCCTGGACGGAAATAATCATGATTCATTAAGAAACGCTATCCGAGATGAATCCTTCGAGGGAAGCATCGTTGGTGATTAACGCCATTGTATCTCTCTATAGCGGCTATATAGACTAAATAGATTATACAGATAAAAGTAATATATCGAATAGGATTTCACTTTTCTAGAGCGATATGTTCGGACTCGGTGCCTTCGGTACGACGATGCTTTTGGCAGGCCTTGCAGCCGGCTTCTACATGGCCTGGAATATAGGAGCGAACGACGTCGCAAATTCTATGTCTACGGCGGTCGGGGCCAAAGCTATCACTTACAAGCAGGCTATTTTTATAGCCTCCATTTTGACGGTAGCCGGTGCGGTTTTGGTCGGTGGACACGTTACCGCCACGGTCAAAGGAGGGATCTTTGATCCGGAGCCTATCGATAGTACTAGACTCGCATTGGGCGGCCTAGCTTCGGTGACGGCGGCGGGAATATGGATCACAATAGCTACTTGGAAAAACCTACCTATATCTACCTCTCATTCCATCATAGGAGGTATGTTCGGCTTTGGGTTAGTCGCTGGAGGACCTGAAGTAATCTCTTGGATAACCATGGGACAGGTCATCTTGAGCTGGGTTACTTCTCCCATATTTGGAGCCATTCTAGCCTTTGTTATATTCAAGATCATCGTCAAATTGATATTTAATTCAGAGGATCCAGAGAATACTGCTAAAAAAACTACTCCTTTCTTTCTAGGAGCTGCTCTTTTCATCATAACCCTTTCCTTATTATACGAGACCGCGCTTTCCCTCAAGATATTCGGCAGGCAGCCCACGCTGTTGGAAGGTTTAGGCCTTGCCGCGGTGGTCGCTTCCGTCCTTGGCTTCAGCGGTAAATTCATCGTCCTACGATATGTAGATGGTGACAACGGTATCGGCGAAGTAGAAAACATCTTTAGGAATCTGCAGGTGCTGACTTCATCTTTCGTAGCTTTTTCTCACGGCGCGAACGACGTGGCGAACGCCATAGGTCCAGTGATGCTGATCGTCGAAAATGCTGTAGGACTCGGTAAGGCCCCGTTCTTCCTAGGAAGTAATTACCTATTGGTTATGGGCGGTGTCGGAATAGCTGTGGGGCTTTCAACCTGGGGCTATAAAGTCATAAAAACGGTGGGCTTCAAGGTCACGAAATTGACCAACACCCGCGGTTTTTCTGTTGATTTCGGAGCCGCTACAACGATATTGGTCGCGAGTAAACTCGGCATGCCTATCTCGACGAGCCACACTGTTGTAGGAGCCGTATTCGGGGTCGGGATGGCAAGAGGCTTGGAAGCAGTGGATCTTTCAGTGATAAAGAAGATCGTTATCTCATGGGTGGCGACGGTACCGATCGCGGGTGTGACCTGTGTGTCTATCTATTTCGTGCTCCTTCAATTCGTATAGAAGAGGATAAATTTAAAATTGATAGAAGACATGGTGATATATATGACGGCAAAATTTAGGAGATCGACCGTAGAGGACGCATTGTTCGATTCGCCCTTTGACGGCCTGAGAAAACACTCTAATATCATAAAGAAAGCGATAAACGAATTCAAGAAAGGCGTCCACTTTTACAGCGAAGGTGAGTTCGATAAGGCCGAGGAATGTTTCGATAAAGTTTCCAAACTGGAACATAAGGCGGACAAGATAAAAGTTCAGATCAGAGAAAACTTACCCCGATTCATCTTCATGCCGATCACGAGGGATGATTTTCTCACATTATTGAAAGAAGCCGACGCCATATTGGATTTCGCCGAAGATGTAGGTGTGCTTCTACCTATGAGAGAAGAAGAGATACCGGATAAGGTGAAAGAAGATTTCAAAGAATTCTCCGTGGATGTATTCAACTCTGTGGAGCTTTTTGAAGAGATGATGAATGTATTTTCTGAGCTGCTAGAATCGTCTTTCAGCAAGCAGTCAAAAGAAAGGGCTAGGGAACTTCAAAAAGAATTGAGCAAGAAAGAATATGAAGCCGATAAGATAGAGAAGAGGATCTCTAAAAAGTTGTTCAACTATGATGAAGAACCTTTGACCGCGGTACACCTCCTCAAGGTGGTGGATAGGATGGACTCTATAGCGGATCACGCGGAAAACGTCGGAGATATGATCGACTCCACCTTAGAATCGAGATAAATCCAAACTATTAATCTATATATCTATACTTTATTGTAAATACTTTGAGGAAATACTAAATATCTTTAGCTTTTTTCCAGGCACATGCCCGAAACTAGAAAAGTTCAGATAACCGGCGGTTCTACATTCATCGTATCTCTCCCTAAAGACTGGGTCAAGCAGAAGGAAATAGAAGCGGGGGATTCACTTGTCCTTTCCCCCCGAAAAGACGGTTCTATCGTCGTGAGTCCAGAGAGAGAATACGAGAAAAAAGCCAATGTCAAAGAGATAGATATAACGAACAAGCATCAGGATGCTTTGATAAGAGAATTGATCGGTACCTATATGGCCGGTTACTCCAAGATAAAACTCTCAGCTAAAAATAATATCGAGCCGGATCTAAGAAGCGCGATAATGGAGTTCACGAGGATGGTCATAGGCCCGGAAGTGATAGAGGAATCCGACAAGAGGGTCATACTCAAAGACTTGATAGACCCTTCCGAGTTTTCACAGAACAAAGGTCTGAAAAGGATGTACCTCATCGTCAAGAATATGCATGAAGACGCTATAAGGGCCTTCGATAAGAACGAGAGAGAGATGGCTAATGATATAATACAGAGGGATAAAGATGTCGATCGCCTTTTCTGGATGATCACGAAGCATTACAACATGGTCTTGAGCAATCCCCGCCTAATCGAAACTTTGGATATCACTCTAGAACGGAGCTTGAGCTACATGTTGGTCTCGAGAGCGATGGAACGTATCGGAGATCACAGTGTCAGGATCGCCGAGAACGTTATCAATCTGAAGAACGGTTTCGACGGTCCTTTGAAAGAGGAGATCATGGAAGAGAGCAAGCTAGCCATGGAGATACTAGAGAAATCCGCAGAAGCCTTTTTCAGCGAGGATCTCGATGATCTGAATCGAGCGATAGAGATGAGAGCCGATCTGCTGAAGAAGAACGACGAGCTGATGAACCAGATAAAGGAGGAAAAGAAAGAGAACGTTACTCCATTATCCTATATAATCGAAAGTATTTCGAGGACGGGTTCTTACGCCACGGACATATCGGAGATCGGGATAAACTATATGATGTCGAAGTGAATAACGGTGATGATGTGGGCAGTAGAGAAAGTTGATAAAAGAACTGTAAAATCTCTCCATGAAGTAGATGATTTAGATATACAGAGATGGAAAGGAAAAGAAGAGGAAGGTGGGTAACATGCATATATCGGTCATCTTGCCCGTTTACAATGAAGAAAAAAATTTACGCAAGCTCTATAAAGAGTTGCGTGGAGTGATGAAAGATAATTATGATGAGTGGGAAGTTCTTTTTGTCGATGATGGTTCGACTGATTCTAGTTACGAGGTCATGAAGAAACTTAGAAAAAAGGATGATCACATAAAGATCGTCAAGTTCAGGAGAAATTTTGGACAGAGCGCGGCGCTGTCCGCCGCTTTTGATCATGCCGAAGGGGAAGTTATAGTTTCTCTTGACGCGGACCTTCAAAACGATCCGAAGGATATACCGAGGTTAGTAGATAAATTAGAGGAGGGTTACGACTGTGTCTCGGGATGGAGAAAGGATAGAAACGATCCCTTAGGGAAAAGGTTCGCCAGCTGGATACAGACACATCTATCTATGAGGACGGGCCCGGAGATCCATGACTTCGGATGTACTTTAAAAGCCTACAGGAAAGAAGCGATTAAATCCATAAACCTCTACGGGGAGGGTCATAGGTATATTCCGGCGAAGCTACATAAAAACGGCTACAAGATAACCGAGATGGTGGTGAATCACAGACCTAGAAAACATGGAAAGACCAAGTACGGTTTCAACAGGCTGTTCAAAGGTTTTTTCGATCTTCTCTTCAGCTACTTTTGGAATCAATTTTCAGGCCGTCCGCTCCATTTTTTAGGAGGTCTAGGGTCGCTATTCATGTTAGTCGGATTCTTGATCGGCATGTATCGCGTTATAATGAAGTACGCTTTTGGGGTATCCATACTTCCACATCTTGCTCAACTTCTATTGGCCGTAGCTTTGATCTTGTTCGGCTTTCTAGTATTCATGTTCGGTATATTGGCCGAGATGCTGTCGAAAATATACTATGAAGATCGAAAACCGTACGTGGTCGAGGAAAGCCGCGGTTTCGATTGATATCGATCATTTGAGACATAGAGGTCTTACTGATGATAAATAAAAAGGATCAGAAACAGCTGATAAGACAAATCGATTGGGATTATCTCATCGTTCTAGACGCATGTAGATATGATTATTTTGAAGAGATATGTGATTTCGAGGGCGAACTTTACAGGGTCGAATCTCCAGCTTTTAGTGATAAAAAAGAGGACGTCGCCCCGACTTCTAGCTGGTATATCAACATATTTGACGAGATGTATGAAGAGGTATATCACGTCTCATCGCATCCAAGGGTCAACTCTAAAACTCCGGTCGAGGGGTACAAAGGGTGGGAACATTTCGGGAAAGTTTACGATCTTTGGGATGAAGAGTGGGATGAGGAATACGGTACCGTTCTGCCTGAAGACGTTACCGAGAGAGGTGTAGAATTTATTGACCGAAACCCCGATAAGAGATTCGTAATACACTACATGCAGCCGCACACGCCGTATTTATCTTTAGATCCTCCCGCCGCAAAGAAAAAGAGAGAGCCCGAATCTAGGACCTCTTTCGGCAGAAAACTCAGGAACAAGATGGTGTCTAAAGCTAGAAAATATATCGGGGACAAAGCGGCGGTAGAATTGATGAGTTTGCTTAGATTGCCCCCTTTGAGCCCGATGGACGATGCTCTAAGGAAAGTAGGTGGCGAAGGAGTCAAAAAAGCCTACCGTGAAAATCTTGTTAGGGTACTTGATTCTTTAGAGACTTTGATCCCTAAATTATCTGGTAAGATCGTCTTGACGTCTGACCACGGCGAATTGTTGGGTGAGAGCGGAAGATATGGACACGATTTTGAAAGTCAAAAAACGCTTGTCGAAGTTCCCTGGTTCGTGATAGAGAAGTGAAAATGATGCTTGACCAAAAAGAAGAGGTAAACGAAAGTGATTGGGACTACCTGTTGATCTTAGACGCCTGCAGGTATGATTATTTTGAAAAATTTTACGATGATTTTTTGTCCGGTCGGCTTAGGAGAGCAAGGTCACCGGTAGATTGTACGAAAGGTGTAGCGACGTCGGAATGGTGTAAAGCCGTCTTCACGGGAAAATACGATGACTTGATCTATGTCTCGACCACGCCTCACGTCAATTCTTTCTCCGAGGTCAACGGATTCAAAGCCTCTGAGCACTTTTACAAGGTGATCGACGTTTGGAATACCAGGTGGGACGAGGAGAAGGGGACCGTATATCCCGATGAAGTAAACCAAGCTATGATCGAGACGATGATAGAACATCCAAAAAAGAGGATCATAGCTCATTACATGCAGCCGCATTTCCCGTATCTCACATTGGATAATCCCTTCAACCCCAAGGATAAAGATCCTTCGGCACATGACAACATCAAACGTTCGATCAGAAATTTCTTTGGCTCTAGGATAAGGAGGACCATTGGAGGCGACCTGACCAGAAAACTATTGAGAAGCTTCAGGTTACCTCCTATAAATCCGATGGACGAAACTTTGAGAAGGGTGGGTCATGACGGGTTGATAGAAGCTTACGAAGAGAATCTAAAGGTTGTTCTAGAATCTTTAAGTAAACTATCGGACGAATTATCCGGGGAAGTTATAGTGAGTGCCGATCATGGTGAATATTTAGGCGAGAATGGATTTTACGGGCACTCCTATCTGCCTAAGCACTCAGCCCTGAATGAGGTTCCCTGGTTCAAAATGGAAACTCTTTGACTTCTAGACCTTTTTAGTTTGGGAGGATAGGTAAACAAACCCACCTATCAAAGAGCTGATAACCCCTAACAGCTGGACTAGAAATGATAACGATACCGCTTGTGCGGTCGTAGCGCCTACTTGGGTGAAGAAATATGCATACAGTACTTCTCTGACTCCAAAGCCCCTGATCGAGATCGGTAGGAAAAGTAAGACAGCTGTGATAGGGATGAATATGAAGAAGTATTGTATGGGCACGTTTATTCCGATAGCTAAGGCTAAGATATAGTTCGTGAGGATCAGCATCGTGTGGAATGCAAAGGAAATAAGCAGAGCGTGTCCTAGAGTTCTTTTCTTTTTGGTGTAAAGGCTTATCGAGCTGTAAAGCTTGAGCAGTTTCTCCCTTATAGAGAACGGATTGAAATTTTTAAACAGTCTTTTGATCAAACTTTTAAATCTATCCACAACGCTTTCCTTCCAGATCATTATGAAAGAGAGAACTATCAGCGGTAGGAAGACGACATATATTGTAAAGATTATATCGATCGGTAATTCACTGAAATACAGTGTCGAAGCGGCGATAGCTAAACTCAAGATAGCTATAAGCCCGGTAAACCTTTCCATGAATACCGAGGAATAGGCTTCTATCGATTTTTTAGATACCTTTGACATCTTATGAGCTTTTACGATGTCTCCTCCCACGTTCGTAGGTAGAAATAGGTTGAAGAAAGTCCCGATGTAATATATCTTCCAGACGTGAAGGAAATCTTTGATCTCACCTTTTGCTTTTAATAAGATCTGCCACTTTTTTGCACTTATACCTACCTTAACGATAGTGATGCCTATTACGATAAGAAAAAATAATAGATTTATATTTTTAATCTCGTTCCATATCTTGTAGGGACCGGCAGTATAAATAACGTAGGATATCAGCGAGACACTCACTATTATCTTTAGGATCGTCTTTATCCTGTTTTTTCTCTTCTTTTTCATGACTTAAGTCCCAATTAAAGAAGAGGTATTTAATGATGAGTAATCAATTGGTTTTTAATGGCTCGATGAATAAAATATTATCTGAAGCGCTGTATGTTGATAGCTTTAAATATTTGACTGTAGAAACAATCTTCTTCTGGAAATTCTCTATCCGGTATCGGTTCTCCCAGGAAGGGACATAACTTATCCCAACCTTCTCCGTCGGGTATATCCATGATCAAAAGGTCGTCATATCTTCCCGAGAAATACGAGATAACATCTTCTTTATGTTCGGTGTAAGCCTTTCTAAACTTTTCTTCGTCGTAATCAATAGCTCCATAAATCTCCTCGTGAAGGCGATTGAACCAGAAGTCTCCTTTGAGTATCTGTCCAGGCCAAAAATGACGACTGCAGGAATCCAGCCATTCCTCCAGCTCTCTCGTGGTGAGTATGAACTTGGATTCAGGGAAAGTTCTGTCCAATTCTTTATAAAATCTCGCGATCGGTAGATCGGAGAGGGCGTCATACTTATCGGCCCCTGAAAAGTCTAATCCTAACCCCTCTTTATCATATTTCAACAGCCTTATAGGAAAATGATTTGCCTTATAACCCAATATTTGGAGAGCTTTGGTGAGGCTTGTCGTAGCTGTCTTAGATAGACCTACGCAGAAAACTTTATGTTTTTTTCCGCCCATCATCGTTTCTCCTTTCGCTCTATTCTCGAGAAGGGTAATGTAAAGCTCGCCCTTAAAAATTTGTCGCGTAGAGATGAAAAGGGATGGGAGTTCATCCTGCATCCCGCGAGTAGGTTATCCAAGTTGGGCATCTCTTTAATTCTCCTGCGTCGATTAATTGATAGCATTTATACGATCATCCAACATCTTTATATATACAAACGTTTTAAAACTCCATGAAGAATAATCCGCACTTTAATCCCCACGCAGAATATCACTCCCCTTATATTTTTACTACCCGGAGGCCTAAGATGAATATCGCGATGGTTACTGATACATGGCTACCGACAAAAGACGGCGTCGTCAATTCTATCATACAGTTCAGAGAAAGTCTAGAAGAATTAGGGCATCAAGTGTACGTTTTTGCCCCCGGAAAAGAGAATAAAGTTTCCGAAAAAGATGACAATGTTTTCTTTTTCAAATCTAAAATATTCAGACAATATCCCGATTATAGGATAGCTTTCTATCCTACAGGGAGAACTAAAGAACTACTCTTGGAAAAAGATATCGACGTTATTCATAACCATGGTATGGGCTTTATGGCTGTAAGAGCTATGGTAGCTTCAAAATTTTTAGAATTACCCTGCGTATTCAACTTTCACACCTGGGTGACTGACGCTCTACATTATTCCCCGGTGCATTTACCCGATAGTCTATTGGAACGTTTAGCTTGGATATATTTACGATATCTATTGAGAAGGAGCGACACGGTCATCGCTCCGAGCGAAAAGACCTTGAAGGATTTAAAGGGAAGATGCTCGAATATGCATAACTCCACCGTCGTCGCTCCGCCGATCGATAGGAGTCGATACAACAAGGACGTCGACGGGAATTCGATCCGAAAAAAATGGGGTCTTGAAGACGAAACTATGCTTCTCCATGTGGGCAGGATAGCTAAAGAAAAAAATCTAGAGCTGATCCTCGATGCCCTTCCCCACATAAAAGAAGAAAGACCGGACGTGAGACTTTTCGTCGTCGGCGATGGGCCGGCAAAATCCTACTATGAATCTCTCGCTGCCGAAAAAGGCTTGGATGATATCATAACTTTCACGGGATTTGTCCCGGAAAAGGATCTTCCCAAATACTACGCTACTGCCGATGCTTTTCTTTTCGCGTCGACCTTTGAAACCTTGGGTCTGGTGATGCTGGAGGCTCTAGCGACCGGAACACCGGTTGTGGGATTAGATCACGGGGTGATCCCGGAAATAATAGATCACGGGAACAACGGATTGCTTTTCGAAAAGGATCCTAAAGATTGTGCTGAGAAAACTCTTGAAGTGTTGAGATCCGAGAAAGAGATAGATAATAACTTCATCGAAAATATCCCTCTAGATAATTTAGAATGTGGAGAAAAATTGGAAGAAGTTTATGAAAACGCTATCCAGATAAAAAAAGAAAGGATAAGCTGAATTCTACAGTATAACCTCCGCTACGAACAATGCCCCTCCCATCACCATGAAGGCAACTCCTACCGTCCTTTTCAATCGTTCTTCAGTGGCGAGATTTGCAAATGTAGAAGCTGATCTAGAGCCGATCACTCCCCCTATGCTGCCTATGATGATAGCTGTCAACCTGATGTCCCCGTATAACATGTGGCCGATAGCTCCCGACGAAGCGGTGAATATCATTATTATGACCGAGGTACCAACGGCTTTATGGATGGGGAAATCTAGAGCTACAACGAGAGCGATCAGGAACATCAATCCACCTCCGGCTCCTATCACACCGGCTACGATACCGATGCCCAGTCCCAGTAAGATAGATGACAAATGTTTTCTTTTTTGAAGTCTTTTTTTCACCGCTTTTACTATTTCCATCTCCTGGAGGTTTTTCCCGGTGTCCGTACTAGGCTCGATGAGAAATGCGATTCCGATACATAGAGTTATAAAACCGCTCGTCCCTCCGAGACTGGGAGAGGGGATCGGCGTGGAAAGCCAACTTCCTAGAAACGCACCGGTAACAGAGGCGGCCGCCATCTGCAGTCCGGCTCTCAGGTCAGTATTTCCATGCTCTCCATAAGTGTAGGCAGCCACCGACGAAGCAAAAACGTCTATCGCCAAGGCTATACCGATAGCTACGTATGCATTATAATCCAAAAAGATCATCAGAGCGGGAACGACCAGCGCGACCGCGCTGGCGCCTATAAGTCCGGTGATTACCCCGGCACCCCATCCAGCTAGAAACAATACCACGATCCAATATATCATGCGTTATCTACCATAATTCAATATCTAAAGATCGATGAAGCAGATGATCCTTGATACAAACTCATAGGAAATGGTATAGGAGATTACTATTTAAATATTTACTGAGATTAATTATCTCCGTTATTTTCCGTTCAGTCCTACGATCGGTCAGATAACTCATCCAGTTAACAAAAAAGATTATAATCAACTAAATTATAAATCAGCCCGATGGAATTTAATAAGGATCTGCCTAGAAAGGCGATTAAGACCATCAGATCATGGTCTACCCAAAAAAAATTGTTGGTTCTGATCGTAGTGTGGGCCTTGATATTTATACCGTCTATTGTTTCTTATACAAACGTTCATAGAGAAAAGAAATTTGCTTTTTTTCCAGAAGAGGCTTCATCCTTTGATACAGGGCAGGGAGACTGGGACGTGGTTACATCTCCTGAAGGCGAGCATGTAGGAGACAGGTACTTGATCGAGGTCAATGAAAGTGAATCTGTACGATTTGAATGGATAGCTAGGAACTACACCGCCGAGATCCATATCGGGCAGATCAATGTTTACTATGAGACCTCATGGAACGACAGCGGCTTTATCAGATTAAACAAGGCAGAAAAAGAAAACAAGAGTACGGATGAAAGATGGGTGGGAGAAAAACAGTTCCAGAATGATGGTGATGTAACATACTATTTTAGAGTGGATAAAGGTGATCTACCTAGATTCTATAAGAGGGCTTCAGTAATCATC
Organism: uncultured Thermoplasmata archaeon; assembly: GCA_964462425.1. Lineage (GTDB taxonomy): Archaea > Thermoplasmatota > Thermoplasmata > Halarchaeoplasmatales > Halarchaeoplasmataceae > Natronoplasma. The sequence continues at coordinate 27,899 of CAYWYD010000002.1, forward strand.
GAGGGAGGTAATTTGTATGAAGATGTCAGGACAGGTCCTCCCCCTCTGATAAATTTTTACTTTATACCACCCACCCTTCTCGCTCCCTCTTTAGAATTCGGCGGATTTCTTCTGTCCTTCTATATCTACTTTTCTATTTTTATACTTTTGGATTCTATGATGATATTTTTTCTTTTCAAAGAGTGGGGCGAGGATAAAGCGTTCATCTCATCCCTCTTGTTTATAGCAAATCCCATATCCATCTATACATTGTTTCAGGACGAAGGGATCATCGCCTTTACCATTATATTATCGCTGTTTTTTGTGATAAAAAATAGGAAAAATACAGGGGCCATATCTATCGGATTAGGGATCATCACCAAGATCTGGTCCGGATTTTTAGCACCGGCCCAATTATATGACAAGGATAGTGCATTTAATAAAAGGATCAAAAGAGTCATCATATCCGCGGGAACAGCAGTTCTGATGCTGCTTTTGTTTTATCTCCTCTGGGGGCCAAAAACCCTGTGGTTTATAGGTTTTTATGGTGGTACCGCTTCTAAAAGTACGATCGGAGGGGTATCCATCTGGAATTCATTGATCCAAACACCGCTGCTATCTGAATCTATCATCCGAACTAGATTCATATTGGGTTTCATGGGGCTCTTTGAATTGGCCATCCTTTACATCGCTTACAGAGAGGATTGGGATCCACTGCTCGTTTTCACTGCGACCCTTGCTTTCTTTTTGGCAGTCTATCCAAAGATACATTGGGAGTACTATATCATGCTTCTCCCAAGCCTCCTCTTCTATTCGGTCAGGGATAAAAGAGTCTTCTCGATCTTTGTAGGGCTTTTAGTATTTTTAACTTCGGCCCGGATGATCCGATATTCACCTTCATATCCCGATCCTTTAACCACATTCTTCGCTCTTATATCCTCTACGATCTTCACTGTCCTGATACTATGGATGATCTACCTGTTTTTCAGAGATGAAAAGTTTAAAGATTTTTACCGATCTTCTTGATGACTGCCGACTGGGAGCGACTGAGGTCGATATAAAACCTTTATCTTTAAAAGCCTATATTTACTTAGGTGATTTTCTCACTGATCTAGTTAAGTTTGAATACCTCCGTTTATCAAAAAGATCCTTGAGCTGTCGATCTTTTATACTCTAGAAAAACTTTTTTATTGAACAAACAATTCAAACAAGCAGTGAGTAAGGATCACCAAAGAAGAGAAAGAAAAAAAAGGACACTCGAATAGCCTAGATCATACAGAGAAAGAAAAGGAAAGTCAAGACTCCGAAGAGGACGAGGATTTCGAGAAACGGATGGAAAAGGCACTAGATGCTATTTCCAAAGGAGGTGTGATCGCTCTTGTAGGCGGGGTGATAGGAAGAGGTCTAGGGTTTTTGAACAGAGCGATGATAGCAAAATTCTTTGGACCCGCAGCTTTTGGCCTGTTCGTACTGGGACTGATGTGGGTGACGATCATAAGGACGTTATCCACAGGAGGGTTCGTTCCAGCTCTAAAAAAATTCGTACCTCTTCATCTTACCAACGATGACGGAAGAAAAGTCACAGATTCGATCTTTACCATATTCACGATCTCCCTCCTCATAAGCATAATAGGGGGAATACTACTTTTTACTTTTTCGAGATACATAGCGGTACAGATCTTCGATAGCAAAAGTTTGATCCCCATCTTAAAAGTCATGGCTTTCGTTATCCCATTGCACACTTTATTTAGGTTGGTTCTACATCTTTATCTCGCATTTAAAGAGCCAAAATATAAAGTACTCTTCAAAGTAGGCATGTACGCTCTATTTTTACCCATAGTCATCTTCATAGTCTTCATCCAGGGGAGCGTGTTAGCTCTAACATTAGGACATCTAGTCAGGATACTGGCTATCCTGATAATCAGTCTTGTGATCTTTGAGAAAAAAGTCTATCCGATGTTCAAGAAAAAGATCAAGGCGGGCCGGAAGATCGATCTAAAGATCAAGAGTATCTTAGATTATTCCCTACCTCTGATGTTCTCCGCCGCCTTGATAATGATGATGGGGAAAGCGGACACGTTCATGTTGGGGTATTTTAAGACTGAAGAAATCGTCGGGATATATAATCTGGTTTTACCTATAGCTTCACTTTTGACGATTTTTTTAGCTTCCATGAACCAAGTCTTCTTCCCGGTCATCTCGTCACTTCATGCGGAAGAGAAATTTAGTGAACTAGCCTCGACTTTCAGCACCATAACGAGGTGGAATATCCTTTTACTCATGCCGTTCTTTTTCTTCGTCGTGACTTTTTCCCGGCCACTTTTGGCGGCATTTTTTCCTCAATACGTCGACGGGTGGAGGACTTTGATCATCTTAGGCGTTGGATATATGAGCGGCAGTATCGTCGGCCCTGTCGGTAAAACGCTCAAAACCTATGGGAAGACGACCTTCATCTTCAAAATAAATTCACTCCTTCTGGTCCTCAACATCTCACTCAACCTTATTTTGATCCCTATCTGGGGTTTAGAGGGTGCCGCGGTGGCTACCGCTGTGGCCTATTCATTGAACAATATACTGGAGAGGTGGAAGGTTAGGGACCTGATATCCATCTCAACCAAGTTCTCCCTTCTCGGAAAATATACGGTCGCAGCTTTATTACCTGTCAGCTGGACTTATACCGTGTTCTTTTTATTACCTTCGAGTTGGTGGCTTTTGATACTTCTATTGGGAGGCTTTTTAGTTTCGTACCTCCTCTTACTCATCCTTTTCAACTCTTTCTTAGAAGAGGACATCTACCTCTTTGAAATAGTGGAGATACTTCTGAGGAAATTGAAATTAAATATCGGGATCAAAAAGCTCTACCATCTGGGAAAGAAAAAATAAAACCACCGTTCTTTGTGTTGCTCTCTCAATAGTCGTAGGCGTCGTATAATCTTTTTTCGATCAGTTCATCCATGTATTTCATATCTTCCTCATCACAATCGTCTCTGTATCCACCGACCTTACCTTTCCGAGTTTTGTATGACTGTTCGTCCTCTTTATCGGCTGGGCTCAATCTGTTCTTATCTGATTTATCTGATTCAAATTCTTCCTCCTCCTCCATCTTCCTCATATTATCAAACGCGGCGTATTCACTCACGTATTCCACCAGCTCATCGTCGATATCATCGAAGCCGATAAATCTCAAAGCCTTTTTCAGCTCGTCGAATCTATTTTCTTCATAGATCTCCGTGTGAAGATTTTCATATCTGATCTTCAAGAAGTCCTCGGGGACGTGTTTATTTTCCCACCAAACATTGTAGAATTTTATTATGCTCTTGAGGCTCCCCTCCTCCCGTTTTATAAAATCGCTTATCTCCATCTTTTCTATCAGGTCTCGCCTCTTCAAGAATTGGTAGTAAAGAGAGACAACCACATCTCTCGGGTCCCTGACCAGAAAGATGATCTTTTTATTTTTGTATTTGATCTTATCTTCTTCGATCTTATCCGGCTTTTTGAATTGGGGATCATCATCATGTGTGACCCTTATGTTAGGAACTTTTTTATCATAACTCGATAGAGGTCTAAGTTCAAGGATCTCTTCTTTTGAAGCATCATCCAATTCATAATATCTTTGGATATATTTCCCCATCATCAATCTTAACCAGGTCCTACCGCATTTGGGAAAAGAGATCATACATACGTCGGCTTTATGATGTAAGTACATCTCCGCGAGGGTGGAATAGACTCTCTCTACCCTATCGTACAGGTGATCATTTCTGTCTATCATCTTCTTCATATTTTCCTTGATCTCATAGAAAGCCCGGGTCATTTTCTTGATCTCCTATTAACAGATATTCGTAGACAGTTTCCAAGCGGTTCTAGTAGAGTGATTCAGATACCAGCGGAGGATATAGCCTCTTTGATCATTTCTTTTTCTTCTTTTACCTCCACTTTTTTTCTTTTTTCATCCTCCATAATAAGCCACGGCACCTTAATTAATTTTTCGTGATATATCCCTGAGGGATGACCGTATTCCTTGAAGGGAAATGGTGAAAGCCTTTCCCCGAATAGATTGCCGTGATCGGAGGATATGATCGTCTTTCCTTTCAGGATCTTCACTAAATCCTTGACATGTTCTAAAACGAGTTCCAAGTTCTCGAGATAGGCTTTCCAGATCGTAGATTCCTCGACTTCACCTTCTCTCAACAAATTCCAGATCAGCTGGTCCGTGTGCTCGACTCTATCATCTGAAAGATAATTTTTTCTAGCATTCATCCCGTCGTGCTCTCCGATTTCCTTTCTACCCGTTTCACCGATGAAGGGATAATGAGGCTGGACATAGTGAGCTATCAATCTCTTGTGAGGAAATCTCTCATCTGTCTCTATCACCCGTTCAGTCATTTTTTCTGGAAGAACTGTGCCGTATTCCTCACACCAATCATCCAGCCATACCGGTATCACTTCATGAAATGATTCCTCTACATCCCTGTTTACTAAAGGATTGGCGGTAACATAAATCGTATCTTCGAATTTTTTGTCCTTGAAATTTCTGTCCAGAAACTCTTCCGTATCAGCTCCTTTAGAATAGATATATTCCAATCTTCCCTCGAGATCGTTTATCCTCTTGAAAGCATCATACCTACACCCGTCCAACAGGATCAAGTTGTCCCAGTCTTTTTCCATGATGGAGGAATACTCATCTTTTCTCTCGCCCTTGTAGAAGTATCTCAGCGTTTTAATTTTTGCATCCGTGATCAATTTTTTTATTCTGTAATTCATCATATCCTCTGATCTATCAATCTGATCCATCTTGGAACTATCTTTTTCGCTTCAAAATCTTCGACTCTTTTCGATCCTTTAGAGTACCGTCTTCTCAGTTTTTCATCCTCTTTTACCTCCGCCATCAACTTGAAGAGTTTATTTTCTTCTTCTGATAAGGATTTTTCCTCTAAAGTTTTAAAAACTCTCATACTATCAAAAGGTTTCGTCAAGATCCCGTAGTCTCCGAGATAGGGATATTCGACTTCTTCACCGGCTTTCAGACCAGGACAGAGGATCTCTCTCGGACCGGAAATACAGTCTGTGGAGATCACCGGGAGGTCCTGGGAAAGAGCTTCTACGAGGACGTTCGGGAAACCCTCGAATAACGAAGTCAGAATGAAACAGTCGGATCGCTTCAAGTAGGGAAAAACATTTTCGACCTCCCCCAAAAACATCACCTTTTGCTCGAGCCTCATCTTTTTTACAAAGGCTTTCAACTTTCTCTCTAAAGGACCCTTTCCCAAAACGATGAGTATCGAATCTTTTTCGACTTTAGAGAGCCGTTTAAAACTTCTTATCAGATGCCACTGGGCCTTCTGTTCCGTTAAAGAACCTATCGTTATGAAGACGAAATCATCATCAAAGATATCCTCGTGTTCTTTTAAAACATCCTCTTTTCTACGTTCTTTGAATTTCTGTAGGTCGGCTATATTCGGGATAACGGTCGTGTTCTGGATGGAGAACTGTTCATCCAATATATTTTCTATACCGGCGGTCTGAACGACGACCTCGTCTGCCTTTGGATACAGCATCTTTATCAATCTTTGATGTCTTTTTTTGTTTCTCTGAACAGGATTATTTCTCACTGAGACGACGATCTTAGCTTCGTTCCTGAGCAGTATCTTGCTCAAAATCGATTGCACGTTCATCCTGGTCAAAAAAGAGAACACCGTATCGATGTCCCTTTCTTTACAAACGTTTTTGATCTCCCTGGCCCCATCTATCAGGTGGATGAAATCACTCAAAGGATTTTTTTTCTCTTCGTGCTCCAAACAGATATGTTCTCCTTCATAATCATAGGTGGGTCTCTTGTCGTAAAATGTCAGAAACGTAACATCATAGCCCTTTTTATAAAGACTAGAACCTAATTCCACCGCATTTCTCTGGGCCCCTCCTCCGATCTTGAGACTAGACACGACGATGAGGATGTTTTCTTCCCGTTTTGGGTCATCTAGAACTTCATCTTCGGATTTTTTTTCGATCCTTTACACCTCTTCTCTCTCCTTCATCAACTATCTAGATATTCTTCATAAGAGCTCAATATCTTATCTACGACCTTACCTTTTGATAACTTTTTTCTATAGAACTCCTCCATGTTCTTCCCCATCGCCTCTCTTTTATTATCGTTTTCTATCAGGTATCCCAGCTTTTCTTTTAGATCGTCACTGTCCGTTTTTACGAGCAGCCCGTTGTATTCATGTTTCACAACTTCGCGACTTCCACCAACATCTGTCGCGATGATCGGCTTCCCAAAGTGTGCCGCTTCTAAAAGAACTCTAGAGAGGGGTTCGGGCCAGACGGAGGGCACCACGACGATATCCGATCGTTCGTATATGTATGATATGTTTCCGTGATCCACCTTACCTAAAAATATGACATTCGAGTTGGACCCCCTCAGCTCCTCCAATTTTTTTCTCTCCGGGCCGTCACCGACTATTATGAGTTGAGCTTTAGTTTCTAAGTCGTCAAAAGCTCGGATCAATAAGTCGACGCCTTTGATCTTGGTCAAAGCTCCTATGTAAGTGACGAGAGGGCCATCATCAGGAAGGTCTATCTGTCCGGATGACTTTTCTATCTTCGGTATGTTGACCACCTTTGTGATTGCAGCTTGATCGACGCCCGCTTTGATCAACCGTCGGTTGATGAATTCACTCAGACTGAAAAAATGATCTACGTACTCTAAGCTCTTATTCCTTTTTTTGTAATCGAAGTAGAGAGGTGTCCAAAACATAGGATTGTACTTCAAAAGAGCGTTCAGCTTCTGATTTCCCACGTACTCCGAGTTGGTTATGCAGCCGAGAAATTTGGTAAAGCTGCAGCCTCCGCATACGGATTCCTCTTTGTAGAACAGGTTTCCCTTCGGACAGAAGTTGATGTATGAATTGATAGTCGCGAAAGTGGGTTTATCCGTTGATACATCAGTGATACTAGTGATGTTAAAAAAGTGGATCAGATCATGATCATGGGAGATTTCCTCGAGTTCTTTCTTAACGGACCTTTTGAACAACACTCTTCTTTTGAGGTTGCTCTTCAAAGAACTTCTATCTTTTCCGGTTCTCAACCTCCGGATGATCTTCACACCGTTTCTTTTTTCCTTCTCTTTTTCGCCTTCAACTTCAGAAGTCAAAACAGTTACTTCGACCTCGTCTCTTTCCGCCAATGCTTGAGCCAAAAGAGCGCAGGAAATCTCACCTCCACCGTAGCTTTTAGGAGGATAGGATTCCGTAACTATCAGTATTTTTAAATTTTTTCTTTCCTCAATCGGAGTGTGACTCATCTCCATAGACATGAGGACTATATTATTTAAATCAATCCAACTCTTCCACTGTTTTCTCGATTATGTCCATGGCTCTCTTTATGTTGTCTATGGAGTTGGCATATGATAATCTTATATGTCCCTCTCCAGCGGATCCAAAGGCGGTTCCTGGTGTAACTAAAGCTCCGTTCTCCATTATCTTTTCCGTGAGTTCTTCACCTGTCATATCGAAGTCAAAGGACGGGAAGGCGTAAAAGGCACCTTTCGGCTCGAGGCATTCGAATCCACGTATGTCGTTAAGTCTCTCAACGATCACGTCTCTCCTTTTTCTGAAGGTTTCCTTCATCTCTTTAACAAACTCGTCCTCGTACCTCAAAGCATGGAGCACGGCGTGCTGCGTGGGATGAGCAGGATTGGCTATATTGTAATAATTGACCTTTCCCAACTCCTCTATCCACTCGTTTTTGGTTATTATGAAACCGACCCGCCAGCCGGTCATCGCAAATCGTTTCGAAAAAGAACTCACCATTATGGCTTTTTCGTATTTACCCAAGAAAGACTCGTGTTCCTTTCCATAGGTGAGATGATCGTAAACCTCGTCCGAGATGATAACTATGTCGTTCTCTCTAGCCCATTCCACTATATCTTCTATCGCGCTTTTTGGAAACACACCTCCACAGGGATTCGAAGGTGAATTTACTATGATCGCTTTAGTTTTAGAAGTCCTTCTTTCTTCGAGGTCTTCGACCTGCGGAACGAAGTCGTTCTCCTGTTTAACGGGATAAGTAACGGGTACGCCGCCGGCGAGTTTCACTTGAGGTTCGAAGAGCACAAAGCCAGGATTCGGGCAGAGGATCTCCACGTGATCGTCGACGATGGATTCAGTGATTATCTTGAAGGCCTGCGTGGCGCCTACGTGGATGAGAACATTCTCTTTAGTCAATCTAGGCTCGTACTTAGAATATTCGTCGGCGATCTCGACCCTCAGCTTTTCTATACCGTAAGTCGAGCCGTAACCGTTGTGACCGTTCCGCATCGCTTGATAATATGCCTCTATCGTCTCCTTAGGAGGATCAAAATCGGGCTGCCCGATCCCAAGATTTATAGTGCTTTCATCGGCCATCTCGAAGTATTTTCTTATGCCGCTTAATTCTATTTCATTTACTCTCTCAGAAAACATCTTTTTTTCCTCTCTATGTTTTATATATTTTATTTTTCATTATAAAATACCATCTTCAATCTAGCACTTCCGGATTGACTATATGTTCCGGTTCTCTACCTTCTAAAATATCGATCAGGTTTTCGGCGGCCATAGTGGCCATCCCCTCTCTAGCTTTGAAAGTGGCGCTGCCCAGATGAGGGGTGAGGACAGCATTATCTAGATCATAGTATCCGGGGTTAGCTCCTTTGGGTTCGTCCGCGTAAACATCAACGCCAGCCCCGGCTATTTTGTCCTCTTCCAATGCTTCTATCAGCGCTTTCTCGTCGACGACTTCTCCTCTTGCAGTATTTATTAGATAAGCGCTCTCCTTCATCTCATTCAGTTCATCCTCGCCTATCATCTTCTTGGTCTCTTCGTTGAGTGGTACATGGAGAGAAAGGAAATCGGCCCTCGATAGAAGCGTGTCTAGGTCAACATATTCAGCGCCGGTTTCACTTTCCACTTCTTCCTTTCTACTCCTGTTGTAATAAAGGATATCCATGTCAAAACCTTGACTCATCTCCGCGACTTTGCTGCCTATATTGCCCATTCCGATTATTCCTAATGTTTTTCCATAAAGTTCGTGCCCCAGCATCAATGTCGGGTCCCAGCCTTCAAACCTGTCCTTTCTAACGAACTTGTCTCCTTCCGCGACGTTCCTCGCTACCGCGAACATCAAGGAGAACGCTATCTCGGCGGTGGCTTCGGTCAAGACTCCCGGTGTGTTAGTGACCGCTATGCCTCTTTTAGAGGCTACCTCGACATCTATATTATCGTAACCTACGGCGTAATTCGAGATCACTTTTAATTCGTCTCCGGCATCGATCACGTTCTCGTCGATAGTGTCAGTCAATAAACAGAGAACAGCGTCCTTTCCTTTCACTCTCTCTACGAGCTCCGGCTTGGTCAAATTTCTAGATTTTTGACTCACCTCGAGATCATATCTACCTTCTAGCTTATCTAATCCGACCTCGGGGATCCTTCTGGTGACCAAGACGTTCATCGTCTCGAGCAGACCATAAAATTATCGATATATCTATTTTTGGTTTGTACGGATGCGCAGGCGTTCAATTTTTACACTCCGTCCTATCGGTATGGTTTAAATCTTTTTTTGAACCCTTAAATCCCTTGAGACCATGAACAGATTTAAATAGGTGCTGATATTAAGTCGGTATCTGCTGTTTAGAATGAGCTGTTCATGGGCCTGTAGCTCAGCCAGGCAGGAAAGAGGGTAGAACTCTTTCCCTGGATAGAGCATCTGGCTTTTAACCAGGTGGCCTGGGGTTCGAAAATCGATCATCGAAAGGTGATTATCGAAAATCCCCACAGGCCCGTCGAATCCCTTCCCGGCAAGGGAAAAGTTAATAGGATGCTAGATATGAATGTGAAAAGAATATCTACGGGGTATCAAAGATGGGTAACACGAAAAAGGACGAAATAGAGGTATTGAAGCACGGGTTGGTCCCCGAACATAGGCTTTTATCAGAGGAAGAAGCGAAGGATGTTCTAGAGGATTTAGAGATAAAAAAAGAGAACCTTCCGAAGATACTAAAATCGGATCCCGCTATAAGACATCTCGAAAAAGTTCACGGAGATATCGAAGTGGGCAGAGTAATCGAGATCAAAAGGAAGAGTAGAACAGCCGGTATGGCAACTGCTTATCGTTTAGTGGTTAAAAGAGAGTAAATGTGATATTTAAAGGGGTATAAAAATATGAGAGAGTTAGTAGAGGCTTTCCTAGAAGAATCCAATATCGTCGGATATCAGATGGAGTCGTACAACGATTTTCTCCCAACGGACGACAATCCGGAGAGCAGAGTCCAAAATATAATCGATAATATAAGGATAGGTTTCGGAGAAGAAGGTTGGGGCAAGATAAAACTAGACCCAGAAAAGGTAGAAGGAAGGGACATCCAGATCAGAGTCGGTAGAGAGAGAGACGAAGATGGAAATATAATGGATGAAAGAGAATCTACTATTCGGATAAAAAGACCGACCGTAAAGGAAGCTAGTGGATCCGAGCATAAATTGATCCCTCAGGAGGCAAGGTTGAGAGACCTGCATTACGAAGCCGAGATAGAGATGAAGTTCACTCTTATCAAGGACGGGGTGGAAGAAGAGCCCGAGTGGATCCCAGTGGGAAAGATCCCCGTGATGATAGGTTCGAAGATATGCAATCTCCATCCCGACAATATAGACAGTACTATGGAGGAAGTGTTGAACGAGGACATAGAGAGCAAGGAACATCTCGAAAGATCCTATGGGGACAAATTAACAGAGCTCGGAGAAGATCCAGTAGATCCCCAAGGATACTTCATCGTCGGAGGTACCGAAAGAAGCCTGATGGCCGTTGAAGATCTCGCCTCGAATCGGGTGATGTGCGAGATAAACGAGAAATACGGTAGAGAGTTGGAAGTGGCGAAAATATTCTCTCAACGGCACGGTTTCAGAGCTATGACCTTGATGGAGAAGAAAAAGGACGGGCTGATCACGGTTTCTATCCCTTCCGCTAAAGGAGATATCCCGCTCATCGTGCTGATGAAAGCTCTAGGTATGGATAGCGACGCGGATATAAGAGATGCTATAGTTACAGATCCACAGATGAAAAGCGTCGTGTACGCCAATATCGAGATGTGCCAAGAGGAAGAGGAATATTCTCCCGACGGCATTTATGATCAAGAAGACTCACTGGCCTACCTCGAGAGAAAATTCGCAACCGGACAGGCCGAAGAGTACAGGCAGAGAAAGATAGAATCGATGTTGGATAGATCCCTACTCCCCCATATAGGAGATAAAAAAGAAGACAGGATGAAGAAGGCTCATTTCTTGGGCAGGATGGCTAAAGAAGTACTAGAACTTTCATTGGATAAAAGAGAAACCGACGATAAGGATCATTATGCAAACAAAAGGATCAAGTTGGCAGGTAATCTTCTCTCAGACTTGTTTAGAGTAGCGGCAGTAAATCTGTTGAAGGACCTAAAATATCAGCTTGAGAGAAATTATAGGAAGAAAGGGGATATGCGTATCCGTTCCTCCATCAGACCCGATCTGCTTACCAACAAACTACAGCACGCTATGGCTACCGGTAACTGGGTCGGCGGAAGAACTGGTATATCTCAACTTTTAGATAGAACTTCAAATATGGCCGCGATTAGCCATCTTAGAAGGGTGAAATCCCCGCTCTCCAGAAGTCAGCCCCATTTTGACGCTAGGGAGCTGCATCCGACACATTGGGGGCGCCTCTGTCCCAGTCAAACCCCAGAGGGCCAGAACTGCGGCCTTGTGAAAAACTCCGCATTGATGATAAACGTATCGAAGGGTATCGATGCAAAACAGATAGAGGATGATCTTTTTGAACTCGGTTTGGAAGATATAGAATCTGAAAGCGGGGATGTAACTAAAGTCTATTTGAACGGTGCCCTGATTGGAGTCACAGATGACGCCAAAGAGTTTGTCAATAAAATTAAATCGAGAAGAAGAGAAGGGAATCTATCCGATCAAGTCAATGTCAGGTACAAAAAAGATATGGACGAGATCATCTTGAACTCGGACGCCGGGAGAGTACGTCGCCCCCTGCTCGTAGTCGAGGACGGAAAGCTCAAACTCACGACGGAGATCATCGAAGAGGTCCAGGATGGAAAAAGAACTGTAGAGTCTCTTTTCGACGACGGTTACATCGAGTGGGTGGATGCGGAAGAAGAAGAAGACACTTATGTGGCACTTTACCCATTCGATGTACCAGAAGAGTGCGAGCACTGTGGTGAACCCCTCTCCGAAGCCGACGTTAAATGGCTGAATGCCGGTGAAGGGGAAGAAATAGAAAAGCTAAAATGTTTAAAGTGTGGAGAAGAACTGACTCAGGAAACGAATATCACTAAAGACCATACCCACATCGAAGTCGATCCCCTCTTGATCCTAGGTGCGTCAGCCGGGCTGATCCCATTCGCAGAACATAACGCGGCTCCGAGATGTTCCATGGGAGCGAACATGATGAAACAGGCTTTGGGTTTAAATGCAGCCAATTACAGATACAGACCCGACACGAGAGAACATCTCCTCCATTACCCTCAACAATCGATCATGCAGACCGAGACCATGGAGATGGTGAATTATAATGAGAGGCCGGCGGGACAGAACTTCGTTGTGGCGGTGATGTCCTACCACGGCTATAACATGGAAGACGCACTGATAATGAGTAGAGGGGCCGTAGATCGCGCTTTAGGCCGCTCGACTTTCTTCCGAACTTACACTACCGAAGAGAGGAGATATCCCGGTGGTCAGGAAGATGAACTCGAGGTACCGGATCCAGATGTGAGAGGGGCGAGAAGCGACCAGCAGTACAAAAAACTGGACGAAGACGGTCTTATAAATCCCGAAACCAATGTCGACGGCGGCGAAGTGATAGTCGGTAAGACGTCGCCTCCGAGATTCTTGGAGGAAGATACTGACTTGATGGCGCCCCAGAAGAGAAGGGAAACTTCTAAGATAGTGCGACCGCGAGAACAAGGTTGGGTTGACTCTGTTACATTGACCGAATCCGAGGGCGGCAGCCGGTTAGTAAAGACAAAGATCAGGGACGAAAGAGTTCCTGAGCTGGGAGACAAATTCACCTCTAGGCACGGACAGAAAGGCGTTATTGGTAAAATGGTCGAACCCGAAGATCTACCCTTCACCGAGGACGGCGTTGTCCCTGATATGATCGTTAATCCACATGCGATGCCTTCGAGGATGACCGTCGCTCATATGCTCGAAATACTCGGTGGAAAAGTCGGGTCCTTGAAAGGCGAATTCATTGATGGAACACCTTTCAGCGGAGAGAGTGAAGATGCTCTCAACGAGGCATTGAAAAAGGCCGGGTTCAAACCTAACGGTACGGAGATACTCTACGACGGTAAAACCGGTAAGATGATGGAAGCCGAGATATATGTCGGGGTTATCTATTATCAGAAACTGCATCACATGGTTTCAGGTAAACTTCATATGAGGTCAAGAGGACCTGTCCAGATACTTACAAGACAGCCGACCGAAGGTCGATCTAGAAAAGGAGGATTGCGATTCGGGGAGATGGAGCGAGACTGCTTGATCGGGCACGGCGCGGCGATGGTCATAAAAGATAGGTTGCTCGATCAATCTGACGGCACGACGGAATATGTGTGTGGTAATCCAGACTGTGGACATATCGCCATCTTGGACAGTAACGGAGAGCTGAGGTGCCCCGTGTGCGGAGAAAAGTCCGACGTGCACCAAATACAGACTAGCTTTGCCTTTAAATTGTTGATGGATGAGTTGAGATCTCTTGGAGTAACCATGCGTCTCAACGTGGAGGATCAAAGATGAGTCGAAATAAAGGTATCTCAAAAAGGATAGGGAGTATACAATTCGCGTACATGTCTCCGGAGGAAAAAAGAGATCTTTCATCTACAAAGATCATCACTCCAGATACCTACGATGATGATGGCTTTCCGATCGAGATGGGACTGATGGATCCCCACTTGGGGGTCATCGAACCCGGCCTACGGTGTAAGACCTGTGGAGGCAGGGTCGATGATTGCTCTGGTCATTTCGGTCACATCGAATTAGCGATGCCGGTTATCCATATAGGCTACGTCAAAGAGATAAAGAAACTCCTTCGCTCAACCTGCAGTGAATGCGGTCGGATACTTTTGGAAGAGAAAAAGACGAAAGAGCATATCGAAAGGATGGAAGAGATGAGAGAGATGGGGGCTAGTCCTCTCGACATCAGGAACTTAGCAAAAGAGATATCGAAGGAGGCTCGGAAGAACGAGCGGTGCCCTCACTGCAAGGAAGAACAGCGGAAGATAAAGTTGGATAAACCGACCACATTCAGAGAAGAAAACACCAAATTGACCCCAAAGGAAGTACGCGCACGATTGGAGAGGATACCGGATGACGATCTTTGGCCTTTAGGTATCAATCCCGACGTTACCCGGCCTGAATACATGGTTTTGAAGGTTCTCTTAGTTCCTCCCGTCACCGTTAGACCCTCCATCACGCTTGAATCCGGCGATCGATCTGAGGACGATCTGACACATAAATTGGTCGATATTCTCCGGATAAATCAGAGATTGAGAGAAAATAGAGACGTTGGTTCACCGCAGCTGATCGTCGAGGACCTTTGGGACCTGATGCAGTATCATGTCACCACTTATTTCGATAATCAGACTTCAGGTATACCGCCTGCCCGACACAGGAGTGGAAGGACCTTGAAGACTATAATCCAGAGATTGAAAGGTAAAGAAGGGCGGTTCCGGCAGAACCTCAGCGGTAAAAGAGTGAACTTCTCCGCTAGGACCGTGATATCACCCGACCCCTGGTTATCGATAAACGAAGTAGGTGTTCCCGAAAAAGCTGCCCGGGAACTGACCGTTCCTCTGAACGTGACCCCGGCAAATATAGATTACGCAAAAGAGATAGTCAAAAGAGGACCGTCACCTACCGATGAGGAGGGTAATTTTCTCCCAGGTGTCACTTATATGATAAGGCCCGATGGAAGAAGGGTCAAGATAACCGATAAGAACGCTGAAACCGTAGCCGAAAAGATAGAGGCCGGTTTCACCATCGAGAGAGAGTTAAAAGACGGCGACATAGTACTTTTCAACCGGCAACCGTCTTTACATAGGATGTCGATGATGGCGCATGAAGTCAAAGTTGTTCCGGGTAAGACCTTCAGGTTGAACCTTGCCGTTTGTCCACCTTACAATGCTGACTTCGACGGAGACGAGATGAACCTCCACATCCTACAGAGCGAAGAGGCCAGGGCGGAAGCGAAAGTCCTGATGCGAGTCCAGGAACATATACTTTCTCCGAGATTCGGCGGGCCGATAATAGGGGCTATCCAGGATCACATAAGCGGTCTCTTCTTCCTGACTTATGAAAATCCCACTTTCACTCGTGAAGAAGTTATCAGTCTATTTTCAAATCTGAAAAGCGATAGATACCCTCAACCGATAGAGGAAAACGGTGAAAAATATTGGAAGGGAAAAGATATCTTCAGCCACTTTCTACCCGATGATTTCAATATCGAGTTCAAAGCTTCGATCTGTGAACAGTGTGAGAAGTGTAAAGAGAAGGATTGTGAAAACGACGCATACGTGTGCATAGAGGACGGGCAACTGGTCACGGGTACGATAGACGAAGAAGCGGTGAGTGCCTTTTCAGGGGAAATCTTAGACAAACTCGTGAGAGACTATGGAACGGATAAGGGTAGAAAATTCATCGATCAGATAACCACTATTGCACTCGCCGTTATCACGGTGAGAGGATTCACCACCACTATAGAAGATGAAGAGATACCTGAGCAGGCTAACAAGCAGATCAAATCTAAATTAGATGAGGCCCAGGATAAAGTCAGAGAACTGATCGAGGCCTACAGAGAAGGAGCGCTTGAAGAACTACCGGGGAGGGGTCAAAAGGAGACCTTAGAAGTCAAGATAATGAAGGAACTCGGTAAGGCTAGAGATGCTGCCGGCCGGATAGCGAGCAAGCATCTTGGTATGAGCAATAATGCAGTGGTGATGGCCAGGACCGGTGCGAGAGCGAGCATGCTGAACCTTACCCAAATGGCGGGAGCTTTAGGGCAACAGGCTATCCGTGGAGAGAGACCGAGCAGAGGATACGAAGAAAGAACGCTCTCCCACTTCAGAAGAAAAGAGCTCGGAGCTAAATCGAAGGGTTTCGTCAGCTCGTCTTACAAGGAAGGACTAGATCCATTAGAATACTTTTTCCACAGCATGGGCGGTAGAGAAGGTCTCGTCGACACCGCGGTCCGAACAGCCCGCTCGGGATACATGCAGAGAAGGTTGATCAACGCTCTCGAAGATCTTATGGTCTCCGAGGATGGTACCGTCAGGAACACCGCCGACAAGGTCATACAATTCAAATACGGTGAAGACGGGATAGATCCCATGCGGAGTAAGAGAGGCCAACCTCTCAACATGGACGACGTTATACGTGACTTCAAAAAGAAAGGGGGTGACTGATCATGGCGAAGAAAGACACTATCAACGCTTTGGTTAGAAGAGATATCGACGAGGAAGCGGCAAAAAAATTGGCTGACGAAGGTTTTCTTCTAGGTGACGTTAAAGGGGCATCCAAAGAAGAACTTTTGGAGATACTGTCTGAGGAAGAAGCGGAGACGGTTTTAGACAACATCGATAAAAAAGCTAAAAAGAAAAAGAAGAAAACCAAAACGGAGAAGGAACAAACTGAAACAAAAAAAGAAGAGATAGAGATCGATAAGTTCGAAGATCTCGATGAAACCGGAAAGGAGTTAAAAGAACTTTCAGAGGAAAAGGGATACGGTCTGCCGAGAGCGGTCATAAAAGATCTTGCTGAGGGGGTAAAAAAACACGATATCTCTGGGGAAGAATACGAAGATGTACTAGAACTGGTAAACGAAAGGTTCGAGGAAAGGAAAGTCGATTCCTACGAATCCGTCGGTATCGTCGGAGCTCAATCAATCGGTGAACCCGGTACCCAGATGACAATGCGAACGTTCCATCATGCCGGTGTTGCCGAGATAGGTGTCACTCAGGGACTCCCAAGGATGATAGAGATCGTCGATGCCAGAAAAGAGCCCAGTACACCTTCTATGGAGGTACATCTCAAGGATGAATTCAAAAATGACAGGGAGGAGGCAAAAAAACTGACCTCTAGATTGGAGATCACTGCATTGAAAGATCTAGCAGATCTAGAGATCGATATAAGTGAAAACAGCCTCACGATCCAACCAGATAAAGAGAGGCTTGAGGAAGAAAGTATCGAGATCGACAATATAGCTCAAAAGCTCAGCAAAAAAAGAGGCATAGACGGTGAAGTCACTCAAACCGAAGATGAAATCAAGATAATGGTGGAGGACGGCGGATTCAGTATCCTTTATCAGGCTTTAGAAGAGGCAAAAGAGACAAAGATCAAAGGTGTAAAGGGCATCAAAAGAGGTGTGATCGTCCCCGACGGTAACGAATTCGTGATACATACCGAAGGGTCTAACCTTAAAGACGTCCTAAAAATGGATAAAGTTGACGTGGAAAAGACCACGACGAACAGCCCTACGGAGATATACAACGTTCTTGGGATAGAAGCGGCCCGCAAATCCGTGATCCAAGAGGCGAAAGAAACTCTGGACGAACAGGGTCTGGAAGTGGATATACGCCACATCATGCTCGTCGCGGACATAATGACCAACGAAGGCGAACTGAACGCTATAGGAAGACACGGCGTGTCCGGTAGAAAGACCAGCGTTCTTGCGAGAGCGGCCTTCGAGATCACCAGCCAGCATCTTCTTAGGGCTGCTATACTCGGAGAAGAAGATAAATTGGACGGCGTCGCTGAGAACGTGATAGTAGGTCAGCCCATCACCCAAGGTACCGGAGCCGTAGACGTCAAATATACGGGACGCCCGGAAAAGAAGGAAGAGAACTGAGGCACATTTAAAAAATCATAAATACAAGGGGTTTTATGGATGGATAATGGTTATATAAAGGTGGTATCAACATGGACATAAAGAGAGAAATCAGGGTAGCCGTCAATACTGGTGAAGTGGATTTTGGTCTGAACGAGGCTTCGAAAAACATAGAAGACGATAACTGTAATCTGCTCATCGTCGCTTCCAACTGTCCGGATGAACGGATGCTGGAAGAGGACGAGGTCGACGGTATTCCCCTTTATCATTTTGAAGGGAACAACCAGGCTTTGGGGGCTGCTGCTGGAAAACCATTTGCTGTATCGGTCATGTCTATATTAGATGCTGGAGACTCTAACATCCTTTCTCTTAGGGCGGAATAAACATGGGAGAAGGCGTAGAAGACATAACTTTCAACGAAAAAACCCTTAGATACATGTCCTTTTTCGAGAAGATCACCGATACAGAGGTCGTCGATTGTATCGACGTACCTGAAAAAGTCATCTTCCTTGTCGAGGAAGGTGAAATAGAACAGGCTATCGGAAAAGGGGGTAAAAACGTTACAAAAGTGAGTGACAACATAGACAGGAACGTACACGTGATAGAATACAGCGATGACCCAAAAAAATTGCTTGAAAATATTTTTTACAGCTACGACGTCAAAGGAGTTGAGATCGAAGAAAAAAACGATGTCCAGCACGGGACTGTCGAGGTCGCTCCGGAGAACAAAGCTAGAGCGATAGGAAATAACGGTAGAAATCTGTCGATCGCTAGAAAGATAATGATGAGACATTCAGATATATCCAGCGTATCTGTTGCGTAATGATTTTGGGGAACCTCTAAAGAACAGGAAGGGCTCTATCTGCATCTCTTTTTTCCACCTCTCATGGCACTCACAATCGGAAATGGGATCGATAGCTTCTTTGTTTTGGGTCTTGTTGAATCTCTTTATCCGTTTAAGAAGCCGCTCGTCACATCCATCACAGTTGTGGGCGCCTCTTTCCGATCCTAGACCCGCCTCTGAGACCAGGACGGTCTTATCTGATTTTATGTTAGAAAGGACCTCGATTATCGACCACAGCCAGGGAGGTCTGTAAAGATTTCTTTTCCATAGTTTTTCGACCAAGCTCCCTTTTTGAATGTTAACCGGGTTGATCGAAACGATATCCGTGAGATCCGATATTTTCTCAACCGAGCTTATCACGTCCTCGATCGCTTCCTTTTCATTGAGGAACGGAGGTTTCAACAGCAGATAGGTCCTGACCAAGACGAGATCGGAGATCTCCCTGACCGCTCTTTCGTAATCTTCATACCTGAATCCCTTGTTTATACAGTTCTCCAAGATAAAATCGTCGGCCGATTCCAACCCTATAGCGATCTCTAGTCGGTTTGAGCTTTCAGCATATTGTTTAACCTTCTCTCTCTCAATGAACTCCGGGCGACTTTCCACGACCAACTTTTCGGCATCGAATGTTTCTAGTATATTCATCGCTAGGTCTTCCGGCAGTTCCTTCTGATCTAAAAAGCTTCCCGAGGTGTATATCTTCACTATCTCTTCACCCTCGTATCGGGCGGAAGCCTCTTCGATCTGGTCTTCTATTTCCTCTCGACCGACGTCGGGATTCGTGTCAGTATAATAACCGCACATCGAGCATCCAGATGTATAAGCCCACGAACATCCTCTTGTCCTGAATATCACGGAAAAAACGTCTTTAGTCTCGCCTTTCCAGTATTCTTTTTCTCTCCAGGCAGCTGCAAGGTCTTTACTGTCGCTTCTCGATGTTCGTTCATGGATCTCTACGATCTCTTCTTTCAATTCCATCGTTAACTAACAACTGAACTCGGGTTATATAATATATATTTTCTTCATCTGTAGGGAATATCCGTATCGATAATGATTCTTAAGTTTATTTTTCCTCCTTTATAACAAGGAATAACATCACAAGAGCAAACTTAATAACCTTTACCTTTAATGTATACACAAGCACGGCCCGGTACGGCTCCCGAAAAGGTCCTTGATGCGTTTCAAGGGTATATGATACATATATCCTCCTTTCGGATACAGCAAAAATGCAGAAAATAAGGACGTCTTCCTCTTACTGTACCGGGCCGATGCGTTTTTTTTTTACACAAATCTCTTTAAGAATGTTTTTTTTAGCGATGTATATGAGCGAAAGATTGAGAGATAGGAAAGCGATCATCACCGGTGCCTCTAGAGGGATCGGTAGAGGTATAGTGGAAAAATTCGCCGAAGAGGGAGCAATAATCGGTATAAATTATCACAGCAAGGATGAGAAGGCGCAAGAGGTGTTAGAGAAAGTGGAAGATCACTCGGAAGGCATGCTCTTGAGGGGAGACGTGAGTGAAAAAGAAGTATGCAGAGAGATGATCTCGGACTTTACCGAAAGATTCGGCGGTCTAGATATACTTGTGAACAACGCCGGTATATACATGAGGAAAGGTATCGAGGAAGCGACCATCGAAGATTTTGACAGGACTATAGAGGTGAACGTTCGAGGAGCGTTCATGCTGAGCAAACTAGCTCTTCCCTATCTAAAGGATTCTGATCGGGGAAGGATAATCAACATGTCTTCGCAGCTCGCTTTCAAGGGTTCAGACCACGGTACTTCTTACGTGGTCAGTAAAAGTGCCCTTCTCGGTCTCACCCGGGCTTTAGCACTCGAACTCGGACCTGAAGGGATCATGGTCAACGGAATAGCTCCCGGTACGATAGATACGGATATCATCGCTGGATACTCCGAGGAGAAAAGGAAAAGGAGAGCCGAAAATATACCGGCTAAAAGGTTGGGGGAGCCGGAAGATATAGCTGAAACCGCCATCTTCCTAGCTTCCGACATGGGTTCATACGTCAACGGCGAAGTGATCGGTGTGAACGGCGGTTCTTCCATTCACTGAAAACTGACGAAAAATTTTTAATCTGATGTTTAGATTCAATATATGGTGACAGGATGATAAGAAAGCACTGCTTCTTCAGCGGGAAAGTACAAGGGGTCTTCTTCAGAGCGAACACTAGAGATAAAGCCCAAGAAAAGGGTGTAAAAGGATGGGTGAAAAACCTCAGAGACGGTAGAGTGGAAGCGGTCTTTGAAGGACCTGAAAAGAAAGTGGACGAAGTGATAGAGTGGTGCAGAAAAAATCAACCTCACGCTAAGGTCGAAGGGGTCGAGGTAGAAAAGGAAGAACCTACCGGCGAATTCGACTCGTTCTTCATCAGGCGGTAGAGAAGGTCTTACTTTATCGGTATATTTATAACCTGCAGCGGCTTCTATTTCAACCAAGAAAAGATGTCCTATAGAGCGGTTGTTCTCCTGTCGGGAGGGATCGATTCGCCGGTCGCGGCACATCTTTTAGCCGAGAGCGGCGCCGATGTCAGCCTACTCAGTTTGGATAATCGTCCTTTCACCGATGAAAAGACTTTGAAAACAGTGGAAGAGCTGGTGGAGAAACTGCAGAGTCTGCATGAGGGGATGGATCATCATCGAGGAGAATTCGGACACGTACAGAAGCGTATAGCTTCCGAAGGAGATGAACATTTCCGATGCTTGGTCTGTCGAAGGATGATGTACCGAGCCGCTTCGGAGCTGCTTGAAAAAATAGACGCCGATGCGATAGCTACCGGCGAGTCCCTAGGACAGGTAGCCTCGCAAACTTTAAGCAACTTGGCGAGTATAGACGAAGACTTTAACGTTCAGATCTACAGGCCTCTCATCGGATTGGACAAGACCGAAGTGATAGACATAGCCAAAGAGATCGGGACCTACGAGATATCCATCCGACCGACCATCTGCTGTATGCTCACTCCAGAAGAGCCCAGGGTCAGGAGTGAAGCGGAAGAGATCGAAAAAGAAGAAGCACGACTGGACATACCTGAGATGTTAGAAAATATAGAGTTCGAAGAGTTGAGTTGATATCTTCACTTTCCGATGTATTGGGAATAGAGACTTCTAGCTTTTTTTGGATCTTCAGTACCTTCGACGATAACTCTACCGTCTTTAAAGACGTTCAAACTGTATTTTTCTAGATGTATCTTTAGCAGTTTTTTCCCCTTTCTTTCGGCGTCCTCGAATCTCTGCTCGAACTTTTCGAGATCGAGATCAACTTCTTGGGAAGGAGTCACCTGGACCGCATTTCTCCCGCAGAGCTCGGTGGTCATATCGCCCTCGCTCTCCAAAGATTCGAATCGTTTTTCCACACAACTTTTGCACCCATCCCTTCTTTCTATCTCGGTCCTTTCAACCTCAAAATCCCAGAGCTCGAGCGTGAGAAGATCGCTTCTAAAGCTCTCCCCGACTAGGAATTTGACAGCTTCAGTTGCTGCTATATTTCCCATGATCCTCGGGAGAGAGAAGAGAATACCTGCGCTTTCACAAGTTTCCATGCTGCCCGCCGAGGGTCTCTCAGGTATCAGACACCGGAGGCATGCGGTCTTTTCCGGGATTATATTCAAAGTCATGCCGTAGGTGCCGAGAACTGCGGTATATATCCACGGAATACCGTTCTTAACGCAGGCGTCGTTGATCTGGTAACGGACTTCCATATTGTCGGTCCCGTCCAATACGAGATCGACGTCGTCGATTAGATCTTCAACGTTATCTAGACCTATGTCTAAAACTTCACTTTTCACATCTACCTCGGAATTAATCTCTTCTATTCTTTCTTCCGCAGCTTCGGCTTTCGGCACACCGATATCGCTCTCGCCGTAGAGGACCTGATGGTTGAGGTTGGAGAGTTCTACGTAATCCCTATCGACTATCTTTAATGTGCCTATACCAGTCCTAGCAAGAGCATCGGTCATAGTGGAACCAAGAGCTCCCAAGCCGAAGACCGCTACGCAGCTTTTCCCTAACTTCGATTGATTTCGCTCGCCGATCTCTGGAAGGACAGTATGTCTAGCGTAACGCTCCATATCCATGAGGGATAATCACCGGATCGGTAATTAAAATTTTGGAGTACGGCTTGGGAAAATAATATATCTTCATCTCTTATATACGGCAGCGATGAAAAGATCGGGATGGTTCGCGCTGATAGGTATCATAGGCTTCTCTATCCTTATCAGGACGGTCCCCCTTTATGACTTTACTCTATGGGGCATGGACTGCGGTGAGTACTTGTATTACACTCACCAGTGGGTCAAGAGCGGACAAGCCTATACGTCCATCGACGGATGGGGTACCGCTTACCCCTATTTCCCGGGTATGTTCATCCTGGCAGGGTCGTTCAGCATGCTTTCGGGAGCCGACCTGATATTCTCCACCACTTTTATCCCCGTCCTGATCTCAGGACTTTCACCTCTCTTCGTGTTTCTGATGGTCCATAAATTGATGGACGATCATCGGCCTGCACTCTTATCCGCCTTTTTTCTTTCCGGTCTCCCTCCGATCATCTACAGTTATTCCCAACCGAAGCCAGAGACCCTAGGATTCTTTTTGATGCTCTTCGTTCTGACTTTGAGTGTGGCCTCGCTGCGGGATCATAGAAAAACGGTGGTTGCCCTTATGGTTCTAGGTGCTTTAGCATCGATAGTCACTCACCATCTGTCCGTTTATTTCCTCCTGATAATGCTGCTCGGAGGGGTTTTCGTTTCGAGGTTGTGGAGGAACAAGGAATGGTCCTTGGACAAGGATAGAACGATTCTATACACGGTCTTCGCCCTTTTGACCGTGATCTACTGGATCTATTACGCATCTCCCTTTGCCGCAAATAGGATGAAAGATACACTAGTTTTTCCCTCTTACTCTATCGTGATCGTTCCGTTTGCGGTCTTGATATTGATAGAACTGATCATCCGATTCAGGAGACGTTTCGATTTCTCCATGCCGATCAAGCTTCACGAACAGGATTCCAGATCATTCATTATCTTCACCGGGACGACCGCGGTGATCCTTATACCGGTTCTGCTGTACATCTCTTTGAGAGGTTTCCCTGTAAGAGGGATCGAATTGGGCTTTACGACTCTTATTTATTCCCCGGTAGCCTTTTTGAGTCTTTTCGGGGTTCCGAGCAGGAAGATTATCAAAGCACTGGAAGAAGGTCCTTCCCTGGTGGGATGGTTCGCTTTCATCCTGCTCTCTCTAACCGTGGGAGTGATCTCAGGTTCTTCCTCACTACTCCCGATGAGACACATCACCTTCCTCCTTTTAGTCATCTCAATATTATTTGGAATCGGGGTTTTTCAACTGAACTTAGTGATGAATCCTATGGGAGATAGGAACAAAACGGTAGCGCTGTCGCTGGTGGTATTTCTCCTTCTTGCATCTATGATTCCGTTTATTTACCCCTCTCAAGAAAGAGCCGGTGGTTATCAGGAAGGGACGGAATGGGGAGACATGGAGGGTGCTTTCTGGCTCAAACGCTCTTCGAGCGGTAAAGTTGCTACGGACCATCGGATGAGTGCCGCAGCCTTCTCCGTAGGATATGAAAATCTGACTTGGATAGATGGTGAAGACATGTACTTCGGCTCTTACGAGGAGGCTTCGGACGAACTAGATGACCATAACGTAAGTTACATAATGTGGGACCAAGATATGCTCGAAGGCACCGCTACTGAACCTGGAGAGAACCCTAGACCTCTAGACTCTGAGTTGAAAGAGAACTACAGTGAGAACCATTACCGGGTTTACCATTCAGAAGAATGTGAGGGATATGCCGTTCCTTGAAACTGGGACAAAAACTTTTAATTGAACTATAGGGTAATTTTATTAGATAGTAGATGGCAAAGAAAGAAAAGATCTCTAAGACGTTCAAATTTCTTCCAAACCAATTCAAAAAGGAGATATACAAGCGGAGGAGATCTACGCCTTTCTTGATCTCGATATCTTTCCTGATAAGTTTTCTTGTTGCACGGCTTTGGGTGACATTTTTCAAGGCCTCTGGTCAGGTGACCGACGACGTCTCTTACATGATCGGCAGGAACTTGGTGTTGGGAGGATACCACATGCATCATATAGTATACGGCATCATACTTTTAGCCGTATCTTCGTGGCTAGCTATCAACTATTGGAGTAAGTCAATCGCAAGGATCAGTTCCGTCCTGTACGGTACGGGTCTAGGCCTGATCGTAGATGAGGTGGGTTTCATCATCGGAGGTATAGAACCTTACCGAGGCGATAAAGAAGTTTTTTATATCGTCGTCGCCGTTATAGCTATATTGGCCAGTATTGTCTATTTTCCCTCTTTCTATAGAGCGGCAAAGAAAGACATCGAAAGGTTCAAGAAGAGTCTTTTTGATTGATTTCTTTTTATCTTTACTTATTTTTGTCCGAAATCCTATATAGGTTCAATCCTTTCAAGATAGAAACACAAGGCCTTTGATAGCATGATACTCTCTGACGATCATATAAAGGAGTTGATGGAAAAAAACGAGCTTGAGGTCCAAGATTTCAAAGAGGATAATCTAACTCCTAACGGTTATGATCTGACCATAGCCGAGGTGGTAGTTGAGGAAAGAAGACCTCAGAAGCAGGGCGAGTGTGTCGTTCCGGAGGGGACATGGTTCGCGGTCTCCACCGAAGAGTACGTAAAGTTTCCATCTTATATCGCTGGAGAGCTGTGGATAAGAACATCCTGGGCAAGAAAAGGCGTTATATCATCCTTCGGCCTGGTGGACGCAGGCTTCGAGGGCGATCTTACTCTGAGCGCCTACAACTCTTACCGTGAACTAGAAATCCCTATAGGAGAAACATTCGCCCAATTGACTTTCAACTTTCTGTCCGATGAAAGTGAAAAAGAGTATTCGGAAAGATCCGGGAACTACCAGGGGCAGAAGGGAGTCACTCTTTAGGATGTGTGAAAAATGACTGTCGAGATAGATGGTGAAAATCTTGCCATCGAAGATGTTTATAAGGTGGCTAGGGAAAACGAAGAGGTGAAGTTGGCAGAAGAATGCAGGGAGAAGATAAGGGAATCTAGAAAAGTGGTCGAGGACAGCTTGGAGAGTGAGGAAGATATCTACGGGATAAACACCGGGTTCGGCGACCTCGCGAACGTGAAGATACCTAGAGATAAGATCGAAGAGCTGCAGGAAAACCTGCTGAGGAGTCATGCCAGCGGTGTCGGAGATGCTTTGGAAAAGGATGTGGTCAGAGCCACTATGCTTCTCCGCGCCAATACTTTGTCTAAAGGATATAGTGGAGTCAGGTTAAAAGTCGTAGAGTATCTTGTCAAGATGCTGAATCGTGGAGTCCATCCCGTGATCCCCTCTAAAGGTAGCGTAGGTGCCTCCGGCGATCTGGCCCCTCTAGCTCATATGAGTCTTGTTCTGATCGGAGAAGGAGAAGCCTATTTTAAAGGGGAAAGATTGCTCGGAGGAGACGCTCTCGAGAGGATTAGTCTCGAACCGTTGAAACTGAAAGCGAAGGAGGGATTAGCTCTTTTGAACGGCACTCAAGTCATGACTGCGATAGGGGCACTAGCGCTGCGCGATGGAAAAGAATTGTTGAAAGCCGCCCAGATAGCCAGCGGTATGAGTCTTGAAGCTTTGAAAGGGACGGATGCGGTCTTCGATGAGCGTATCCACGATGTGAGACCACACCCGGGGCAGAAAAAGTGCGCCGAGAACATGAAGAAAATAACCGCAGAAAGTGAGATCATAGAATCACACAAAAACTGTGACAGGGTACAGGACCCCTATACGCTGAGATGTATCGCTCAGGTCTACGGTGCTGCCGAGGACGCCTTAGACCATGTAGAGAAGGTCATAGAAATCGAGATGAACTCGGCCAACGACAACCCTCTAGTGTTCCCTAATGGCGACGTCATCTCGGGAGGCAACTTTCACGGTCAACCCATCGCTCTGGTTCTTGACTTTTTCGGTTCGGCCGTCGCCGAGATAGGTGACATATCCGAGAGGACAACGGACAAACTAATGTCTCACGAGGAGAGCGGATTACCACGCTTTTTGATCGAAGAGAACGGGTTGAATTCCGGTCTCATGGTCGCCCAGTACACCGCCGCATCCCTGGTATCCGAGAACAAGGTCCTCTCCCATCCAGCCAGCGTGGATTCCATACCGACCTCTGCGGGCCAGGAGGACCACGTCAGTATGGGGACGATCTCCGCTAGATTAGGAAAAGACATATTGAAGAACGTCGAAGACGTCGTGGCTATCGAGTTGATAGCGGCGGCCCAAGCTTTGGAGTTTCACGAGAAAGAGCCCGGGAAGGGCGTGAAAGCCGCCTACGAGTTTATTAGGAAGCATGTAGATCCTCTCGAAAGAGATCGTGCTTTATATCGAGACATAGAGACGATAAGCGGGAAGATAAAGAGCGGTGAGTTCGTGGAAAGGGTGGAGGACGAGATAGGTCCCATGGCCTGACAAAATATATATTTACGAGTTGCTTTTAGGAGGCATAACATGTCTGAAAACGATCCGGAGGACTCGGAGGATAAATCAGGAGAGACTGGTGAACTCAGTTATCTCGAGAAAAGCACTCTTTTAGCTCTAGAAGAGTTGAACGGAGAGGGTTCTCCGAAGGAGATCGTAGAAGTTTCGGATCTCGATGAGAAAGTCAAGGTGATGAACGCCGTCTCCTGGCTTGGATCGAAGGATATAGTGGAGGTGGAAGAGGAGGTCAAGCATTATTATTCTCTAGCCAAGAAGAGCTTGGCTAAGAGGGATCTTCCAGAGAGGAAAGCATTGAAGTTCTTGGATAAGAAAGGGGGTAAGTGCGCTGTTTCCGAACTTCAAGAGGAAAGCGAGTTGAGCAAGAACAAGGCGGGTATAGCCCTAGGATGGCTCAAGGACAAGGGATGGGCGGAGATCGTTAAAGAGAAAGGAGAATCATATCTGAAGATAACTAAGAAGGGAAGAGAAGCGCTCAAAGAGAAGGGAAGAGACGAGGAGCTTATCAGAAGATTGGGTAAAGAAGGGAAACTGCCGGAAGAGGAACTCGACAAGTTCACCGTCAATAAACTTCTCTCGAGAAAAGAGATCCTGGAAGAAGAGAGAGAAGTCTCCCGTACCGTTAAATTGACGGAGAAAGGGAGAAAGGAATTAGAAAAGGGCATCGAACTGAAAAGGCAGATAACTCAGCTGACTCCAGACATAATCAGGACGGGAGCGTGGAAGGATGCGAGGATCCGACCCTATGATGTTAAGGCCTACGCGCCGAAAGAGTTCGGCGGAAAGAGACACCCTATAAAGAAGGAGATGGAGAAAGTAAGGCGGGTATTTTTAGAGATGGGGTTCACCGAGATGAAGTGCGACGTGATACAGCCCGCTTTTTGGAACTTCGACTCACTTTTCTCTCCTCAAGATCATCCTGCTAGAGACCTTCAGGACACGTTTTACATGGAAAGACCTGAGAAGGTAGATGTGGAAAGCGAAGTGATGGATAGAGTCAAAGAGGTTCACAACAACGGCGGCGATACGCGCTCTAAAGGATGGGAGTACGATTGGAGTGAGGAAGAAGCCAAAAAGGCCGTTTTGAGAACGCATACTACCGTTGCGAGCATAAGGTACCTTTCCGAAAATAACGAGCCCCCGGTCAAAGCGTTTTCAGTCGATTGGAACTACAGGAGCGAGAAGCCCGACTCCACGCACCTGTCGGAATTCGTCCAGATCGAAGGGATCGTGATGGAGGAGAACGCTAGTCTGGATATGCTGATAGGGATGATGAAAGAATTCTACGGCAAGATGGGATTCGAGGACGTGAAGGTCAGACCGGGCTATTTCCCCTTCACCGAACCGAGTTTAGAGGTCTTCGTGAAGTGGGAGGACGACTATCTAGAGATGGGAGGCGCCGGGCTCTTTAGGAGAGAAGTCTTAGAGCCGCACGGTATAGAGCATCCGGTCATCGCCTGGGGTCTAGGTCTTGAAAGGCTCGTGATGCTCCGGCTCGGATGGGACGATATAAGGGAATGTTACAGGAACGATATAGAGAAATTGAGAGGATATCCTCTCTTGTAAACGCTAGATCACTTTTCTGAGTTCTCTTTTTTTTCTTCTTTTGATTTTTCAGGTATTTTTGGCTCAGAAGGCATCTTTTTCCTTTTCTCATAAATCAATAGGATCATCAGGATACCAGTTATTATTATAGCTGGAATACTGAACATCCCACATTCCAGTCCCAACAATTCCGATTCTTTGGACTTCAGGGCATTATCGGGATGGTCATCATATTTGTCCGCTACTCCGTCTTCGTCGGTGTCTTTCCAGATATTTGGATCTTTAGGAAACATGTCAGAATTATCACCTATACCATCCCCATCGGTGTCGTTCCATTCCTTAGCATTCCTGGGAAATCTATCGTTCCGCAAGTAGTGGCCGTCCCCATCTATGTCGATAAACAGTTCTGCCATGACCTTCATTTCTATCTGAATGGATTCAGGAGCGTTTCCGTTTTTTTTAAGTCCACCATTATCACCTCTAGAGGAGTTGGCTAATATGAAATAATATCTATCTCTTTCATTTAGTTTAATAGTATCCGTAAAATCGTCACTAGTTTTAGTCAAAGAGGTATTAAATTCCTCTCCTCTTTTGAAAGAGCTGTAGTTTTCATTATTCATTATATACAGATCGAGCTCTTCACCTTCTAGAGAATTGATATCTATCTCTAGAACCACCTTTTTTATCATCTCAGTTCCCCATGGTATAGAGGTGACAATATGATCATTTTCAGATATCTCCCTGGTTCCGTCGAATAAAGATATCCTTTCGCCTCCATATTCAGTTCCTTCCGCTTCAACAGGGGCTAAGCCAACTAACATCAAGATAACAACCGCTGTTAGGGTTATCTTCCATTCCATCTGCATCACCAGCTAGATAGCATTTCAATAATTGATAAACTAATAAATTTTATCACTCAGGTCTTTCCGCTAAAACATAAGTTTCAAATATATTAATCAAACTCCTGATTTTATATGACTCTAAAGCTGTACAATACTCTACGCAATCAAAAAGAGGAATTTCAACCCCTTGAGGACGACCTTGTCAGGATATACTCCTGCGGTCAGACCATCTACGACGACATGCACGTAGGGAACGCAAAGACTTACGCCGCATGGGACATCCTGAACCGGTACCTGACCTGGAAGAGCTACGACGTTTTTCACGTGATGAATATCACTGATGTGGGACACCTTACAGACGACGCCGACGAAGGGGAAGATAAGGTAGAGAAAGCGGCGAAGGAGAGAAAATTAGAGCCTATGGAACTGGTGACGGAACAGGTGAGAAAGTGGTACAGAGAGATGGACGAGCTGAACATGAAGCGGCACAACGTGAATCCAAGAGCTACGGGTCACATGGTCGAGATGATCGAAGCGGTGAAGAAGATGATAGACCACGGTTATGCTTACGAGAATAACGGTTCAGTCTATTTCGACGTGAAGAAGTTCGATGAAGATCACGGGTACCCAAAATTGGGCGGTCGTACTATAGAAGACCTCGAAACCGGGGCAGGAGGCAGAGTTTCGGAGGAGGAGCTGGAAGAGAAAAAATCGCCTTTAGATTTTGCTCTCTGGATCCGAGCGGAACCCGACCACATAATGAAGTGGCCGTCGCCCTGGAGTCTGGGATACCCGGGTTGGCATCTAGAGTGCAGCGTTATGGGGGTCAAATATCTTGGTAACGAATTCGACATCCACACTGGAGGTGTAGACCACATCTTCCCTCACCATCCCAACGAAAGAGCTCAAGACATGGCGATGGAAGATATGGATGACGAACCGGTAAAATTCTGGATCCACAGCGAGCACATCGCCATCGAAGGAGAAAAGATGTCGAAGAGCAAGGGCAACTTTTACACGGTTTCAGAACTGCTAGAAGAGTTCGATCCCGACGTGATCCGGACCTTCTTTGCGAGCATCCATTATAGGTCACAGAGCGATTTCAGTTTTGAGGCACTTGAAGAGGCGAGTAAAAAATTGGATAGATTTAAAACTACTCTCAGGAAGATAGAAGAAGCGGAAGGAGGAGATGGGAGTGAACTCGAAGACAAGATAGAGTGGATAAAAGAGGAATTCACGCAGGCCATGGACGACGATCTGAACACTCCCTTGGCTATGAGCAAACTGCTGGAGTTCAGCAGCAGGATCAACAAGAATTTGGATAACAGAAAAGAACTGCTTGAGAAAGCGGGAGAGACCTTGAAAGAGCTTGTTGGGGTTTTAGGGATCGAGTTGGACATCGGCGGTGGAGGAGTTAAAGGTGCTGAAGATCACATCGAACTCCTTTTAGAAGTCCGAGAAGATATGAGAGAAAAAGAAGATTACAAGACCGCTGATAAGATAAGGGACGAGTTGGAAGAACTGGGTATAGATGTCGAGGATTCCGAAGAGGGGCCGAAATGGCACGTCTCTAAGTGAGTTAGTCGGAATATAATGTTTTGATGATGTCCATATCCCGCTTTATCGGAGTCTCTATCGAGGAACCGGCGTTGATCCAGGCTTTGACGCTCTCGTTTTGGTAGTCCGAGTCTTTTTTACCTCCCCAGATGCCGAAGAGAACGGTGTCGATCTCAGGTATGCGGACCGCTCCGAACATCAACGCTAGATCGTGCAGCAGGTTCAACACTATCTCATTTCTAACGTTTTTTTTCCTGGGTATGCTGTGAGGCATCTCTAGGATGAAAAAAGGTACCTCGGAGTTCTCAGCGTGATTACCCATGTTCCTGTCGGTCGAGATCAAACCAACATCGATTTTTTTATCCCAGCCGAAGTTCTCTAAAGATTCGACTATCCTTATGTCGTTCTTTTCGGGATCGGTCTTGGAAGCGTTGCCCTTCACTCTTGCGGCGTTCAATTCGCCTCTCAGGTAATTTAGCTCTTCCGTTGCGAACTTGGCTTTTCGAGTTTCCAACGTGCCGCGGTTACGAAAGTTGTATCTGATATCGCCTATCTTGGTGTGGAGTCCCATCATCTTCAGATCCGAGTTGTTGTACTTGTCCCGGATGTGATGGTCAATCTCTCCCTCGACTATGGAACTCAGAAGATAATCGAAATCCTCGGCTTCGATGATCGTGTCGTCATGCTTCAAGGGAAACCTTCGAGAGATCAAGCGGTAATATGCGATGTTCGTATCTATAGAAAGGAAGACGGACTCGCTGGAGAGATCCGGTCTTTTCTCCGTCTTGTAGAGGTACGCTATCCAATCTTTGAATTCATCCCAATTATCGAAGTGGACGAAGCCGGACGAGATCAAGGCTTCCTTATACTCGTTGAATCCCGGTATCTCCTTTTCATCCCAGTACTCATCTTTCGATACCGGCATCTCCATCTCTTTTTTTCCTGAAAGTTCCACCTCGTAACCTTCCTCTGTGGGTTCGACTTTTAGAAGTCGATTTTTGAAGTAGGGCTCCACGACTTCGAAGTTTTCTATATCTTCCTCTCGTATCTCGTTCAGCAGCATCATCAGCCGTTCTTTGGTCATCACTTCTTTCATCCTTTCTCCCCTCCTTTCAGATCTTTCAAGATGGTATCTTTTCTGTTCAGAACGGGATACGGTTTTTCCATCTCTTCCTCTCCTGGAGACCGTAAGCAGTAAACATGATCGAAGTGTTCTGACACCGGATGGACCAGTAATTCGGCGGCGAAGGATTTGCTGGCGCCGGAAATATCTAGAGCGACCTTTTCTTCTCCATCAAGAACATCTCGCAGCTTCTCTCCCGGAGTTCCTTCAGAAACGAGTGCGGTGGGTTCTAGATCGACATCATAATGTTCTAGTATGGTCGAGATGCCCCCCTCTACTTCCTCGATGTTTTTCTCTTCACCTAAAAGATAAACTGATTCTAAGGTGAAGGAGCTCTGCTTGACGACCGCCCAGAACCCGTTTATCGTGTTCCGTGTTTCGTCTCCCGCCAGTACGATGTACTTTACCATCTGCTTTGTACCTCGGTCTCCAATAAGGCCTCTCGTAAATATGGATTACTGTTGTTTACCGTTTGCAGTTTTTTATTGTTTACTCCTGTCTCTTCTTGATCTAGCTCATAAAAAAGAAACTCAAAAATTTTTATACAGTCCTTTAGATTCCATACCTATGATCGAATTCGCTGAAGAAGTCGAGGTGAACCGGTACTATGATCCTTCGGAGGACGAAGAGAAGCAGGAAGAGATAGTCATCAGACACGATCCTTTGACCGGAAAGTCCTGCAGGATCTTGGATAAGCCACTGCCGATCCCTAAAGACGTGGATATAGAGGAGGAGATAAAAGGAGGCTTCTGTCCCTTCTCACCCGATAATGTATATGAGATAGGTGCGAGAGACAGTCGAGTCTTGAACAACGAATTCTTAGAGAATGGAGAAGCTGTGCTTTTATCCAATCTAAACCCGTACGCGGAAAAATCTTTGGTCATAAGATTGACCGAAGAACATTATCTACCGCTGGAAAATTTCCAAGAAAAGCATTTTACCGACGCTTTAGAGCTGGTCTTAAAGTATCTTGAAAGATCCTCTAGCGAGGGTTATGCTACGGTAGTGATGAACTATCTGAAGCCCGCGGGAAGTTCCATCGTTCATCCGCATATCCAAGTTTTGGTCTCCGATACAGCTATGGATCATCAAAGTAGAGTGATAAAGGCAGCTCAACAGTATCAAGAAGAAAACGGTAGCAACTACTGGGAAGACCTGTTAGAAGAGGAAAGAGACGGAAAAAGATATATCGGAAAGATCATGGGAACTGAATGGAAGACTCCATTCGCCCCTAGAGGGTTAGAACACGTTCAGGGGATCAGTTCGAAGGATCTCCGTTCCATGGATAGAGAAGACCTTCGGGCTGTATCCTCAGGGATCGTGAATACGTTGGAATATTACGCCGATCTCGGTCTCAATTCGTTCAATCTTTCTATCTGGACACCGCCAAAGAGCCGCGCAGGAAGGTTCGCTACATTGGTCGACATCGTGGCGAGGAGTTCATTCGATAAGTACTACTGGTGTGACGTTTTCGCTTTACCTAGACTCCATGACGAATCTTATTCGAACAAGCTGCCGGAAGATATTGCGGAAGAAGCGAGATCATTCTTTGGATGAAATTGACAAGCCACCGGCGGGATTCTGTTCAGAAAAATATAAAATTTTTCTAAACGCTCGCAAGAAGGTGTTCTTGCTCGTGAACCCGCGGAGGAAAAAAAGCCACCGGCGGGATTTGAACCCGCGGTCTATGGTTTACGAAACCATCGCTTTGGCCAGCTAAGCTACGGTGGCGGTTTCGCTCAATATTCAAGTCTAATCATCCGAATGGATAAGACTTCAGAACACCAGAAAAAGAAGAATATTAAAAGTTTTGCGACGATAATCGGTTTCACTCAAAAAGAGTCGCAGTCCAACTGATCACCGATCTTCGATCTTTTCAAGAACTCTCTCGATGAACTTTGTTTTCGCTTCAGTATATGCCTGCCGGTCTCTTCTATATTTAGAAACCAACCTTTTCTTCAGTTTGCCGTACTCTTCTTTCAGTTCAGGATTTTCCTTCAGATGATCTCTAAAGGCGATATGCCTCTTCAACTCATCACTGCCTTTCGGACAGACATAAAGATGATGATCCATCTTCTTCGATTCCGTGCTATCCCACGGCACCTTGTTGTCGATCCTTTTGAACGCCTCTCTTCCGGAGATACCTAGATCGCCCTGGTGCCTGTAACCGAGATCAGATAATCCGTCTATCACTGCCTGAAAGTCAGAGTAATCTTCTATCACCAGGTCTATATCGAGACAGGGTTTGGCGCACAGACCCGGTATCGCGGTACTCCCCACGTGTTCGACATCCACGATCAGGTCATCCAAGTGCTTCAGGTAAATTTCCTTCAGATCTTGAAACACTGTATGCCATTCGGGTTCGTGATCAACAATCTTCAATTTTTTGAAATCCCGGACCATTTCTTTTACTAGATAAATCAAGAATATCCATCTACTTATATCTGCGGGTACACCCTTCGAAAAGAACTACCAATCGATCGGATCCAGTCGATCTTATAGATCACGAAATCATCAAAAAAAAGAAAAAATTTTTAGGAATTCCAACTCTTTCACTCGACTAGATCGATCACCCTTATTCCTCTTCTAGGTCTTCTAGATCTCCCAGTATATCTTCCGCAGACTCTGAAGACTCTGGGGGCGGAGGAGGTGGTGATTCTTCCTCATCATTTGGCTGGTCGTTATCGAAGATTTCTTCTTCCTCATCCTCTAGTTGTTCGTCCTCAAATATCTCTTCTTCTCCTTCTAATGGCTCTTCGGAGGGTGCTTCAGAAGAAGGAGGTGCTTCGTCCTCGCCGGAGCCTCCGTAAAGCATCTCCTCTTCCTCCCAACCTTCTTCACCAAGTTCATTTCCTCCAGGTTCCTCTTCAGGTCCAGGTGTTTCTTCCTCTTCCTTCTTTCTTCTCCTCAATATGAACGCGAGCGCCGAGGTGATGATCACCGCTATTAGAACGAGCAGCCACCAATAGGCAGCGACGAAACCCGGCGAGACTTCAAAGTTCACTTCTTCGGTCAACTCATATTCGTCATTTCCTTCCGCGTACTCTGCTCGGATCTCCACAGTGTGCTCTCCCTCGGATACGTCCTCGAAGGTGTATTCGGTCGTATCACTACCAACATCGATCCATGGCCCTCTATCGATCCTGACCTTATAGGTAACGTTATCGGCGGGATAGGCCTCACCGCTCCAATCAACGGTAACGGATCGTGAGGAGGAAAAGATATCGGCTTGGAGCTCTTGGTCCACCTCAGGTTGATCTATATTCAATTCACCGAGCTCGATATCGACTGTGAACTGCACCGTGTCTATTTTGATATTGCCAGCTTCGTCTATCGCCTGGACCTCCACTTGGTGCTCTCCCTCGGGTACCTCTTCAAAAGTATAGTGGGTGATATTTTCACTCAACTCGATCCACGACCCCTCGTTTATCCTGACCTTGTAATTAACGATATCGGTCGGACTAGATTCGCCGCTCCATTCGACGGGAACGGACCGAGAAGATGGGAACATAGTGGCTGGGAGTTCTTGGTCCATCGCAGGGTAATCTATATTTAGTTCTCCAAGCTCGGTGTCGACTATGAACTGCACCTCGTCTTCATTGCTGTTACCGGCTTCGTCCTCTGCTCGGACGGTTATGGTCGGTTCACCGTCCTCCACCGAAGAGAATTCATGCTCCGTCTCTTTGCCGACATCTATCCAGTCATCTTCCCCTAGCTTGACCTGGTAATAGGATATGCCGCTAGTATCGTCGGTTCCGGACCATCTCACCAGGATCGTATCTTTATCGTATATCTGGTTAGATTCGGGAGTGTCTATCGATAGAACAGGACTAGTGGTATCGACGGTGAAACCTATCTCCTCAACGGATGAGTATCCAGCTTCATCTGTTCCTCTTACTTTTAAGATGTAGTGATCGTCTTCTAAATTCTCGATTACATATTCCGTTCCATCTACCTCTATCCAATCTCCCTGATTCAGACGGACTTCGTAACTGACGATACCACTGGTTTCGTCATTCCCGGACCACGTAGCGGTGATGGATTCTTTATCGTATATCTTGTTCTGTTCGGGGGAGATAATATCTAATTCTGGAGCAGTAGTATCCACCGTAAAGGTGATACCCGTTGTCTCCTGATTACCCGCGATATCATAAGCGCGGACCTCAACGCTGTTTTCACCGTCTACTAAGCTCTTGAAGGTATACAGTTGGGAAGAACCGACGTTTTCCCAAGTGTCTTCATTGAGCCTTACCTCATAATGATCTATGCCGCTCCTTTCATCCCTGCCTTCCCATTTGACCGTGACCTCATCGTCGGCGAAGAGTTCGTCCTGGTCTGGACTCAGGATATTGACGATAGGGTTAGCCGGATCAACTGTAAAGGTGACCGATTTAGTCTTAGAATATCCAGCATTGTTCTTTGCGCGGACCTCAACGTAATGTTCTTTTGCTTCCAGATCCTCAAATGTATACTGAGTTTCCAACCCGGCGTCGATCCAGCTCTCTTGGTTGAGACGTACGGCGTATCCTTCGATACCGCTGTAATCGTCACTTCCTTCCCACTCTACAGTGACATTATCCGTCGTATACGTTGATTTCTGATCCGGCGAAGTGATCTCTAGACTGGGAGGACTGGTATCCACCATAAAAGTGACCGTGTCATTGGTTTGTAATCGAGCATTATTCGTCACTCGAACTTTAACGGTATGAAGACCGTCGGATAGGTCAGAGAAGGTATAAGAGGAGGGCACCCCTATATCCTCGGTCCAACTTTCATTATCTAATTTGACGTCTATATGTGAAAGACCGCTGTATTGATCCGCTCTACTCCAAACCACGTCGACATCATTTTTGCCTATTATCGGATATTCGTCAGTCTCATTTTCGTCGGTCTCATTTTCCAACGATGGATAAAGGATATCTACGTGTGGAGGCTCGGGATCCACGCTGAATTTAGAAGAGGTCATATTGTAGTTACCCGCGTTGTCGGTGGCGATGAGTTGTAAGGTGTATTCTTCTCCTCCTTCTAGTCCCAAGAACTCGTGCTCAGTGTCTGTGCCTACATCTATCCAATGTTGATAGCGAGAATCTTCGGGTATCCGGACTGAATAGTGATCGAGAGAACTTACCTCGTCTAAACCATACCATTCGGCCGTCATATCTTCCCCGGCCCAGCCATTCTTCATGGGAAATTGGATATTCACAAGCGGATCCATAAGATCGAGGGTGAAGTTGGTCATGCTGGTGGTGGTGAAACTCGCTTTATCGTGCGCTCTGATCTCTACCTGATAGGTTTCATTATGTCCATCACCACTGAGAAGATAGAACGTATCCTCGCCCACGTCCGTCCAGCTTGAACCGTCTACTCTCACTTCGTAATGGTCTATACCGCTTATATCGTCGGAGCCGTCCCATTCTATCATCACCTCGCTCTCATTCACATATGTTCCATCCCCTGGAGACAGGATATCAAGCTGCGGTGACGTCATATCCACCATGAACTTAACATCCTCATAAGCTACCTCGTCTGCAGTAAAGCCAGTGACAGAAACCTTGTGACTGCCTTCCGATAGACCGGTGAAGGTGTGCTGAGTAGAACTGCCCTTGTCTATCGGAGTTTTCTCATCTAAACGGATTTCGTAGGAACTGATGTTAGTAGAACCGGTCCACTCGACCGTGACTTCGTCGTCGGTGAATATATCTCCCTCACCTGGCGAGTCGATCAAAAGAGACGGTCCACCGGGTTCAGCAACCGTGATCTCGTTCATCTCCTCGTTCCCTACATCTTTTTCTCCCCTTATCACGTACCACCATCTTGTGGTGTCTTCTTCTCCGGCGTCGGTATCTGTGTAAACGTATCTATCCGACCGGTCAGCTCTGACAGTGTCCAAAAGGTTGCTTGAATCCCATGGACCTGATTTATCTGAACTTCGATATATATTATACTGTGCCAGATGGCCTGTAGGATCGTCCCAAGCAACATCTTTGTCGTTCGGAGAAGCGGTCCAGGTGAGACGGTTATGATCCGTGCCTTGAACGATCTCATTTAGAGCTAATTGGTCTATGCGCCATCCTTCACCCTGGAGATGGTCATCGTCCTGATCATGCCAAGCTTCAGTCCCAGCCTCCCAACGGAAGTGTACTGTTTCTCCATTATAGTCACTCAGATCAAAAGTCGCGGTCTCCCAGCCGACCTCACCACCCCATGCGGGCTGTCCGCCGAGAGGATTATCATGGTTCTCTAAGACTTTACCGTCGTAACCCCCTTCAGGTTCGATTATCTCGTATGGACCGTTCGGTCCTTGGGTCGACATCTTCAGATTACCGCCGTCGTAGAGAAGCGGATCCCCGAAGTCTCTCCAGTGCTGGAATGTGAACTCGATCCCCATCTGTCTAGGATCTTCTTCCGGCACATCTATCCCAGGTGAGGTCAACCAGCTTTTCATGCCCTCGTCGGCTGATTTGTTGAACCATCCGTCACCCCAGTCCCATGAATTGGTTCCGATCACTGAGTCGTGGCTCCTCATGGCCCAAGTGCTGGCATTTTCATGAGAAGTACCGTTAGTATAGTCGGAACCGTCTGTCACATTATCCTCCCAGACCGGGATCCGATGAGGCGACCACCAATCTACATTGAAACGCTGAGCAGGTTCAGGATTCGCAGCATCCACGTAAGCCTTGTAACTCTTCATCTTGCCCGAACCGTCCCCTATGTCTTCATCCCAATATTTCGCAGTTATATAATCTCCATCCGATACTTCTAGAACGTCGCCGCTGGTAGAGTTCTGAGATATGTCGACTTCCACAGTGAGTTCCTGAGAGTCCGTGGCTCCTGTCAAAGTTACGTTGAAACCGCTCGGATCGCTATCGCTTGATATACCTACTTCGCTGTAACTGCTTTGATCTTGAAGGTCCCAATCTACAGCTGTGAGCTCGACGGTATCTTCCCCTGCGTATCTTTTACTGTCGGTGTATATCACACCGTCTGAAGGCATGCGGGTATTGTGGCAGGTCAAAGCGAAATCCTGGTTTGCGGTACCGTCGTTGTTCGCATCTGCAGGGATATCTCTACCTATCACTCTCACTGTATAAGCGCCGGCCTCTACCTTTTCTGGAGGTAGGTACACGTTTTCGACGGTGTTCACGTTGTCCCAACCGTCTGTGTTGTTGTCAAATATGGACATGGCCTCAGTACCTGGGAATGTGTAGCCTGTGTCGCTCTGAGTTCCGCCGGTCTTGTTGAAAGCATTGCCCCGATAGGTCTCGCCATCCGGGGTTATCACTTCGAGGTCAAGATCATTTTTTAAGACCCGTGCGCCGTTCTCGCTGTCACCTTCCAAGGCGTTTTTATCTGTCCATGTGAGTGTTATATTGAGAGATTTAGAGTTATCATCTGGGGCGATAACGTACTCCTGTTCTTCCCCAGTTTGAAGTAAGGTGTTCTGATCCTGGAAAGTGAAAGGAGTGGATTCTTCCATGGGATATTGAAGTTTGGAGAGATCCACGCTGCCCCAACCTTCATCTTGGTTCGGGACGGGCCCTCTAGTATTACTTATATTTTCGTTCAGGTCGTTAGCGGTATTGATAAGGATAGATTTGACCATAGCTGGACTCGGTCTCTCCCCGTAATTCTCTCTGTACCAGTCAACTACGACTGAAGCCGCTCCTGCAACAGCGGGGTTGGACATCGAGGTCCCGGACATTGTCTGATATCCTTCCTCTTCTATACTCGGCGGCGTGAGAGAATATATGCCCTCGCCGGGAGCGGTAACGTCGGGCTTGACTCGACTATCTTCCGTCCACCCTCGAGAGCTAAAACCTGCTATATTCTCCGCGTTTTCAAAACCGTCAGGAGGATTGTAAGTTTGAGTAGCACCGACGGTGATTATGTTCTTGGCATTACCGGGACTGCCAGTAGTCGTCTCGCCTCTAGCGCCGTCGTTACCCGCCGAGGCGGTGATGACCATAGGCCTGTTTTCGGCACTATCTCGATCCGCATCTCTTACCGCCTGGTCGAAAATCTCGTCGGATTCTTCGTAGGCCCCTCTACTCGAGGACCCCCAGGAATTACTGTGTATGTAAGCATGAGACTGCTGGGCCGGTTCTTCGACGATCGAATAATAATCATCACTCGCTAAAAAGTTCCCTTCGTCGTCGAATATCTTAGCAGAGAAAAGTTCCGATTCATAGGCGAGGCCCTGTGCCTTTGTATAATTGCCGAATTCAAAGGTCTCCCCTGTTCCATGGTAACCGTCGGCCGCAGCCGAGCCCGTGGTGTGAGTACCGTGGCCATGAACATCGCGCCAATAGTCTGGATCGTCACCGAAACCATATCCACCTACGACCCTACCCTTCAGATCGGGATGGCCGGCGTCACCTACGGTGCCGTCTCCCATGCCCGTGTCAGCTATAGCTATCGTAACACCTTCCCCATCGTATCCGAGCTGGTTTATATAGGCCCCGTAGTCCTGGTATTTTCTATAAGGGTCACTTGGATCCCCCTCTCTCGGTTCCGGATCAAGAGTTGTATTGGTCTCTTCCTCATCGTCCATGAACCAGGCTCCACCGCCGATGATCTGTGAATCCATCTCTCCGTGGAGTTGAGGTTTGAGATTAGGGGAAATGTAGTAAACATCTTTCTCGTGAGCTATCCTTTGGAAAAGGTTCTTCAATTCAGTTCTTTTCATTTCCATCATAGAATCGATACTGACGGTAAGCCGGTGGAATCCATCTTCCTTGTCTACAGAGCTCACGATGCGGTGTTGTTCCGATAAAATTTCATTCTTTATGTTGTAAAGTGATCGTTTATCGTCTCTAGATCTTAAACTTATATCTATACCGCCGAGAACTTCCTCGGGATCGACCATATCTTCTTGGGGACTTTTCGATTCGATGAATTTTTCTAGATTGGGACTGTTCGAGTAGATGAAGTTTTCTATATCGGAATCCAGTTTATAAGCGGGCTGGTATACTCCGACCCAGTCTACGAAATCCAAAGAACGAAGATCATCGGCTTCGCTCGGGGTCATGCTCACCTCATACGCGTAATTGGGTACGTAATTGATTATATCCACTCCGTTTTCTTCTAGGGTGTTTCTCCATTCTGGATGTACGGGCCCAAGAGTGTGGACCACGTAAAGACCCTCTGTTCCCTCTTCGTAACCCTCGATCGTGAGATCGGAGTCCAGAGCTGGACCTTGATCTATATCGAAGTTGTGACCCTTGACAGTGATCTGATCACGATTCGGAAGATCGTTAACATCCATCCCGGTACTGTCGATCTTTTCGATGGTCTTTTCGTCGGCTTCAATCAGCACGAAGCTCTCATATCTTTCCAGTATGTCCATATCAAAGCGATTCAATTCCGAGATCTCTTTCCCGTCGGAGATCTGGACCCTTACTATTTTTTCTTCGGTATTTCCAGACGTTTTGAAGGCACTAATACCTGAAATCAATGTAGACAAGACAAGTAGAAACATACACAAAACAACCACAAATTTTAAAGTTCTTTTTTTTATCATTACAACCAACCTACATTGCAACCTTACTTTTCTCTCTTTGAATTTCAACCAAAATCATGCCTAATATATTTTTGGAAGGGATTTGATAGGCTTGTTAGTATCTGTTGTTTTACTCTTTGTTTGTTGGCCCTGAGCATTCCGAGTTCTAGAGACGAGAAGGCTTTTTTTTTTTTGATCACAGGCGACAGATGTTGAAGAAGGGATAGGACTCTTCGATTTCAGCCACAGGTACAGAGTTTTCT
This sequence comes from uncultured Thermoplasmata archaeon, assembly GCA_964462425.1. Classification (GTDB taxonomy): domain Archaea; phylum Thermoplasmatota; class Thermoplasmata; order Halarchaeoplasmatales; family Halarchaeoplasmataceae; genus Natronoplasma. The sequence goes on from CAYWYD010000002.1 coordinate 69,969, forward strand.
GATTATGTGAGATGCCCGACGAGATAGAAGGTAAAGGAAAGGCGCTGTGCTCGATGTGTTATTACAATTTCTACCTACTAATGAGAGTTTTCCATGTTGCACCATTGTTCAACTGCGAAATAATTAAATATGCCCTCTATAGTGCAACCGATGATGCCTGATGAAAAATTAGCTAGGGCGATCAGATCTAGAAAAAGAAGGAACATCTTGCAGATGCTTTGCAATAAAGAGAAGATGTCAGTCCACGAAGTCGCCGATGAATTGGACCTGACAGAATCTTCCGCTTCAAAGCATCTTAAACTTCTGTATGATATGGGTTTGGTCGAGTATGAGAAAAAACCCCCAGAGAAATACTACTCTTTGAAGATAGAAGAGATAAAAGAGATGTTCGAGATCTACAACAAAGTTGTTGAAAAGATAGAATAGGTGAAGAATATGAAAGCTGTAATAATAATGGGATCGAAGAGCGATATGGATTGGTCAGAGCAGATAGCGGATACGTTGAGTGAACTCGGGATAGAGAGCGTTATGAGGATAGCTTCAGCCCACAAGGTGCCGTCAAAAGCCATCGATATAATAGATGAGTACGAAGACGAAGAGCTAGTTTACATAACCGTAGCGGGGAGGAGTAACGCACTGAGTGGATTCGTCGATGCCCAAACGGAGAAGCCCGTTATAGCGTGTCCGCCTTACAGCAGTAAATTCGCCGGTGCCGATATATTTTCAAGCTTAAGGATGCCTTCTGGAGTTTGTCCTATGGTCGTCATGGGAACGGAGCAGGCAGCTCTAGCTACAGCGAAGATGCTCGGTCTGACCGATGAAGAACTACAGGAACGGATCAAAGAATATCAGGAAGAAAACAGGAAACAGATAGATGAAGACGATAAAGAGGTAAGATAAGATGGGAAGTGTGAAGGACTTAGAGGTGATAGAAGAGCCTACTGAAGACGAAGAAGGTGTAGGCGTTTTCGAATTCAGCGACAGGTACAGCGTTTTCGACTATGGCGAGATGCCCGACGAGATAGACGGCAAGGGAGAAGCTCTCTGCTTGATGGGGGCTTACAATTTCAGGATGCTGGAAGAGAAGGGGATCAAAACTCACTTTTTGGACCTTGAAGACAAAAACAGGATGAAGTTCAAGCTGGTAAATGTGATCACGGACGAAGAACCTGAAGAATACAAAAATATGATGGTCCCTTTGGAGATCATCTATAGGAACTATCTGGGCGAAGGTAGTTCCGTTTTCAGAAGACTAGACAAAGGAAAGATAGATCCAGAAGATCTAGGTCTGGACGGTTATCCCGAAGTGAACAAAGAGTTGGACCCGCCGATAATAGATTTCAGTACGAAGTTCGAGAAGTTCGACAGGTACTTCAAGAACCTGGATGAGGTCAAAGAACATACCGGATTCGACGATGAAAAAATAGACCTCATAAAAAGGAAAGCGATCGAAGTCAATGATTTCATAAATAAAAGAGCAGAAGAGTTGGGTTGGATACATCTAGACGGCAAGATGGAGGTTGCATTGGACAGAGACGGAGAACTGATGTTAGGGGATGTACTAGGGACTCTAGATGAGGACAGGTTTGAATACGATGGATTCAAGCTCAGCAAGCAGATGTTGAGGAATCATTACAGGGGAGGGGAATGGCACGAGCGGATCGAAGAAGCTAAGGAAGAGGACCTACCGAAGGATGAATGGCCAGAACCTCCTCGACTGCCGGAAAAGTTGGTCGATTTTGTCTCTGACATGTACAAAGCCGCCGCGAACGAGTGGACGGGAAAAGAGCATTTTGACGTGAAAAATCTCGATGAACTGATTGAAGAGGATTACGAGGAACTTAAGGATGAAGGTCTCATCTAGGTTTTTAAGACGGAGCACCACACGTTTATATAATATCCATAAACTCTAGGACCCATGGATTATTTCACCATCATCGGATTGGCTGCTGCAACATGCACCACGATCTCGTTCCTACCTCAGGCGGTCAAAGTGATAAGGACTAGGGACACGAGAAGCCTCTCCTTACCTATGTATATCATCCTCACCACCGGTGTGCTGCTGTGGTTGACCTACGGGATTCTTGTAAACGATATTCCCGTGATAGCGGCAAACCTTGTCACATCTGTATTTTCCATCATCATATTAGGAGCGATAATATTCTACAGGTATCGAGGATAGTCAGATAAGTCTTACCTCACATTGATCTGGGAATTAATGTAGTTCATCTTCTCACTGATCACATACTTTTCTCACGTGCTTTAAAAGCCCCTCTTTTCCTTCCTCGTCTACGTAACCTTCACCTTTGAACATGACGCGCCCGTCCTCGTCCAGCAGGAATACATAACCTAGGCTTTTATCCTCAATCTCCAGCGTTTCCTTGAATTCCGATGCGCTACCGTAATGGGTGACCACGCTGTCGTGCTTTTCCTCCGGTATGCCGGATTTCATCCCACTATCTATGAATCCAGAAAAAACTTTCCAGAAAGAACTCTCGATCACCGGCAGTTCATAGGCTTCTTTACCTTCGCACAGCTCTTCAAAATAGTTCATCCATGAATCCAACATCTCCTGTGCTTCTCTCTTGAAAGCTACCGCGACCAGGATCGCCTCTCCTTCCGCGTCATCGGGAAGCGTGACTTCCTTTCCCGAGAGAGATTCGCCTTCTATTTTTGGGAATATCCTTCCTTCTATCATCTAGATCTCCCTCTACAGTGGATCATCTCTTTGAAACTATATTAATTTAACCGGCCTGCTTAATCACGGTAAAGCACTCTTTTCAGATACACTACTAGGATAGGAGCGAAGACGAAACCGAGCACGATGGGGAAGCTTGCCTTCTGCCCGAAAAGGGAAACCGCCAGGATGATCGCCAATCCACCATTTTTGAACGAGGCGAAAAGAGAGTAACTTTTCAACTTTCCCGAAGTAACCTTAAGTTTTTTTCCTACCAAGTAGACTAGAGAAGCCAATCCCACGCTTCTTATCGCCGCGATGAACAAGATGGGGAGGAGAAGGTCGGTCTCCGTAAAAAAGAGATGTCTATTCGCTCCCACCGCCCCGAGTATTATTATGAAGAATCCAGTGTTGACGATCATCTGATCGTGTTCTTTATCATCGTAATCTATCTTGAGCAGAAATCTAGAGATGATAACCGGAACGATTATCAGTATTATCAGGTTACGAAGTATAGGCCAGATACCGACCTGTTGGCCGAACAGTAACAGGAGGACCGCGGGGACGATCAAAAGAGAGGAAAAGTATAGCAGAGCGCTTGACATAAGGGAGAGTTCAGTATCGCCCTCAAGCATGCTCGTGAACGGTATGACCGCGATAGCGGAGGGCACTACCGCAAGAACAACAAGGCCCTGGATGAGCTGGATATCGTCGAACAGGAGGTAGGATAAAGAGATCAGCGTTACGCTCAAGAGACCGTAGTTGAGCAGAAAAACGGTAAAAAAGTCGCCTAGATGTTTTTTCAAACTCCTTAATTTTTTGAATTTCACCTCCCTAGTCGATAGCGACATGATGACTAGAAGAGAGATCATGGTGATCTCGTCAGAGTATCTCGGGTAACCGCCCAGTATAAGGCCCAGGAACATCGCCAGGAAGGCCATCGCCCCGTAGCTGTACGGGATCCGGAGTATCTTCTTGAACACGACTTCGGAATCGAGTTTCCTTACTATTTTAACTTACGGTTAGGATCGATGTGGTTCTAAACTCTGCGGGTGATCTATGATATGATTTCATTAATTATAAAAACAAAAAACCACATAACCTGAGTCGATGGGTGATAAAAGTCCTCGTGAAAAGAAGTTGCTGGTCTATCTTCTTGGGTTCATGGGATTCTGGGTCATGGGCGACAACTACGCCGCTGCGCCTATACTCGTGGACATAGCTGCCGATTTCAATGTCGGTATCGGGACCGCGGCCATGACCGTGACCGCTTACATGTTACCTTTTGGCTTATTCACCATCCTTTTCGGCCCTCTAGCGGACAGGTTCGGCAAAGTTAGAGTGATAACGACCGCGGCTTTGGGGACCGCGATATTCAGCAGTCTCGCCGCTGGCGCTTTCAACATCTATTCTTTAGGCGCTTTGAGAGCCGTGAATGGAGCTTTCGCCGCCGCTATATTACCTGTAACGATCTCTTTGATAGGTGACGTTTTCGAGGAACCTAAATCCAAGATGAACTCTATCGGTACGGTCATGGGTATGTATTTTCTCGGTGCGGCAGCAGCGACAGCGATAGGCGGCGCGCTTTCTTTTCTGGGTAGCTGGAGGATCGTTTACTTGTCCTACGGTCTGGCGGAATTAGTCCTGGTCGTATTGTTATACAAATTTTTGACCTTCGAAGAGGGGACCATGGACAAGCTCAGTTTCCGGGAAGCCTACGGCGACGCGATCTCACATCCTCAATTACTGAAGACGGTCTCACTTCTCTCCCTAGTAGGATTCGCCGTGTTCGGAAGCTTCACTTACCTTGGAGATTACCTGGTCGAGCAGACCTCTTATAACATATTGGTGGTCGGGCTGATCCTGACTCTCTTCGGTCTCGCCGCATTCACCGGTGGAAGGAGGGCGGGAACACTCAAGAAGAAGATCGGGGCTAAGATCCTTCTCATAGCGGGTATCCTCGGTTTCGTTTCTCTCCTTATCGTTAGCTACTGGATAGGGATCTACTTTGTACTTCCCGCACTCTTCGGATTCGGCCTGGCCTTCGTGATATTACAGGTCACCATCATCACTACGGCCCAGCAGTACCTTCCCGAGAAACGGGGCACGGTGATGTCCCTCGCATCTTTCAACATGTTCATCGGCGGCGCAGTAGGCATCTTCATCAACAGATCGATATTGTCTCAGTTCGGTTACAGAGGATTGTTCACCGTCGCCGCCATCGCTATCTTTACCGTCGGGATACTCGCTTTCCTTATAATAGGTCTCTTCTCCAAGGAAGAGTGCTCCGCGATAGACTGCCTGGTCCGGCTATACAAGAAATTGGAGCCTAGATGATCTTGAGGAGGAGAAAAAAGAACTCGACAGATTATAATAGGAAGAGTATCTGATGTATGTCGGATCAGCGATGGAGTCAACAACATGAACGAAATAATCCTGCACGCGGACGGTGCCTACCGCGGGAAAGACGGCGGCGTAGCGTCCTACGGTTACCTGGTGAAGAGAGGTCCTAAGACGGTAAGGGAAGATTACGGGATGCTTTTGGACGAAAGAGCGACCAACAATTACGCCGAGTACAAAGCGGTGATAAAGGGGTTGAGATGGATAAAAAGATCCGATCTAGAATTTGAAGAACTCGTGATCAGATCTGATTCCCAGCTGGTCGTCAAGCAGGTCAACGGCGAATGGTCGGTCAACTCCGATAACATGAAAGACCTGTACAGAGAGGTCAGGGGGCTCATAGAAAATTTTGAGGAAAGAGGTATATCCGTGAAAGTGGAGCACGTCGGTAGAGAGAACAACGTTGAGGCGGACGAACTGTCGCAGCAGGCTTTAGAGGACCATTTTCTAGCGCAGAAGTTGAAGAGCGATGAAAAGAAGAGGTGCCCCGAGTGCGGCGAAGAGATGGTGGTCAGAGAGGGCGAGTACGGAAAATTTTGGGGCTGTTCCGGATACCCCGACTGCGATCACACTGAAGAGTATGAAGAAGACTGAGAAGCACCAGTTTTTAATACTTTGATACTTCTTATTTAGAGATATGAAAGATCGAAGGGTGATCATCGGAACTTTAGTTGGAGCAGTACTTGGTGTACTGTGCATAGTAGGAGTCGGAGGGAGGATCGGTTTCGAGGGCAACGAGATGTTCTTGTTCGGGATGTGGTACAACAGAGTCGTGATGGGACTTTTGATCGGTTTCGCTTCCGGTTTGAAGATCATAGATTCCGATAAAAATTTCATCCCGCGGGGACTTCTGCTCGGTCTCGTCGTTACTTCAGCTATCACGTTCACCAGCGGGTTCAGAGATTGGCCCAGTTTCTTCGCAGGTCTAGCCTATGGCCCTGTGATAGATTGGGCCGCTACCAGATACGGAGAGTGAAGATAAGAAGATATGAAATAATAATCTTTATAAATACTAAGTGAATGATTCAAGTCGATGAGGAACATAGGTCTAAAAGATACTATAGAGGCGGTATAGTGAAGAAAAAAGTGCTTTATACTGGTTCTTGATCATTATAGGCTTGCCTCCTATCATTTATTATTTATTAGCTCAGGTATTTGGACATTCTTCAACGCTTTGTTTGGCAAGTATACCCTCGGGAGCTGTGGTAATTTACCTGTGGCTCAAGTTATATCCCAAGTTGACGGGATCTACGAAAAAATGGGATTGGGACAAGTCAGGAGGCTCTAAAGAGACCGCTAAAAAAACATCTCCCGAAAAATACTCGGTCGGGGATCGTTCTACAAAAAGTGAAAAGGGCATATTCTCCCGGATATTCAGTGATGGGGAGGAATGTGAGGAGTGCGGTACGGAATTGGTCTACAAGGAAGGAGCCGGCTCCTATTACTGTCCCAAATGCCAGGAGTACAAATGGAAGTAGCTCGGCAGGGAAAGATCGGATATGATAATTCAAGAGGATGGATAGATAGCCATTATAAAGGCCAAAAGAGAGCCGGTTATCGCTATATATCCGCCCATCTGAAGACCGTTCAGTAAAAAGAGACCTGTGTTCGGCGGACTCAAAAATAGCGCCGTGAACGTTATCACCAGGAGAGACAATGACAGCACGAGAGCTATCAATCGAGGATTGAAATCGAAGATCTGCTTCATCTCGTCCTTCGAGATGTAGAGGACCGCTAGAAAGAACGTCAGCGCACTGAGGAGCGGTATGAAGTACAGCAGTAGCCAATAAGATGAAAAAGTGTTAGCAAGCATGTATCCCGTGTAAATCTCTTCTGTCCCGTTGATCTCGGCTCTGTACCAGGGGAAGAAAAAACTGACGAATAACAGAACATTTCCCAGCAATATGAACATCAACCTGATCGTATAGTCCCCTTTCAGCTCTTTATCTACTAGACTCATGATGGCTCACCTCCTTCTTCGTCTCCGCTTTTCTCAGGTTTCTCCGTGGGAGGTTCTTCGGGTGGAGATGACGGCTTCGGTTTCTTCACCTTCGGGACCTTCTTCGGCCCTTCTTGCTCTTGGGCCGGTTCACTTTTATCCCGAGGAGTAGGAGGTTCTTCCGTGTTCTCTTTGTCGAAACTAGGGGGGCCGGGCGGTTGTGATGCACCCTTTTCTACCTTTTCTTCTTCCTCTTCTTCTTCCTCCTCCTTTTTGATATGTCTATCCGTCATAAAGAGGATCACCACCAACATCACACTGAATATCACGGCATAAACTATAGGGGCGATATTGAGATTGTCCACTTTGATCTCTTCCTGGTGGTAGGCGGTGTTCCCAGCTGAATCAACCGCTTTCACTTTAACTTGATGGACGCCGTTATCCTCGATCCCCGTTTCCCATGAGAATCCCTCTTCCTCTACTGATACGGCTTTCCATTCTCCGTCATCTATCTTGATCCAAACTTCTTCTACATCTGTCGTCGGATCAGTTATATCAAAATCTAAATCCGCATTCTTCTCCACTATCTCGTTCCCGATATATTCGATCTCGGGAGCGGTGTTATCTACCGTGAAGTCAGAAGATCTCGTTATGCTGTTGCCGGCTTTATCTTTGATAGTGACTTCAAGTGAATATTCACCGTCCTCCAGATCGGTGGTATCGAGGTTTAGCTGATAATTTTCTTTTTCTTCATCCAGATAGAGATAGTATTCCTCGGTCGTTCCACTCGGCCCGGTCAGGTCAGCCCGTACCACGTCGATACCGACTTTATCCTCAGGCTGAACGGACACCGCTATCTCGCCTGACTGCGGTCCAGATGGCATAGATACCGGCGTGAAAGAAGGTTCATAATTATCGAAGAAAACCACCACCTTCTCCGTCGATTCATGACCGGCCGGATCGATCGATCTGAAGTGGATCGTATGCGAACCGTCCATATATTCACTCGTATCCAGGTCGGCGGTCCAACCGTCAGCGCCCTCGCTCATCTCGCTCCAATCTTTGTTATCGACCCTGTAGCTCACTTCAGGAGTAAAACCTTCATCCTCACTATCGATTTTCAATTCGTAAGTCTCGGTCAGGACCTCGTCTTTCTCCGGTTCTGCGATGCTCATCGTTGGAGCGGAGTTATCTACGTAAAATTCTATCGGGGTTGAAGTGGTGATATGGCCAGCCTTGTCGGTTACCTCAGCCTCGAGTGTGTGAGTGCCGTCCTCCAACGTCCTCGTATCTATCGTTACTTCCCAATAGCCGCTCTGTGCGTTGTAAGCGGTGCTGTAGGATCTCTGTCCTAAAATTATCGTAGTAGAGTCCAATTCGATATTATCTGAGGCATGAACCTTGAAGGTGTAAGATCCCTCGACATATTCTTCTCCTGATGGACTGCTCACGGATCCTACAGGTTCAGTATTATCTATCCTGACGTTCAACCGTTCCATGGTTTGTAGACCCGAGGTATCTCTGACTTTTACCGAGAGTTCGTGTTCACCGTCCTTGTATCGAGTTGTATCTAACGTACCCTCGTATTCGGCCGTATATTCATCTCCAGAAACTCTCTGGAGAGCTTTCTCTTCCGAGTTATCTATGAAGAAGACTGGATTGTCCTCCGTGTCCGGTACACCTCTATCGTCCGAGACTTTCACCGAGATCGTCTCTTGACCGGATAGTATCTGACCTTCAGCTACAGAGGTTATCGAGAGCATGGGATCGTTGTTCTTGACCGCCACGTTGATATCCTGGGTGACGAGATTATTCGCGCTATCGTAAACTGAAGCTTTAACGGTGAATATGCCGGTCTCCATACCCGTAGACACGGTGACATCCGGCGATTTGAAAGTCTGTTGTGCAGTAGCACCATAGTTACCTCCATCCGGGCTCAAAACCAAATTTTCGCTTCCGCCGATCTCGCTCGCGTCTATAACGACTTTTCTTACGCCAGAACCCGTGTCGCCGGCTTCTATCTGGAAATTTATCTTCTCTCCGTCCGCGGCCCAGTCTTTTTCGGAGGGGTAGTTGACTTTTTGAGCATCTATCTCGGGATTGGTATTATCTACCTCGATGAACTGGAAGGCGGTATCGTTCATATTCCTGGCTATGTCCACGGCTTCCATCTTCACCGCCGCCTCCTTCGTCTCGTCGGTGTTCACGGTGACCTTTTTGGAGCCGTAAATATTATCGTCTTCCGCCCCATCGCCGTGTTCGCCGTCATCATACATCCCGACCTGAGTAGATAGGCCCAGTTCCTCGGCCTGCGCATAGACCCCTTTCAACCCATGGGGAGCATCAGAACCGATGTACTGCCTCGAGGTATGGTTTATCACGGCTCCAATCTTAGTATATATCTTCTGGAGGTCAGAAGAGGAAGGCGCGTAAAAATAATCCCCTCCACTCGTTTCAGCTATCTTTTTGAGGTCATACTCCGTGGTAAAATTATACGTATAGGCGTCCGAGTTAACAAAGCTTGAAGCGCCGCCGGTGGTGGAGACTTTTTCCGTAGGAGGAAGATATCCTGACGCGCTTGAATTCGATGCCTGCGGCTGTACGCCCAAACCTATATTGAACATCGGAAGCGGAGCGTCTACCAGCCCGAATCTTTCCTCGTCATAACCGGGATCGGTGAGATCGATGTCCCGCCAACGGGTCGAGCCCTGTCCGTCTTCGTAACGTGCGATCTCGTGATCATATGTCTTCTTCACACCCCATTTGAGCCCATTTTCTATGTCCCAGGTCCGATTCGCATCATCTTCCATCGACTTCAAGGTACCTGGACAGAACGTTTCACTACCGCCCTCCAGATCGTCAGCATAATCGTCACCGTCAGTTAAAGAGACCACGGTAGGGATATGCTTATGTTCCTCGTCATAATTATTCCACGCATAATTGGTCGCGTTCCCCATCGCGTCCCATATAGGTGTATTACAGTCGGGAGAAAGCTCATCGTTGATTATGTGCTTGGCTACCTCTCTACCCGTTCCCGTGAAACCGCACTCCGGACAGTCGACCGTCTCAGAAGCGGTAGCATAGGGTAGGTACAAGCGTGGTTCCTCTGAATTTGAACTGTCCGGGTCGAAAGCGACTATAGAGATCCTGTCGATGACGCTTAGACCGTCGACAAAGCTAGTCGCGGCGTCTGTAAGATCGTCCCACCTATCATCCGTCCGCATACTTCCGGAATTATCTAACACTAGAACCACATCTGCTGGATAACGGACCGATATATTCTTGTAGACCGGCTCGACGTCCATCGCCCTGCCGACGAAACTGATCTCGTCGCCCTGCTTTACGGCTGTCTGGCCCGCCGGTAGTTCCGCATTAAAACCGGAAAGCGTGGGATGGATATTGTCGACCTTGACCTCGCGGTAGAATTCGTTCGAATCTCCAGTGGAATCGTAGGCTGTTATAGTCACGTAATGGTATCCGCTCTCGGCTTGTACGACGACAGGAGGCGATCCGTATATACCATCGTTCGGTTCGTCGTCCCAGTGGTTTCCGTCGTCCAGCATCTGGATCTCTCCTCCACCTATGGAAGAAGCGTCCAGCCAGACTTCGCTTATCCCGTCGGGATCGGAAACCTGTCCTCTTATCTGTACCTGAGAGTAATTCTTTGCCGCTTCCGTTTTATAAGGATAATTTACCTCGATGTTCTTGACTTCAGGATAGTCCTGATTCAAACCTGGTCCTTCTTCGGCTTCGCCGAGTGCGGCGGCTGGAAGAAAAGAACTCAGTAGTAAAAGCATGCCTATCGCAAATATAGAGACCTTCCTATGATTCATGAGTATGTCCTCCATTCTATAATGCGGATTGGATGGCTTATTATCCAGCTAATATATTAAACTTAGGGTGAGATCTGCAGTCCAGAATTAGACGAAAGATATCTTTCTTTGAATGAAAAAATACTAGAGGTTAGTTTTGATTATAGGGCGGATGAACTCGAAGAGGTAAGTGATGAGAGAGATACGACGACGATAGAAGAGCCAGATTCGATCCTAAAGAGCTGACGATATGGTTTACCATAGGCGGCTTCGTCGCAATAATGAGGTTGCTGTAAAAGAGCGTATCAACTTTCTAGTGATTTTGGGACGTTTGAAAAATTTTTTATCTATGGATAAAACTCTAATAAATTCAGACTATTCAGCCAAACCTCACATATCACTAAATTCTTGACATCCTCTCTAAAAGGAAAAGACCTTTTGGCTAGCCGTCGAGTCCTGTTTTATAGTAAAAGACATGACATTTTGTACTTTTTGTGTCTTTTACTAGCATTGGAGCTCGTAACTTAGTTCAAAAAGTTACGAGTTCCACTATAATCTGCGAGGACACCGTCTTTGTGCTTGGATTAAAAGATATAGGCGAGATAGTGATGAAGTCGGAGTTTTCAGGTGAACGGGCAAAGAGATGAAAGAATCTCAACTGACTTCAATCTAGCTGGGCCGTCTCCATCTAAGGTTGCCACTCATCTTTCAGCTCAAGATATCGGGGTTTTTCGATCCCCTTTTCGGTATTCAGGGATTAAATCACTTGACTTAATATCTACGAAGTCCTCTCTTATCTCTTTTTGTTCTTCCAAAACTATCTGGTAGAAAAAGTTGTTTTCGATGAACTCAGTCAGTAGTATAGTATAGTTCAACATCTTTATATTCTCTATTATTCTTTTTTTATTTTTTGGGATGTCAGTGAGTAATCTTGTCAGTTCGTCCAACAGTTTATCGAGTTCCTCGTGTTCATTCTCGAGGACAACGACGCCAAGGTCTAAGGTATCTTCCTTTAACTTCGGGAAAAGAATATATTCTTCGAACATCTTATGTTTCCTTATCACCCTGACATCTTGCCTGATCCTTTTTATCATCTTCTTTCTGAGTATCCTGTTTTCCTCGCTCTGAAGGGATTCTGAGAGATGAGATAATCTCTTCACGAAAGAAGTGATATATCCATGTTCTTTAACGAAACGGTTTATAAGGTCTCCTTCATCAGTTTTCTCAAGGATCTCATTCCCTTTACTGTCGGCTAATTCTAAGTATATATCTTTAATTTCGTTTAGTTCTACCCCTTTCTCTGAATCTAAAAGATCGAGCTCCGCCAATACGATATCGAGTGGTGACGCTGATTCGATCTCTCTCTTTGCATCCTTAAGTGATATATCCCCCTTATAGGACTCCCTCAAGACAGAGGTGAGATCCTTATTTTTCATTTGTCCCCCTCCTTGATAATGATAGGTGCACGAAGGTATATATAATTTGGTAAAGTGAGAAACTCAAGTGTTTTTTGATACGATGAAGATCCGATGGACTGAGAAACGGTGAAACCTTGGTGAACAAGATAGGGGAACTCTCGTAAAAACCTTAAACCACGTATATTTTACCTGGAACAGGTGAGATAATGATAGACACGAGCGATAGAGATACGGAAGAGGTCCTCGAGGCGGCGAAAGAATACTCTGAGGAGCACGACGTGAAGAACATAGTGGTCGCCACGACCCGTGGCGAGACAGGAGTGAAGGCGGGCGAGCTGTTCAGCGGGGACAAAAACGTCGTGGCGGTCACTCATTCCACGGGATTCAGAGAGGAAGAAGAACAGGAACTCGAAGAGGAAAACAGGAAGAAGATGGAAGAGTTAGATGTGAAGATCTTTACCGGGCCTATGCCCTTTCACTCGTGGAACGATCACTACCGGAAGAAGAAGGGCTCTATAATGACCCCCACGGTGATAGCCGACACCTTACGATTGTTCGGCCAGGGCACCAAGGTCTGCGTGGAGATAGTCTCCATGGCCGCCGACGCGGGGCTGATACCGCCGGAACCGGTGTTGGCTGTTGCGGGAACAGGCTATGGAGCCGATACCGTCCTGCTGATCGAGGGAAAGAACAGCCGGAAGTTCTTCGACATGAAAGTGAAAGACGTGATAGCGAAACCGATCGAGTTTTGAAGGGTGAAGATCAAAAGAACGGGAGGTCGATGAGACCCAGGGAATAAAGTATCGCTATGATGACCGGTTGATGCAGCAGGTAGATCACGAGGGTGTTCCGACCTAGAAAACAAAGTCCCTTTATGAACTTATTATCCGATAGATCCGGTATGTCGAAACTTCTCGTGTATCCAGGATAGAGTATATTTCCAAAAGATACCCCTGCCAATACAAGGCCGAACCACGGTAGAAGAGGAAAATAGTCCAAGGAGTAGAAACCCTCGGGTCTGAAACCCAACCAGAGGAGCCATCCGAAGCTGAAGTAGATCTCAGTCAGTACAGCTCCCAGGATCATCAGAAGAAAGCCTATCAGCAGGTTGAAATATTTGTATTCCAAGAACGGATAGGCGAGTATGATCGAAATGCCTATAAGATGGAGTATCCCGAAGATCACGAAACCTTCTCCGATCAACACCCACGTGAAAGCCGTTATCAGCATCCCCAGCGAGAATATCTTGACCCCTCTTTTGAGGTATTTGAGAAAGAACTGGCTCTTGTTCTCCTTTTTCTTTTTCCTATTATAACTCAAAGTCAAAGAGAGCCCTACGAGGAAGATAAATATGACCGCCCCGGTCCTGCCTATGAACCACCATAGGCCGCCTTGTAGGTCGAAATTATGATCTCCGAAGTAATTCAGATCGAAGACCGTGTGAAAGATGACTATCATCACTAAACCTATACTCCTTAAGGTATCTATCTCCCAGTATCTCTCCTCGTTCATCTTTCACCGGATAGGTCTCTTTAGAAAAATAACTTTTGTGCTCCTAAGGCGGTTGGAGAGTATTCTCCTCTTGGTGTAGATGATCTGCTATTTTACAGCTTTCTGCCTTGCTGCGATGGAGAGAACAAGACCTACAAAGCCGAGTCCCATGGCGGCGATGATCGTGATCGCCGGGCTCTCTCCCATCATGGTGACGACCAGGAAGATCAGCAGACCTATAAGGCCGAAACCCGCTCCGATGGTTATCAACATCTTCCCCCCTGAGACCGATTCCACCAGCTTGCCGTGGATGAGTACTCCACCCAAGATCACCACTAGTCCGCCCAGGGAACCTATCAGTACCAGCACCTGGAAAACCATCTCTAAGGACTCCTGACCCGTTATCTCGACGGCGAGGTCTCCTATCCTGGCCCACGTTGCGGCGCCGGTCACTCCCGCGATCAGCATGAGCACGCCGCCCACTATGGCGTAAATTCCAGCTTCCTCATTGATCGGACCCATTTTTCATCCTCCGATATCACATGATCCTTGACCTACAAATATATTTCCATCTGATACTTCAGATTTGTGATCTCAAACATGAATGTTATGATCTCTTATCCGCGAAGATATAAAAAATCCGCAGTGGCGACGAGGGGACAAAGTCCTGAGCGATCCTCATTTGTACTCGTGACACTCCGGGCAATAGTAGGAGTCCATCCCCTCCTTATACTCCATCTCCGTTCCACAGGTGTCGCACTCGTTTTCACTGCTGAAGATATTATCTAGGACCCCGCCCTTCTTTCTTTTCTTCGACCGGTTTCTATTCGGGTAACTTTCTTCGGGATCGTCCGTATTTATCTTACTGAATTCTATATTTTTGGAGAAGAATTTGTTCCGTGCCCAGTAAACTACGTAAAACGTGACGGGGCCGGAAAGGATGCTTACCAAACATATACCAGTAGAACCATCACCGCTGTATGGCGATGCCATCTCACCTCCCAGGATATAAAAAACGATGATCGGGGTCAGGATAAAGAGCAGCAGGTACAGGGTGAAGGATCTTTTCGAGGGCATCTCGGTAAAAGACAGGGAGCGGTTCTTTTTAAAATTTTTTATAAAATTTATTTGTGTGTTATCTGAGGTTGTTTGATCGTGAAATAGTGATCGTATATATCCTGATCTAGAGGGTGACCCGTGTATCGATCACGCTGTTTTCCGATTAAGTGAGCTTGAACCATTTGATCGAAGGATCTCTTCGGTTTGAGGGATGGTCTCCAACTTGACTCTAGAAAGAAGGTTCGGATGTTTTTTAAAGTACGAACATATATCGTTGAATAGAAGGTGAATTGCATGGGCAAGAAGGGATACGAGATGAAAGATGATACTGTAGTCTTCATACTAGAGGATCACCGTGGTGCGGATGACGTGTTCGTAGTCGGCAACTTCATGGGATGGGAAGCTGGAAAAGAAGACTGGAGGATGGAGTGGATGGACGGTCGTTGGGAGCTGGAGGTGGAAAGAAAAAGATTGTCGGGAGAGTTCGACGAGTTCACGTTCGTGGTCGACGGCGAGTGGTTGGATGCTGATAAGGAGGCGGAGAACGTGAATTACTGTGCCGGGCACGGGTACAGGTACGTGATCTCGTAGGTGTTTTGTTAGGGGGAGGTCTTGTTAGGGGGAGGTCTTGTTAG
>CAYWYD010000003.1:0-79496 GCA_964462425.1 uncultured Thermoplasmata archaeon
TCATATATTTGCCTTTTTCGATCCTTTCGATCCAACCTCTTTTTTCAAGCCTAGAAAGTAAAACATTCAGACTCTCTCTTTTCAAATCGGACGTGTCTAAAGCCTCTTGGACGGTGAAAGTATCACCTTCTTCGGCTAATTTATCCAACAGCTTATTTCTCATTTACATACACTATCCTTAACAGTATTGTTTATTATGGTGTATATCAATAAGAAGATCGATACTATATAAAATTTGTTTTCGCAGACAAAAACCCTCTCCATACCGGAAATGTTAAAAAGTTTAACTGTTTAATTATTAAACGATGAAGGACACTGTTGTCAAGATGTCGGAGAAGGGGCAGCTCGTCGTCCCGAAAGATATACGAAAAGAGGAGCATTTCCAGCCATCAGATAAGTTCATAGCGATACCGATCAAAGATGGCGTCATATTCAAGAAGATAGAGATAGACCTGGAGAAGGAGTACGACGACCTCAAAAAAAGAGTGAGGGAGAGATTTGAAGAGGAAGAGATAAGTGAAGACGAAGTAGAGAAAGCCATCAAAGAGTACAGTGAATAGCATATTCTAATTAAATCTAAAAAATCATAAGTTTAACCCTACTATTTTTAGAAAGATTTAAAAAATAGTACACCTATTTACTAAACGAGATCATAAATATGAACGAAACAACCCTCGAAAAAATGCCTCACGAGTACGTAAAGAGAGACCTAGAGGACCATATTTGGAGTTACATGGATAAGCCCGAGATAATCTGTGTTACGGGTCCTAGACAGAGCGGAAAAACTACTCTGCTCCTAAAGATCCATGAGGATCTAGAGACTTCCAACTTCATAAGCTTTGAAGATAGAGAGATCTTAGATCTTTTTGAAGAGAATATCAAAGACTTTGCTAAACTGTACCTGGAGGATTACGACCAGCTCATAATCGATGAGTTTCAGTATGCAGAGGAGGGCGGTAAGCAGCTAAAATATCTTTATGATCATTATCCAGATAAGAAGATACTTATCACTGGTTCTTCGGTGAGCGACATGACCGTTAAAGGTTTAAAACATCTGACCGGAAGGATCCTTAACTTCCAACTTTATCCCTTCAGTTTTGAGGAGTTCCTCAGATATAAAGACAAAAAGCTCTACGAGATCTATGAAGAGAAAAGTAAAAAGCTCGACAGATGGATACGATCCGATATCGACCTTACCTTCTCCTCGAATATAATCTCAAGGCTAGAGGAACTGAGGAAAGAATTTACCGTTTATGGTGGTTATCCCCGAGTCGTTTTATCGGAAAATAAGCGAGAAAAAAGAACGGTCATAAAGAACATAATAAACACCTATCTCCTTAGGGAGATCAGAGATGTTCTAGATATTTCAGCAGATAGAGAAGTGCGAAAACTGATGAAGTTACTTTCTTTACAAGCAGGAGAATTGACAAAATACTCCAAGATTTCTGATAGTTCAGGCTTTCCTTATCAGGATTTAAAAGAAAAGATGAACATCTTGGACTATACCTTTGTGATGAAGCTTATAAATCCTTTTTTCACCAATAAACAGAAAGAGATTGTCAAAACATCCAAGGTTTACTTTTACGACAATGGCTTCAGGAACGGCCTGATAGACAACTTCCGAGAACTTGAAAATAGGAAGGATAGAGGTGAACTGAACGAGAACTTCTTCTTTTCGCAGGCGATTCACCATACCGAGGAATTGAAGTACTGGAGAACAAAAAGTCAGGCCGAGGTCGATTTTGTTCTTGAAAAGAACCGTATAGAGCCTATAGAGATCAAAACCACGCCCAAAATAACCCGATCTTTGAGAAGTTTTTCCGATAAATACGATCCACCTAAATCTTATATTTTGAATGAATCTCAAATCGAGAAAGTAGAAGAAAATATATTTTATTTGCCCCTAGCATTTTCTGGTCCTTTAGTTCGATTTATCTTGGGCACTTAAGCAATTTCCTCTACTCTATCCAATATATAGTCAATGACCTGACCTTTTGAACTTTTAGAGGGTCATTGACTCATTTCAGGAATTACATTCCCGATGTCGAAGGAAAGCTTACAGCTTTCCTGTAGAAGTTGTGGAGCTCGTAACTTAGTTCAAAAAGTTACGAGTTCCACTATATTTTCACTCATCTTCCGAAGAGCTCTCGCCGTGCCTCGGCATCTTTTAACCATCAAGAAGGTCTACAAAAGCAGGTGTAGATAAAAATATTAAGTTATGAACCCATGAACGAATACATATCGAAAGCCATAGACGAAGCAAAAAAAGGCTAAAAGAATGCGGTATACCGATAGGGGCGGTACTGATAAAAGATAACGAAGTCGTGGGGAGAGGCCTTAATAAGCGCGTACAAAAAGACGATCCAGTCCTCCATGCAGAGATAGACTGTCTTCGAGACGCCGGGAGAATATCCTACGGCGATACGGTCCTATATTCTACCTTGATGCCCTGTTATCTATGCTCCGGGGCGGTCATCCAATTCGGTATCGATAAAGTGGTCGCGGGTGAATCTAGCACTTTCAGCGGAGGCGGTGACCTTCTAAGGTCCAAAGATGTCGAAGTGGTGGACCTGGACCTAGCCGAGTGTTAAACGATGATGAGTGAATTCATAAAAAACAACGAGGAGCTGTGGGACGAAGATATAGGAGAATCGTGAATATCAGGATGTCGTTTTTGCTGATCCTCCAAAAAACCCGAAGACATCGGCGTCCATCTGCGTGATGTCGATAGTGACGCTTTCTAGTGTTTTTGTTTCGTCAGCGTCAACAGAATGTCCAAAGATGGCAGCAGCATCCGCATCATCATAAGATCCGCTATACCACCTATCCATCCCATCGATCAGGTAATAGCCATTACTAGGTGCTGAGCCAAACCAGTCAGGCGTAGTAAACTCGGAGCTGGTCGTTGTTGTCCCATCTGCATAGTTGAGAGTGATGGTATATTTGGCCGGACTGCCAGCTCCTGCCCCGCCGGCCGATGTGAATATATGTATCTCGTCATAATTTTCATCGGGTACGCCCGCTGTGACTTGCTCGCCGACACTTTCGGCCTTCCATGTATTTTCTCCACTCCAGTCAAGTTCAACTTCTGGGTGATTAGAATCAGAACTAAAATAACCATCGTTCGGTAAACCGTTCGGATCGTCTGCGTCGTAATCCTCTGCGATCGCTTGAGTTATGAAAGCACCTTCCGCATCAAAAAGTCCATCGCTGTCCTGGATACCGTCATCTGCTTCCGACCCTGTAACGACCGTGTCCGAGTCATAGATACTGGAGAAATCTAATTGGACAGCTTCTTTCGTACTAGTTATGATGGAAGAACCCGATAAAGTCGAAGGCGTAGTTATCTCCTCGTAGATAGATGTTCCGTGCTTCGGGATGATCTGAATATCGAGAGTTTCTTGTGGTCCAAGAGAACCGATGATCTCTTCATTTTCGTCATCTACCGCGATCAGATTGATGGTGAGTTTGTACAGGTCCCCGACCCCTACAATGGAATCGTCTTGATCATCATTTTCCTCTTTGTAGATCGGTTCCCAGGCATAAGATTCATCGTTCGCTCTAACGTCAACATCTCCTGCTGCTTCTAGGTTAACTTCCTCATCGGCGCTTCTTACCTGGATGACTGTTTGATGCAGATCCTGAGGCTCGGATCCGCCATAAATTCCCACCTTCAGATTGACTTCCTCGACTTCACCCTCGGTTAGATCTTCATAGTTCACGAAAAAAGTATCTATCATCTTAAACGCACTAGAAGCCTCCTGGATTGCCTCACTTCCTGTTTTCTCAGTCTGCTTCTGTAGATCAGTCGCTGCATTGATCAACACTTTAGATGCTACTCCAGCTACGAGTACTATGGCGATGAATACGATGAGCATACCTACTCCCATAGTGCCTTCTTCGCACTCTCGTTTTATACGCTCCATTTCTGATGTTTTCTCCTTTCGGATACAGCATTATAATTAGTTCTATTTCTTGTTATATAACTTAAGAAACCGTTATTTTTCTTAGTTATCACAACAGATTATACGAAATGATAGATATTTTTCCTCGATTAACCGCATCAAAACGTTCTTCTAATGGATGCTGGATATCTATTTTCTGGTACATTTCTCTCAACCCCGCTCCTCCATATCGCGAGCTCTTTCGGCTTTTCATTGACTGAATTATGAGTGAAGTAAACCTATCTCCTTAATTATCGTTAAGTCCCTCTGATCTTATCCTAAAATTTCGAAGATTAAGAGTCACGCCCCGGGCTTACCTCCCCCTCCCAAGTAGAGGTAATCCCGGGGTTCTTGATCATCCTCGCTTAACTTCTTATCTCTTACTTGCTATAATGTGTCTATACATATATAATGGATTTCCAAATTGTTTGATAATTGGTCCAAAAATAGGTTGAAAATCATATACAATTCTAACATAAATTTTATTTAATCCGAGGTCACATTAAAATTGAAAGATGGAGAAGAGAAAAATAAAACGTACTCTTTCTTATCTCCTTCTGGGTCAGGAAGGAGGAGAAAACCGGTTTAAGATAATCGAGATGCTAAGGAAAAGGCCCTACAACATAAATCAAATAGCCGAACAGCTCGATCTCAACTATAAAACCGTGAAACATCATATCAAGGTGATGATGGAAAACGGGATATTGACTTCATCCAAAGAAGGAAATTATGGGAAGGTTTACTTTTTGAAGGAAAGGATCGAAAAGAACATCGAGGTCTACGAGGATATCGTGGAGAAGTTCGAGAAATTTACCGCCTCCCCGGCCCTCTTAAAAAATCTGATGAAACAGTCCGACGTGGGGCTGATAATCACGGACGAAGAGGGTAAAACCACGTTTTTGAACAAAGGGGCGGAGAATATCTTTGGTTATACGGAGAAAGAAACTCTAGGTAAATCCCTAGACGTGTTCGAAGACGAAGCCTCTACCAAAAAAATATTTCAAAAGGTCGATGACCAAGGTAAACTGAAGGAGGAAAGGAAGATAAGGAAAAAGTCCGGTGAAACCACACATATCAACCTCATAGTGGAATCCATCTTTGACGAGGACAACGAATTCATAGGCTACTCTATTTTGGCCGTGGATATCTCCGAGCGGAAGGAGATAGAGGAGGAAAAAGAAGAGCAGTACAACGTCCTTCAGGCTATAATGGAAAACACGGATTCTCAGCTCGTATATCTCGATAAGGATTTCGACTTCGTTTACGTGAACAGCGCATATGCGGAAGCTGCCGGATACACTCGAGAGGAACTTATAGGTGAAAATCACTTTGAACTCTTCCCCGATGAAGAAAATAAAGAAATATTCGAAAAAGTCAGAGATACGGGGGAACCTATAACCTATCACGACAAACCTTTCGAATATCCGGAGGATCCCGAAAGAGGGACCACTTACTGGAATTGGAATCTAGCGCCGGTCAAGGACGACCAAGGAGAAGTCCAAGGGCTGGTCTTATCTCTAATGGAGACCACTGAGAGGGTCGAACAGGAAAAAAAGATCAAGGAGAAAAACGAGAGGATAAAATTCTTGAAGTCGTTGATAACTTCTATCAAGGACGTGAACGAGCTCCTGTTGAAAGAGGACGACTTCGACAGGATAGTCGGAGAGGTCCCGTCTATTTTATTACATACCCAGGGATTTACGAATATCACTCTCGCCCTTTTTGAAGAAGATGATATGATGCGTCCAGTGTCCAGCAGCGGAGATCATGAAAACAGGTCCTGGGAGATTACTAGAAACGGTAAAGGCGACGCGCCCGGCTGTATTAAAAAAGCGCTGAAAACCCAAAAGAAAGCTATCGTCGACGAGATCGAAGAGTCCTGTAAAGGGTGTCCGTTTTCACATCAGATGCCCGCGCACCAAACCGCCGTCATCCCTATAAAGGGTGAAGGATCGATATTGGGGATGATACAGGCCTGTTACGAACCGGAGATAAAGATAGACGAGAGGACCCTAGAACTCCTTCATGACGTGGAGGAGGATCTAGCTTATGCACTAAAAGATATCGGGAGGGCATGAGTTTTCCGTTTCTAAAGGTTTTTTGGCATTCCCTCTAAAGAAAATCTACCTATGGCGATCGTTCATGAATATCTATTTTTCAGACAGGTTCGACAGTAGTCTCCAATTCCTTTAAATCCACTTCAATTTTGTCAGCAGTTCTTTTATATTTAAAACAGGTATCATCTTCAACATATTTTCTTTTAACTATATCCACTGACCTCAGCTTTTCTACCGCTCGATATATTGTTTCTCTACGCGTTTTAGGGTGTTGATTTTGATATTTCTCTAATATATCATTGATCGACATCATCTCATCATCTAAAATATTCAGTATATTTAATCTGGTCTCAGAATCTAGAACTGACGTGATATCAATTATATCCTCCATAGGTTAACACTTCCATAATATCTTTTGAACCGGACAGATACATATCTTCGTAATATATTGTAAAGCTACGTAACAAATACATAAATAAATTTTTTCCTAATCTTTCTGAGATAATTATGGGAAAACATGAAAGAAAAGATGTCCAGATCGCAGAGAATATTGTAAAAGATCTAGTCAATGGAAACAAAATAGACTCTCACCAAAAACAACATAAATTGTATGAATTATCTACCGACCTAGCTGAAAGGATAAAACGTGATTTTCCCGATCTCTCCTATTGTGAAACGGTGGGTAACACATATGGAAACCTCGGCGACCTTAAATTAGATATCCAAGGACGAGATTGTATATATATAGAGCTGAAATTTTTGAGCGGAGGAAGGGGTACGAGAGCAAATATTGGCCAAAATACACTAACCGATTTCGATCTATTTGAATCAAAGGCCAAATCTTGGCAAGAATTTCGAAAGGAAGAAAATCATATTACATGGGTAAAGAGGGAATTGAACAAATTTGAGGATTACCCAGAAAATATAAAGAATACTAGTGGTAAAAAAACTATAATTTATAAAAAGGCCGGATATCTAAAGGATGTGATAGGGACTAGACGTGGTAAAGAAACCAAAAAAGTGGCTAAAAATGTATTAAACGATCCAAAATCTTCCCAAAAGAAGAAAAAAGCTGCGGAGATTATAATCAACATCGTAGATAAGGCCGAGAAAGAAAAAAAGGATTATCTCAACTATCTATCTGAACTGGATCAAAATCATGAAAATATCAAAAAATTCCTCTTCTTGATTTTATCTGGAAGACATACCACTAAAAAGCTAGATGAAAAATGGGATCTAGATCTATCAACCATCCTAGATAATCTAAAAAACGATTATTACGTTTATTATGGCTATAAGAATAGAAAGAACAAAACGGTAGAAGTGGAAGATACCTCAGAGAAGTTGAAGGAACTACTTGATAAAAGAATATTCATTTCATTTAAAAAAGGCCAGACAAACGTTCTTATATCTTTCAAAAATGACTCCCAAAAGGAGATCCCAATATTACGAGTGGTTTTTCATTGGAAAAATAAATTCCAGGGTATACAGACCCCCTGTCTTAATGTATTCGATAGCACTTATTTAAAATGAATTTCCACTTGTATTTCAAGCCTCTAAATCAAATGGAAACAATCGTTCTAATTCGGTTTTAGAAAGTTGGGTGTTCCCAGTGATGCTCTGCACCACTTCGATTTTATCATTCGAATTCAGTTGATCTAAAATATCTTTTAGATCTAGATTTTGCGTGTCTATAGAGCCGTCTTCAAAAAATCTCGCTTGTTTGCCCTTTGGTGGAAAGATAACATTTACGTGGTTCTCTCCGATAAATTTCATCCCCTCCGGTATTAAAGCGGCTCTAACTTTTCCTGATCCAGGTTTACCCACTACTCTATTGACCACTATAGCGGGACCCACGCTAGGGTCATCTATATCGACATACTGCGGTTTTTCATGGTTTTCAAGCTCAAGGCCGTCTTCAGTTATGTTGTGAGACCAAATTATCGGGATATTACCCTCCTTTTGATCAGTTAATTTATCTTTATTTTGATTCCAAACAAGTCTTCCAGTTTTGACAGTATACCCCATCTCTCTAAGAGATATTTTATCCTCAAACTTCTTTTCTAGATACTCAGCGTCCTCACTGAATATCATTATCTCATTTTTTCTAAAAACGTAATCACCATGGTTTTTTCCCTTCTTCAATATCAATAACATAGTAGATTGCTGAGCATTGTGGAACAATTCAGCATCCTTGAGTATGTGTAAATATTCTATATTACAATTATTTATTATATATTCCCGGAGTTTGGAAAAATACGCTCCATTATTCATCGAGGGAGGGTTTACAAAGGCCAGGTATCCTCCTTCCTTTAGTAATTTTATCCCCTGATATATGAATAATCCATATATATTCAATCTCCCGTTTATCACTTCTTCATACTTCTTCTTTATTCCTTCATCCGGGCTAAATTCGTAATAAGGTGGATTTCCTATTATCAAATCGAATTTATCTCGAACCTCTCTTTTTAGAGTATCTGTTTTTTTTATCTCGGCTTCAGGCACAACTTCTCGAGATATATTTACCATCTTTTCGTCTATATCCCACCCGTAGAGCTCCGGGGAGTTAAATCGGTCCTTAACGGACAGGAGAAATTCGCCCGTACCGCATCCAGGATCTAGAACTTTCAGACCGTTCTTATTCAAAAACTCATCTGGCAATTGATCGATAAGTTTTCTTCGTATTTTTTTAGGTGTGAAATATTGTCCGAGGTTCTTCCTTCGGTCTAAATCTTCCTTCTCGATATATTCTAATGTTTCGGACCTAAATTGATCCAAATCCTTTTTAGATTTTTCAGTACGCATTGCCACCCACCTTTATTATACTTATTTTATTTAAAGGGCTTTGACCTTCAGCGCCGTTCGTTTTACTCTTTACCGCCTCTGAAATAGTTACTTTAAAACTTTTGACCAAATCCCACTGATCTCCGGCGAAAATGAGTTGAACTTTTTTTGTGTTTGCCATGTATATCAAAGCAATCTTGATAGATTAATTACATAGATTTATAGCTTTTGTAAAAAGGTATCGATCTTAGTACCCATCGATTGCTCAGGAACATCCATAGCCAAGGATCTTTAATCTTCCTGTAGATGTCTGTATGTACTTCTAGACCATAAGATAATGCTTCAAGTGAAAGTTGGGCTATAACAGATGAACGGTGATTTTCTCCTCATAACTTTAGAATAGCACCAAGAAAAG
The DNA here is from genome assembly GCA_964462425.1 of uncultured Thermoplasmata archaeon. GTDB lineage: Archaea > Thermoplasmatota > Thermoplasmata > Halarchaeoplasmatales > Halarchaeoplasmataceae > Natronoplasma. The sequence goes on from CAYWYD010000003.1 coordinate 9,201, forward strand.
AGAGCTTTTTCAGCACAAATTATTTAGAGATTTAAGAGAGATATATACAGGGAAGATAAAAATGGCGACCGGTAGTAGGGTCTCAAGAATATTCTTTATACTTTTAGGTTCAAGCTTACTTGTCAGTCTCCTCATCTATGTGATACCAGGATCCATCTTCATAGCGGATTATCTGAAGTTCATAACGCTTATCCTCTTTGCTGGGACCGGAGTGTTGTCGATCTTCTTCGTGACGGAACAGTTGATACCCGGGTCCGGGACCATGATGTCCGACAAAGAAAAGGCGGATTCTAGACCAGCGGATGAAAAGATTAAGGTGGGCTAGAAAACTAAAGCGGGAACACGAAAAACTCCGATTTCTACACAGAAGAGCGAAGGTCTCTTTTCTAAATTCAACCCGTTCGCCGGGAAAAAGAAGTGCGACGAATGCGGAACGGAGTTGGAGTACAAGGAAGATTATCAAAGTTATTACTGCCCCAACTGTCGGACTTAAAAGGAGAATAGTCCTCGATTATCACGTCGAAAAAGGGTACAGATATAGAGGTACACAAAGCGATAGGATACACGATTACCGACGAGAAGATAGTAGGCAGCATCCACATAGCTCTTGGTGAGAACAAGATGTTCGGCGGTGAGAACGACTCGTTTCTACACTGGGACCTGGTCATGCTCGATCCGTCCTTCGAAGTTAACGGGGAAAAGGTCATAGACACCGGTCAACACCCGGTCTGAGGTCTAGGCCCAACACAAAGTTTTTACCTCCGCCGCTCTCTATATTCAAATACCATGGATCGAGAAGTGCTCAAAGACTATATCCGCGAGAGGGTGGATTTTTCACAGACCGACCAGAAAAAAGGCGTTCCCATGCCTCCGGTCCAGAAAGAACCTCCCGAAGAAGCGGAACTGGTTGATCTTCCGGACCCGGAAAGTCTTGACATAAACATCGGACTCAGCGAAGCTATCTCGAACAGGGAGTCGAGGCGCTCTTTTACGAACGATCCTCTGGAACTAACGGAACTGTCATTTCTTCTGGGGGCGACCCAAGGCGTGCGTGAGACGACCGACTCAGGACGCGTTTACAGGGTCGTACCTTCGGCGGGAAATCGTCACGCTCTAGAGACCTACACAGCCGCGTTCGATGTTAATGAGCTAAACGAAGGGATCTACAGGTATCTACCTTTAGACCATAAACTGGTAAAAGTGATAGAATATGAAGATATGGAGGACAAAGTCACACGAGCCGCGAGGGGACAATCCTTCGTCGGGAACTGCGCCGCGACCTTCATCTGGACCACTGTACCGTACAGGATGGAGTGGCGGTACGGAGAAGCCTCCTACAAGGTCATCGCTATAGACGCGGGTCACGTCTGCCAGAACTTGTACATCGCCGCGGAAGCTATAGAGGCGGGAACTTGTGCTATAGCTGCCTACGATCAGGACCTGATGGATTCCCTGCTCGAAGTCGACGGAAAAGACGAATTCACCATCTATCTGGCGCCGGTGGGTAAGATACCCTGATCCTCACCAGGGAAAGAGTTAATTATCTCGAATCACATAACTTTTAATGGGAGTGGTCAGAGGATAGATAGGTCGTACCTTACACGTTAAAGTGTAGAACGGCCTCCTTGTGAATCTTTCGGGGCATCTATTTCTATATTCTGGCCTTCTGGTGAGATATATGGAGTTGAAAGGTAAAACATGTATGGTCACCGGTGCTAATTCCGGGATCGGTAATCGCACTGCTGAAAGGTTCGCGGACAGAGGGGCTCAAGTGGTGATGGTCTGTAGAAACGATGAACGGTGCGAGAAGGCCAGAAAGGAGATCGTCCAAAGAACGCAAAACGGGGATGTACAACTCCTACTCTGCGATCTATCGTCGATGCGCTCCGTTAGACTGGCTGTCAAAACGTTCAAAGAGAAGTTCAGCAGTTTACACGTGCTCGTGAACAACGCAGGCATGATCTCTTCAGAGAGGAAGATCACGGACGAAGATTACGAAAAAACGTTCGCGACCAACTATCTCGGCCACTTCCTCCTCACCTATCTTTTGATCCCCGCCATGAAAGACGCTAAAGCCGAGATAATCAACGTTACCTCCGCAGCTCATAAAAACGCGAACCTCGATTTTAACGACCTTCAGCTAAAGGAGCCTTCCAACTTCGGCAGTTGGAGGGCCTATGCCAACTCAAAATTGGCACAGGTGATGTTCACTTATACCCTGTCCAAAAAACTGAAGAGATATCAGATATCGGTGAACAGCTTTCATCCTGGGGTCGTGAACTCTCAATTCGGGAACGGGACTCTTTTGACAAAGATCTTCTACACGTTGTTTTTCTTTTTGATGAGAGACCCCGACGATTCCGCGGAAGATATCGTTAACATCATCACTGATCCTAAATTTGAAGGCGTGACCGGGAAGTATTTCTCCAAGAGAAAGATAAAAGAGCCCTCTAAAGACGCTCACGATTTAAAGGTGCGTAGGAAGCTTTGGAAAGAGAGTAAGAGGTTGGTAGGAGTGTAGAAGGCTGTCACCTTCAACTCTAGTCCTCGAATTCATAGAGCAGATCCTTAGCTAGGGAATTTTCGAAATAATTGAAATAAACGAACGTGATGAAGAATGTATTAACGAGAAAACCCGCGAAGTAGAAAAGGAACGAATATAACAATAATTCAGGATCAAAAGTCCTCACGGCTAGTCTCAGAAAAAGCAGGATCGTCCCGAGGGTCAGGATCAAGCCCAACAACCTCGACCGAGCGCCCTCGAAGAGGTAGAAATCCGCAGCGGGTCCCGGGATCTTCACTCCAAGTCTCCAGAATATGAAAAGAGGGATCACTATAACCGGAATAAAGTACGAAGCGGCGGAAGCTAAAGCAAAAAGTTCACTCAATGATCTTTCAGCGAGGAGCAGAGGATTCAAACTTATGTATATCGCGATAACCACCGCTAGTATGGACTCTAAAAAGAAGGCCCTCCAGAAATTTTTCCGAGGAAATCTGTCTTTAAAGGCTTTTTTCTCGATCGTTATCTTTCCGGTATCCAATGCTTTAGGGATATGGAAGATCCAACTCAGTAAATCATGATAAGCCGTTTTCAGAAACTCCTCATCATCCTCCCTCGTTCCGGTCGTTCTTCTTATATCCTTGAAGATGTGGGGGAAGTACTTCCTCTGGAAGAGCACTATCACGCTGACGAGCCCGAAGCTTTGAAGAAGTAGAAAAAAGAATCCGATCAGATAAGAAAATAAGAAGAGGAAAAAGATCATGACGGGCATCAAAAACGAACCGACGCTCGGGATGTAATCCCGGAATATAGGGAGTAGAAAGGGGCTGTAGAGGGAGTAACCAACCACTAAAGTGAGAACCGTCAAGAAGAAAGAGATACCCAGCAAAGCCTTCAACACGTCTTTAGTACTTATGATGCCGTATTTCCCGTAAAATCGCAGCGAGAAAACCCCGGTCACTAAAAATATCGTAACTAGGCCGTTCAAGATAGGGTTGACTAGATTGAATATATCCCCGTCCCAGTTAGTTATCAAGATGTATATGATCCAAACAACAAATATCAGGCCAAGACCGGATAACAGTTTACGGATTCTATCGTCGTGTTTTCTTTGCTCTTTGGTTGACCGTGATCCCTCACCCATGTTCTCATCGAGGGTATGGTCGAGGATTCCTTTTATATTTTATTGAATCCGTCCGCGAGCGATTCTCTTATCATCTTAAAAAGAAGAAAAAACAAAGATCCGTACTCACTGCTGTTCGTCCTCTTCGGTGCCTTCACCCATTTCTTCGTCCTCGGTAGTTGAGTCCTCTTGAAGAGCGTCCTCTTCTTCCGCCGCTCTTCTTCTCCTCCAAAATACGATCGCTAGAAGTGATAATAGGATCACTATACCGATCCCGATCAACCACCAGTAGTCTACATGCCCACTTTCACCTCGAGTGTCATCCTTTTCATCTCCTTCGTCGAGCACACTACAGACCACTCCGTCGGAGGCATCACCGCTGGCGATTTCAACCGTATACTCGCCGGTTTCTACCCCGGAAGTGTTCCATTTGAACTCTCCCTGATGAGTGTTGATCACTCCAAGGGTGAGACTTTCATATACCGTCTCTTCGGATCTCTACCATAATCGGTGCACGGCCATGTTGTCCCAAATGTCTAGATATTATTGTCGTTCAGATCATAAAAATCACCGCTGTAGGAAGTTATATTCTCCCAGTTGACGCCCTCTTAAGGTGAGCTGAAAAATCGTTCCGATGTATTCGATGAGGTGGACGGTATCTTTTCAGCACGGGATAGAGGAAGGTCCCGATCTCGAAGGCGATTCTAGTGTGAAGGGCGAAGAACGTTCCCCGCTATCCCGGATACCGCCGCCCACCCATTTTTCATCTTAGATTTTCAAGTTACCGGATATACGATAATACTTAAGTAAAGAAGACCGTTATCGAACCGCATGGAGGACGGACCCGGCTAGTCCGAGTGCTTTGAATAAAAAGGGAAGTGGAATATATGAGATGGCGAAAACTGCTGACGATGGTTCTAGCGGTTTCATTACTAGTTAATCTCTCCATCGTATTTGCTGTTCCTGCAGGTGGAGTGGACGGGGAAGAAACGAGAACCGACTCTAGGCCTGAAATAAAAGATCTGGGAGATACGCCGTGGCCGAGTTTTGGAAAAGATGAAAAGAATACGGGCTTGAGTTCTCACGATACAACTCGACTAGACGGCGCGGTAAAGTGGGCCTCCGAGACTCAAGGGAAGATCAAAAGTTCTCCCACCATCGGACCGGACGGGTCGATCTACTTCGGCTCGAACGACAATAGGTTGTACGCTCTGAGACCCGACGGTATCCAGAAATGGAATTTTTGCACCTCGGGAGAAGTCCTCTCCTCACCAGCTATCGGAGCGAACGGCAACATATATTTCGGTTCTACGGATGAAAATTTCTACTCTCTCACACCAGACGGAAGCTTGAGATGGAAGTTCGATACCGGCGAGTACAGCGTTCAAGGAGGTATGATCGAATCTTCGCCCGTGATCGGACCGGACGGAACGATATATTTCGGGTGCTGGAACGGTAGATTGTATGCTCTTCACCAGAACGGCACGGCGAAGTGGAGTTTCAGAACCGGCGGACCGATCAAATCATCTTCTCCAGCTGTAGATTCCGACGGTACCGTCTATATCGGTTCTCACTCCGGCGGCCTTTATGCTGTAAATCCCAACGGGACTGAAAGATGGAGCTACTCCACGGGACAGGGAGTACATTCCTCACCGACCATCGGCCAGGACGGAACCATCTACGTGGGTTCAGAGGACGACAATTTTTACGCTGTGAATCCCGAAGGAACGGTCGAATGGAACTATACGACCGGGGATAACGTCCGGGCTTCGGCCGCTATAGGGCCGGACGGGACGATCTACATAGGCTCTTTCGACTCGAATATGTACGCGTTCACAAAATCCGGTTCGTTGAAATGGTCCTTCGAATCCGATCATGCGATATATACCAATCCAGCTATCGGCGGCGAAGGGACCATCTACTTCGCTTCAGCCATGGGCACTATATATTCGCTCTATCCGAACGGGACGGAGAAGTGGTCTATAAAGGCTGAGGATTCCATCGGTTCTTCACCTTCTATAGGGTCTAACGGCAGGGTCTATATCGGTTCGTCCGACTCAAACCTGTACTCTATCGGAGCCGGCAAATCGGAAGAAAACCCTCCGGGCGAGCCTCAGAACCTCGAAGCCGCGGGAGGGGAAGACTACATCAAGCTCACATGGGACCCACCGGCCGACAAGGGCAGTTCTTTGATAAAGGAATACAGGATCTATAGAGGAGCGAACCAAGCTGATATTATTCAATATGATGTCGTAGATGGGGCGAAAACTTCCTACAACGACACCGGTGTCCGAGAAGGGTCGACTTACCGCTACAAGGTCAGCGCGGTCAACGATGCAGGCGAAGGAGAATTGACCTCAGCGGTCGAGGAAACGGTCTCCACTAGTGATGACGGCGAACCCCCCGACGATGATGTTAGCGAAGAAGGATTTATGTCATCCTATTGGTGGTTGATACTGCTTCTTATAATAGGGATCATCGCCGCGGCCATATTCCTACTGTCCCGTAAGAGAGAAACCCCGGAAGAATCTCGAGGGACCTCTAGCGTAAGATCCGAATCGACCGAAAATCAGCGTAGACGGACTTCTAGAGGGACGACCGCGTCTAGAGAGGAAACTTCAGAGGGTGTATACAGTGATGAAGGTGAGATACAACCTGAAGATGAGATATAGAGAAACAAGACAGCAAAAAAGAGTATCGCGGAGTGCAGAAAACAACTTAAAAGACAGGGTAGATGCTGAAGGTCAGAGAAGTGTATTAAGATGTCATCGAAGAGTTTGAATATCAGAAAATTTGAAGAGACGGATTATCAGGAGATAGTGAGATTACAAAATGTGGTGTTTCCATGGATAAATTTGAGTGTCGAATCTTTAAAACACAGGGATGAAAATCGTGCTGAAAGATGTAAACATCAAAAGTATATAGCCGAACTGGACAGCGAAGTTATCGGTTACACCAGCTACTCGCAGTCCGAAGTGTCCTACGAACCCGGGAAGTTCAACATCAACGGAGTCATACATCCGGATCATCAGGGTGAAGGTTACGGCGCCGAGTTCTACCGATATCTCATGGACGAGCTGGAAGAACACGATCCTGAGGAATTGTGGTCTCACACGAAGGAGGGCAAAGAAAGAGCGATCAGATTCCTCGAAGATAGAGGCTTTCAGGAGATGAAGAGAGTTTGGGAGCTGGAATTGGATGTAAATGAATTCGATGAAGGGTCCGCCCTTGAAAGAAACCTAGATGAGGAGGGTATCTCTCTGACCACGTTGGATGAGATAGGGACCAGCGAAGAGAATAAGAGAAAGTTCTACGAGGTGTTCGATAAAATAGCAGAGGACATCCCAGGGTCCGATCAATATACTGGCTTAGATTATGAGCAGTTCAAAAAGATGATACTCGGTCGTCCTATCTTCTCTCCTGAATGCAGTGTTATAGCGGTGAAAGATAACAGGTTCATCGGTATGCTCACCCAATACTGGAACAAGGAAGAGAACGCTATCTATACCGGTCTCGGAGGGGTAAAGCGAGAACATAGGAGGAAAGGTATAGCTACGGCGATGATAGGAAAGGCCGTCGAGATAGCGGAAGAGAAAGGGGTCCCCAAGATAAAGACCGAAAGCGATAATGAGACCATGCTCCACATAATCGAGAACCTAGGGTTCGAGAAGAAACCGGGCATGATAGACTACAAGAAGACGGTTGAGAATTAAGGTCTCTTGGGATCAAAACGTAGGAGCAGTAAAGAAATCAAAAAATTCAGTTTTATCTTCCCGATCACATCCCAGCCTTCTTCAACCTTGTCCGGACATTAGTCACTTTTCTATCGGATAGATTTGAGTCTTTCAATTTTTCTACATAGCTCGAGAAAAAACGTTCGTCCCTGGATTCCAAGACCTCGCCTATCCGGTCCCAGTACAGCTTGGAGATCCTCTGTGGAGCCTCTTTTACAAACTTGCCGAAGTATTCGGGGTACGTTTCGTAATTCACTGAAGAACTCTTTTTCCTGTTCAGCAAATCGTTGTATCTCGCCATGTATTTTTCCACGTTCTCTAACACGTGATGATAGCCCGTGAGAGCGTACTGATCCAAGACTCTAGGACAGATGAGAACATACCTGAAATCCCAGTCGCTGTAAAGGCTCTTTTCGTGGTTGGTCAAAAGGAAGGCGGACTCTAGTCCTTTCACGACCTGATTTAATCGATTTTTCCCATCGCCTTCGGCGCTCGTATCAGTTTCGAGTTTTGACTCAAAGAAAACGAAGACCTTTTTCTCAGGTATGATCAGTACAGCGTCGTACCGGACTTTACTGTATTTATCTGATATATCCAAAAAAGAAACGTTCCTTCTGCTCTTTTCTTCACCGCAGTGGACCGCTCCACAGGCCACTTCGAATTCGAACAGTAGGATCTTTTTTGTCTTCTGAACTTGTCTCTTTTTCAAACCTAAATTCCTTCTGATCTTCGGTCGATCCCACAGAGCTCCTACCTTTTCCTCCACATATTTATCTTCAGCATCCTTGCCCTCGGAAAAACTTCGAAAAAAAGACTCCGACCACGAAGACCTTTTTGTGTTCTCTCTCGGCCGCTCCGGTAAAGAAGAGACCTGGCTCCAACTGTCTAGATTACCCAGCATGAAAAGCGTCAGGGCGGTCTCAGAATTGGGATTGAAGAAGCTGTCGGGATGTGAAGCGTCTTTTACCAATGCAGACTTTCTCTTTTCGGTTATCCCATACCAGAGGTTCCAATCCTCTTTTACAGAAGGTCGGTTCAGCAGAAGTTCCACCTGACCTTTTAAATGATTATCCATCTTCACCAACAAAGGACGACCCGTATAAAACATTCAAAAAGGGAGGGAAAAGTGAAAGTAGGTTTTTAAGAACGCCTTAAGTCCCTCTTCTCGGAGCTAGATCCCGACCAGGGCTCCGGAGAGTCCCTGCAATCTCGGTTATTCTGCGTCTATATCGCAGTAGGCACCATCTTTCTATAACATATCGGCGAGAACAGATCTAAGATCAACTGATCAAATTCACGTTTATCGCTTTCAGGCCTCGACTAGTCTTTTTCGTCTCGAATTCCACCTTCTGTCCCTCGATGACCTCTCCATCCGAGACTATCTCCGATCGATGGAAAAATATCTCATCGCCGGTCTCCTGGGACCTGATGAAACCATAGTTCTTTCCGCCGAACCAGATCTTCACTCTTCCTCTTTCCATCGTCAAGATATCTTCTATCGACTTTTATAATCTTATCGTTTCACCCCGATAGTCGAAGAAGCATCTCTTTTTCTCGAAAAACTTTTATGATAAAGACACATATGTCTAATACGGAGGTCTGAACATGGAAGGTTTGAAAGGATTAGAAGGAAAGAAAGTTCTAACTAAAGATGGTAAGTTGACGGGAAAGGTGATCGATTTCACCTACCAGGGTGATAGAATAGAAAAGATCGTCCTCAAGATGAATAAAGACATTTTGGAGGACATCGGGGAAGAGAAGCCGATGCTGTCCTCGGTAAAAAGAGCACTAGAAATAGAGAAAATTAAGGCGGTCTCGGATAACGTGATATTACACAAGGAATTAGATGACCTACATCTAGATTTCGACGAGATCTCCGAGGATAACCTCCTATCAGCCATCAGAGGGCTACGGATAAATGACAGTGAAGGAAGAGACGTCGGTAAGGTGACCGATATAATGGTAGATATCGAGGATTGGGGTACGCCGTCACTCCTGGTAAAGCTGAACAAAGATGTACTCGAACCTTTGGACATAGAAGGGTCTATGCTATCCAAAACCGAACTGGAGATCTCTATGAGACACGTGGACGAGATCAGTGACTGGATAATGTTGGACAAATCGGCGGATCAGCTGGGAGATATAATCAAAAAGGAGCCGGTGAAGAAGCCGTAGGAACTTCTCAGACCAGTTTAAGACCCACCCAGTAGAATACCGCGAGGGTGATTATCCCTCTGAACGCGCCGGCGATGACGTTGATTATGGTGAACCATTCTCTATCCATCCCCTCACCTTTTTCCTCCGGATTGAGCAGAGAAAAGAGATAAAGAGATATCGAGTCGATCATCAGAGGTGTACTCAGAACCACTAGAAGACCGTAATAGCCGTACTTCTTTACGAACCATTCACAATACTCTATGATCTTTTTGATGAACCTGTTCTTCGTGGAAGTGTAACTCTTTAGTTTTTTCCTAGCGGAAGTACTGATCTCGAAGACGATGAAACCTCCGATACCTTTCCCTAGCGCGAGTATCGAGATCAGAATGACCGGATGGATATGGTAATTGAAAAGCCCTATCTCCACCGGTATCGGGAGTATTACAGCGGCTAAGATAGCATAGATAAGGAAAAGGATCGAATAGGCCAATGGATTAGTGGCTAAACCCGTCAATATTCCGATCAGGTCCATCAGTGGAAAAAATTAGAGAGAGGTTAAAAGAATTTTTGTCTCGGTCCTATGATCATCACACCTAACACTTATAAACATTAGAACCTATTTAGATAGATATGTCACCTTCAAGAGACGTGGTTATCGAAAGCATCGACGAACTAGGATCTCTTCTAGCGAGGACATACTGGATAGAGGAGGAGTTCGAGGGAGTAACGCAGTGGGAAGCTTATACCTCGGTAGAAGACAAATATAAGGAACTTCTTTTCAGACTATCTCACGAATCCGAAGGGCATAAAGAATTGCTGAAAAAATTGATCTCGAACCTCGAAGGTTTGGATATGGAAACGATCAAGCAAAATTCTCAAGCTCGCGAGGCTGTCAAATTCAAAAAATACTCTCAAGATATAGAGATACTGCAAGAAGTATATGAGAACGATGAGTTGGCTCTAGACCTCTATTCGAAGATCCATTCGAAGACCTCGCGAGAATTTATCGAGAAAATGTGGGAAGGGGACGATCCCGATGAATTTTTCCAAATACTTTCCGAGATCATCGAAGAAGAGAAAGAACATATCGCGTCAGTAGGTGAATTTGCCCAAAAGCTTGGCCGAGTCAAGTGAATTCCAAAAACTAAGATTAAATTTATTAGCGACGAGAACTTTCACCCATACGGGGTTAAAACATGACTGAGATCGAAAGGATAGGACATTCCTCCGTAAGTATCGAAACCGACGATAAAAATATCTACATCGACCCGTTCTACACCGAATCGATGCGCAACGAAGTGAAAGATTTTTACGATAATGCGGGGAAGGCCGACGTCCTTCTCATAACGCACGAACACCACGACCACTGCGATCCCTCGACTTTTCAGAAGCTGTTGAGTGAAGATACCAAAATCGTAGCACCTGAGGACTGCTCGGACAAGATTGAGAGGGAGTTCATCGACGTTAAACCCGGAGACACTGTGGACCTAGACGGCGTGGAGTTAAAAGCGGTCCACGCTTATAACCAGAAAAGAACGAGAGATTCCGGTGAACCGTTTCACCCAAAAGGGGAAGGAGTCGGCTATCTGATCTCTTCCGAAGGAAAAACGATCTATCATCCTGGAGACACCGAAAATATTCCGGAGATGGAAGATCTAGAAGAGATACACACAGCTTTTTTACCTATAGACGGGACTTACACCATGGACATCGACGAGGCGGTGCAAGCGGCTAAAGTGATCGAACCCGAAGTCGTCATCCCCTTCCATGAGAGAGACGTCGATCCGAAAAAATTCAAAGATAGGTTGGAAAAGGAAACGGATATAGAAGTTAAACGATGAAGTAAACACCACTTCTTTAGATGTACCGCTCCCACCTCAGACACTACCGCGATTTCAACTCTTCGAATACCGCTTCCAGGTTCTCTCCGGTCTCTTCGACGATCTCCTTCCACTCCTCGTTATCCGGCGCGACACCCAACAGTCTAGCGACCTTCATTATAGAGATATGATAAACGGTCTGAACTCCCGGTTCTTCTTCCCAAACGACCATGTTGCAGGGGAAGAGTCCTCCCATCTTTATCGTCTGGTCTAGAGCTCTATCCGCCACCTCCGCGTTGCAGGCGCCGAGCACGTAATAGGGATCGCGGTCCGCGTCCACTTTTTTATTCAGAACTTCGGAGGGCGAGAACTCCACCAGGATGCCGAAGCCGTTCTTTTCACAGACTTCTCTCACTAACTCGATAGCCTCCTCGTGCTCCATCTCCAGTGTAGCGGTCTTCTCCCCTCTATCTTCGGGATCGAAAACGGTCGGATCTATCTTCAGATCCATCTCGACCTCACCTGCTGACATTCACGTCTACGCCTTTCTCCAGAGTGCTATCTACCGGGCATCTTTTCTCTATAGTCTCTAAAAATTTCGATATCTCTTCTTCGGGCACGCCTTCTACCTTTGTAACTTTCACTCGGATCTCCTGGAAACCGGGGGAAACGTCCGCTTCACCTTTGACTCCTCGGGGATCTAGATCACCCTCGATCTCGAGTTGGAAATCTTCTAGTGCATACCCCATCTGTTTCGCGACTATCGTTCCGGTAAAATCGAGACAGGCGCCGAGCGACCCCAACATGACTTCGACTGGATTCGGACCTTTGTTCGTTCCACCTAGCCTTTCCGGTTCATCTATGGTGATCGAAAAATCCCTTATCTGGATCTCGGATTCGAATCCTCCCTTTTTCTCGAGCAGAGCTTCATAAGTGTTCATATTTTTGCTTTTTTCACCCATATTATCACTATAAGGTATAAGGGGGTTATCTAATAAAGTTGTGGGATGAGAGAAACCGTTAGTTATACCTGAAAACTGCTTTCAAAAAAGCTTTCAAATCTGATGAAAACGGAAAGAAGCGCCGTTAAAAATTCAAACTGACTTTTTAACGGCCTTCCAAATCCTCCATTTATCTCTACTAGCTGCTCGAATCACAAGCTCCATTCTCAACATTTACCAGGTATCTATCGATGGACTCTAAAAGATGATGATCTTCCTCAAGAGAATCATCCGTCTCGCACACCTCTTTAGCACGATCTAAAGATTCCAAGAAGTCTCTACACTGGTAGTCGGGCATGGTGTCCGGTAAACCAAGAAGTACGAGCTCTCTGTCTAACATTATGACCCCTCCTTTCTTTCGGTGATAGTTTCTACTATGCGATTCGTTTTGAAATCGTCACAACTTTCCATCAAACGGCCCTCACAAGTGGCGCAAAAACCCGCATCCCTTCCAGTCATCACATCTTCGTTTTCCGCTAGCAGGGACCTTGCCTCCTTTTCTGCGAGTTTAAGAGACGAGTAATCTATGGTATGGCATCCGGGTACCTCTTTCTCTCCGATTTCCAGTAAAAAGTATGCATCGGTCCCACGGCTTTCTCTTTTAAAGATACCGATCCTCCTATCATCTTTCTTTAACACTTTGAGAGGTTCCAAAAGTGATTCTCTTTCAACCTTTTCTTCTCCAAACTCCTCCAGTCCGGAGTCTTCGAAACCCGCATTTGTCCGCCTTTTCCCCTTCATTTCCGTTGACATCTTTTTTACCTCTCTGTATAGTATATTGTACTCGCACCTATTACATACTTGTAGAAAATCGACAGCGTTATCACTTTTCGATATATATTTTAGATATAACTATATAGAAAATTAACCCTCGTAGTTCTTATAAAGTTGATGGAGCAGAAGGTAGATGCTGAAAACGCTCTGGATCTTTCCTTTCGCTATGTCTAGAGCCTCGGTTTTATCCTTCAAAGAGTACTTTTTCGATTTAACGCCCTCGTGTTTTTCCAAGATACCTTTTTCTTCTAGTTTCTGTAGCATAGGATACATCGTTCCGGCGCTGATCGAGAGGCCGAAATTTTGCCTGAGCTCATCGATGATGCCCTTGCCGTGGATCTTTCCTTTATTGGCTATCAGCAGTATAGCAAGTTCCTTCAGACATGTCTTCTGTATATCCTCTCTAACGGTCTCCTCGTCGATCATATCTCTAAATTTTCGAGAGACTGTTTCCAACAAGTCTTCATCTCCCTCAAGATCGAAATTTCTACTCTCGCTTATCAGCTCCTCGTTCAACTTCCACTCAGTGATATCGAAGAAACTCAGAATGGTCTTTTCAGGTTCTACTAAAAAGGTGACCCAAACCATCACGTCTTTCTCTTCGTCTTCTTTATCTTTTATAACGGCATGATAACTCTCCAGATGAGATCTGTCATATGAACCTTTGTAATCCTGGATCATCTCTATCTTATCTTTTCCCTTCTCGCTGATAACCGACGATAAATCTTCTCCCTCAACGTTATTCCTCTTGTTCCCTACGAGTTCTAAAAATTTCTGGTTAGCTTTTTCGATCATCATATCTTCGGAAAGGATGACGGTAGGATTCACATTATGTTCCAGCACATTTTCGTACATCTGTTCCATAAATTTTTGCGGCGTGATGTCCTGTATCAGGCCTTCAATAAATTTCACCTCTCCGTCCTCGAAGACCCCGCGACCTTTCTCCCAGACCCATTTCTTTTCTCCGTCGGCGGTCTCTATACGGTAGGTGACTTGATACGGTTCCTCTCTTTCCAAAGCCTCCTGTATATTCTCCCAAGTCGCTTCTCTATCTTCAGGAAAGATCAATTCGCTGAAAGACACCTTGTTATCGTCTATCAGGTCTTCCGCCTCGTACCCTGTAAGCCTTTTGCAACCCTCACTAACAAATTTCATCGTCCAATTCTTATTGTTCAAACAGCGGTACGCCATCCCTGGGAGATTGCTGAGCAGTGTTTCCAATTCCCTATGTTTTTCTCTCAGTTCTCTTTCCGCTCTCTTCTGTTCTGAGATCTCTCTGATGCTGCATTCGTGATAGAGAGTTTTTCCCTCCTGATCCTTCACCGCTAGAGAGATATTCTCGGTCCATACCTCCTCCCCGTTCCTATCTTCCAATTTTATCTCTTGGCGGTCTATCATGCCCTTGTACCTCACCTGCGATTTCCATCGATCTTTATCCTCGGACTCCGCAAAAAAACCGAAGAAATTTTTGCCCTTCAGGTCTTCAGGATCAGTATAGCCCAATATCTTGGCCGTCCTCGGATTCGATTCTTGGATCTTGCCATCAGGGTCGATACGATACATGCCTACCGGTATCCTCTCGAACAGGTTCCTGTAGCGCTGTTCACTTTTCCTCAAGGCCTTTTCCGCCCTTCTCAATTCCACCTCCTTCTCTATGGCTTGGGCCAACTTCTCGTACTGCTCCCTAGGATCATCCCGTTTCACAAAATATCTGTTAGCGCCCTTATTCATCGCCGTCATAGCTACCTCTTCCGTGCCTTTACCGGTCAGAAGGATAAAAGGGACTTCCTTACCTATATCTCTAACTCTATCTAAAAATTCTAAACCGTCCATCCCGGGCATCGAGTAATCCGAAACGACCACGTCATAATCCTTCTTCTTCAATCTATTCAAAGCATCTTCCGGACCTGAGAAAGTATCGACACTGAATGATTCTGACCTCTTCTCTAAAAAAATCTTTGCCTGTTGACGAAAACCACTCTCATCGTCCACGAATAGGACTTCTATAAGCATATGCCCATTCTGAACCTTGTTCTCTCCTCCAACCCGCTTCATTAGACTCCCTCAGATATCCATTTAGCGGCTTTAGATAAATAAATGTATCGTCGATCAAATCGTAGTTTTTACCCTTTCTTGATCATTTAACCCTCGGAAAAATCTTTCTCTTTTCCCCAGGCAGCCTTGACATGTATTGTTCCGCTATGCTGTAATTCTGTCTCTTACTTATTTTTTCCATGTTCACCCTCTATTAATTATACCGTTTTAACGGTGTAATTAGTTATCTCAAAGTTATTAACAATTCACTTAAAAATTTAGTACAATTCTTAGCCCTCGATAGTTTTGTAATCCAGATCGAAAGCTTTCCGATCCATCTCGACGGTCTCCTAAGATGGAAACGCTGTCCTAGAGGGTAAAAATCCATAAAAAGTTTAATTTGGCCCCGATCCCTTATCCATATTAAGCATGAAAGGTGAGAACAAAGGCGGAAAACTGGTGGCTTTAGGGAGTGTCTTACTGAACGGGGTCATCTTCGGGGTCAAAGGTTTTATCGGGCTCCAGATAGGCAGTCTAGCGCTGCTTTCGGACGCGGTCCACACCATCTCGGACAGCGCTAGCTCCGTTGCCGTTTACGCCGGTCTGAAAGTCGGAGAGAAACCTCCCGACGAAAGCCATCCTTTCGGCCACGGGAGAGCGGACCAGATCGCCGTTTTAGCTGTGGGTATAATCTTGGCATTCACAGCACTCACCTTCCTTACCGACGGGATCGAGTCGCTTCTCGCCGGTGTAGAAACTATCAGTATGCGCCGGATCTTTTACTTCTACATCATCATGACCGCTGTAGCAAAGGAAGTGATGGGGGAAGCCAGCTATCTAGTCGGTAAGAAGAGCGGCTCCGAGTCGTTAAAAGCAGACGCCTGGCATCATCGGGCAGACGCCGCAACGACCGTACTGGTCATAGGCGCCATATATGCTTCCCAGATAGGTCTGCCTCTTTTGGATCCAATAGTCGGGATAGGCATCGCTCTTTTGGTGGGATACATGGGAATCTCTTACATCAAAAAATCCACTTACAATCTTCTAGGAACCAAACCTTCTTCAGATCTATTAGAAGATATTGAAACAACGGCCGACGAGATCGACGGCGTCGAGGGTGTTCACGACATCAAGGTCCATGATTACGGAGGGAAAAAGGCGGTCTCTCTGCATATGAAGATGAAAGACGGGACGGTCCGCGCGGCACATGAAAAGAGCCACGAATTGAAGAACCGGTTGGAAGAAAGCGTGGTCTCGACTGCCGAGGTGCATCCCGACCCGAGCAGTATCCCGACCGAGAAGATAAAAAGTCTGATCAAAAACCGAGCCGAAAAAATCGAGGGTGTCCTAGACGTCCATAAGATCAACATCTCTGAAGGAGAAGATAACATCCTTGTCTCGATGCATCTAGTACTCCCCAAGGAGTCGTCGATAGAGGTGGGACACAACATAGGCACTGGCTTCGAAAGAGATGTCAAAGAAAAGATCCAAGACGAATTGAAGAACGAGGCGGAGATCCAAGTCCATATAGAACCCTGTCAGGAAAAATGTGATGAGTGCGAAATCAAAGATGATAACTCATCATGTTGAGCTGCTTTGATTATACCCCGATCTGTTCTTTTTTATTACCCTCTCCCTAGAATATATCTCCTTTCTTTCGGGGGGGCAGTATGAAGAATCAAAAGAACATGAAAAATGCTCCCGTGACGAGGAACCAGATCATGATCGCTGCGATCAACACAGCTGTAGGGATCAACATCCTCTTGTAGAAACTTTTCATATCTATATCGAAATATTCGATCGTGAGTATTATGCAGAGGTGTATGGGAGAGGTGAAGTACCCCAAAAAGATGAAGATGAAAGTCAAACTCACCGTTCTCACGCTGATCACCGGGAGGAATGGCAGAAGGACCGGAAAGCCCACGCCTATCGCACCCGGAAGATGGCCGAAGACCGCACCTATAGCATACCCGGCTAATATCACTACAAGAAGCACGGGTACATGACTTCCCAGCGCCTCGATCACCGGCGGGAGGGCCCCTCCACGCTCTATGATGCCCTTGAACAGCATTATTCCATAAGCTGCTAACAACAGGTCGAACGAAAATCCCTCTTTGAAAGTTTCCGGTATCTCTCCTACAGAATAACTTTGCTCGTTCTGTAGAAAGATGAGTACTATAGCAAATAGTAGAGTGATATAGAGCGGGATGCCAAAGATGATATTACCGGAGAGAGCGATGATTATGGGCAGAAGTTCATAGACCAACAACCAGGGATTCACCGTAGACTCCGATGCTCCTCCGACTTGGATCTTTTTCAGCCCCCAGTAAACGCCGATCAGTATCTGTGCCGCAAAGATAGGTATATTGAAGACCGCTATCCAGTATAGATTCACTCCCGAAAGGTATGAAGCGAAGATCAAACCGGTCGAAAGAGGATAAACGGTGAACCAGATGTGCCGCCACCACCAGTTTAGAAAGGTCTTCTCGGTATCGTCGAGACCCAATTTGTCTCCTTCGTCATCTATCATCGGAGCTGAGACCAAAGCGCCTCCGGGCATCGGCATCAGTCCGAAGATGGCGGGTATAGAACCCATAACCATCCTCCGATCCGGAAGAGCACTCTTCAATTCCCTTATCATCCTCATGACTTGATCGGAATCTTTGTAAAGAAAACCTAGGAAAGCAACCTGAACGATTATCGCCATCAGACGAAGGGTTTCGTACTCTCTAGATATCTCCAGTACCCAATACAGCCCCGTTCGAGATGGTTCTGAGAAAACCAGCAATACGGCGGTAGCTGCCATAATTGCTTTACCGAAATCTATCTTCAGATAGATCAAAAAGGCAAGGAGCCCGAATCCCGCGATGACCCCTGCTATCCCGATCATCGGGAGCGAAAAAGAACGGGGTTTTAAAAACCGTTTGGTACAAAAACCGATTAGACTTATAATCGGAATTACCGCCGAAAGTATTAAATCACAATTTTTCGCTTTGTGTAATATGAGCTCCGTAGTAACCATATTACTACTAGTTATCATCTTCGCCATAGCCGTCTTCCTTATTTACTATTATTTCGAGAAGACAAAAGAACAACGACTTAAAAGAATCAAAAAAGAAAATACTCTTTCGCCAAAAGATGAAGCTTACAACAAAGTGAAGAGTGCTCAGAGGATAACGAAGATGATGAAACGTAGAGGGGCCGAAGATAAAAATGCGGACCAGATTGTAAACAAAGCAGAAAAGGCTCTAAAAAGCGGGAAAACTTCAAAGGCAAAAGAGTTGGCCGATAAGGCCAAAGAGAGAGCTTCTAAGGATAGCGGGTCGGTTAAAGGTAAAGATGATATGAGCTCAAAAAAGACTTACACGGTAGACGAGCTCGATGAGGTAGAGTTCGAGGAAACCAAAGAAGCAAAAAAGAAAAGAGAAGAATTGAAAAAACAGAGAGAGAGGCTAAACAGTCTTCCCGACAATTATCTAGAGTCGAAATTTGAGATGAAAAGAGTCGGGGATATGCTCGATGAAGAAGGTGGCAACGAGGAGGCAGAAGAGTATTACAACGAGGCTGAAAAGTCTTTTGAAAACGAAGATTATACCGCCGCCTTAAAATACACGATTCGCTGTAGAAAACTTATAAAAGGAGAAGACCCGGAGCTTATAGCTTTCCAGGAGATAGACAAAAAAGAACCTTCTGAAGAGCTCAAGGAGAAATTTCCGGACATTGAAAAGGAAATGACCGAGGAAAGCCGAGAAGAAGCTACGGAAAAAGAACAATTAGGTGAAACGGAAAAGGCCGTCGAAACGGATGTCTACGCCTCGGAGGAGAAAACCGAAAGCACGACCTCGAAGCCAAAAAACATCTGTCCCGACTGTGGATTCGTAGGAGGAGAGGACGACAGATTCTGCCCGAAATGCGGTACGGAATTGATCATGGAAAATCGATGCCCAGAATGTGGAAACGAAGTCGATCAGGACGACAAATTCTGTCGGAAATGCGGGGCTGAACTCGGCGAAGAACAGCTGGTCTGCCCAGAGTGCGGAACTGAAGCGGAACCAGACGACGATTTCTGCGGGATGTGCGGGGCCAAACTGTAGTAAGTATGTATTATCTATATGAGATCTCTCTCTACTAGATATTGTACGATCTCGTTTATCTTACTGGGAGAGAGGTTACCGACCCTTCTATCACCGAAGGGTACCTCTTTTTCTATATCAAACGCTGTTTCTAGAGAATTCTTGATCTTCTTCCTCCTGTGATTGAACAGACCTTTTACCACTTCAGAAAATTTTACCTTGTCACTGATATAAAAGTCCGGTCTAGAGGGTGAGATACGAATTACGCTGGCATCCACATTGGGTGGAGGATAAAAATTCTGTCTCGAGATGTCAAATAACATCTCTACATCGGCGAAGGTAGAAACCATGACAGAGAGACGAGAGTACTCATCACTACCGGGTTCCGCCACCATCCTTCGAGCGAACTCTTTTTGATAGGTCAAAATCCCTCGCTCAAAATCTTTCTGCAGGAGTTTGAAGGTGATAGGTGACGAGATACTGAAGGGGAGATTGGAGACAACCTTATCAAAGGATGGCAGATCTAGTTCTAGAACATCACCCTGGATCAGCTCGATGTCCTTATCCTTATATCTACCCTCTAGATATCCTATCAATGTGTCGTCCTTCTCCACCATGATGACGCGCCTGGCCTTCTCCACTATCCTATCGGTGAGGACCCCTAGCCCGGGACCTATCTCCAATACAGTATCCTTCGAAAAAAGTTCGGCGATCTCGACTATCCTTCTAGCTTTACTGTCGCTCTTGAGAAAATTTTGTCCTAAACTTTGAGACGGACGGATACCTAGTCTTTTCAACTTGCTTTTAACACTCTCTTCCATCGGGCTCACCATTTGAAAATAATCCTAAAATATGTTGAGTATATAGTAAAAGACACGACAATTTGTACTTTTATGTGTCTTTTACTAGTTGTGGAGCTTGTAACTTAGTTCAAAAAGTTACGTGTTCCACTATAAATTCTAATTTCCTGTAGACCAATTTCTATTGATGACCGAAATCGTCGAAGACCTCCACAAAGATCAGAGGATCAAAGCTCCCATCAGACCTTTCGATCAATCCATGCTTATGTTTTCCATCACCACTACATCCTTTACCGCCTTCATACCCTCATAGGGTAGTACAAGACGATCTTCTGCATCGGTCTTGAACAGCTGTTCTTCTATCTCCTCGTCAGGTGTCACAAGCACGTGCTTTACATCTCCACTATCCGTATCGATGACAAAATTATCTATCTTTCCTAGTATCTGCCCATCGTTTGTCATCACAGTTTTGCCTCGCAGTTCGGTAACGAACATCCTCATACTTTTACCTCCATTTTCATATCTTATGATTTTATTTTACTTATCATTATCGGTATATATCGATACCATTAAAATCTTTCTTTTTATTTATGCTCTTTTGCATCTCTTCTTCCCATTCCTCGTACAACTGTAGGACTTCCTCGTCAACAGAAGGGGTAGTTTCCTCGATACTGCTTTCAAAGTGCTTCATCAGTACTTCTTTAGAACCGTCTTTTATCGCCTTCAGCCCGGCTTCTCTACAGATCGACTCTATATCAGCCCCGACAAAAGAATCGGTTTTGTCCACAAGAGATTTAAGATCGACTTCATCGGACAAAGGCATATGTTGGGTATGAACCTCGAATATCTTTTTTCTAGAAGTCCTATCTGGTACTGGCACTAAGAGTTGATGATCGAACCTGCCAGCTCTCAAAAGAGCGTTGTCGAGCCTGTCCGGGCGGTTCGTCGCAGCGATGACCACCACGTCGGTGGTTCTCTCGATCCCGTCCAAACTGGTCAGGAGCTGATTTACTACTCTATCCGTCGTACCGTCGGAGGTGTTCCTACCTCGTTCTGGCGCTATCGCATCTAGTTCATCTAAGAATACTATCGAAGGGGCCGTCTGACGAGCCTTTTTGAACAACTCTCTTATCGCCTTTTCGCTCTCACCGACCCACTTGGATAATAACTCAGGTCCTTTCACCGAAATGAAGTTGGCATCGCTTTCGTTCGCGATAGCCTTAGCCAAGAGAGTTTTTCCTGTGCCTGGAGGGCCATAAAGGAGGATACCTTTTGTAGGTTCGACTCCCATCTTTATGAAAGATTCTGGATCCGTGATAGGTCGTTCTACAGAGTCTTTGAGTTTTTCTTTGATCTCCTCTAGCCCGCCAACATCGTTCCAAGATACCTGAGGTATCTCCACTATTATTTCTCTCAAACTGCTGGGTTCTACTTCCTTCAAGGCCTCAAGGAAATCTTTTTTCTTGACTTCCATCTCTTCTAGGACTTCCCTCGGAAGCGGTTCGTCCAGGTCTATATCGGGTAGATACCGCCTCAACGAACGCATCGCCGCCTCTTTCACCAACGATTCTACATCCGCGCCGGCGAAACCGTGCGTCATCTCCGCTAAATTCTCGAGTTCTACATCTTTAGACATCGGCATTCCCCGGGTGTGTATTTTCAGTATCTCCACTCTATCTTGCCTGTCGGGCAAACCTATCTCGATCTCCCTGTCGAATCTACCGGGTCTTCTCAAAGCAGGATCGACCGCATCGACTCTGTTTGTAGCTCCTATCACTATCGTTTCTCCTCTATTCGTTAAACCGTCTAGTAAAGTCAGGAGCTGGGCGACGACCCTCCTTTCTACCTCCCCTTTCACGTCGTCTCTTTTCGGCGCAATAGAATCCAGCTCGTCTATGAATATTATCGAAGGTGACTGATCTTTAGCCTCTTCAAATATATCTCTCAATTTCTCCTCGCTCTGTCCGTAGTACTTAGACATGATCTCAGGGCCCTGGACGGAAAGAAAGTTGGCTCCGGCCTCGTTGGCAACGGCTTTAGCTATCCAGGTCTTACCGGTCCCGGGCGGACCATGGAGAAGCACCCCCTTTGGAGGATCTATACTCAACCTGTCGAAGAGTTGAGGATGCTTCAAGGGGAGTTCGATCATCTCACGAACTCTCTTGAGTTCATCGTCTAATCCACCTACATCTTCGTAAGTAACCCTTGTAGTCGATATTACTTCCCCTTCACTAACCGGTTCTTCCTTCACGATGACCTCTGTTCCTTTCTTGATAACCACTGCCATATCCACGGGATTAGTGGAGATGACCATGAAAGGCACGCTGCCGCCCATCAGGGCTATGCCCGGAACTACGATAGCGTCACCGGCGATCATCGGCCTTTTTAATAACCTCTTTTTCACGTAAGAATCTATTCCCTCGCCAAATTTCAACCTATTCCCCTCTTCGATTATGGGGGCGATAACTACTTTTTGTGCTTCTTGAACCGATATCTTGGTCACTTTTACCTTATCGCCGATAGAAACCTTCGCGTTCTTCCTGACCAGGCCGTCGATCCTGATGATTTCCTTACCTTCATTCTGTGTCGATAGACTGAAGACCTTAGCGACCGTCTCCTTTTCCCCCTCGATTTTTACTACGTCTCCCACGTCAACATCGAGTTCCATCCGGGTTTTCGCTCCCAGTCTCGCTCTGCTCCGACCGATGTCTTCCTGAGGCGCTTCGTTGACCTTCAAAACTTTTTCGGCAGCCATATGTAACTCTGGGTGAGTAGTTTTGTGAAGATATTAAAGATTTTGGGAAAAAACTATTCCTGCGGAGGTATATTGATCTCCATTATCTCTTTGTGGTAGTTCCCGTTCACGTCTTCCATCTCGATCTCTACCGTGTATGGGGTATCTCGAGCAGCCATTTTGTAGGTTTTCAAGTAATAATGCTCTTTATCAGGGTCTTTTCTCATCTTGGTACTATTTCCTCCGCCTACAGTTATCTTGATACTGTCTTCTTTTATCTCTGTATTAGATGTTATCTTGGCTCTAAACGTCACGTTGTAAACCTCGCCGTAAGTGATGTTATCAACATCCACGAGTTCGCCGCCGTCTCGGATCTCTACATTCAGTTCGTTCAAACGCGGATCGGCGAAATCGCTGAAAGGCGGATTCATCAGAAGTACCCAGACAGCTAAAAGGGTCAGGAAATAAACGCCGAAATTTTTTGCCCACCCCTTCGTTTCGAGATCCTCGACTTCCAGCTTGAGTACATTATAAATAGGTTTCAAAAATGCGATCCCTAAAAGACCGGCAAAAAGACCTACCGTCCACTCTTCCGTGAGACTAAAAACGTAAAAACTCAAGATCGAAAATATCGGAGCTAAACCCACGGCGACCAAAGTCGTTTTACCTTTCTCAATTTCTTTCTTCATGTACTCTTCCCGATCGAAGTCGGGCATCTCGAAATCAGGTTCTTCTTCTTCCTCTTTTTTTCTTCTCTTAGCCATGGATATGAGTGTAGATGAAAGGGTCTTGATTAAAAATCTTTTGTATATATCCTTTTCAAATCCATCTCATAGTGGGTCACTAACCGAATACAAGGAGGAAAAAACTTATAATAGAAATCTTTCTAGGACAAAAGGCGTAAAGGAAAAATAACCATGACTAGGCGATATACCCGTTTCGAGAAGGCAAGGATAATCGGAGCCCGTGCCCTTCAAATCTCTATGGGCGCACCAACGCTGCTGGACCTCGAAAACATCGACTCTTCGGATCCGGTAGAGATGGCCATAAGAGAGTTTGAAAAAAGCGTTATCCCGATCACCGTGATGAGAGAGGAATAAATAATGACTGATGATGCAGAAGAGGAAGAAAAAGAAGAGCAGGAAAAATTGGTCCCGGAAGACACTTATCTGACGGCAGGAGTACATATAGGGACTCAGCAGAAATCGAAGGATATGGAATCATTCATCCATAGGGTCAGGAGCGACGGTCTTTTCGTTTTGGATATCAACGAGGCCGACGACAAGATAAGGAGTCTAGCTAAATTCCTTTCTAGATATCCTTCAGAAAGGATCTTATTGGTCTCCGCCAGGCAGTACGGTAAAAGACCTATAGAAACATTCTCCGATATAATGGGAACCGCGAGCATCGCGGGCCGGTTCATCCCTGGAACGTTAACGAACCCATCGCTGGATCACTTCTTAGAACCTGAAGTAGTGGTCGTGATCGATCCTTCAGCGGATAGACAGGCGGTCAAAGAGGCCGTCACTGCAGGACTACCGATCGTCGGTCTTGTAGATACAAACAATAGTCTTAAAAACGTAGATATCGCTCTCCCGGCTAACAACAAAGGTCGAAAATCCTTAGCACTGGTGTTTTGGCTGTTGGCTAGAGAGATGAAACTGTTCCAGGGCGAGATAGAAAACAGAGACGAATTCGCCTACGAGGTAGACGACTTCGAACAAACACTATAATAACGAACTCAGTAAAGTCTAACGGTTTCTAGATTCTTAGGAGCCCTCGTCCTCATACCA
Source organism: uncultured Thermoplasmata archaeon (assembly GCA_964462425.1). GTDB lineage: Archaea > Thermoplasmatota > Thermoplasmata > Halarchaeoplasmatales > Halarchaeoplasmataceae > Natronoplasma. The sequence goes on from CAYWYD010000003.1 coordinate 33,744, forward strand.
TATTTTTTGTAGATGGTAGTCGCTAGATTTGTTGCTTTTTTCTCCTCCCCGTGGGAGGTCAACACCTGCTGTGGATTGGGGTCCATCTTGCTCACATAGTGAAGCAATTGGATCCTGTCACTGTGGCCGGAGAAACCTTCGGATGTATGTACGTTCAATTTTACCGGGATGTCGATCTTCTCTCCTTTCTCAGTCAGCGTTATCTTATCATACCCCCTCTGTATCTTGTTTCCGAGTGTCCCTTCAGCCTGGTAACCTGAAAATATCAAGGTGGCTTCAGGATCGTCCCCCCACGCTTTGAAATATTCCAAAACGGGTCCACCGTTCATCATCCCCGCAGTGGCGAGGACTATAGCCGGTTCTTCTCTATCACAGATCTTTTTTCTGTCCTCCATACTCCCAACCTCCTCGAAAATATCGGAGAGGAAAGGATTCTCGTCTTCATGGAATATCTTGTTCTTCAAAGTGTTGTTGAGGAACTCAGGATAGGCAGTATGGATCGCGGTAGCTTCCCATATCATCCCATCCAGGAAAACCTCGCATTCCGGTATCTCACCTTTACGCATCGCCTCTTCAATCACCAGCATAACCTCTTGGGAACGACCGACCGCAAAAACTGGAAGGATAACTTTGCCGTTTCTATTGTTCAATGCCTGATCCAATATATCTTTGAGCTGTTCCACCGCATCGTTCCTGCTTGGCTGTAGATCCTCGTAACCACCATAGGTTGATTCCATCACCACCGTCTCGACCCTTGGGAATTGGTTCTCCGCCTGGTTGAAAAGCCATGTATCGTCATACTTGATATCGCCGGTAAAAGCTATATTGTAGTCCCCATCGCCGATATGGATATGAGCTACCGCGGAACCTAGTATATGGCCGGCGTTGTGAAGGGTTAGCCTCATATCCGGCGCTATATCGGTAGTTTCGCCGTATTCAAGAGGTATAGTACGTTTCACCTGTTCCCTTATATGGTTCGATTGATAAGGGGGGTCTCTAGCGTCGCTGACTGACACCTTGATGTAATCCAATTGAAGCAGAGCGGACAGATCTCTAGTGGGAGCGGTGCAGTAAACTGGTCCTTCGTACCCATACTTATAAAGCGCCGGGATGATCCCGCTGTGATCGAGATGTGCGTGAGTAACTATTATAGAATCGATATCCTCTAAAGGGAGTATCTCGGGGGCGTTCAGATAAGGAGTTCCCTCTCCATTCTCATCTCTTGCCGAAACGTCTACGCCGCAGTCGACCAGTACTTTACTGTCCCTAGTTTGGAGTAGATGAGCGGATCTGCCGACCTCTCTATATCCACCTAGAGCGGTGACTCGACCAAATTTTTCACCGGTCCGGGTATTTCGATTTATCTTTCTACCCACCTTATGGAGAAAATCTTTTCTCTCGTCCCTCACTTTTCTCAAATATCCTCTTATATCGTCTATCGTCTTGGATTTTATCGGTGGAGTCCTTATCACCTCCACAGCCCAGCTGGTCTCTCTTTTTATCTCGTTCAACAGTTTACCGTCCTTTCCTATCGCTATACCGGGTGCCTTGGCCTCGATGGTTATTTTCCCTATGTCATCTTCGAAGTACATTTCGGTTATCTCTGCTTCCTCTGGAACTATCTCTCGTATCTTCTCTTCGGCCTCTTCGGGATCATCGAGCATCGATGGATCGGTCCGGACCAGAACCCTTCTCTTCAATTTCTCGGCTAATTTCTTTATCGTGTCAGAGTCTTCAGTGAATTCATCTATATCTTTCGTATAGATGACGATCTCCGACCCTTCGAACTGTATGTCCGTTATACGTGCTGTTCTTGATACTACTTCTCTGACCGCTTCTTTTGCTTCCTCTAAAATGTCTTCAACACTCATAAAATCACGTTCTTTGCAGTTGTACTTTCTTGCTGTTCTGAAGTATTATTTTTGTGAGGATACGAGTCAAGGAAAAGACATTCGAACTCACGATAGTTCTCTCCCCCGCTCGTCTTATCAGATACCATATTGTAAGCAGAGACCCTTACAGGGCAGGTAAATTTTTCTCTTCCTCAAGGTTGGATATCCTTTCCTCTATCTTTTCATCCTCTATCTGTTCGAATCCATCCTCGGTTATCAAGGCGACATTTATACCGTCACCGGAAGCCGAATCGCGGCTGCTCGAAACCATCAAAGAGAGCACGGCTAGATCGATACCTTCCTCTAGCTCCATATCTTCTTCGTAATGGTCTTCTAGGACGCCATAAACAAAGGGCGATCCGGAACCCTCAGCAACATAATTGTCGGGTATCGCTCCACCGAGAGCGTCTACAGAGTAAACTTTTCCTTCTCCGTCGGGGTCGACTCCTCCAAGGACCAAACCCACATAGTAGGGCATCATCCTTCGCCCCATCATGATATTCGACAGGAGCGTTGTAGCGGCCTCCACCGACATCGCCTTGTTCCTCTTCAATTCGTAAAGTTCAACTTCAGAGCGAAGATAACGGGACAACGCCTGACCGTCCCCGACCAATCCGGCGATGGTCAATCCTATGTTATCTGTTATCTGGAACAATTTTTTCGTATCCTTATGAGAGATCATATGACCCTTGGTCGCTCTTTTTTCCGTTGCCAGTACGACGCCTTCTTTGCATACGAGACCTAGTGTGGTTGTACCTTTTTTGTTGTTTTCTTTATCCATGATTTCACACTCAACCCAAATATATATCGGCTGTCAATCCCAGACAAACTAGGAATTAAACCAATACAAAACTCTCTACACTGTTGTTAAAAAGGCTCTCCTATTTAGATGTTTCCATCCTTTTCCTGAACAACCGATTTCCCCCTAAATATTACCTGTAGATCGACTGACCAGTTTTTGTAGAAGAGACTTTGTCTTGTTCCACCCTTGATCCTCCTAAAGATTGAAAATGTATAGTGGTCCTCATGCCTATATTTATGACGTACTGTACGGTGTCAAAAAGCATCGTTTTCTCCAGATCATCCCGGTATAGATGTTTCTTTATTATGACGGAATCGGGCACGTTTTGATCATCTCGTTGGATGTTGTAAATATTGGAATCTTGTGCTAGTATCATAACGAGCTTTTTTTCAAAACCAGATCTTTGTTTATCGTTCAACTTTTGTAGTACTTTTTTATGCTCGTCGCTTACGTTCAGCTTGTACACGACTTCCAACCTATTTTCATTCTGCTCTGGATTCCCTAGAAGTACCACTCTTTTCCCGTGTTTGAGGTGGATGAGCCAATTGAGCTGTGACTGCTCCTTTGTTTCGAACTCGCGATCATCTTCTTCTAACCATTCTATTATCTTATCTTTCATGGAGCGGTAGGTACTTACAAGGTTTAAGAATTTTTGCCTCCGATCCGCTCTCAGATCAATATCACTTCCAATCCCCTTAGAACGAAGAGAGGAGCCACAACCATGAGAAAATCATCGTCGATCATCATACAAGGATATTCAGCGACTATAGCCACGATCCCGCCTATAAATGAAAGAAAGATCACGAATGGGAGGGAATAGGTTGTCATCAATATTAATATGATAGAAGCTAGACTTATCCAAGATATCAAAGGTATGTAAGGATAAAATTTCGGAAGATGGACCTGCATCTCACCGATCATCGGATCCACCAAACCCATCCCTAAAAATACTACAAATGCGAGATACTTGGGAAAAAATACAAGAGTTATCGCCGCTGCAGTACTAGCCCACGCATACGAGGCGAGCTGTTCTTTTTCATAAAACCTCATAGTCGGCAGTTGAAAGTCACAGTAAAGACGAAGGGCCTCAAAGGCCAAAACTATTGCGAGTAAAACCAAGAGCAACAGTCTTTTTGGCTGCCCGAAAAGAGGATCTGGAACCAAATAATAAAGTAAAACGAGGCATACTATCGAATGAATAATTCTCCGGAATACTTTATCATTTCCATCCATCTAATCTTCCGCCTTGTGGTAAAACCTTGTGGTAAAAGGTTGATAAAAAGATTTTAAAGAAGAGTTTTTGATGGAACTTAGAACCGATCTAGAGTTCTTCTATCCGGTCCTGTTCTTCACGCTTGTCGATGACTCTTTTCGCTTTTCCGACGGTCCTCGGAAGCGTGTTGGGTTCAAGGAGTTTCAACTTGGCGTTTATGTTCAGTACCGCTTTTAGATTCTCCTTCGCTTCTTCCTTCAATTTTTCCTCATCGTACTCGTCGGATTCGTAGTACTTTCTGTCCACTTCCGCCCTGACGAATAACCTATCGAGCACGTCTCTATCAACGATTATCTGATAGTGCTCAGCTATCCCGTCGGTTTCGAGGAGTGCATCTTCGACCTGACTCGGGAATACGTTCACCCCACCGACGATGAGCATATCGTCGCTTCGACCTTCTATACTTTCTATCCTCGGGTGTTCACGACCGCACTCGCATTTCTCATAGGTAACTGAACCCACGTCTTTTGTCCTGTATCTGAGGAGCGGCATCGCCTCTCTAGTCAACATGGTAACTACTATTTCACCTGTCTCTCCTTCAGGTAGCACTTCCCCGGTATTCGGATCGATGGTTTCGACCAGGAATTGATCGCCCCAAACATGGAGCCCGTTCTGTTCGGGACACTCGATCGCCACCCCGGGACCGTACAGTTCGCTCATGCCGTAAACATCTTGAGCTTTCATACCGAAGGATTTTTCTATACTTTCTCTAGCTTCTTCACTCCACGGCTCGGCGCCGAACATCCCGACCTTGAGATCGAAATCTTCTATCGGGTCGTATCCGTGTTTCTCCGCAGCCTCCGCTAGGTAAATCGCGTAAGAAGGTGTAGAAGCCAAAACGTCGGTCTGGAAGTCGTTCAACATCTTGATCTGTTTCTTGGTGTTGCCGGTACTGGTCGGAAGTACTGAGGCGCCCAGTACTTCTGCCCCTTGATGGAAGCCCAAACCGCCTGTGAAAAGACCATAACCGTAAGCGTTCTGAACTATGTGTTCAGGCTCTACACCCGCGGCGTTATAGCATCTAGCCATCAGGTCGCCCCACGTCTCCATATCATTGCGGTTGTAAGCTACGACAGTGGGCGTACCGGTCGTCCCGGAAGACGCGTGAAAACGCACGACCTCCTCTTTAGGGACCGCAAGTATTCCATAGGGATAATGCTCCCGCAGGTCGTCCTTAACGGTGAAGGGGACCTTACTAACATCTTCTAAGCTCGTTATGTCCGACGGTTTGACGCCTTCTTCCTTGAAACGCTTCTTGTACATGGGAACGTTCTCGTATGCGTATTTGACTTGTTTCGTCAAACGTTCCTCCTGCAGCTCACGTATATCATCCAACTTCATCTTCTGGGCTTTTTCATTATACATAATAATCATCTATATTTTCGTAGTTGTTTTTCGTAGTTGTGGTTAGGTTAGGTGGCTATAGATGGAATTAATTATAAGTTTTTCGAATGGGTATTTTGGGTAGTCTAGAATATGGGTTTCCCTGGAGGTCAATCGTCTGTGACGTTAACAAAACCCCACCGTTTAGAAAACCAATGGTGCGTCAAGGCGATTATCGATATGGTGAAGTTGAACACCAGGTCAAAGTGATGATACCAGGGATGATCTCCAAAGATATGTGTGGGGGCGATCAAGAATCTAAAGATGAGGTACTGTAATACTACCATCCCCATCAGTGCCAGCGTTCTTGCCCCGACCCGCTTTTTCACATTAGATATACCGTTCAGATGGTTGGTATAAAGACCGAATACTATTATCGGGATGAGAGGATACGTACCCATGTAAAGGACGTGATGCCATTGCTCTGCAGCGTTTGGAGCGATCGGAGCCAATGGAGCCGCCGTCGAGATGATAAAATGACATAAAGCTCCCATACTGAAGCCGGCAACCAGGGCGAAGCCCATTAGAGAACCACCGCGGGCATAATCATTAGGGAAGTCGATCTTTTCGATCAAATCGCCCCAATTTATAGCAACCAGGAGTTCCATCATGATCACCCACTGGAAGGAACCCAAGAACCAATAGTAACTTACGGGCTGAAAATTACCTAGGGCGCCTGATAGACCACCCGACCAGGCAAAGAGAATATACCACAGTACCCAGATCACACCGTACCAGAAGAAGGCCTTCAGCGCATCTATAGGTATCCAATCCGATAATTTTCCTTTGAAAAAGATATCGTCCCAGCCGAAAAAGAAGAAACCCAGGACGATGAATATGAAATGACCCGCCATAAGAAGTGGATCTGGGATGCCCACTATTTCACCTATTATGAAGCCGTGGACAAGATAGATCAAGACCGCTCCGGATATCGAGACCCACTGCCTCGAGAGACCTTTAAGAGTTGGCTTCTCCCATCTTGGCTCAAAATAATGATCCTGACAAATCGATAACATAACATAATAACCCAATAAAGGGACATACCAATGTTCATGCCAATGAGGCCCCATCCAGTGCCAACTTAACAGTAGAATCGATACGCCTATTGCTCCGCTCATTATCAGGGCGGGAATCGAGGTATAGGATCCCCATTTTAATTCCACATCCAATATAAACACCTACGTGAGGCACATTGAAAGGAAGTAATAAATCTTTCCTAGAAAGCTTATGATATTCCAAGGTAGGCAGAAAGACATAACATAAGTATGCTAGAGTTTATTCCCCTAGAGCGCTCACAATTTGTACTCGTCTTCACATACCTTTTGGTCGATCCGGTCCATCTCTCTTTCCAATTCGGGCAGTGTCATTCTCCTTTCTTTTTCTTCTTCGCCTCTCTTTCTCCAAGCTTCTACACCAAGCCTCGCGATAACTATGGCTATGACTACACCTGCAAAAACAAGATAATAGGGGATATCGAACCTTCTTATCTCAAAATTTAAGCTCACTATTTTGCTGTTACCGGCTCTGTCCCAAGCCCTCACCTCCACGGTGTGATCGCCTGCCGAGAGTCCGGCAAAAGTGTATTCCGTGTTTTCACCAGCGAGTATCCATTCTCCTTGGTCTAGCCGTATCTCGTAGTACTCTATCCCGCTGGGCTCGGCTTCGCCCTGCCATTCCACGGTGACGAATCGATCACTCAACTCCGTTCCTCCAGAAGGAGATGTGATCGTGATCTGGGGTGAGGCGGTATCGATAAGGAAAGTCACGCTTTCTTTACCCACTCTCTCACTCTTATCTACCGCCTTGACCTCAACGGTGTACTCGCCGTCCTCCAATCCCTCTAATACGTATTCGGTGGAATCCCCTATATTTATCCACTCTTCATCGACCTTTATCTCGTAGTGCTTTAGCTCGACATTTCTCTCTATATTCTCAAATACCCATCTGACGGTCACCTCGTCGGTGGAAAATATGGAGCCATCATCCGGCGAGACTATTCTGACCGGCGGCGAGGTGGCATCGACGGTCACCGTAACGGTATCGGTCTCTCTCCAACCGGTTTTATCCCAGGCTCTAACCGAGATCTCGTACTCGCCGTCCTGGAGATCGGTCAGTTTGAATTCCTTAGCACCTCCAACATTTTCCCAATGTCTATCACAGACCCTGATCTCGTGAAAATCCGCATTTTCGGATGTCCACTTGACCGTGAAATTATCTGACCTTATCACCTGATCTTCTTCAGGCGATATTATCTCGATCTTTACCGTCTTCACGCTGAACTCTATGCTGTCAGAATCGGAATTACCGTTATCGTCTTCCGCTCTTACCTGAACTTCGTAGTCACCGTCCTCTAGATCATCATACCTATGTTCACCTTCCTCATCGGGTTCTATCCACTTTCCTTCCTCGTCTCCTGGCCCGTCCAACTTTATTTCCACATCTTCGGCGTTCTCTACCAACCACTCTATATCGACTGAAGACCTTCTCTCCGTACTCCCGTTCTCCGGAGAGGTGATCTCGACATTTATCCCCGGGTCTACTTGAAAATCGACACTGTGACGTGATCCTATACCGGCGTCATCTTCTCCTCGGACTTTAACTGTATGCTCGCCCTTCTGTAAGTCCTCGAATGTGTGAGTTCTTTCATCATCGACATCGATCCATTCTTCCTCGTTCAACCTGATCTCGTAATCTATTTCACCTTCTTCACCTTTTGAAGCCCAACTAGCCGTCACCTCGGAAGAGTAAACCGTTTCTTGCTCACTAGGTTGCACTATATGTGTTCTAAATTCCTCAACAGGGTCACGTTTTACCAACGGATATCTATCTTCGCTCTCGTTTCCAGGGATCCCGTAGGACCTGTTCCATATCCCACTATCTCCCACTTCGTGAGAACCTGGATATCTATCCTTGTAGTCCGACCAATAATTCCCTTCCTCGCCGTCGTCCCAAGAGTTATTTTTGTTATCGTAAGCCTGTCCTTCTATCTCCGCATCCCCTATTTCATCGCTGTAGAGCTCATTATGATATATGTGATTGGGTTTGGAGCGTGTAAGATACACTCCATAAACGTGATTGTTCGAGATATTGTTCCCGAAAACAATATTCTTTTTGGAAGAGGACATATAAACCCCGGGCCAACTGTTATTGTATATGTGGTTCTCCGCTATCACGTTTCTATCGGAATTCACCATGTAATAACCGGTGGTGCTGTTATAGAGAGTGTTGCTTTCCAAAACATTCCTATTGGAGTACCGGAGAGTGATGCTCTGCATCTGTTGGGTTACGGTGTTCTCTACGATTCGATTGTTGTCGGAAAAGCCCAAAAGTATTCCTATATCTCCGTCCTCGATCTTCTGATCTTTAACGACCATATCGGTACAATTGGCAAGGATGATCTGTGAAGCGTCTTCAGTGATGGTCTCGCCGCTCACATCTTTTCGATAAATGATGGGTTTTCCATTGACCGTATTGGACTCATCTATAGAATGGGTGTTCCAATGCTCCACCGACCTCCCCCAGAAGTGCAGGCTATCATCGATCAATTCGTTATCCTCGAAAGAGTTGCTCTCGGAAGAAAACAGGTATATGCCGTAACTATCACTGGAAACGATCCGATTACCTTCGATTTCGTTGTCGTTGGAACGTCCGATCCGCATTCCGTACCACCGGCTATGATTGATCACGTTATCATATAAACGATTCTTCTCAGAGTGTGTCAGATAGATACCGTAATTATCATTGAAAGATTGAGTACCGCTGAGCGTGTTATCGGTGGACTTGTAAACATATATACCTATGTCATTGGTGAACAGCTCAGTTTTTTCTACGCTGTTCTTTTCTGACTCTCTGAGTTCTACTCCCTTACCGTTGTAGGACGCGTTGTTTTCAGATAGGTGGTTCTCGGGAGAAGAACTGAGCACTATACCACGATCATGGTTGCTCACCGAATTTTCCATGAGCTCGTTGCCGTCGGATTTTTCCAACCATATCCCTCGACCATAGACCGGATAGTGAGACTTTTTAACGTGATTTCCCTCTATCTTGTTTCCAATGGATGAGGAGACATATATACCGACATGATTGTTTACCATTTTATTATCGACTATCACATTTTCAGTGGACTCCTTCAAATGGATGCCGTAGGAGTTGAAAGAAACTTTGTTGTTCGCTAGCCTTCCGTTTTCGGTGCCGTTCAGGACCACACCGCTGTTGCCTGAACTAGCGTCTCCACTGCGATTCGCATCGTGGAGTTTATTGTTCTTCACTATGAAGTGATCCGAGACTTCTTCGAATGTCAAAGCCGAGCTTTCTTCCTTACCGCTCAAATCATACCATTCGATCACATAGGGATCTTCTTCTTCGCCAGTTCCTGGCCATCCTTCTTGTCCCGCCATCTCCTCCAATTCTTCGTTTCCGGTGATGTGGATAGGATCTCTCTCTAGATAAAAGGAAAAGTCGATAGATTCGGTCACATCATCATCGATAGACCTGACTTCGATCCTGTGTTCACCGCCGTTCATCTCCTCGAAAACGTGATCGGTCTCGTTTCCAACATCTATCCAGTCCTTGTCGTTCAGCCTGATCTCGTGACCTTCAATATTATATGATATCCACCTCACCTCGAGTTCGCCCTCACCTGTGACCTCTTTGTCCTCGGGGAAGGTGATGTTCAGATAGGGTGAAGTGTCCACGGAAAAGTTCACGCTCTCGGTCACGGTCTCCGAAGTCGACCTCACGTCTAAGATATGATCTCCATCTTCGACTCCTTCGAACACGTAACTCGTATCCCCACCTACGTCTATCCAGTCCTTATCATTCAACCTGATCTCATGGCCAGTTACATTATAAGAAGTCCACGCTGCTTCAACATCGCTCTCCCGTACGATCTCACCTTCCGCCGGAGATTCGATCCTTATATGCGGGTCAGTTTTAACGGTAAAAGTCACCGAGTTTTTGACACTCTTTTTATCCCCTACCGCTTTGATCTCTGCGGTATATTCACCATCGTCTAGGCCTTCAAAAGTGTACGAGTCGTTTTCTCCAACGTCTATCCAATCTTCCTGGCCCAATCTTACCTCGTGATATTGACTCCGTTTAGAGATCCATTTTAACTTAACGTTAGATCCCCTGATGATCTCTCCCTCCTCGGGAGATATTATTTCTGCACTAGGAACCGCGGCGTTGTAAACCGCCAAAGCGTAATCCTGGTTAGGTCGACTGTCATTGTTCGCATCCGCCGGGACGTTCGTTCCTATCACTCTCACCGTATAAGTTCCATCTTCGACCTCTTCAGACGGGATGTAAACGTTCTCCACGTTGTTCGTGTCGTCCCGACCGTCGCCGTTGGGATCGAAATCTTCCATCGCGGGAGCATCGGGTCGAGTCCAGCCCTGATCGAAGGCGTTACCATTGTAAACGCTCCCGTCGGGTGCCTTTACTTCCAGATCAAGGTCGTTCTTCAATGTTCGATTATCTCCACTTAAGGCGTTCTTGTCCGTCCATCCTAATGTTATCTTCAGTGGTTCACCCTCTCTTTCCCGCTTTACCTCGTACTCCTCCACATCGCCGGTTTCTAACGATGTTTTTTGATCTTCGAGCATGAAAGGAACCGGATCGTCTTTAGGATACTCCAGTTTAGATATGTCCACCATGCCCCAGCCTTCGTCCTTGTTCGGTATCGGCCCGGTCTCGCAGCCTCCGGAGTCGAGATCGTGGGCGGTATTTATCAGCAGAGATCTTACCATAGCGGGACTGGGTTTTTCACCGAAGTTCTCATCGTACCACTCCACCACGACAGAAGCGGCTCCCGCTACAGCGGGAGTCGACATGGAAGTACCGGACATCCATTCGTAAGTGGCTCCTTTTGAATAGGCCGGGTGATCCAGGGAAAGTACGTTTTCTCCCGGAGCGACGACGTCGGGCTTCACCCGATTATCCTGCGTCCAACCTCTAGAACTGAATCGCGATACACTAGCAGGGTTTTCAGTATCTCCACCCCCATAATCGCTGCCGTCGGGAACATAACTCTCAGTAGCTCCGATAGTTATCACGTTCTTAGCATTACCGGGGCTCCCGATGGTCTGCTCCTGCGCCCCTGAATTTCCCGCGGAAACGGTTATCACCATGGGCTGATTTCCGGTCGTATTTCTATCAGCGTCTCTCACCGCTTGATCGAATATCTCGTCGGACGCAGTATATTCGCCGGCGGTGGTAGCTCCCCACGAGTTGGTGTGAACGTAGGCGTCGGCTTCCTGCTTCGGTACTTCGATTATATCGTAGTAATCGGGATCCACCCATCCTGGATCGAATATCTTTGCAGCGTAGATTTTAGATTCGGAAGCCAAACCCTGAGCCATGTAATAGGGTCCGAAACCGGGATACTCGCCTTTCTCTCCACTTCCTTGATAGGTGTTTCCAGCCGCCGATCCAGTGGTGTGGGTCCCGTGGCCGTGACTGTCGCTCCAGTCGTCATCGTCAAGGTCTTCGAATCCGTGCCCCCCTATCACCCTACCGGTCAGGTCCGGATGTCCCGCGTCACCGATAGTTCCGTTTCCTATCCCGGTGTCTCCCACAGCTATGGTCACGTTCTCTCCAGTATAACCGAGTTGGTTGATGTAAGCACCAAAATCACCGTATTTCCTGTAAGGAGAACCGATGTCGTCCTGCTCGTCGTCCATTATCCACGCCCCGCCGCCTATGATCTGACTTTCGATCTCGGAGTGGAGTTCGGGCTCCCGGTACTGGGAGATATAGTACACTTCTTTCATCCTAGCTAAGTTTCTCAGCTCCGCCTTAGATGTGATATTGAGAGTGAGACCGTGCTCGAATCTATCGAGTTCTTGATGATCTGAAACCGGAAGTTTTGATGCTATCGACATCACATCATCGGTGCTGAGCTCGGGATTGAATTTGACATTGACTTTGTCGGGTTCGAGTTGAGGATCAAACTTGTAAGCGGGGTGATAGATCCCGACCCAGTCCACGAACGACAAGTCTTCAACTTCTACCGCGGTCTCCGGCGTCATGCTCACTTCATAGGCGTAATTGGGGATGTAATTGATCACCTCCACGCCTTTATTCTCCAGTTCCTCTCTCCAATCGGGACTCACCGGGCCGAGCATGTGGACGATGTAAAGTCCTTCCTTCCCGGGTTCGTATTCTTCGATGCTGAGATCGGAAGCGATCTCGGGTTCTTCTTCGGTGAAGTCGAAAGTATGTTCTTTGACAGATATCTCCGTACGAGCCGGTAATATATTGACCTCTACACCTCTAGACTTCAACCCATGAGCTAACTTTCCGTTTGTCTTTACTAGAGCAAATTCACCGTAGTCATGGATGACGCTGAGGTCTAAGCCACTCAAAAGGCCTTCATTCCTCAACCCTTCCATTTCCACCAATATGATCTGTTCGTCCGACTTCATATTTGATCTCGAGATGGGATCGATACTTCCAGCAGCAGAAACGAAGGTGGCCCCTATGATCAGAAGCGAAGATAAGAGGGTCAGTACTTTCACGTTCAGATTTCTCATAAATACCTATTGCTCCTAGTTACGGTAATAAGTATGACTGTTTTTCCTACTAATTAAATCTTCGAAAGTTATGATCTTTCATGGCATCGTTTGAAACGCGACCAAAATCTTTATAATCCTTCTACAATTCCTACCCCTGAAAAAGGACTTAACATCACGTGGGGTTTTCAACCGTGGCAGTGGATGAGGTAAAAAAGATAAAGAAGGCGGAAAAAAAGGCTCTCGAAAGAGTGAAAAAGGCAAAAAAAGAAGCCGAGAAGATGGTGGAAGAAGCTGAAGAAGAGGCGCAGCAGGAAAAGGAAGACGAACTCTTCTCTCTCAAAAAAGAACTTGAGGAGAAGAAAGAAGAAGCGAAAGAAGAGGCCGAAAAGAAAGCGGTAGAGATAAGAGAAGAGGGTGAAAAGGAAGTAGAAAAGATCAAGAGATCCACCAAAGAAGACATTTCAGAAGCCGTCGATCACGTGATAAAAAGAGTTATGGAGGTATGAAGCGGTGTTCTTTCCGGAGCGCATGAAGGATCTCACCATTCTGGTCCATGATGATCACGTGGAAGACCTTATCGACTCAATACATGAGAGAGGTATAGCTGAAATAAGTGACCTCGAGAGGGATAAAGAAGTCAATGAGGTCGTTGAGCCCATGGGCATTTCGGAGCGGATAGGTGAGTTGACGAATTATGATATCAAGTTATCCTCTATCCTTGATATCTTCGATCGATTAGAACCCGAAAAGAGCGTGATCAAAGAATTCGTCTCTCCCGAAGAGATTAAGAAAACGAGTAGAGAAGAGAAGGGTCTAAACCAAGTGATTTCAGAGATAGACGAGATGTTCGAAGAACACGGCGAGAAGATATTAGAGTTCGATGAAAAATTGAATAATATAAATAAAAAAATGGAGGACCTCGAGCAGTTGAAAAAAGACTTGGAATTGATCTCTTTTCTAGATCTAGAACTGAGTCATCTAGGAGAATCAAAGTTCTCCGTGATAGATGTCGGCATAACAACGGATCCCTACGAGTTCAAAAAAAATATCGAGGAGTTAGAGTCGTATTTTTATGAAGTGGAAAGGACCCGGGAAGAGGAAGAGAGGTACGTGGTGATAGCTGCGGCTTTAATAAAGGATAAAACTGAATTCCAATCTATATTGAGGCAGAGTGACGTCCGGCCTCTGAACTTGAAGGACGTCGAAGGCACTCCGAAAGAAGCATTGGAAACTTTTTCTTCCGAAATGAAGGAACTAAAAGAGTCTAAAGAAGATGTTTTGGGAAAATTGAAGTCTCTCAAAGAGGATCACGAGAAAGAATATCGGGCTTTAAAGGAAGAACTCGATATACACCGTGAGAAAAAGGAGATTGTTCAGAGATTCGGAAACACGGAAACAACCACGGTGTTGAAAGGATGGGCCCCGGAAAAAAATACTGAAGAAGTCGAAGAAACTGTGGAAAATGCCAGCGACGGCTATGCAGAAGTGATTACCGAAGAACCCGAGGATCCTGACGAGGTGCCCACCAAGTTAGACAATCCCAAGATGATAAAGCCTTTCGAGCTTCTAACTCACATGTTCGCACCTCCGCGGTACGACGAGATAGATCCAACTTTTATCTTGGCTCCAGCCTTCGTCATCTTTTTCGGCCTGATGCTGGGAGACGCTATTTACGGGATCTTGATAATTTTGACCTCCGTTATACTCCTTCAGGGCATCGGGAAGGTCGAGGAAGGGACAAGAAATTTTTCATTCGTGTTATTGGGAGTCGGTATAAGTACATTTATCTTCGGCATCCTCCAGGGGGGGTATCTAGGTCCGGCGCAGGAAGGTCACACCAATCTTTTCGGCAGGTTGGGATTAGATTTCATCAACGAGATGGCCGTCTTAAAAACATTGCAGGGAGAAGGTCCTTTGGTACTTCTTATAATCTCCTTATTGATAGGTTTGTTCTATCTGAACGCCGGAATATTTCTCCAGTTCGTGAGGTATTTGAAGGATAGGAACTACCGAGAGATCCTGAAAGAGAGCGTTTCATGGTGGACACTTCAGGCCGGGGGGGCCATACTCATATCGGGTTATCTTTTCGGATGGGATTATTTTTTCGGAACGGAGGCGATGTTTGAACTCACAAGGACGGTCAACATCATAGGAGCTATTTTGACAGGCATCGGCCTTCTACTCATGGTGGTTCGGGCTAAGGGACTATCATTTTTCGAGCTGACCGGATTCATAGGAGACTTTCTTTCATTCTCGAGGATACTCGCATTGGGCTTAGCTACTTCTGGGATAGCTTTGACCGTTAACGTGCTAGCGGATCTTGTTTCGAACAACTCTATCAATCTTCCGATCGCCGCGGCGATACTCATCGGCGGCTTGGCTTTAGTATTGAAAGGATTCAAAGATTCCAGCAAGCTCGAACAGACTTTGGGATCGATGGTTTCCCTTTTAGGTATTATCAGTTTCATGGGATACGCCGGGATGATAAACCCTAAAATACCGTTCTACTTCTTCGGCCTTGTGGTCATGATCGTGGGTCATCTGATCAACGCGGTACTTCAAGCTTTAGGCTCTTTCGTTCACTCTTTAAGGTTACAGTACGTGGAATTCTTCAGTTATTTCTACGAAGGCGGAGGGGCTGAATACGAACCTTTTAAGGCTGAAAGAGAGCATACCAAAATAAAAGAAGAGGTGAAAGGATGAGTTTGTTCGAAGTGGATATGGATTCAAAAGCACTGATCTTCCTGATCGTTTTGACCACGACTCTACTGCTGTCAGGCATCATAGCGACACAGGGACTAGAAAATGCGGTCGCGCAGGCTCAAGAGGACGAAGTAGAAGGCAGAGTAGACATACTGGTCTATCATAGAGAGGATGAGGAATATAGAAAAGAGGGTGATGAGATCAAAAGGTATATGTCCGGCGACTATGAAAATATAACCTTTTCATATAGGAAAGGGGATATACCAGAAGATCGTCAGTTGGAAAATATCTCTTGGAATTTTAAGTTATTACAGTTTGATAGTACTGAAGATGACGACGATACCTTTAACAAAATTAATAAAAGTTTGAACAAGGGTGAAGTCGATGAAGGGTTGAAAGATGCTTTTGATCAGGAAGATATTGAATTAAATCAAAGTGCAGAACTTGAAAAAGAAGAAGAGGGAATTTGGGTCCTCATTGACGGCGAGGAAAAATACCAGATAGAGAAAGGAGAAAAAGAATTTGAAGTATATAGAGAGGAAGTCTTGGATGATAAATTAGAGAATATTTTTGATTTGAATCGCACAGATTATGAGGAAAGTTTTAATGAGAGTTTGAACCAGAGAGAAATTGATGATAAGTTAAAAGAAGCTTTTGAGGAAAATGACTTCAAAATAGTAGGAGACAAACCACAACTCAAAAAAGAAGATGGTGTGTTTTGGATAATCGATGAGAATATCAAGAAATACAGGATAGAAAAAACCGAAAATGAGTTCAAAGTATATAGAGAGTACCTAGAATTCAAATTTGAAAGGGCGGGAAAACATCACCTCACTTTAGATTTGGAATTTGAAAATGAAAACAAAACTTACAGAGACGAACTATCTATAGAGATAGAGAAGGATGAAAGAGGAACTTTCCTCACGGCTATAGGGGCAGGTCTAGCCGTCGGCATAGCGGGTATGGGCGCCGGTATCGGAGTCGGTATCGCAGGTTCGGCAGGAGCCGGGACTATAGCGGAGAAACCGGACAAATTCGGAAAATGTTTGGTTTATCAGGCCCTTCCACAGACTCAGGCTATCTACGGCTTACTGATAGCTGTCCTGTTACTGCTGTTTACAGGGGTCATTGGAGAGGGAACAACTGTTCCACTAACCTTAGGTGTGGCTTCTCTAGGCATCGGCTTAGCCGTTGGTATCGCCGGTCTATCCGCCATAGGCCAGGGCATCGCATCTTCTGGAAGCATAGCGGCCTACAGCGAGAAGGAGGAATTATTCGGGAAGGGCATGGTATTTTCCGTCTTACCTGAAACTCAAGCTATCTACGGACTGCTAGTGGGCATACTGATCATGGTATTTACCGGGTTGTTGGGCGGCAATATCTCAGCCGATCTACTGGGCGACAAAGGTTTGGGAGTTGCCATGATAACTATCGGTGGAGGTTTAGCCGTAGGCGTAGCCGGTCTCTCCGGTATAGGACAGGGCATCGCCTCGGGAGCCGGTATAGGCAGCGTCGCGGAAAAAGAGGACCTCTTCGGGAAAGGTATGGTCTTCTCTGTATTACCCGAAACTCAAGCCATTTACGGCCTACTGATAGCGATCTTACTTATGGTCTTCTCCGGACTGCTCGGAGGTGGAGCGATAGACGCTATGGCTGGATACTCGGGCTTTGGTCTGGGTCTTATCGGCATAGGTGCGGGCCTAGCCGTAGGCGTAGCCGGTCTCTCCGGTATAGGTCAGGGTATCGCAGCGGCTAGCGGTATAGGCAGCGTCGCGGAGAAGGAAGAGGTCTTCGGTAGAGCGATGGTCTTTTCTGTGTTACCTGAAACTCAGGCCATCTACGGCATGCTGATCGCCATATTACTGATGATATTCAGCGGTCTGTTAGGAGGAGATGGTGTCTTGATCGGCGAAAATACTAGAAGTATACAGATGTTCTTCGGATTGGTCGGTGTAGGGGCTGGCCTTTCAGTCGGTGTAGCCGGTCTCTCTGGAATAGGTCAAGGCATCGCCTCGGGCAGCGGGATAGCTACTGTCGCGGAAGATGAGCAGATGTTCGGAAGAGGGATGGTCTTTTCCGTATTACCTGAAACTCAAGCTATCTACGGTATGCTGATCGCCATATTACTGATGGTCTTCAGCGGGATGATAGGTGGTTCGATACCTCCAGAGAATGATCCCACGTTATCCGGTATTCAGATGGGAATCGCAGCGGTTGGTGCCGGTCTCGCTATAGGTATAGCCGGCGTGTCCGGCGTAGGTCAAGGTATCACCTCGGGTTCCGCTATCGCCGCCGTGTCAAAGCGTGAAGAGACCTTCGGTAAGGGCATGATATTCAGCGTGATGTCCGAAACGTTTGCGATCTTCGGCCTGCTGATAGCGATATTCATAATCGTGTTCCTAGGGTTCATGTGATGGAGAACTGATAATATGCCGATAGAGAAGATAATCGAAAGGATCGAAGAAGAAACGCGGGATAAAATGGATAACATTATCCAAAGGGGGGAAGAGAGGGCGAAGGAGATCGAGGAAGAGATAGAGAAGGAGAAGGAGCGGAAACTCGAGGAGATGAAAAAGGAAAGGGAAAGAGAGATAAAGACGATGAAAAACAGGATCATCTCCCAGGCTAAACTCGAAACTAAGAAGAAAAAATTGAATGTCAGGGAAGAGATGATAAATGACGTCTTTGAGAAAGTGAAGACACGCCTCGATTCAAAGGGGCCAGAGGAGTATAAAGGCTATCTTAAGCAGGCCATCAAACAAGCCGATAATTTATTGAAAGGTGATTTCAAAATAGAATGTGATCCAGAGAGCGAGGAGTTGGTGAGACGATTATCAAACGAGATCAATCTAAAGATCGAGATAGAAGCTACCTTAGACACGATCGGAGGTATAAAAGCCATTTCTGAAAAAGGTTCTACTATCGATTTTACCTTCGAAGCTAACCTGGATAGCAAACGTAAAAAACTGCGAAAGGAGATCTCTGAGATATTATTTCAAGAGAAAGAGGAGGACTGAACGGTGTTAGAAAGTCTGATAAATACATTGGGTCTGCCTACTTTCGTGCTGATAGTGGTAGGCGCATCTTTATTGATAGTGGTCATCCTATTGATGAGTTATTTTAAAGTCCTGATATCCATAACCAACTTCAGTTTCCCCAATGCTAAATTGAGAGCGAGAGGCAATCCGTTCATAAAGAGAGACATTTTGAAATCTTTAGTGGAGAGTACTAGTCTCAACGAAGTTTTTTCCAAGATAAGAGAGGAAAACTATGAGATCCCAAAAGAAGAAACCGAAGAACTTTCTTCGATAGAAAAGAAACTTGAAGAAAACGTTATCGAATCCCTAAAAAAAGCACATATGGCGGCTCCAACGAACTTCAAACCCTTCGTAAATACATGGCTGATGAAATATGACCTCAAGATGGTCAAGAGAGCGATGAAGGACATATTCAGAGAAAAAGGAGAATTAGATAAGAAATTGATCCCCGTGAAAACGATAGATGAAGAAAAAGTGGAGGAGATGACATCCGCTAGGAATATGCAGGAACTAGTATCGGTCCTGAAGGAAACAAAATTTGAAGAACCTCTTAAGGGAAAAGAAAACGTGGATAATTTTTTCGAGATTGACGTGGAATTGGATAAATTCCTTTTCCAGGAGATAAGAAGTTCCGCCAATCAGGTAGAGGGCGAGGAAAGATCAACGGTCAGATACTTTTTCGGGAAATATACCGATGTGCTAAATCTCAAGACAATACTTAGAGGGTTGAGAGAAGATATAGAAGAGGAAAGATTGAAAGAGTCCTTATTACCTCCAGGTAGGGAATTGGAAGATTGGAAGCTGGAGAACATGGTCGAAGCTTCGGACCTCGACGAAGCGCTGATAGAACTGGAGGGTACCTCTTACGATGAATTGAGAGAAGCGAAATCCACTCTGTCTTATTTTGAGCTGGAAAAAAAATTAGACGAGGAACTTCTAAAAGTAGTTTCAGAGATCCACAGTCAAGAGATACTAACCGTAGGCCCGATGCTAAAATTTTTGATCGCCAAAGAGATGGAACTGCGGAACCTTAAAGTATTGATCAGAGGGATCAAGGAAGGACTAAATCCAAAGAAGATAAGTGATCTTATGATAATGGAGGGAGCAGGATGAAGGTCGTTGTAGTAGGAAAAAAGGATATGGCAGTCGGTTTTTCGCTCGCTGGGGTGAACGAAGTCTTCACTCCTGAAGATGACCATGAAGCAAAAAAGAGGCTCGATAAGCTAATGCAATCGACCGATGTCGGAGTGATATTACTCTCAGAAAGTATAGCCAAAGACATCAGCGAGCATCTTCAGCAGAAAAAGAAGAGAAAAGATGATGTTTATCCCGTTATAGTGGAGATACCCGATAAGGAAGGTCCCGTGGAAGGAAAAGAAGATCCCCTCCAGGACAAGATAAAAAGAGCCGTAGGTATTGATGTCACGACCCAGGAGGAAAAATGATCATGTATAGATATGATTTTGACGTTCAAGACGAATCCCATTTCAAGAGACGTTCAGGAGGAAGAGAAGTATGAGAGAGGAAGCAGAAGAGAAGATCAGCAGGATGAAGGAGCCCGAGGACGAAGAAGAAGGCCGGATCATTCACGTCGCGGGTCCGGTCGTCGAAGCCGACGGTCTCAGAGGAGTCGAGATGTATGAAGTCGTGGAAGTTGGAGAAGAAGGTCTGATCGGCGAAGTCATCGAACTCGACGAAGACGTTGCGACCATACAGGTCTACGAGGAAACCGGCGGTGTGCGGCCTGGAGAACCGGTCGAAAGGACGGGAGAACCTCTTTCATTAGAACTCGGTCCCGGCCTGATCGAGCAGATCTACGACGGCATCCAGAGACCGTTAGCGGACATCGCCGAGGAGACCGGCGACTTCATCCGCAGAGGCGTAGACGTATCTCCTTTGGACGAAAGCAGGGAGTGGGAATTCAGACCAGAGGTAGAAGAGGGAGACGAGCTGGAACAGGGTGATATCTTAGGTACCGTAGAGGAAACTAAAACTGTGGATCACAAGGTCATGGTCCCTCCGGGTAAAGGAGGTAAAGTCAAAGAGATCGTATCGGAAGGAGAATACACCATCGATGAAACCATCGCGGTTTTGGAGAATGAAGATGGTGAAGAAGAGATAAGCATGAAACAGCGCTGGCCCGTGCGAGTGGGCAGGCCGATTAAGGACAAAAAGCAGCCCGGCGAGCTTTTGGTTACTGGACAGAGAGTTTTAGACACTTTCTTTCCTCTCGCTAAGGGAGGTACCGCGGCTATCCCTGGGGGCTTCGGGACGGGGAAGTGCGTCACGGGAGACACCCCCGTTTTGTTCGCTGACGGCTCGAAGGAACCTATAGGAGAGGTGTACGAAGAGTACAAGTCTGAGGGTGAAAAGAAGGTCGATAACGAAGAAACACTGATCGAACTGGAGGAACCTCTCGATATACTCTCTATGGAGGACGGAAGGATAGCCGAAAAGGAAGCTACTTGCCTCTACAAAGGTAAGACAGATACGACTGTCGTGATAAATACGAAATCTGGGCGAGAAGTCGAACTCACACCTATCCATAAATTGTTCGTTCTGACTCCAGATATGGAGATCACAGAGAAGCCCGCGGGAAAGATCGAAGAAGGAGAGACTCTACTAGCTCCAAGAAGACTTCCTATAGAGGAAAAAAGTGAAGCTGAAAGGCTGGTCGTGGAAGACCTTCTGCCCGAAAAGAGAGTCCACGGTGAAGACTTCGATAAAACGGTTGAAGCCATAGGTGACCTCGAAGAAAAGTTCGGCAGTAGGAAGACACTCGCCGAAAGATTAGATATCAGCGAAGACGTTCTTACCGAGTACGCTCTAGGAAGGAACAGACCTAAAGCGAAGGTCGCCGAGAAGATATTTGAAGAGAAGGGGATCGATCATGAAATAAGGAACGTTAAGAGTGAAAGGAGATCTACACCCATCCAGGTACCGTCGAAATTAGACGAAGACCTTGCCGAACTTCTAGGACTTCTACTTGGAGACGGCACTGTTAAACCGTCTACCGTCCATTTCTACAATAACGATGAAGAACTCCTGTCAAGGGTGGATGAGCTTTTAAGCGGGCTTTTCGATGTGGAAATGGAGAGGGAACACGCCCGAACGGTGGATTCGACGAAAGTCAACTGTAAAACTTTGAGAGATCTTCTTGTTTCCCTCGGCTTTCCGGAAGAGAACAAGTCGAGAAATTGTAGCATTCCAAACAAGGTGCTTAAAAGCGGAGAGGACGTGATCGCGGCCTTCGTTAGAGGTTATTATCTCGCGGACGGAAGTTTCTCCAAATACGAAGTCGAGATAAACACTTCCAGCGAGGAGATGGCCAGCGATCTGACTTATGCTTTAACGAGGATCGGCACGCCTCCAAGACTCGGTTCAAAAAACACATATGCGAATAAAAGCTACAGGATAAGGATCTCTGGAGAAGAGCTCGAGAATTTCTATGAGAAAACAGCTGCGGACCATCAAAAATATGAAAAGATCGAGAAATATTTGGAAAAGGATAGCAAACATTTCAGAGGAATCAATTCGGTAGAAGTGTCGCCCGAACTCGTGGAAGAGAAGTTCGAAGAGAGCGGGATAACGAGAAAAGAGTTTAAAGAGAACGGCATAAAGATAGCGAATTACACGACTCAGGAAGAAAAAATGAGCGTTCCAGTGTTCAGGAAGTTCTCCTCTATGACTGCTGACGATGATCTGGTAAAAATGGCGGAGAACCATTTGGATCATTTCTTACCCGATCCGGTCGAATCCGTCGAAGTGAAAGATGAAACCAAGGATGTTTACGACTTGACAGTGCCGGAAACCCACAACTTCGTAGGAGGTAACTCACCGATGGTACTCCACAACACGGTAATTCAGCATCAATTGGCCAAATGGAGTGACGCCGACATAGTCGTTTACGTCGGCTGTGGAGAGAGAGGAAACGAGATGACCGAAGTTCTAAGAGATTTTCCGGAATTAGAAGATCCGTGGAGCGGAGAATCGCTGATGAAGAGGACCGTCCTCATCGCGAACACAAGTAACATGCCGGTGGCGGCGAGAGAGGCTTCCGTTTTCTCCGGCATCACTATAGCTGAATATTATAGAGATATGGGTTATAACGTTGCGTTGATGGCGGATTCAACTTCCCGTTGGGCGGAAGCTTTGAGAGAGATCTCCGGGAGGCTCGAAGAGATGCCCGGAGAGGAAGGTTTCCCGGCTTATTTGGCCTCTGAGTTAGCTTCCTTTTACGAGAGAGCCGGTATCTGTGATCTTTACGGGGGAAGAGAAGGCTCAATATCGGTTATAGGTGCGGTCAGTCCTTCTGGAGGCGATTTCTCCGAGCCGGTAACACAGAACACCCTGAGGATAGTGCAGGTCTTCTGGGCTTTGGATACCGAGCTGAAGAACAGGAGACATTTCCCGGCTATCGATTGGTTGACCTCTTATTCCCTCTACCTCGACGAGGTCAGCGACTGGTGGAAAGATAACGTCAACGAAAACTGGAAGTCGCTGAGGAGAGAGACGATGCGGCTTTTGGAGAAAGAGTCGGAACTTGAAGAGATCGTTCAGCTGGTAGGACCCGATGCACTTCCACCCTCCGACCAGTTCGCACTCCAGGCCGCTAGAGTGATAAGAGAAGACTTCCTGCAGCAGAACGCATTTCACGACGTTGACACGTTCTGCGAACCGGAGAAACAGTTCAGGATGCTGCAGATGATGATGCGGTTCTATGCGACCGGGCAGGAAGCTGTGGAAGAGGGTGTTCCGGTCGATGATCTATCAGAGATGGACGTGCTCGAAAAGATCAGCAGGATGTCCAATCATCCGTCCGAAGAATACGAGGATAGGTTCAACGAGATACAGATGGAGATGAACGAGGAATTCCAAGAGTTGGAAGAGTCCCTGGAACTATCTTCTCCGCTTGAAGGCGAGGAGCCAGTAACCGAAACGGATGAAGAAAATTCTCCAGAGGAGGAGGTATAAAGATGAGCGACGAGATGTCTAAAAGGACCGAATATCAGAATGTCACGGAAGTCTCCGGACCGCTGATGGTGGTGGAGGGTATAAGCGGAGTCGCCTACGACGAGATAGCTAAGATCAAATTGCCGAGCGGTGAAGAAAGATTGGGTCAGGTCCTGGAGGCGGAAACCGACAGGGCCGTGCTTCAGGTCTTCGCCGGTACGAGAGGACTGGATACCGACGAAACGAGCGTCCAGTTCACAGGAGAAGTGATGAAGTTCGGAGTCTCTAGAGAGCTTTTAGGTAGAGTTTTCAACGGTATAGGCGAACCCATAGACGGAAGTCCCGATATAATCCCCGAGGAGAGAAGAGATATAAACGGAGATCCGATAAATCCCTCGACCCGGGAGTACCCTAGGGAGTTCATCCAGACCGGTGTTTCCACCATAGACGGTATGTTGACCCTGGTGAGAGGACAGAAATTACCGATATTCAGCGCCTCCGGACTTCCACACAACAGTTTGGCGGCTCAGATAGCGCGGCAGGCCGAAGTCCTCGGCGAGGAGGAAGAATTCGCGGTGGTTTTCTGCGCCATGGGTATAACTGCGGAAGAGGCCAACTTCTTCAGGAGAGACTTCGAGAGGACCGGCGCCTTGGAACGATCGGTTTTATTTTTGAACCTGGCGAACGACCCGGCGATCGAGAGGATAATAATCCCGAGGATGGCTCTGACCGCCGCCGAGTACCTCGCTTTCGAAGAGGACATGCAGGTCCTGGTGATCATGACCGATATGACGAATTATTGTGAGGCGCTGAGAGAGATAGCTGCTGCGAGAGAAGAGGTGCCCGGTAGAAGAGGGTATCCAGGGTACATGTACACCGATCTGGCGAACATCTACGAGAGGGCCGGGAGAATCCTGGACAGAGAGGGTTCCATAACGATGATCCCCATACTGACGATGCCCGACGACGATATAACTCATCCCATACCCGATCTTACCGGTTACATCACTGAAGGACAGTTGGTCTTCTCGAGAGAACTGCACAGGAAAGGGATAAGGCCTCCGATAACCCCAGGAGAGAGCCTTTCTAGACTGATGGAAGAAGGTATAGGCGAAGAGAGAACGAGAGAGGACCATTCCG
The DNA here is from genome assembly GCA_964462425.1 of uncultured Thermoplasmata archaeon. Taxonomy (GTDB): domain Archaea; phylum Thermoplasmatota; class Thermoplasmata; order Halarchaeoplasmatales; family Halarchaeoplasmataceae; genus Natronoplasma. The sequence continues at coordinate 58,442 of CAYWYD010000003.1, forward strand.
ACGTGAGCAACCAGCTTTATGCGGCCTATGCCGAAGGTCTAGACCTGCGTGATCTCGTGGCTGTCGTCGGAGAAGAGGCATTGAGCGATAGAGATCAGCTTTACCTGGATTTTGCCGAGGAATTCGAAGAGAACTTTATACACCAGGGTGAAGAGGAAGACAGGACTATAGACGAAACTCTAGACCTGGGTTGGGAACTTTTGACCGCTATACCGAAGAAAGATCTCAAGAGGATCGACGAGAAGTGGATCGAGAAGTATTATCCCGACTGAGCGGCTTTGACAGGTGCCTTCTGGCCGTGACCGGGGCCTCGTACCAACCTTCGGTCAACTCTCTTTCAACTTTTTTTTTCCTGACCTCATTTTCATCGGCTCTAGTACTGCATCTTTTACACCGGTAGCCCGCATCTTTGCCTATAGAGGACATCGATCTTCCACATTCGGGACATTTTGGATTGCCGACCTTTACTACCTTTTCTTCCAGTTCTAAGATTTTCATCTTCTCTATATTAAGGGTCAAAGGCTCCTTTCGGATCCCGCCCCACAATTCTACCCTGTCGCCTTCGATGAGTTTTTCCACCACCTTTCTAAAATCCTTGGTCGGCTCGTAGGCGGCGGCGGTGATCTTATTTTTTTTATCCTTTTCTTCCCCCACCTCGAACAGTACGTGGCCTCCTTCGATGTACTCCGGCTCGGAAGAGACTTTGCCCTTGACTCTTGCGGAAGTCCACGGTTCTATTTCAGAGAGAGCTGCCTCTTGGATATGATCATCGGTAGCTTGGTTGGTCAAAAAAGTGACCCACCTTTGAGGTCCTTCACCCCCTATGATATCTAAAGCCCCTTTCAATTCTTCGGGATCGTCTCCCCTGACACCGTAAAGAACGGGACAGGGGGATTTAGGGGCGATCATCTGTCTTTCCTCTTCATGATCGTAATTATCGAAAGTATGGTTGGTTCTTCTATCGAACTCTTTGACGTCTTCTTCAAGAATCCTTCTCGAAGCACCCCACTTTTCTTTCTTTCTGTAGGTCAAAAGTTCGTAAGTGAAATCGTCCGGTCTCCAGGCCAGGGCCGAAGTGGCTCCGATCAAACCCCGTTTCTCTCCGTATCCCTTGTAGGTGTGATCGTTCTCGTCTAAAAAGTTCAATATCTCTTCAAGCTCCACTACGTCCTTGACCGCTCTTTCATAGATCCTTCTAGGAGGCCTTTCCTCTGCTACCACGAAGCCCGGGTTGGTTTTTTCACTATCGAATTCACTCCATCTTTCCACTACGTCTTTCACTCTCTGGAAGACGTTTTCATTTCTTGTAGATACACCTTCGAAGAGTGATACTTCGTCACCTATCTCCCCAATATTTCTCTTCTCTTTTTTCCCCCGACCTAGAGTTATTACTATGGCCCCGTTACCCCTAGTCTTCCAGGGCACGTTGGGATTCAGTCTTACTAACCGTGGATAATCTAAAAGGTCATATTCCTTGAACTCTTTTATCAGTTCGGTGGCTAAAAAGGTTGTACACATCCCTTTTCTAGAATCCGTGTCGTCGACAGCTATGAACATATCACTGTATACGCCCGCAGTTTTTGCATCTGTACCTTTCTTCACTTATACTAGTCAGTTCTCCTCCACATTCTCGGCACCGCTTTTCTTCCTTCTCCTCCTGCACCTCCTCCTTCTCTTCTCCCCGCTCATGTCCGAAAAGATGGTCGTCCAGGTACTCTCTAACGTGGACCGGTTCACCTCTGCTTCTCACGGTGGTCTCCGCTATCCTATCTAGATACCGCTGTCTCGGATCGCCTTCGGTCATCATGCCTGCGACCCAATCCAAAAGCAAAAGTATGCCGTGGAGCTTACTGAAGTTCCTTATCAATGCTTCCGACATGTAGAAATCCTGAGTGAGCTGCTCCACTTCAAGTTTAAACAGTGCTTTCCCCACCGTCTTACCGCTGTAATATTCTAAAAGGGCGGAATAAAAGACCTGTACCATGCCGGCGGTCATCGGGAAGTACCAGAACATGTCGTACTGTAACTTGAGAGTGACCAGAAAGAAGAATACCCAGTAGACGAATACGGAAGAGAGGATAAAATCGATGATATAGGCTATCAATCGCTTTACCCAGTGCTTCTGCAACGGTCTGTTGTTGTGAAGGAGATCGAAACCGGTTACCATGACTATCCCGTATTCTTTAATACCCTCAGACTGCCCATCACTCATCATTCACTGAAAGCCTATCGACCTTCAGTATATATCGTCAGCTTTGGATTCTTCATCATCGGGTGTTGGAAGATAGGTCTACAGGTTCTTATGTTTTTTCCCCTTTTAGGATATATCTATTAGAAAAGATTCGAATGATTTATTACTGTGATTTTTACTCAATGAAATATGGAGTTGTTTATACGCGACTATCGTGAATGTGACCCCTCTAAATGTACAGCGAGAAAATTGCTAGATGATGGGTTAGCTGAAAAGCTCATGAAAGATAGAGAGCTAGGTAAAAAAGGTATATACCTCAACCCGTTAGCTGAAAAAGCGATATCGCCGGAGGACAAGGAAAAGGCCGAAGCCGGAGGTATAAGAGCTATAGACTGCACCTGGACCGAAGCCGACGACAAGATTCCGCAGTTCGAGAACGGCAGAGCACTGCCCTACCTCGTGGCGGTAAATCCAGTCAATTACGGAAAACCCTTCCAGCTGACCACTGTAGAAGCGCTCGCCGCCGCACTCTTCATCCTTGACGAAGACGACCAGGCGGAAGAGATACTCTCGAAATTCAGCTGGGGGGAACATTTTTTCGAGATGAACGAAGAGCCTCTGAAAGAGTACAAAGAAGCAGAGGGTAGTTCCGAGATCGTGGAGATACAGCAGGAGTTTATGGAATGATCTCCTCCAAAAAAGCTGACTATTCCTCCTGAGGCAGCATATTCGGGATTCCGTCTTCTATAGGGTAGTCGATATCGCAATCTTCGCAGTGTAAAGTTCCTTCCTCTATCTCTTGGGGAGAATCACCCGAACTTTCACTCTTCTTATCTACGGTCAGGTCCAACTCACCCTTACACTCTGGACATCTGAGTATATCTAACAGACTCTCTTTCATGGTTATTGTATAGAGTTTTGAGTAAAAATTCTTTCGGAAGCGTTAGCTTACAGATCAAAATACATCCAGACTGTCCGGTATGTTATTTTTCCTCTTGAGATAGCTTATCTGGGTTCTCGTGTAGCGGTATTTCACTTCACATTTTTCGTCCTGGAAGTCCCACGGCTCCACTATCAGGAGATCACCCTCACGGATCCACATCCTCTTCTTGAGCTTCCCGGGAATACGTCCCATGCGCGTCTCTCCGTCTTCGCATATCGCTCTGACTCGACCACCGCCTAGCATGTTATCCGCTATTGCAAACATCTGTCCATCGTCTCGATCGGGGTACGGAACCCTTACGACCTCGTCGTCTTCATCACTCAAAGTATCAGATTCTTATAAAATATGGCCCTTATATAATCTTTGTTGGAAGTTCGGCCCAATTCTCGACCTCAGACTAGATCCCGGAAATAGGGTTTAACCACGTAGGAGATGGTCGCCATGATACTCACTAATAAAAGTAAAGAGACGAAGGCGACAGGATAAGGATTGACTACGAAGAAGATGACCGTTCCGCCCGCAGGGGGGTGTTCCAACCATAGGGAGACCATGACTAGGATCGCTACTCCCAGAGATAAAGATACGGCGACTTTGAAAGGCAAAAGAGCGGGATAGGTAGAATGAAAGGCAAAACCTATGAGTCCACAGACGAAGTGGCTTCCTATCACTCGTCGGGGATGGGCCGGTTTACTGTCCGGCATGGCGAAAACGACGAAAGCGGTCGAACCCGCCGCAGCAACAAGTATGATCTCCTCACCTAGAATCGGGAGGCTCAACCCGAAATAAAGGATTAGAGCTGCAAAAAAAGGCTGGAAGACGTAATGTAAGATAGTATCTTTTTTGAGCTTCCTGTCGAATATTCGAACCATCGAAGTTACATAGATAAGGGACTAAAAATATTTTATTATGCGTTTTTTAATAGGAACCGAATTCAAAAAGATTATATCGGGAACACCACATCTTCACCCAATACATGATAAAACTGATAGCTGTCGATCTCGACGGAACCTTGGTCCACGAGCATGAGATCGCCGAAGAAGATAGAGAAGCGCTCTTAAGGGTACTTGACAAAAATATCCCTCTTGTCCCGACAACCACACGACTGAGGATCTCGACAGCCCGCTTCTTTGACGGAATACTTATCGATAGGTATCCCTTGATCTGCAATAACGGCGCGAGGATTTTGGGGGCCGGATGGTCCGACCCTTCTGGTTGTTCCGTGTGGAAAGAACTGAGGATTAAGGCGAAGATAGCGGAAAAAGTGGCTTCGTATGCCGACAAGAAGGACTACGAACTCTCGACCGTCTTCCCGGAAAAAGTTTATAGGAGGAATCATAGGCCAAAAAAATCCGAAGACCGAAAGATCGGATTCGTGCAGAAAAACATGGAAGCCCTTAAACACGGCACCCCTATAAACTTCATGATCCACAAGGTCGCGAACGATCTTGAAACGCTGGTCGATCTGGAAAAATTCGTCTCAGAAAATTTCAGAGAAGATCTGAGGTTGGACAGGCACCATAGAGGAGAAGAATACCGTTCGCTGACTATCTATGATAAGGGGGTATCAAAACTCAAAGCTTTAAGATCGGTCTGCGATAGATTCGACGTCGGACTGGACGAAGTACTGGCTATAGGTGACGACGAGGTGGACAAAAAGATGATCGAAGAAGCCGGGATAGGAGTAGCGATGGATAACTCACCAGAGAACATAAAAGAAGCGGCAGACGAGATAGCACCGAACTGTGAGAAAAACGGCGTAGCGTGGGTGTTAAATGAGTATTTACCCGAAATTTGATACTCATCTCTGAGGAAAAGAATTATAATTAGGCAAATCACTAAACGGACCATGAAATTGAAAGATATCTATGAGCTAGCTATCCAGATGGGAATCGAGAACGACGTGAGGAGTGAAGACGAACTGAATAAAAAACTTAAAGAAGCGAAAGAGGAGTACGAGGAGTTGGAGGGAAAGGATAAAGAAGTCTTCGACGAGCAGCGTCTTGAGAACCCCTTCCAGGATTCAAGGCTCCTTTACGGGGACCGCGATAAGGAGGTGGAGAGAGTATTAGTGGGTATCAATATCGATACCGGTGAAGTGTTACTGGGTGACCGATTGACGGAAAAAGGTAAAGAGATAGACCTGCTAATCGGTCATCATCCAAGAGGTGTCGGCCTATCTTCTCTACATGAAGTTATGGAACTTCAGAGAGATATGCTCGAGGAGTGGGGCGTTCCTATTAACGTTGCGGAAGGACTGATCAAAGAAAGGATGAAAGAGGTCGAAAGAAAAGTCCAAGGCGCCAACTACAATCAGAGTCTAGATGCGGCTAAACTATTGGACATGCCGATGATGTGCCTTCATACCATCACCGACAATCTGGTCGAGTCATTTTTGACCGACGGGGTAGAGGACGAAGACTTCCACAAGGTGGAAGACGTCATCGAGTTCCTCAATGAGATCCCTGAGTTCCACGAAGCGCGGAAGTTTAACGCCGGGCCTGATATGCTGGTGGGCAGCGAGGACAACCGGGCTGGAAAAGTCGTCGTAGAGATGACCGGCGGGACCGAAGGGAACAAAGAGTCATATGAAAAGATGGCCGAAGCGGGAGTCGGCACGGTCATAGGCATGCATCTCACTGAAGATCACAGGGAAAAAGTCGAAGAAAATCACATAAATTACATCATAGCCGGGCACATGGCGAGTGATTCCCTAGGCATGAACCTGTTCTTGGATGAGATCGAAAAGAAAGGTGTAGATATAGTCCCATGCAGCGGATTTATAAGACACTCTAGAAACTGAGTTTAAATGATCGAGATTAAAGGTCTGAGAAAAAAATACGGTGAGATCGAGGCCGTTAAAGATGTAGATTTTTCTGTAGATAGCGGCGAGGTCTTCTGTCTGTTGGGGTCCAACGGAGCCGGGAAAACCACCATAATAAAGATACTTCTAGGTTTATTAGATCCAACGGACGGTACCGCTCTGATAGATGGAAAAGAAGTAAAAGACAAAGTCAGTTTGAAGAAAAACTTCGGCTATATGCCGGAGCAGCCTCATCTCCATGAGCGTTTGACCGGCTACGAGTTCCTAGACATCATGGGATCTTTAAAAGGGATGAACGGAGAAAGTTTAAAAAAGAGTATAAAAAAGTATTCGAAAGATCTAGAACTGGATGAAAGAATAAATATGGAGATGGGAGCTTATTCAAAAGGGATGAAACAGAAAGTCCTTTTCGTGAATTCCATCCTCCACGATCCTCCTAATCTTATACTCGACGAACCTACGGTCGGTCTGGACCCACGATACAGCCAGTACATGAAAAAGAAGATAAACGAATTCTCTAAAGAAGGCAAAAACATCCTGATGACCACTCATATTACTACTGTCGCGGAAGAGGTCGCCGACGTCGTAGGGATAATAGATAAAGGATCTCTTTTGATAAAGGGTAGTCAGGAAGAACTGAAAGAGTCTACGGGAACGAAAAGTCTGGAGCGTGCCTTCATCGAAGTGATAAAGGATGAAAGGAAGAGCGCTTAATCTTTTTTCTATAGAGGTCAAAGGTTCATACAGGTCCTTCAAGGAAAGAACTACAGAACATCCTTTCATGACGTCCTGGTTCGTGATCCTCCTGATCGTCGGTTTTTGGACCCTATTAATGATCGTGGAATTTGCAAAAAATATAGAAGATCCTTTGATCACTTTGACCGAAGCCGACGTTCTCTTCGCGGTCTTTTTCATAATCATGGCGAAATCTTCCGTGGAAACTCTCGAGAACACTCTCAGGAATAAGGAATTGAAATATTACTTCTCTTCAGCCATTCCAATAAGAAAAGTTCAGATCTCTCGACTATTGAAAGTCTTCTGGTACAATCTCATCCTCGTTGCTATTTCGCTCGGCGTAGTTTCGGTCCTTATACCGATATTCGGTTTCAGTCCCCCCGTGAACAACTCCTTCTTTTACCGCCTCTATCTTATTTGTCTGATAGCTCCGATGATCGGTTTCAACCTGGGAACCTTCATGCAGGTGAAGGGCTTGGGAAAGAGGGTTGTCCTACTTTTGCTCTACGGTCAGAATATCTCTTTGATCTGGCTTTCTCTTCAGTCCAGCATCGCACCGAAAATGATCTTTTTCTATCTCTCCTTACTGGGTGTGTTTTCGCTGCTGGTCTTCTTATCTTCGGCGGGAACGTTTTGGGATGCCTGGAAACACGGAACGACGACCTCGACGGATAGATCGCTGCGATTTCACGATTCGGGAGACTTTCTTCCCAAATTTATACCTTCCTCGACAAGGAGGGTTGCGGAAAAGGAGATCATGGCTAGATGGCGCAGGAGAGAGAGCCCTGCGACCATGGGTGTGACCGTTATGCTCGGCGCTGGACTGATATTTTTTTATACAAGATTCGGACCCACTCCAAACCTCGGGCTAGGGCTCGGCAAGTACATGTACCCTTTATTGATCGGACTTGGCCTTTATATCGCGGTGATCCTGCAGATAGTTTTCCCGTCGCTGTCGCTCGTTGGAAAAGAAGGGAAGGCATTTTGGGTTTTAAGATCTCTCCCGGTCAAGGGAGATGAGATAATCTGGGGTAAGATCTTTGCGATCTTGGCGTACAGCCCAATCATAGTGGCATCGATAGCTCTACCCCTCCCACTGCTACTTTCTTACCCTTTGAGCATGATACTTTTTTCGATCATCTCCTCCATACTGGTCATATTTCTGCTGAGCGGCGTCGGGATCTGGGCCGCGGCTAAATTCCCGAATTTCGATGAGAGCGTTAACGGCGCTCCCGACGTCACGACGATGTACACCGTGATGATAACCTGCATGATCCTTTTGGGTCTCTTCCTTAGTATCCCCGCTTTTATTTTCAGAATAGATCGAGTATTGGGTCTTTTAGCGTTGATATTCATGGCCGATATGAGCGCCTTATTTCTTCTTTTATTGGGAAAAAGAGCCGGGAAAATTTACGAGAAAATCCAGATGGACTTCTGATTTCAAATCCCATTCCAAAATTGTTTATATCCTCCTGAGAATACTATATCTATGAGGATATTATTGGTCATATCCGGCGCTTCCGGCGTGATATACGGAAAAAGATTGTTGGAAGTGCTCAGTGAAAGGGAAGACGTTCTGGTGGAACTCGTGATTTCTGAAGCCGGGAAGGAATTGATCGATACTGAATTGGATGTTAGCTGTGATAAAATAATCGACAAGGCCGACGAGGTTCACCAGCCGAGCGATCTAAAGGCTCCACCCTCTTCCGGAAGTTCAAAGTACGACGGGATGGCGATCGTTCCCTGCTCCATGTCATCTCTTTCCAAGATAGCGACCGGGGTATCGGACAACCTGATCACGAGAGCTGCGGCGGTTTTCATCAAGGAAGATAGAAAAGTAGTATTAACGCCGAGAGAGACGCCTCTCACAACGATCTGGCTTGAGAACATGTACGAACTTTCTAAAGAGGGTGTAACTATCCTGCCCGCCATCCCCGCGTATTATGGCGATCCAGATAGTATAGACGATCTGGTAGATTTCGTGGTCGGAAAGATAATGGACTCTTTCGGTATAGAGAACTCGCTCTACAGACGCTGGGAATAGAGCCAAAAAATACCCATTTGCGATCGAAACTTTTATATATAACATGCCATCAGTATTATATTTGGAAAGTGGTCAGTTTCCTGAACACGCGAGGAAATTATTAGCTTCCAGGGGGATTGGAGGGACATACCCGACAATCTATACCTCCAATTAGAAATACAGATAGAATGGCGATTCGGAAAATTCTACCTTATGACCGCTTTCCAATATTGATAGATGTGAGATAGGATAATCATGTGTGCGGAAGCAAAAACTAAATCAAATAACAAGCCCGAAATAGAGAAGGTCACCACCTGTCCAGAATGTGGTGGAAGTAATATATACCAGGATTATGATAGAGGCGAATTGATCTGCGAAGACTGCGGTCTGGTGATCGACGATCAATACATAGACCAAGGACCCGAATGGCGAGCATTCGACATGAAACAGGAAGAAAATAGAGCGAGAACCGGGCCTAAAATAAGTAGTCTGAGACACGACAAGGGTCTATCTACGGAAATAGATAGCGGGGGAAGAGATTCACAGGGAAGGGCCCTATCGAGCAGAAAGAAATCCCAGATGTACAGGCTGAGAAAATGGCAGAGAAGGTCTCGGGTCTCGGGTGCGAGAGAGAGTTCCTTGATATCCGCTCTTACCGAGATCAAAAAATTGACCTCGAAGATGGGGCTTCCCAAACATGTCACCGAGAGAGCCGCTTCTATTTATAGAGACGTTATAGAGAAAAATCTGGTAAGGGGGAGAAGTATAAAAATAGTCTCCTGCTCCGTGGTTTATCTCGCCTGCAGGAAATTGGAGATTCCCAGGACTCTAGACGAATTCGCACGGGAAAGTGATTTCGATAGGAAAAATATCGGAAGGACCTATAGATTCCTCAAGCGGGAACTCAATATGAAATTAAAGCCGACTAAACCTCAGAAATACATCCAGAAATTCTGTAACGAACTCAGTCTAGGGGGGAGAGTCAAGAGGACTGCTACGGAGATAATAGATCGGGCGGAAGAGAAAGGAATGATCTCCGGAAAGGGACCTACTGGCTTAGCTGCCGCCGCGATCTACATAGCCAGTATAAAGGAAGATGATAAAAGGACCCAGGTTGAGATCGCTGAGATAGCCGACGTGACCGAAGTTACGGTCAGAAACCGGTACAAAGAGATAGTCGATAAGTTGGGTATAGAGATAGAGGTCTGAAAACAGTTTGAAAAAACCCTGACTGAAGTTCCGGCTTATTTACACTAGTATCTGGATGAGGTAGGTATCCAATCCGGTGAAAAACAGTATGACCGGCAGGATTATACATCCCATAAGGTGAACTCTTCTGACACCATACAAGGGTGGGATCACACCGATAGCAGTCGATATCACTGCTATTACCAATCCCATCGGACCGGAAAGGGCCAGTATCAAGATTATCAAGAAAACGATGATACCTTTCGAGAGTTTACCGTATTCGACTTTTTGGTGAACGCCGGCGAAGCTCTTCCCGAGGGACAGGGTCAAAAGATAAGCTACCGCCGCTGAGAGGACCACGGCGAAAAGTAGAAGTAAAAACAGGCCGGGAACATTCATAATACTACTCCATTCCTGGATATTATCCTCGTTCAACCGCAGAACGGCCTGCATAGCCCCGCTTCTAGCCCGAAGTATGATGAACAACGCTACTAGGGTGAAGATAGCGCATGAAGTGTCTACGGCCGAAACAGCGGTTATGAATTCGCGGGAACTTTTTTCCTGACTCTGATCATTGGGAGTGAACATACCCGTCACCGTGGTCGCAGCCGCTGCAGTTACACCGGGCAGCCACCCTACAAGGCCTCCGGATAAAGTTCCAGTGACGACACCTCTGACTTTACTCTTCTTTCCCAATCTGATGTTCACGTCTTCTATCTTCTGATCGGGAACATCAGGATTGTCCATCAAACTTATCAGGAGGTTAGAGATACCGAACAAGCCCGTGAACATCGGAAACAGCATCACTGAGGTGGTGGGAATGCCTTCCTGTTCTACGAAGGTTACATTTTGAGAATACATGCCTGTCGGAGATAGAACGACAAAGCCCAATAGACCGCTCAGCAGAAATAGTCCTCCAGCTACCAGTTTAGGTTTGTAGTCCAAAAGACTTCTTCCCTCCTGAAAAGATAAAACGAAGACTACGATGAAAAGGATGATCGGTATAAACGGGACCAATTTATCGTAAAGATTCACAGGATCGCCCATCACGAGTCGAGCCGGAAGTATCAATAAGAGTGCTATGAAGGTAGCGGCAAAACTTCCCAAAGCACTAGCTTTGATCGCTTCGTAACCTCGTCCTTCTAGAAGCATGCGATGAGCCGGGAGCACGGAGAGAGCGGTTTCACCTTCAGGTGCCCCAAAATAAGTAGCGGGTATAAAATTCAAGAACGTATGAGTGATCAGGCATCCTATTACCAGCATTGAGATCAAAAGCAATAATTCAGAGGTCGTGGGAGCGAAACCGGAGAGCAAACTTGAAACAAAAATACTGATCGCCCCTAAAGAACTGATTATCAAAAACGAGACAGTGTTAACATGGATTCCCGGTATCAAACCAGTAACTATGCCCAAACAGATACCGAAGAAAGTGAAAAGGACGGCGAGAATCAGGAGGGAAAAAGGCGTCATGTGACTCCTTGCCAAAAGCGCACTTTTAATGTAGATTCCTCTCAAATCCGGCCTATTCCCATTCGATCGTACCCGGCGGTTTGTTCGTGACGTCGTAAACCACTCTGTTCACTTCGTCTTTCATCTCGTTAGTTATCTTCGTGGAGATCTTGTCCAAAACGTCCGGAGGAACCCTGCTGAAACTGGCGGTCATAGCGTCGCTGGACTGAACTGCCCTGATAGCGATGGTATGACCGTAGGCTCTTTTGTCGCCCTGCACTCCTACCGTTTTGACCGGTAAAAGCACGGCGAAATACTGCCAGGGTCTTTCCATCTTACCTTCTTCTACCGCTTTATCTATCTCGGTCTCCATTATATGGCAGGCTTCCCTGACTATCTCGGTTTTCTTGGGCGTCGCTTCACCGATAACCCGTATCGCGAGACCAGGGCCCGGGAAGGGCTGTTTTTCCGCTGTAGAGATCCCCATCTCTCTAGCCAACTTTCTGACCTCGTCCTTGTAAAGATCGTACAGAGGCTCGATAAGGTCGAGACCCATCTTCTCCGGAAGACCTCCGACATTGTGGTGTGACTTGATCGTGTCCCTGTTTTCGTCGCCGCTCTCTATCCAGTCCGGGGCGATAGTACCCTGAACTAAATAATCGGCCCCGAACTTTTCGGCTTCTCTCTCGAATATCTCTATAAACTTGTTACCTATTATATTCCGCTTCTTTTCGGGATCGGATACTCCTTCCATCTCCTGGTAGAACTCGTCCCTAGCGTCTATTATCTTATGATTCACGCCCATCTCTTCCAGGATGGAATCCATCTTTTCGGTCTCGTTCTTCCTCATATAGCCGGTATCGACGTAGATCGCGAGTAGATCGTCTCCTAGTGCTCTACTCGCTATCACTGAGGAAACTGTACTGTCGACTCCGCCGCTGCACCCGACGACGGCTTTGCCCTCTACCTTTTCGATCTCTTCGACTTTTTCTTCGATAAACTCTTCAGGATCTATCAATTTAATCTCCTCTATATTTCGTTTCTACTTCTTCTGCATCTTGATAAACTTTTTCTTTTCGGTCCTCTCTGGTGTTCTGTGTGCTTAAGAAATCGTGATCTCATAATCTATCTCCAAATCGTCTAAAACGTCTACAGCTTTCTCTCCGACTTCTAGGTCCCTTTCACTCCCAAGGATTATATTTACTCTCATAGGAAGAGACAAAAAGAGAGGAAAAATAGTTTTTTCGGTCGCTCACGTCTTCATGATCGCGACCAAGAAGATACCTATGGCGATCAGGGCCCCTACTACGAAAGCGCCGACGAAGAAGAGTCCAGTTTTCAGGATCGGCATGAATCCCGTTTCGCCTAGGAAGCCCTGAGTATGTCCCATGTAGGTCCCGATCCAGAACAGTATACCCACGATGGTCAGGGCCAGTCCGATCTTTCTACTTTTTCCTCTGCCGAAATAGGCCGTAAATATCCCTGTCAGCAGCAGTCCCAAGCCCAACGTCAACAAGAGAACCGTCACGAACTCAAATATTCCTAAACTCATTTTTTTTCCTCCTAAAATTCAACTCCAGTAAGTGTTTTCGTGTCTTCGACTCCTTCGATGGACCTTATATTATCCACAACGAGCTGTCCTAGGTTGTTGAAGTTCTCCGCCTGAAGCTTTATGATAAGGTCGTACTCTCCGAACAGTGAATGTACCTCTGTGACTTCCTCCATATCCGTCACTATATTGTAAACTTCCCGTGATGCCGACGGCGCTGTTTTTATCAGGACAAACCCTATTGCCACGATTACACCTGTATCCCTCATTGAATAGAGCAATATAAATATTTTGATTCAAAGAGCGATTTTAAATGACCTTCATCTCTTTATCAGCATCGGTTAAAAAGTCGAATCCATCCTCGGTAACGACTATATCGTCTTCGATCCTGACTCCACCGAAATCTGAGATGTAAATCCCCGGCTCGACGGTGAATACCATACCCGGCTCCAAGGTCACGTCGACGTTCGGTGATAAGCCAGAGCCGTCATGAGTGGATAGACCTATACTGTGCCCCAGACCGTGGATGAACTTCCCTTCGAATTCCGTGCTATCGATCACTTCTTTCGCTGCGTTGTGTACGTCAGGTCCTTCGACGCCCGGCTCTATCATGTCGAGTGCCGCTTGCTGAGCCTCGAGAACGGTTTCATACATCTTCTTCTGTTTTTCTGATGCCTCTCCGATGATGTAAGTCCTCGTTATATCCGATCGATATCTTTTGTAAAGTGCCCCAAAATCTAGAACTAAAAAATCGCCTTCCTGGAGTTCTCGGTCACCGGAAGTATAGTGCGGCTCCGCCGAGTTCGGCCCGCTGGAAGATATCGTCTCGAAAGCATCACCGGTAGCGCCTCGCCGTCTCATCCTATATGAAAGTTCAGCGGCTACCTCATATTCTTTCATCCCGACCTCGATATGATCGGTTATCTCTTCCGCGACCCTAGAGGCTATATCTCCAGCTTCGTTCAATATCTCTATCTCTTTTTCATCCTTCCTATTTCTAGCCTCCACTATGGCATCGGAAACATCCACGATCTCCGCCTCAGTAGTATCGTTGATCTTCTGGAAGGCTTTATAGGTCAGTTCAGAGGCGTTCACACCTATCTTTTCATGCCCATCCAATTTATCTTCTAACCACTCTTCTAATTCTTCTCTATCCTTCATCACCTCTATGGGGATCTCGGATTTTGAAGCGCTGTCCGATTCGAGTTTACTCACGCACATCTCAGCAGTGTGATCAGGATACATGACGAGAGCGCAGTTCTCAAACTCTCCCTTGTGTAAACCGGTTACATAAAAAAAGGTCTTATCAACATGCGGTTTGATGGAATTCAACACTATAATGGCGTCTAATTCCTCTTCCGTCCGATCGAATATATTCTCTATTCTTGATCTCATAAAACCTCATTAAAGAATGGTTATTTAGTTTTGACTACTCTCGTACCGGCTATATAATCACCGATCCTTTTTCTTTCGGAACTTCTTATTATTATCACGATACTAGCTATGTAGAAAAATAATAGCATGTCTGCATAACGCACCGAGTTCCTCGCAGCACTTTGCACGAAAGATATTTCATCAAAATCTTCGTCAAGAACTCTAAGACCGAGAGCTGCCTTTCCTATCGTCCTACCAAAAGCCCACTCTAATATAGTGAAATATATGAAATGAATCGATGTTGCTAGAGAGATAACCGCGAGGAAGGCAGGGCTGCCTGGAAGATCAGATATACCCTGTGGTCCTCCAGGTATTAATACTACAAAGAAAAATAAGATAAAAGGAACGACCAGTATGACTAAATCTATCACATAGGCTACAACTCTTCTAAGCAGACTGGTGTATATTTCATTGATCCTTTTTCTTATCTTTTTAACCAATAATTTTCCAGTTATGAAGTCCTTTCTAGTTTCCTCATAATTTACATTCTTTTCTGATCTCCATAGCTTGTGATAATCCTCGATCACAAATCTATTTATGCCCAATCTCGTAAGCACCCCGGTTGAGCTGATCGATCTAGGTAGGAAGTAAGGCCTTACATTTTTCTTTAAAAGTTTGTAGGCTTTGTTTATTTCTTTTTGGACGCCTTTTGAAATCATATCTCTACTAGCGGCGTACTTGCCATCGTTAAGACACTTTTCAGCTTTGTCTAACATATCTCCAGAAGTAGTATGTGGGTGACGGTAATAGTAAAGGAATACCAACGGTACGGAGGCGATCAACCCGGAGAGATAAACCATATCCATGGCACCCGCCCCTCCTATAGAACCCAGTATACCAGTTCGTATGAGTTCTGGTATCCTTACAAGATCTGCTCCGATGAGCGTGCCGAGTACGGAGATCGTGTAGGCATAGGGGATCATAAAAAATTCTCTCTTTTTCATTGCCATACCTAATATCAAAGCCAATACTAAAGCTGTGAATGAGGGTAAGAAATAGAAGGGGAATTCAGCTACTATCCCTATTTCTGGCTCGTATCGGGTTATCAGGTAAGCAATTATCGAGATCCCCGCGGTTCCGAAGGATACTAAGAAAGGATTTAACTTCCTTTTATATATCAAACTACCACAAACGATGATCGGAAGAATGGCACCACCAAGATTTATATTCAGTAAGGATTCACCGGACACTATCAACGGGATATCGGCTACAAGGCCAAAAAGAGATCCTACTATGATTATACCTATCTCTGATTTACCAAAACCAGTTTTCTCTAAAAACTCTTTTTTATTCAAATAAGCTATAAGTAAGGATAATGAAAGTACGGGCAACAACACTATATTTGAGGCGACCTCAAAAACCGTATAATAATCCAAGATATCGACCTTAACGTATAGTATCTAGAGAGAAGGAACCCATCGATATACCGCTCTTGCTGTGGTTGTACTCGATCCAGTCCCTAGTTTGTACATCACCTAAACCTTCAACTCTCAGGAAATTCTTAAGTTGTTCTACTTTGAACTCTATCTCCCCGTTCATTATATGGCCGAGCATGGATATATCCTGCTCGGTATGCATCCCCTTCTCGAGGGAATAAAGAGAAACAGCCTTGTCTCTTTTTCTCCTGCCGGAGAATGGCTGTAAAATCCTGAAAGTCGTCTCTGTGTCGAGATAAGCTATTATCGTGGAAACGGATTCAAAAGCCATCCTGTAGTATCTATGTTCCTTCTTTATCTCTTCAGCAAATTCATCTACAGCCTCTGTTACTGCTTCAACATCAGATTGGTCAGGAATATATCTAATATACTCCTCCTCCTTTTTGTCTTCTTTTACCTCGCCCATGCTGATCGAATAGGCGTCCACATAGTATACCAAGCCTCTCAACTCATATTCTTCATAGGTGGGTAAAACGAATTTCATCTCCTCTCTCACTTCTTCTACAGATTTATCAGTGATCACCCAGATAGCCGGAACCCCTTTTTCTAATCCCTCCGCTATGAAAGAGTTGATCAACACGTTCTTTCCGACATGAGGGGGGCCATATACCGAAACATTGGACCCTAGAGGAATACCACCCAATAGTAGATCGTCCAATCTGCCAGTTCCTGTCTTACATTTCTCCTCCTCGATCTCTCTAAGAATCTCTTCTTCCCTCTCTTCCAGTTCTTCGTCCAATAGATCTTCTTGCCTAGCTTTTATTTCTTTTTCTTTCTGGTTTATGTATTTCTCTTTAGCCTTTAGTTCCTGTTCTTTCTTCTCTATCTCTTTCTTTAATTCCTCTAACTCCCTCTTCCTTTCCTGTTCTGTTTTGCCATCTATCTCTTTTTTCTTCGCCTCCAGCTTTTTCCGCTGCTTCCTCAGCATCTGTTCTCTACGCTGCAAGTCCTCTTCCCGCTCATTCAATTCGTCCTCCTTATGCCTTACTTGCTCTTTGAGATCCTCTATTTCCTCCTCCTTTTTTGCCAGTTCACTTTTCAATTCTCTCAACTGTTTATCTTTTTCCTCCATACCACCCTCTGATCCACCAGAGGGAGATGCCTCTTTTTTAGACTTCAAAGCCAATATCTTTTTCTTCAATTTTTCGTTCTGTTCTTTCAAAGCTTCTAACTTCTCTTTACTTTCCTCGAGATCAGGCTTTTTACCGCCCTCCCCTTTCCGCTGCGATTTTAGATATTTAACCATCGCAACACTGCCCTGTTTTATCTCATCTATTTCTTCCTGTAGTTCCTCTTTCTCTTCTTTCAACCTCTCAATCTTTTCTTCCTTTTCCTCGAGTTCAGTTTTCAGATTATTATTTTCCTCGATGAGTTCATTAGGATCAAATTCATCAGATTCTAGCTCTTCCACACGCTGTTCAAATCTTTCTCTAAGGTCTTCAAGTTCTCTCGTTTTTTTCTCGATTTCTTCTTCTCTCTCTTCTATTTCATTTTTCCTTTTTTCTAGCTCCTCTTCGACCTTTTCTTTTTCCTCTTCAAAACTTTCTTCACCTAACCAGTCAGAAAAAGACTCTTCTTCACCGCTGAGCCAAGATCTTAGAGAATCGACATCTTCCTCTGAACCTTTAGTCGTCGAATCCTCTTTTTTCGCTTGCTCTATATCGTCCTCTAACAAACCGTTGATATCTTTATCACTTTCGCCAGTCAACCATTGAGCTAATTCATCATCTCCTTCCACCCCCGATTCCTTATCCGGAGAGGATTCCCCGCTCTGCCTAAGTTCCTTTATCTCATTCTGTATCTCTTTAGCTTTATCTTCATCTATCTGATCCACAGATTTAAGCGTGTCTATCTCTGCTTCAAGTATCTCTTCTAAGCTTTTAAAACCTTCATCCAACAGGCCTCTAGCCATCTCATCAGAGATGACTTTAACTTGGGTCATTTCGTCCATTAAAGAATTCTGAGATTCCGATATAGATCCGTCTAACGGACCTTCTGAGGAAGTCTTTCCAGCCGGAGTACCTTGTGAGTTCCCTGCCATCCTCAACACTCTTTTGACTTTGGACCAAGATTGGACTTGTAAGGAGATAGTAAGTCAATTATAAAGTCTTTATTCTTAATTTATGAAACTTTTGTCTTATGAATGCAATCACTATCACTCAAAATCGCCTTATTTAAAGTCTTTCCTCAACTATCTTTCAACTTATCCATCAATTTTTTCACCAGAACAGGCACTATAAACCATAAGATTATAATGTACATCCCCGCTACTCTAAGATAAATAAAGGATAGGACCGTGAGGATACCTAGAATGACGGTGATGATTATCGCTGGTTTATTTACCTCGTACACGTTCCTACAAAGATTTCCTTCAATAAAAACCCTTTTAAGTACCTTCTATATATCGAGTAAGCTCTCGATATGGATATTTAGGTGTAAATATGCCTGATGATGAACGGATAAGCCTCGCTCACGGGGCCGGCGGAGAAAAGATGGACGAACTCATCTCAGAGTTGATTTTTCCTTCCCTGAAGAACGATGTTGGAGAAATCTCCCTAGCTGATCTAGATGATTCCTCCGTAATAGACGATGTCGTATTCACGACCGACGGTCATACTGTAAAACCAGTATTCTTTCCTGGAGGCGATCTGGGCAGTCTAGCTGTCTCTGGAACGGTGAACGATCTTTTGGCTTTAGGTGGAAAACCTGTCGGTTTGTCTTTAGCGATCGTGGTACCGGAAGGATATCCTATGGAGAAACTGAAAGAACTGATAGAAAGTGCCTCCCGGGTATCTAAAGAAGCAGAGGTACCTGTAACGACCGGCGATACGAAGGTGGTAGAAAAAGCCGACATAGACGAACCTATCTTTACCACCTCCGGTCTCGCTAAAAGACATCCTTTATTAGATAAGAATTTTGAACTCGCAGGTGGAAGGAAAAAAAGATGGTTATCTGACGACAACCTCAATGATGGAGACAAGATAATCGTGACGGGAACCCTAGGAGACCACGGCATAACAATACTGTCAGAAAGAGAGGGATACGGCTTTCAAGGGGATGTCTCCAGCGACGTAGCTCCACTTCACGAACTGATGGAAGAAGCGTTAAAGATAGGCGGGGTAGGAGTGGTTAAAGATCCCACTCGAGGTGGACTCGCCAACACTTTAAACGAATGGGCCGGCAAATCTTCTTTAGGGATAGAGCTCAAAGAGGAAGATATCCCGATCAAAGGATGGGTCTCTTCCGCTAGTGATATGCTCGGGCTCGATCCACTGTCGATAGGAAATGAAGGGAAATTCGTCATGGCGGTAAATTCTCCTAAGGCCGAAGAGGTCTTGAATGCGTTGAGAAAAACGAAGCATGGTGAAGACGCCGCGATCATAGGAGAAGCAAAAAAAGATATGGAGGGGGTCGTCCTCAGAACTAAAGTTGGAGGTAAAAGAATATTGGAGAGGCCGGTAGGTGATCCGGTGCCTAGGATCTGCTGATAAAAATCGATCTGAGCAGTAATATGGTGATGACTACCGTAGGTAATAAAAGGATAACCCAATTTAGATAACTGCCTTGAGAACCACTAGATTCTTTTTCCACTTCGACGACGACTTCGTCTGTGTCCGTATGGCCTCCAACGTCCTCTGTCAATAATTTTATCCTGTAGGTCCCTTCTTCTTCAAAGGTAAGAGTTATCTCTTCACCATCTTTGTCGTAAGTCCCGTCTTGATCGATGTCCCATTGGTAGGTAAGGCCGTTATGATCATCCCAGCTGTTTTCTCCAGAGAGTACACAATTCTCATCCACGGATACGGTCACGTTCCGGCCAGCATCTGCTATAGGTTCTATAGTATCTCTCCAGTCATCTAGAAATATGTCGGAATAATACTCCCCTACATGATCATTTTCAACTATCACGCCGGCTTCTCTGTTTTGGAGAACCGAATTTTGGTTCCAATTTATGGAAGAGATAAGGACCTGGTCTCCGTCCACAACCATACCTTTGTTGTGAGACTTTAGCAGGTTTTTGTAAGGTGAGAGTAACCTAGCTTCTATATCTAAGGTTCTGTTCTCGGCGAAATCGTTGATCTCTTTTACGATCTCATCGTTCTGCCCCTCTTCAAGATGATACCAGGTCGAGTCTAAAAGTATCTTCACTTCCACGCCTCTTTCCGCCGCGTCCTTCACTGCCTCGAGATATGGATTTTTCTTCTCCTCCCAATGCTTGATATAGTACTGCTGGACGTATATGGAATCCTGCGCGGATCGGATCATATCCAAGATAGTTTTTTCGGACATGCTCGTATCGGGTGACAGGACAGGTGTGATCTCAAACTGGCCGCTGATCTCGGTCATGTTGAACCGAGGTGTATATGATCCCGATTCTGGGTTAAGTTTCTCGATCTCCGTTTCTGTCTTTTGAAAATTATCGCCCGATCTCCAATCATGCTCGTAAACGTCTCCGTAATAAGAGGCTAAATTCTCGGATTCCAGTATGATCCCCCATCCCCTGTTGCCTTGAGTTTTATCCTCGGAAAAACCCGGAGGGGCAAAATTTTCGCTAGCTAACATCACGGACGAGTTGTCTTTGATCATGTATTTGGCATGGAAATATGAGTAAGCTTCGTCTTCCTCTCCACCTATAGTTCGGACTTCACCGCCTTCACTATCTATCAGATCAAGGCAGGATCGGGACCCCTTCGACAGACCGTCTACAGGTTCATTTTCTACCAACACTCTGACGGAAACTCCCTGCCGAGAAAGATCCGCTATCCTCTCCGCTATCCTCGGATGGTTGAACAAGTAGACAGCTACGTCGAGTGATGAATTCACGTCGTCAAGAAAACGATTCATGGAATCCATAGAGCTGTCTGGAGAGGTGAAAACCGTTGCGTTACCTTCATACTCGAAGGTCTCGGCTTCAAAATCGGAGCGGTCCGTGACATCCAGGTCTTGTGTTAAATTCTCGTTTTCCATCTCCTCTAGACCAGAAAAACCGCCGCCGGTAGTTGTGTTATAATTGATGCTAAGACAATCTTCAATCTGCTGCGGTTGAGCTGCGACAGCGAAGCTCGGAAGAACGAGGATCAGCACTAACAATAAGACCGATCTTTTCATTTGAACGGGCAAAATAGGCGGTCATATTAATACTTGGAGGTGAAGGATTTGTAAACCTTAAATACCACGTCGAGATAAAGAGGTTGAGGAAAAAAACTCTCTTCCATACTTTGGGAGAACTCCCTATATACCTCAGGAGGTATCCTTCGGTATGCTTGAGGACTAACGTCCTCGCAT
>CAYWYD010000004.1:0-76195 GCA_964462425.1 uncultured Thermoplasmata archaeon
GATTGCTAATCCTTTGTCCCATCGGGACACGCGGGTTCAAATCCCGTTCCCCGCGTAAATTTCCACTAAGAGATCATCTTCTAAAGTCGAAGGAGAGTAGACTTCGAAGTTTCTTTTTCTTGTAGAGTTCTGGGCTGAAGAGCACTACCGCCGTGAAGATCTCTAGTCTCCCTATCCACATGAAGATAGCCATGAACAATCGTCCTGCGGGAGGTACTGCTCTGAAGTCCGATGCGACCATACCAAAAGCTGGACCCACATTACCTAAACTGGTAGCTGAGGCACTGATAGCCGAGATCATATCTAGACCTAAAGCGGCCATGACGAAGGCACCGATAGAAAAAAGGATGAGATAGGCGCAGAAGAACATGGCTATGGTATTTAGAGTCGTTTCATCTATAACAGAATCTCCCATCCTCACGACCATAACCCTTCTCGGTTTTACGAACTCTTTAAGTTTTCTTTTGACCATCTTAAATATGATCACTATCCTCAGAACTTTTATACCTCCACCAGTAGATCCGGCTGATCCTCCTACAAACATCAGTAGAAGGAGTATCATCCTCAAAAAGTCCGGCCAAGCATCGAATGCGGTGGACGTATAACCTGTAGTGGTCATCACCGAAACGGCCTGAAATAGGGCGTCCCGGATCGGTATATCTGCTGCAGAAATGAAAAAGCTGATAGCGACCGTCGAACCGATTATTATAGCTAGATAGGCTCTAAATTCAGTGTTCTTAAAGACTTTCTTTATGTTACCTTTAAATGCTTGATAGTGGAGTGAAAAATTCATACCGGCTATGATCATAAAGAAGATGAATATCCATTGGACCGTGGAGGAAAAATAGGCGACGCTGTTAGAATGAGGAGAGAACCCGCCTGTAGGCAGAGTAGTAAAAGCATGGTAGACCGCATCGTACAGACTTACCCTCGCTCCTAGGAGTAGGATGATCAGCATAACGGTGAAGAGACAATAAAGGAACCAGAGGACCTTTGCCGTTTCCTTTATTTTAGGTTTAAGTCGCGTTATCGTCGGCCCGGGAGATTCCGCGGATAGAAGACTCAACCCTCCGCTGCTGAGTTTGGTGAGGATAGCTACGGAAAGAACGATTATCCCCATACCTCCAAACCACTGCAGAGCGGCCCGCCAAAGCAAAACGCTCTTAGCGTGCTGCTCGAGAGGGAAAGTCAAAACAGTAGCTCCAGTTGTTGTCATCCCGGACATAGCTTCGAAGAATGCGTCTATCGGAGATGAAATGGTATAGCTCATCAGGAAGGGGATAGCCGATAATAGGGCAAGTATCAACCATGTAAAGCTGACTAGAACTATAGCCTCGTCATGATGAAAGTCTTCCGGTCTGCCGAAGGCTTCAGCTGGATAACCGAGGGTTATAGTGAAAGACGCCATGAAGAAGAAGACGAAGGCATTGTAAGGTAAAAAACCGAAGAACACTGGAGCCTCTTGATACCAAAACGCAGGTATCACTGGAAGCAAGAAGGCAAATCCAAAAAGTTTCAATATTGAACCTAGATTACCTACGACGACTTTCCATCTCATGTCAGAACATGTCCTCCACTGCATCCATCTCTTCTTTCAGCACGAATACGAGGACTTCGTCTCCCTGTTTGAATTTTTTGTCGCCACTAGGTATCACGGCTTTATCATCCCTGATTATCGCTCCGACAACGCTTTGAGAAGGGAGTTTGCTGCGGGCTAGAGTCTTACCAGCTACTGGTGAATCTTCCTCCACCATCTGCTCCAATACGTAGAGATCGCCGCCGTGGATGGGTATCGCTTTTAAAGGATTCAGGTTCTTTGCCAACCTCAGCATAGTATTGGCAGTTTGAAGCTCGGGTGAAGCAGCAAGATCGATACCCACAGTTTCTATGAGAGATTTTACACCGAGTTCTCTAACTATAGCGACGGTTTTCTCGACGCCGTATACTTTAGCTAGAAGTGATACCAATACATTGTACTCTTCAGAGTTCGTAGTTGATACTAGAGCATCGGTTCTTAATATCCCCTCCTCGATCATAACGTTCTTGTCTCTAGCATCTGCGGTTAAAACATCCACGTTCTTCAATCTTTCCGCCGCTTTCCTCCCTCTTTTCTCCGATTTATCTAGTATCTTTACCTTGACCCCTCTCCGGTTGAGCTTATCCGCAACGTCTATACCCACCGGGGTCGCCCCTACGACCATCACATTCTTTACAGCACTTTTCCCTACGCCGAGAAGTTTTCTCATCTTTTTCTCGGGCTTCTCTCCCTCTATCATGACCACTAGAGTGTCGTCTTCCTTGATCTTATCGTCTCCGTGAGGGACGATGATATCGTTTTCTCTTATTATAGCGCCTAGATTCACCTGTGATGGAAATTTTATATTTTCTATCTTTTTGTTTTTTATCTTGGATCTTGCGGGAACCTTTGATTCCATCACCTTGATCTTTCCTCCCATGGAGATGTTTTTACCGATAGTGAAAGGAACCGTGATGATGTCCGTGATCTTTCTAGCGATCAACAGTTCCGGAGATACGGCATAATCTACACCGATCTGGGAAAATCTTTTCGAAACGCTTCTAGAGATATATTCGAGCCCGTTTATTCTCGCCATGGTTTTACAGCCGACGGATTTAGCGATAGAACACGCTACAAGGTTGACCTCATTGTTGCTCGTAGCTGTGAAGAAATAATCGGCCCCTTTTATATCTAGGGAATTCAATACTGTGGGTCTCGCGCCGTTTCCTCTGACCACTTTTACATCCATTCCCCTAGCTTTCTGACAGGCGGCTTTGGATTTGTCCACCACGATCACGTCATGACCTTTACGTCTTATAGATTCCGCTAGTTCCCTACCGACTTCTCCAGCACCTATGATGATCGCTTTCATGTAGTTCACCTGCCGAAAACTATAGAAGTTTGTTAAGAAGCTTTTCGTGCTTCCTAATATCGACTTCGTCTCCTTCCTCCACTTTCAATTTCTTTCTATCATGCCCTCTGATACTTATCCTGCCTTTTTTTATCATGTCGTCCGTGTAAATGGAGACTAGTATATCTTTCTTTTCGGAACTCACGACGATCAATTCTCCATCATTTATCTCTTGATCTTCAACATCCTCATCATTGACTCTAACTCGACCTCCAGATTTTACCCGGCTTTCCGTGACTATCAAAATCAATCCGTTTGTCATCTAATAACCATCTATCTTTTCTATAAATAAATATTTTTGGAAAAGAGCGCGGTTTTAGGAGAAAAAATAAAAGGCCTTCTCTCTATGGGTTGTCTGTGAGAATATGAGCGAAGAATACCCTCTTGAAGAACTAGCTAGTCTACCGGAGTTTTATCATCCAGTAGCTTCTCCCGATGGAGAAAAGGTGGCGTTGTATTACGATAAGAGTGGGAGGAACGAGCTTTATATCATGGATTTGGAAAGCGGAAAGATAGAACAGGTGAGCGACGGCGAAGTTCCAAAGAACGCAAGATGGTTCATAATGTGGGGGAGCGACGGTGAAAAAGTCTATTTCCACAAGGACGAAGCAGGCAATGAGCAGAACGACATCTATTCGATAAATCTTGATGGGAACGTGGAGAGCGTGGTCAAGGCTGACGGTCAATGTATTGTGCAGGATATCAGCGACGACGGGAGATACATTCTGTTCACCAGTGACATGGAGAAGCAGATGAATCTCTATCGCTACGATTTGGAGGAAAAGACCACGGAAAAGCTGACCGAATATAAACAGCCGGTGTTGAGTGCCTTGTTCAGTCCCGACGGTGAACGGATCGCCTATGTAGCGAACGAATCTGACGATCTTGAAAACCAGGATGTTTACATATGCAGGGCGGACGGATCCGAGAAAAAGAAGCTGGATATCAGCGATGACGGATACGAAACAGCGGTGAGTGACTGGTCATCTGACGGCACTACTTTATTGATCAGCGATAACACTACGGACATGGTGAGATGTGGTATATACGATATCGAAGATGAAAGTATAGAATGGTTTGGCGATTCTAAATACGAGGAAAGGCCGGTGACTTTCCTACCGGAGGGAGACGGTTTTCTTGGATTCAGGATAAAAGAGGCCGGATGGATACCGATAAGATATGGGTTTGACGGATCTGCCATAGAACTCGAACTGGATGAAGGTGTATGCTCTTTCCCACAGGGCGGTTCCGGCAACGTATTCATCTCTGATAAAGAGATCATAGTTCCTTACACTCGGCCTGAGGAGAGAAAGGAACTGTATAGATATGATGTTGAGGAGGACGACTACGAAGTTATATTGGAAGCGGAATACGGCGATATAGATCCAGACAGTTTCGTGGATGCGGAATACGTAACGTATGAATCCGTGGACGGGCTCGAGATCGGAGCCTTGCTTTACGATTCGGGCGAGAGACCTTCACCGGCGGTAGTGATGGTCCACGGAGGCCCACATTTCCAATCCACTAGAGCTTTCAACATATATGCCCAGTTCCTAGCGAGTAGAGGCTACACAGTTTTCCAACCTAACTATCGTGGTTCTATAGGCCGAGGAAGAGAATTCAAGAGGAAGATCCACATGGACTGGGGAGGAAAAGAGCAGGACGACGTTGCGGAAGGAGCGAAATGGTTAAAGGATAAAGACTGGATCGATGAAGATAGGATCGCGGTCTTTGGAGGTTCCTACGGAGGTTACTCTGCCTACATGCAGATGGTAAAATATCCCGAGTTATGGACTACCGGGGTCGCATGGATCGGTATCACAGATCTGCACAAGCTTTACGAGGAAGACATGCCCCATTTCCAAGCCATGCTCGAGAAACAGTTAGGCGATCCCGAGGAAAATCATGATCTCTGGAGGGACAGAAGTCCTATCGAACACGTGGAGAACATGGAGAGACCGATCCTGATGATCCACGGCGTCAACGATCCCAGGTGCCCGGTCGAGCAGGCGAGGATATTTGCTGATGCATTAGAAGACATGGGTTGGGAAGAAGGCGAAGACTTCGAACTGGAAGAGCTGGGTGAAGAGGGACACGGAAGCACGGATATCAGTCAGAAGATCAGGGCGTTCAAGATATTGGAGGATTATCTGGAAAGAAGGCTATGAGATAAAATAAGCTTGCTTTTTCCGCTGCCGATCGAAAGACTTCGGTTTCCGTGGAGTTGATGAGTTACTTAGATCTTCAGCTCCCGATATATAGGATCACGTACACAGTAATACGTGGAACTGATATTGGATTTTGAGTTTAGAGAGATGTACAGCTATTCTCTCATTTAGATGGCCACCCAAATACTTCTATTCTTCGGTTATGAACCTACCGTTTTCGATAGGCGTTATCAAAATTGATTAACACATATCGATAATCGCTCACGAATATATATAGTGAATAAGGAAAGTGATTATCATGCTGTATCCGAAAGGAGGAAAACTAAAGCATGAATCGCATAAAAAGAGAAAACAAAGAAGGCGCGATGGGCGTCGGTGCGCTCATAGTGTTCATCGCCATGGTACTGGTAGCCGCAGTTGCCGCGAGCGTTTTGATCGACACAGCGAACCAGTTACAGCAGCAGGCGCAGAGAACAGGTGACGAAGCGATCCGAGAAGTGTCCAGCTCGTTCAAGGTGCAGGACGCATACGGTGTTAACTACTCTAGTGGTGCATTTACAAACGCTGAAGACGGAAAGATCGAGGAGATAAACCTCAAGTTAAGCCTAGCCGCAGGTGCGAACCCGCAGGACCTTAACCAAACGGTGATTCAAATACAGAGTGATGAAGACGAGGTGAATCTACAAGCTGCAGAATGGAACGATACTGCTGACGAGGCAGCCGCAGATGGAGAACATTATGGATGGGAACCCATCATAAAGCAGGAAAGCGAAAATTACGACAGTTCTTTCGTCGAATCCGGAGACCTGTACAAACTCACTATAAATCTGACCGCAGAAGATGATAGTGGGAGCCAGATAATCGGAACACTAGGAACTCAGGCGAATCTAGACATCAATATAATTCCAAAGCACGGAACGCCGACCTACGAAGAAGTAGTGACGCCTTCGGCTATAACCACCAAAATAGTCGATTTATAGCTCGACTATCATCTAAAACCCTTTCTTAATTTTTCTATTTTCTATAATTTCTTTGAGACCCTAGTTAAAAGATCTGCCCACACTATCATATCATTTTTGATAATCGTTCTCGAATACTCGTTAGAATAATTGTTTCTTAAATTATATAGTGAGAAACGGGCATGATTATCATGCTGTATCCGAAAGGAGGCAAAACAAGCATGAAACGCATAAAAAGGAAAGAAGACGAAGAAGGCGCGATGGGCGTTGGTACGCTCATCATATTCATAGCCATGGTGCTGGTTGCGGCGGTGGCGGCGAGTGTACTGATCGACACAGCGAACCAGTTACAGCAGCAGGCGCAGAGAACAGGTGACGAAGCGATCCGTGAAGTATCCAGCTCGTTCCAGGTGCAGGACGCATACGGTGTGAACTACTCTGAAGCCGAAACTCTGCCAAGCTATCTTACCGACGGTTTTCCCTCAGATAGCTCCGGGGATATAACGAACGGAGAGATCGAGGAGATAAACATGAAGATAGGTCTCGCTGCCGGTGCTAACCCGCAGGACCTCAATCAGACGATACTGCAGGTCCAAACTGATGACTGGGAAGTGAATCTAGAAGCGAACAATACCGAGCTTGATGAAGGTGCAAGTGAGGGATTCCCTGATAGTACCCACTATGCATGGGAACAGGTCATCATCCAGGAAGACGAGACAGACAAACCATTTGTCAGCTCCGGCGATCTCTACAAGATAAAGATCGATCTTACTGCACTTACTGCCGAGAGTGACATCGATGCGGAAGATGCCCGCCTAGGAACACAGGACAGCGTGGACATCAACATCATACCGAAGCACGGAACACCGACCTACGAAGAGCTAGTGACGCCTTCGACTATAACTACCAAGATGGTCAGCCTATAAGTTAGGTCGATCATCCTCTAAAAAACCCTTCCTAACTTTTTCTATTTTTCTATAATTTTTTAAGAGCGGATTATAGTGGAACTCGTAACTTTTTGGAATAAGTTACGAGCTCCACTGCTAGTAAAAGACACAAAAAGTACAAAATGTCATGTCTTTTACTATAAATGGATGGATCTCCTTTTTTCTACTACTGCCCACACTATCATATCATTTTTGATAATCGTTCTCGAATACTCGTTAGAATAATTGTTTCTTAAATTATATAGTGAGAAACGGGCATGATTATCATGCTGTATCCGAAAGGAGGCAAAACAAGCATGAAACGCATAAAAAGGAAAGAAGACGAAGAAGGCGCGATGGGCGTTGGTACGCTCATCATATTCATAGCCATGGTGCTGGTTGCGGCGGTGGCGGCGAGTGTACTGATCGACACAGCGAACCAGTTACAGCAGCAGGCGCAGAGAACAGGTGACGAGGCGATCCGTGAAGTGTCCAGCTCGTTCCAAGTGCAGGACGCATACGGTGTGAACTACTCTTCTGGTGCATTTACAAACGCTGCAGACGGAGAGATCGAAGAGATAAACATGAAGATTGGTCTCGCTGCAGGTGCGAACCCGCAGGACCTCAACCAGACGATAATACAAGTGCAGACCGATGACTGGGAAATCAACCTAAAAGCCCAAAACTCTGAGTACGTAGATGGTGCTAGTGGTGGAGCTCCGACCTCTCAAAGCTATGCATGGGAACAGGTCATCATACAAGAAGACGACACGAACGATCCATTTGTCAGCTCCGGCGATCTGTACAAAATAAAGATCGATCTTACTGCGATCTCCAATGGAAATACCGACATCGATGCGGAAGATGCCCGCCTAGGAACACAGGACAGCGTGGACATCAACATCATACCGAAGCACGGAACACCGACCTACGAAGAGCTAGTGACGCCTTCGACTATAACTACCAAGATGGTCAGCCTATAAGTTAGGTCGATCATCCTCTAAAAAACCCTTCCTAACTTTTTCTTTTTATCCCGATAAAAGACTGCTACAGAAACTTTCTTTTCTCAGTTATATCCTGCCTAGGATCATTCAACTATTCAATCTAGTCAAAGTAGACATACTACTACCTTGTCGGAATATGATAATATCTCCGAAAAAACCAAATCTACTTCCCGCGGATCTTGTCGAACCAACTCTTATTTTTCTCTTTTTCTATGGATTTGAACTCTTTCAAAATCTCTTTCTGCTTTTTGGTTAAGTTCTCTGGAATCTTCACGTCCATCCTAACCAGTTGATCGCCGTATCCGCCTCCTCTTCTCCTTTTCAGACCTCTATCAGGGATGCGGAGGATATCCCCGGGTTGAGTGCCTTTAGGTACTTTCATGTTCACGTCGCCCTCGAGGGTGTTGATCTTTACCTTCGTTCCCAAGGCCGCCTCTGTCATGCCGATAGTTGCTTCGGTGATAACGTCGTCACCTCTCCTTTCAAATCCCTCTTCATCTTCTACCCTTAAGATGATGTACAGGTCGCCGGGAGGTGTTCCTCGTAAGCCGGCTTCTCCCTTTCCTTCGACTCTCAGTTTACTGCCGTTCTTCGCTCCAGGAGGTATATCGATAGTGATGGTCTCTCTCTTCTTAACTCTCCCACTCCCTCCACATTTGGAACAGGGGTTCTCAACGATCTCACCGGTACCTTCACAGCGATCACACTGCTGTATAGTTACCAACTGCTGAAAACCTCTTCTTTGAGCTTGTTTTACCTCTCCCCGTCCGTCGCATTTGGGACACGTCTTTTTTCCCCCGGTCTTGCTCCCACTCCCTCCACATTCTTCACATCGAGCTTTACGAGTGAGCTTGACAGTCTTCTCAGTACCTTCTCTTACGTCATTCAGATTCACTTTAAAGCTCATCTTTAGGTCGTTACCGCGTTTTTTTCTTCTGTTTCTGCCTCCACCTCTTCGACCACCACCGAATAACTCACTGAAAAGATCTTCAAATCCGCCTCCTCTACCTCCTCCTCTTCTACTCCCTCCAAAAAGGTCGGAGAACACATCTTCAACATCCTCTCGGTGTGAAAAATCGGACCAGTCGAACCCGCCTTGGCCGAACTGCTGTTCAACACCTCTCTTTCCGTATTGGTCATACCTTTTTCGCTTCTCGTCATCCGCTAAAACTTCGTAGGCTTCGGATATCTTCCTGAATTTTTCCCGAGCCTCTTCAGTGTTGTCCGGATTTTTATCTGGATGGTATTTCTTCGCTTTCTTCCTGTAGGCTTTTTTGATCTCATCCTTGGAAGCGTCTCGATCGACTCCCAGGATGTCGTAGTAATCCTCTCCGTTCATGTTCATGATATTACCATCTTTTGATTCGAGCTGTTAAAAGCACCTAACCACATCAAGGTGAAATACTTTTTCATCATAAATAGATAAAGAAGAAAGGGTTTTTGGTTTAATCTTCTTCTTCATCTTCCTCGTCTTCATCTACGACTTCGTAATCAGCGTCGACTACCTCTTCGTCTTCGTCACTCTTAGACTTGGATGCATTCGCACCAGCGGGCCCTGCTGTCGCGCCGGCGGGGCCTGCACCCGCTCCGGCAGCTCCGGCACTACCGGCACCACCTGTACCAGCTCCACCAGGACCTGCTCCTGCACCTTGACCGGCGGCCTGCTGTTGTGCCTGATACATCTGTTGACCTATCTCCTGTACCGTTTCGGATAGCTCCTCTTTCTTCTTTTTGATCTCTTGGTAATCATCCTCGTCGAGAGCATCCTGTAATTCGTCTATCTTCTCTTGGACCTTTTCCTTGATAGATTCGTCTATCTGGTCTTCCATCTCTTCTAATGTTCTCTCGGTCGAATAGACCAGCTGCTGTGCCTCGTTCTTGGTCTGGATCCTATCCTTCTTCTTCTTGTCTTCCTCCTCATGTTTCTTAGCTTCTTCCTTCATCTGTTCGATCTCTTCTTCGGAGAGCTGGCTCGTGGCCTCGACTGTTATGCTCTCTTCTTTGCCCGTACCTCTATCTTCAGCAGAAACGTTCAGTATGCCGTTCTCGTCTATCTTGAAAGTCACCTCTATCTGTGGGACGCCTTTCGGGGCAGGAGGTATTCCAGTCAGATTGAATCTGCCTAGACTGTGATTGTCTTTCGCCATGGCTCTTTCGCCCTGTACAACATGTATCTCAACGTTGGTCTGGTTGTCCGCAGCGGTGGTGAACACTTTGCTTTCTTTAGTGGGTATCGTGGTGTTCCTATCTATAAGCGAGGTGGTCACACCACCTAAGGTTTCAACGCCCAGCGAGAGCGGAGTCACGTCCAACAGCACGATATCATCTTCTACGTCTCCAGAGATCACTCCGGCCTGGATAGCGGCACCTATAGCGACGCACTCATCGGGATTGATCTTCATGTTCGGATCTTGGTTAAAGAAATCCTTTACGAAGTCCTGCACCGCCGGTAACCTAGTAGAACCGCCTACAAGAATCACTTCGTCTATCTCGTGAGCCTCCATACCGGTATCATCGAGTGCGATGTTGACCGGTTCCTTCGTCTTTTCTACCAGGTGATTGGTCATATTCTGAAATTCCGCTCTCGTCACTTCGAGTTCTAGATGTTTCGGTCCGTCGTCGTCTGCGGTCAAGTAGGGGAGATTTATCTCCGTCTTCTGTCGACTCGACAGTTCTTTTTTCGCTTTTTCAGAGGCCTCGTAGATACGTTGGAGGGCCTCTCTTTCATCACTTATGTCTATTCCCGTATCCTTTTTGAACTCTTCTATACAGTGATCTACCAGTTCTTGGGTCCAGTCGTCTCCTCCGAGATCCGTGTTACCGGAAGTGGCTAAAACGTCGTAGACGCCGTCTCCGACCTCGAGGATGGAAACGTCGAAAGTTCCTCCTCCGAGATCGTAAACCAGTATCGTTTCAACGTTCTCCTTTTCATCCATCTTGTAGGCCATGGCTGAAGCCGTAGGTTCATTGAAAACTCTC
Source organism: uncultured Thermoplasmata archaeon (assembly GCA_964462425.1). GTDB lineage: Archaea > Thermoplasmatota > Thermoplasmata > Halarchaeoplasmatales > Halarchaeoplasmataceae > Natronoplasma. Next base: position 10,964 of record CAYWYD010000004.1, read on the forward strand.
TCGACTTCGAATCCTGCTATCTCACCCGCATTCTTCGTGGCCTCTCTCTGGGGCTCGTTGAAGTAAGCCGGGACCGTGATCACGGCACGATCGAGCTCTTCTCCGACGTAATCCTCAGCATCTCTTTTCAGCTTCTGGAGTATCATCGAAGATATCTCTTCTGGAGTGTACTCTTTACCGTCTATATTGACCGTGTGATCGGTACCCATCTTTCTTTTGATGGATTCGATAGTACGGTCAGGATTCTTCACAGCTTGTCTTTTTGCTGTCTCTCCTACCAGACGTTCGCCGTCTTCCTTTATTGCTACCACTGAAGGAGTGGTCCTTTCCCCTTCTTTGTTGGGGATTATGTTTGGTTCACCACCTTCCATTATAGCTATCGCTGAATTCGTCGTTCCTAGATCGATTCCTAACACTTTTTCCGACATATTAAACACCTTTTGGATCTTTATCTATACTATTTTATTTAGCGACCTTAACACGTGAAGGTCTGATAACTTTATCATTCAACTTATAACCTTTCTGAAACACTTCGATGATCTTATCGCTTTCTACATCCTCCGCTTCCACCGACTGTACACACTCGTGGTAGTTCGGATCGAAATCCTCGTTCTCCTCTATCTCCTCGAGACCATGTTCTTTCAACGTATCAAAGAACTTCTTGTAGATCATCTCGATGCCGTCTCTCTCGATATCCTCTTCCTCTAGCGCTCTCTCGAAATCGTCGAGCACTTCTAGAAGATCGCACATCATATCTTCGGCAGCGAGCTTCCTTATCCTCTGTTTTTCCTTGTTCATCCTTTTCCTGTAATTGTCGAAGTCCGCCATAACTTTCTTCAAGGAACTCTCGAGTTCCTCTATCTCTTCGAAGAGCTCCTCTCTCGTAGGTTCGTCCTCTTCTTTTTGCTCTTCCTCTTCGAGCTTTTCGGAATCCTCGGGTTCCTCTCCTTCAGTACCGCCGGAACACTCCTCCTCTTCGGAAATAGCTTCATTTCCTTGGTCTTTCCGCTCGAGTTCCTCGAGCCTTTCAAGCTCCTCTCCCTCTTGGTCTTTTTCTTCGGACATGGTTAAACACTTCATTCGATTTCGATCGATTCTCCCATATCTCCAGTTATCTTGTCGAGCTCGACTTCGAGTACACCGTTGTTGTAGGTGGCTTCAGCATCCTTTGGATCCACTTTAGCTGGAAGCCTGATCCTTTTCTTGTACCGTCTTTTACCTTCCACCGAAACGATCAATACATCGTCTTTCACGTTCAGATCGATATCTTCCTTTTCAACGCCGGGGATATCCACGGTGACCTTTATCGTCTCTCCGGTATCCTGGACATCTGTAAGAGGAGTCCATTCCGATTTCTCCACGTCTTCTTCCTCGCGGTGGAAATAGTCCTTAGCGTTGCCGAACTCGTCTATCTTCGGTTTGCCGTCGGGGCCCTGTCTTATGGAGAAGCCGTAAACGAAGGGATCTTTCCCGGTCCTTTTTCTATTCCGATCGAGCATCTCTTCCGCTAGTTTCTGCATTCTCTCAAATTCCTTATTCATATCGGTGAACTCGAACATATCGGAGAAGATATCACCGAATGGGTCTCTCCTTCTGCGTCTATCGTCCTCATCTTCTTCATCCTCATCTTTTCCATAATTCATATTATCACCATATCTTGGTTTTCCTTTTCAGATCTAGTATTATTTTTTCGATCTCATCTTCTCGAACGTTGAAATATTCAGCTATCTTTTTAGGATCGGTCTCGCCTGAATCGAGAACATAGTAAAGGACCTCTCTTTTGCGGTAATTGTCGATATTGTCGTGTATATAGCGATATGCTTCTGAAAGAGCCTTTTCCTTCAGTTTGAGCAGATATTTTCTCTTCTTCTCCAGCCGCTCGATCTCTTTTTCTATATTCTCGATTATCTTCCTGTGTCCTTCGAGGAAACTTCCTTCGATAATCCCTTCGCCTATCTTTTCCTCGATCTCCTCGAAGTTCTCTATGTCCTCGTCCTCGAGATTTTCGACTTCAGTGCTGAACAATTGTGGCCCGATATCGATCCTGATTGAGAACTCCCTATTCAACGTGTAAGTCTTCGTCGGCGGTCCGCCCTTCTCGCTCTTGCATTCTTCCGACACCACCAACCCTTCGTCTTCCAGTTTTTCGAGATGTTTAGACACCGCCTGTTGACTCGTGTCTAGATTCCTCGAAAGGGCTAAAGGATAATTTTCCTCTCTGCTCAAGAGGTGGAGTATCCTCCTTCTCGTCCTGTTCTGAAGGAGTTGTATCATTTCTTCGAACTCATCTTTATCCATTCAAACCACTTTTTATCCGCTGTAAATATGAAGGAAAGGGTTTTTGGGAGTCTATTCGATCTCGATCTTCTTTCCTTTCTTCTCCTCGGTCTCTTTTTTGGGCAGGTCTATCGTCAGGATGCCGTTTTCCAGAGAAGCGCCGATCTCTTCCGGCTTCACTTCGTCCGGCAGCGGTAACTGTCTGTGGAAGGACGTGTATCCTCTCTCTTTTTTCAGATAATCTTCGCCTTCTTCTTCTCTTTCCTCCGTCTTTTCACCGTCTATCACTATATTATCGTCTCTAAGTTCTATCTCTATGTCGTCCTTGTCGAGACCGGGCATCTCGGCTTCGACTTGATACTTGTTCCCAAGATCTCTCAAGTCGGTCACCGGAGCTCTTCCAGAGGGCATTATACCGCTTCTTCTGGATCGTGATCTCCGTGGCCTGCCGAAGAATCTATCTAGAGTCCTATCCAGATCTTCGAAGACACTGTCGATCTCCCTGAAAGGACTGAAGAACCAATCGTCCGGACTTTCCGCTAGTTCTCTATCGCGTCTTTTCGACCGTCTAGCTAGCCCTTCTTCCTCTTCTTCATCTTCTTTTTTTTCTTCTTCAGCCATTTTGATCACCTCGTCTTAACAACCTTAAGTTGTAATATCTTCATTTACTAATTAGTATGAAACTAATATATAAAGTTTTTCCATGATCTCCCAAAGTGTAGAAAGAAATGAGAGTAACAACGCTTTTATATCTACCAATATACTCAAAAGGCGATGGATCTGAAAGATCTCGATTTCAAGGTGAAGATAAAGACCCCAAAGTTTCCCACGGAAGACAAGGAAAGAGTTGTTTCCTGTCTCTCGAATATATTTCCTAAAACCCAGTGGACTCTAGGCGAGGAAAAAATCGAAGGTGAATCCAATTATCTCACTCGATTCAAGATGATACTGGAGGATATGCAGATAAGGGACACCGCTCGAGATCATATGAAAAGCAGGGTCACTGGAGACCGATGTTCATTCCTACTTTCTAAACAGGCCGCCTGCAGCGAAAAGATAAATTTTTCACAGGAGGAACAACCTTTAGGGGAAATAGAGGTAGATATAGTCTGCGACGAGATGATGAAACTTATAGATATTCTCACAGAGGTAGAGGAGTGATATGAACGGAATATTCGTTTCCAATCCAAAGTTCTCATTACGCCCCTTCGAAGAGGTGCTTGAAGATGTCGAGAAAGAATTTGAAGGGTGGGAGATCATCGCGGAAGAGTATCACGGATGGAAATGTAAAGAGGAGATAAAGGACGCTCTTTCGACTTCAGACCTTGAAGTTCAGATCCACTCTCCATTGAACGATATAAATATAGCCAGTATAAATCCCCGGATAAGAGAAGTCAGCGTTGAAGAAGTTAAACGATCGATAGAGATGGCTTCGATGATCGATGCTGAGGTCGTCACCGTCCATCCCGGGGTGTATTCTCCTTTGAGCCAGTATTTGGATTCCGTGCTCGAGATCTCTAAAGGATCTTTGATAGAGTTGAAAAAAGCCGCTGAAGAGTTCTCCGTCACTCTGGCAGTGGAGAATCTTCCGGAGATGTGGATAACTTTCTGCAGTGAACCGGAGGAGATAGAAAAACTGGTTAGAGAGGTCGGTTCGGCTTTTTGTCTAGATATAGGCCACGCCTACATAGCGGATCGCTTGGATGATTTTCTTGAGCTCGATCTTCCTTTAGCGAATCTTCATCTTCACGACAATCACGGGGAAGAAGATGTCCACCTTCCTCTTGGCCAGGGTGATATAGAACTTGAGAAGGTTCTATCTTCTTTAAAAGATTATAAAGGAGGTCTTGTTATAGAAGGTAGAGACTTGGAAGGACTGATCGAGAGCAGGGATCGTTTGAACGAGATTTTAGGTCGCAATACGGCATAAAAAATAAATCATGAAGGGTATAATGGGAACGTGACAGAGAAATGGATTGGTCAATCATATTGTATCTCGCAGCGGTGATTTTCTGTCTCTATATGAGCGGCCGCTTCTCAGGTAGTGAAACCGCATTGACCGCATTGAACAGGATAGAGATAAACAAGATGAAAGACAAGAACGAAAAGCATGCCGAAAAGATCGAATACCTCAAGCGAAACATGGATCAGACCATCACTACAATCTTGATAGGTAATAATGTCGTCAACGTTGCCGCACCCACCCTTGTCACTTTTATGGTCAAAGAAGCGATCGGCAATTGGGCGATCTCGATAGCTAGCGGTATCCTGACATTGGTCCTGCTGATATTCGGTGAGATAACTCCTAAAGGTTTTTCTCTGAAAAATAAAGAGCGGTTCAGTAAAAACAACGCCGCATTGATCTACTACATGTCCATAATCCTAAAACCTCTCATCATAGCATTGAACAACATCTCGGACTACCTGATCACGAAACTCGGAGGAGAGACCGAATCCGACGAGATGGAAGTTAGAGAAACTGACGTCATGCATCTGGCTACGATGCTTGAAGAGGAGGGTGAAATCAAAAAGATAGAGAAAGAAATACTTCAAAGAGTGTTCTGGTTCGGAGATCAAAAGGTCAAAAACGTGAAGGTGCCTAAAGAAGAGACCTACGCCCTGGATTCCGATCTTTCTATCGAGGAGGTAGCGCAGTTCATCCAGCAGCACGGCTTTACTAGGCTACCCGTGACCAAACACGATTCGGACGACGTGATAGGCATCCTCTACAGCAAAGAAATACTTGGAAAAAAAGAGGGTAAAGTCAAGGATCACGTAAGAGAGCCTCACTTCGTGAGGAACCAAGATGATATCACGAAGGTCTTTCAGAGGATGAGAAAGTACAGGATACATCAGGCAGTCGTCAGGGACGAGGATGGAAACTTCGACGGGATAATAACATTGGAAGATGTTTTGGAGGAGCTAGTGGGAGAGATATATGATGAATTTGATTGACTAAGCTGTGCGGGGCAAGATTAAATAAACTCCCGTACTATATTGATTTTGGAGAGTTTATGAGTATGACTCATGATGTGATCATAGTGGGGGCGGGTCCCGCTGGTCTTTTCGCCAGTTACGAACTGAGTGAAAAAGATCTAGATGTGTTAGTTGTAGATAAAGGGAAGGATATCCATAAAAGGACAGAAGACAATATAATGTCTGGAGTAGGCGGAGCGGGCACTTATTCCGACGGTACGGTCAATCTTAGACCCGACATAGGTGGAAATTTACGGGATTACACGAAGAACGATAGTGAAGCATGGGAATTGATAGAATACATAGAAGATATCCTTTCGTCCCATGGCATGCCAGAGCCCAGGGAAGAAAATAGTGAGCAGGAGGAAAAACTGAGGAGAAGAGCTGCATCTTTAGGAGCTCGGTTTTACCCGATCAGGCAAGCCCACATCGGCTCGGATAAAGCTCCCGCGGTCATCAGTTCTTTCAAGGAGGAATTGGAAGACCGGGGAGTTTCTTTCCAGACTGAGACCGAAGTAGAAGATATACTAATCGAGGACAGAAAATGCAAAGGTGTGATAACTGTCGAGGGCGAAGAGATACGTGCAGATAACACTGTTCTCGCACCAGGAAGAGTGGGGATAGAGTGGGTGCAGGACTTGACCGACCGATTACCGCTGAAGGCTGATTTTGCCCCTATAGACATAGGCGTTAGAGTGGAAGTGCCGAGTATAATCATGGATCCCGTGATAGAGGTTAATAGAGATCCAAAATTTCATCTTTACACGAAGAGTTACGACGACTTCGTTAGGACTTTCTGTACCAACCACAGGGGTTTCGTTGTGGAGGAGAATTACGACGGTTTCATCGGAGTCAACGGTCATTCTCTGAAGGATAAGGAATCGGATAAGACCAACTTCGCCTTTTTGGTGCGGACTCATCTTACAGAGCCGCTGGAAGATACGACCAAATATGGAAGGGCGATAGCCCAGTTAGCTACCACGATCGGCGGAGGAAAACCTATAGTTCAGAGGTTAGGGGATCTGAGAGACGGGCGAAGATCGACCCAGTCAAGGATCGACAGGAATCCGGTACAACCAACCCTGAAAGATTACACCCCCGGAGATATCTCCATGGCATTACCGGAACGGGCGGTGATCGATATAAAAGAGGGATTAGGAATGCTGAACAAGATAATACCCGGAGTGGATTCTGGCGCGACGCTGCTTTATGCGCCGGAGATCAAATTCTACGCGAACCACCTTAGAGTGGATGATGGTCTGCAGACTTCCATACCTGACCTTTACGCGGCAGGAGACGGTGCCGGCCTTTCTCACGATATAGTTAACGCGGCAGCGACCGGAATATTGGTTGGAAGAAGTATTCGCGATGAGTTCTGATTTTTGAGTTGATTAGAAACGTCCGAGTACCCGTACATGTTATTTTTAAGCTTTCTATCCCGGGAGAATCTATTTAACTTTCTTTCGATTTTTCAAACAAGATGACCTACAAGACTATCCAAGATACGATCCACGGAAGCGTGAAGTTCAGCGGTCCATTTTTGGACCTGATTGACTGCCCCGAAGTGCAGAGGTTGAGAGGGATAAAACAGCTAGGCCTTACCCATCTAGTGTTCCCCGGAGCGAACCACACTAGGTTGGAACATTCCATAGGCGCATATCACGTGGCGGACAAGATGGCCCAACAGCTCGAGCTCTCTCAAGAGGAAAAGAAAACGGTCAAAGCCGCGGCGCTTCTTCACGACGTGGGCCACGCGCCTTTCAGTCATACTCTCGAATTCCTCCTCGAAGAGAAAGACGGGAAGGATCACATGGATATCACCCAGGAATTGATCAGAGGATCTAGAAAGATCGAAGATAGAGAACACCCTAGCATACCGAAGATATTGGAAAACCACGGGATCGATCCTGAAGAAGTGGCGGAGCTGATAAAAGAGGAACCTGAAAGGATGAAGATAACTGACCTCAACGTTCACGAAGGTCAGAAATACTTCGGAGAGGAAAAATATCTTTATCAGATGATACACAGCTCTCTAGACGTCGATCAGCTCGATTATCTCCTGCGGGATTCCCACTACACCGGCGCTGCCCATGGGATCATCGATCTGGAGAGGCTTATCCAGACCGTCGAGATCCACAACGGCAATCTGGTGGTCTCGAAGGGAGGCGTTCCAGCGGTGGAGGGGATGCTGGTCGCTAGAGGATTGATGTACTCCTCCGTTTATTTTCACAAAACGGCTCGGATCGCCGAATTGATGCTGACCAAGGCGGTCGACGAGTTGAAGCACCTACCGGAGAATATTTACGAGATGTCTGACAGGGAATTCTTGAATTTTTTAGAAAGTCGAGGAAAGTTTCAAGAGGAGATCGTCCAGCGGATCAAATACAGGCGTCTTTACAAGAAATGCATGACGTTGGACCAGGAACAATTGAAAAAAGCGGAAGGTCTGGATATGGAACGCCTCGATGATCTGGAGCGAATAAGAGAACTGGAAAAACGGATCGCTAGGCGGGAAAATACAGATGAGAACAAGATCCTGGTCGATGTACCTCACGAGGAGATAAAATTATCAGAACCCAGGTTATCCAAAACCGGTATTAAAATACTCGATGACGGCGATCTTGCCGAGCTTTCAAGTTACAGTCCTTTGGCTAGAGCTCTACAGAGGCGGCCAACTCAACCCTGGGCTCTGATGGTATCTTGTCCCTCCGAGATCAGGGAAAAGATTGGAGAAAAAGCGAGAAGGGAAATAATGGGTGATTGATCGTCATCTCCAAATTGGAAGGTGAAGCAAAACCTTTTAAATGTGAGCTCTAATCTTCTTATAGATGGGATGAGTCTGACGGAGGACGAGCTCGAGGAAGAAAACGAAATCCTCACGGAGGATACGCAGGAATACGGTCGGGTCGGGGTGACTTTTGGTAACGTCGGCACGACTTCTATGAAGTTCAATGTCTCTTCTTCCGTGAACAAGGGCGAATACGTACAGATCGCTCATCCCAACGTCGGGTGGGTTCTCGGACAGATAGAGAGTGTAGAACGGCAGAGCGACCTCTCCGTGGATAAGGCTGAAGAGTTGAACGACGGCAAAGAAGTGGATATTGACGAAACAGTTGTCGCCAAAGTGAATATAATAGGCTACAGGGACGAAAAGAATCTTTTGAGGGTCCCCGGCAACCCTTTCAGAGCCGGTGAACCAGTTTATTTGGCAGAGGAAGATCTGATAAGAGAAGTCTTAGGATTAAAAGAAAGCAGAGAGGGGGCATATATAGGAAAGCTGCGTGGGCACGACATCAAGGTGAACATGAACATCAACACCATCGCCCAGAAACATCTTTCCGTGCTTGCTAAGACAGGCAGCGGGAAGAGTTACACCGCCGGCGTCCTGATAGAGGAGATGCTTAAAAACGACGTCACTATGGTGATATTAGATCCCCACGGCGAATACCGTTCCATAGCAAAGGCGGGCAATCCGAAAAGTTCTGAAGTTTTCGAGATAGAACCGAGAGGTTACGGGGATAAATTGACCGAATTTTCACCGAACCCCGAGATAAATACAGGGTCGCAGCCTTTGAGATTCACTTTTAAAAATATGGAGACCAAAGAGATCTTAAATATGTGTGACCTCAACAAGAGGAAGACCTATATCAACAGCCTAGAAAATGCTAAGTCAAAGTTGGCTCATTCAAAGGGAAGCTTCGGGGTGGGGGACGTGATAAACCTTCTAAAAAGTAACGAAGAGGATGTTTCGACCACTTTGATAAAGGGGCTCGAGGAACTTCGGAATAAAAATATCTTCGCGGCTAAAGGCACGAGGATGGACGAGTTGGTCAACGAGGGAAGAGCTTCCATCGTAAATCTGAAAGGCACCCCTCCGGATATGCAGGGTTTCATCGTCGATAAGATAGCCAACTCGATATTTGAATTAAGAAAGAGGGATAAAATTCCCCCGCTGATAATGTTCGCCGAAGAAGCCCATAACTTCTGTCCACAGAGAGGAAAAGTGAGATGTTCCGATACGTTTAGAACCCTAGCTTCAGAAGGTAGAAAATTCGGTCTAGGTCTAGGTATAATCACTCAAAGGCCCGCGAAAGTCGACAAAAACGTGCTCAGCCAGTGCAACACTCAGATAATATTGAAAGTCACCAATCCCAACGATCTGAAAGCGATAGAAAAGTCCGTTGAGGGCATGACTAAGGGGATGAAAGATGAGATAAGTCGTCTTCCGGTGGGAGAAGCCATTTTGTCCGGAGCTGGTCTTTCCGAACCTCTCCTGGTTCAGGTTAGACCTCGCGAATCCAAAGATGGCGGAGAATCTATAGAGGTTATATGAGGGGGTTATAACAGTGGTCTCTGAAGAAAGAGTGGAGGAATACATATCTAAAACCGAGGAAGCTTTGGATAAGATCGAGATGGTCCAGCCCGATCGATCACACTTCAAAGGATTGGCGGAAGATTTTCTCGAGATGGTGGAAGCTTATCAGGAAGATGCGAAGCATTTTTACGAAGAAGGCGATCTGGTGAACGCCTTCGCCTGTATCAATTATGCGCACGGTTGGTTAGACGCTGGGGCCAGATTGGGACTCTTCGATACCGGGGGAGACGATCAACTTTTTACACTGGCGGAAGGATGAGTAAATATGAATATAATTACATCTTAGACGACTATCAAACTACTCTCGCACCCTCGTTATCGATCTTCGTCACATAGACGTTCTCTTCTCCGACTTTCTCCTCTAACAAGTCCTTCAACTCCTCCGTATCTCCAAAAAAGAAGACCGAGTTGCCTATCATGGCCATGCTTCCCTTTCCGGCTTTCTTACCGGCTTCTAAAGCCGGCTTTATACTGTCCTTGATGAATTCCGTTTCCTCGGCAAACCTCAACGAAAGATCCAAGAAATGTTCGAAATCGTAATCCGGTTCGAATTCTTCCATCAGCTCTTCTCCGACTGAATTTATCCATCCGACCATGAACGGATCGTTGAGAATATCGGGAGTCACCAACGGACTTCCGGCTACCGCTAGAACCACGTCTTTCTCTATCTTTTCGACTTTTATCTCGCCGGAAGGCGGTAAACCCTTTTTGATCCTTACCTCGAAACCTCCATTGGTTTGTGCAAGAACGTCCCCCATCCCGGTCCTGCAGAACATCTCGGCCTTGTGAGCCGCCGAAAGGCCCGCATCAGGACTCTTTCCGACTTCCTTCAGCACGGCTAGAGCAGCCGAAAGTGCGCAGGCACCGCTCATACCGAAACCTTGACTGAAAGGTAGATCCGTTTCGATCTCGACGGTCCCTCCTTTTGCGAAGTTGTAAACGGTCTTTTCCACCACCAAAAAAGAACTCTGTTCACCGTTCACTATGATATCCCAACCTTTTCCATCCACTTCTGCTTCCGCGTGAGCACCGAGCTCGACCGAAAAACCGGCACCTTTAGAACCCATCCTGGTATCGTTTTCGTAATTCTTACCCTCGAAAGGAAGGGTGAAAAAACCCGTTATGTGTGCTGGACAGAACGCTTCACTGCTCATACTATCTTCCTTTTCACTGCATCCAATATCTTTTCGGCTATTTCCCTTTTGGTACCTTCCACCCACTCGTTTCTGCTCGAGATATAGACGCTGTTCCAATCCGATCTTACGTCTTTCAAAGAATTACCCATGACTATATCGGCTCTTCCTTCTTCCACCATCTTATCCGCTTTTTCTTTTGCTCTTTCTCTAGTGTCTTCTGCCTTGTAAGCGACCAGAAGATTTACATCATCTCGGATCTCGTCTATGAATTTGGGGGTGGGTTCCAACTCTAAAGATAAAGGTTCAGAAGACGATATCTTTTTCTCTCTTACCTCTTCGACGGAGAAGTCGGATAGTGCCGCAGGAACGATAACGGTCCCTTCTAGATCATCTGACATCTCGATCAGATCTTCGATGGTCTCGAAACTCCGATCGGGTATCCAATGAGGAATTTCATAGTCAACGCTCCCGTACCACAACCTGACATCCGCTCCTCTCCTGTAAGCTCTCTTGGCGAGTTCTATCCCGCTTTTTCCCGAGGCTCTATTCGTGATCACCCGCATGCTGTCGATAGGTTCTACTGATGAGCCGGTAACGACGGTGATTTTTTCCCCCTCGAGATCATTTTTCAATCCCCTTATGACTTCGTCCATGATCTGGTCCTTCTCGGCTACTTTCGCAGCCCCTTCTTCAATTCTAGGGCCTACGACGGTCACGTTCAACTTCCTTTTGATGTATTCGAGGTTATCCATGACGATAGGATGATCGTACATGGTCTGGTGCATCGCCGGAACCACCATTATAGGGATGTTGGATCCGACGCATGTCGTCGCGAAAGTAGTAACTGGAGTATCGTCTATTCCTTTAGCTATCTTTGATATGGTGTTAGCGGTAGCTGGAGCTATAAGGAAAAGGTCGGCTTTATCCGGCACGTTTCCGCAGTGACTGACGTGCTCCACCTGACCGGTAAGTTCCGTTATGACCTCGTTACCGGAAGCAAACTCTAACGAGTTGGGATGAACTATCTTTTCGCCCCATTCCGACATGACGCAGTGGACTTCGGCGCCTTCACGCACGAGTTCTCTCACCAACTTCACACATTCTACGGCGGCGATGCTGCCGGTCACCCCGAGAATTATCTTCTTGCCAGAAAGATCAGTGCCTTTCGAACCTTTCAACTCTTCTGAAGGATGCATATTGCTATAATAATCAAGCTAGTTATTATATTCTTTTCCCATCTATCCCTTCGACGATATCAAAATAGACGAAAAAAGAGCTGCATCTATTCGAGCTTTTTGACGCTCGTAGCTCTAGGACCTCTATCGCTCTGTTCAGTATCGAACTCTACCACGTCCCCTTCGTTCAGGTAGTTGCCTTCGATCTCGCTTCTATGAACGAACAGGTCTTCATCACCCTCTTCAGGCTTGATGAATCCAAAGTTTTTCATGGTATTGTAAAACTTAACTTCTCCTTTCATATCTAGTTCACCTCCTTCTTTTTCCTCTAGACTCCTCTAGCATATATACTTATGGGCGTTCTTTTGAATGATCGTATAGGAGGATCACATAAGTCTTCAGAACTCTGTAACCCGATACGGGAAATACTGAAAAATATTATATACTCATTTTCACTTAAAAAACCGCATGACTTCGGTCATAAGCATCAAAGGCCTCATCAAAAGGTACGGTGAGCTGAAAGCCGTAGATTCACTCGATCTAGATATCGAAAAAGGTGAGATCTTCGGTTTTCTCGGGCCGAACGGCGCGGGTAAGACCACCACTATAAAGGCGATCATGGGTCTGTTGAGCCCCTCTGAAGGCTCGATAAGGGTGATGGGAAAGGATTTGAAGAAGGAGAAGAGAGTCGCAACTTCACGTGTAGGTTATCTCCCTGAGAATATAGACCTCTACGATAACCTGACCGGAAGAGAAACTCTAGAGTTCTTCGCGGATCTGAGAGACGTGAACACAAAGGAGGTTCAAGAGCTTCTAGAAAAACTTAACCTCACCCATGCGGCGGATAGAAAAGTCGGTGGCTACTCGAAGGGCATGGTTCAGAGACTAGCCTTCGGCCAAGCCCTATTAGGAAGACCTCCGCTTCTCATACTGGACGAACCCGCTTCGGGTCTAGACCCGGAAGGCACGGCCCAGATAAAAAAGATGGTCAAAGATTACGCCGATGATAACAAAACCGTATTCTTTTCCTCACATATACTGCCGAACGTTCAAGAAGTCGCGGATAGAGTCGGAATAATTGTAGGCGGAAGATTGAGAGCTTTGGATTCAGTCGACGAGTTGCGAAAAGAATTGGAGATGCCGGCAAGATTGAATGTCACCATTTCTCAGAACATAGAGAACGTGGGAAACGTACTAGAAAAGAGCAGCGCCGTACAAAAATTCCAAGGGAAGGGAAACAGGGTCACCGTGGTCTGTGATAACGAAGATAAAAAGAAAGTGTTAGATATCATAGAGGACAGCGGCGTTGACATCCTAGATTTCTCCACCGAAGAAAGTGATTTAGAGGAAATATTCATGAGATACATGGGAGGTGGGAGGGGGTAACCATGTCGGCTAGCAGGATAGATTCTATTGTAACCCTCGCCAAGAAGGAATTCATGGATAACATCAGAAACAAGTGGATCATCATAGTCACCGGTCTTTTCATCGCATTGATCGTGATGATCTCGGTATATCAGGGGCATATTCAAGATAATGCCGGTTTTGAAGAGATCATATCCTATTCCAACGAGCTGGTCGTCCTTTTCATCTCTATTGTAGCTATAATGCTGGGTTACAAAGCGATAACTAAAGAGGTCGAATCGAAATCTATCGGTTTGCTACTCACCTCGGAGTTAGATAGAAAGGACGTGATCATAGGTAAATTCACCGGTCTCGGCTCGGTACTCGCTTTCTCCATCATCGTGGGTCTAGGTATCGGTGGAGTGATAATCGGTCTGACCTCAGGTTTCGAAGGAGGTCTAGATTACGTTTCTTTCGTCATCTTTTCTTTCCTTTTCAGCCTAGCCTTCCTCAGCATATCTTTTCTGATGTCCAGCTTCGTGACGAAGACCACTAGAGCGCTAGCCGGCGGTATTTTTATATGGATATTTTTCAACGTGATCTGGGATCTAGTCCTTTTCGTTTCAGCGATCGCGACTGGAACTGAACTTCCGACTCAAGGCGCGGTTCAACTGGAATTTCCCGACTGGTACTATATGGCTGGCGTTGGCAACCCCATAGATGTACTTACATACGCAACGAACCGTGTCCTTGGAGGAGCATCTCATCTACCCGAAGTGTTGAGCATAGAATTGTTGACTATCGTTTTTCTACTTTGGATTGTGGTCCCGTTGAGTCTCGCGATGCTGTTCTTCGATAGTAACGATATCTAGAGTTGAAGTAGATCAGCCTTCGATTATAACTTCACCATCATCGGATAATCTCACACCAATATTCTTATAAACAACATGAAATATCTGAGAGTAACCTATATTATTGAAGAGGTACCGGATCATGACTATCCAGGCTGTCGCTCCAAAGACTGGAGAAGTAGTAAAGGAATATCGTGAAGCTACTGGAGAGGAGATAAAAAAAGCATATGAGAGTGCAAAAGAAGCATATCCTCGCTGGGCTAGAAGCTCTTTTCAAGAACGCACCGATAAACTCCAAAGCCTGAGGAAGGTCATCTTAGAGGATCGAGGGAGGATCGTAGATGTGTTGACTAAAGATACGGGAAAAGTAGATATGGAGGCGCTGATGACCGATGTCCTCGCCACCTTAGAATTCACCAAGCACTACGAAACTAATACTGAAAAAGTATTGTCCAAAGAGAAGAGGAAAACTCCTTCCTTTATGAGGAAGAATGAATCCTATGTTGAGTATGAACCTATGGGTGTGGTCTCGATAATATCGCCCTGGAATTTTCCCCTTCAACTTTCCATGGTACCTGCGGTAACCGCCTTAATGGCGGGCAACGCGGTCTTGCTAAAACCTTCAGAAGTAACCCCAATGGTGGGCGAGTTGATAAAAAAAATCTTTGATAGATCAGATATCGATTCAGACCTTATCCATGTTTTTCAGGGTGGAGAAAAGGTAGGGAAAAAATTGGTGAATATCGGACCGGATAAGATTTTTTTCACGGGAAGTATACCCGTGGGCAAGAAGATCATGAAAAACGGAGCTGAGCATCTGACTCATGTCAGTCTAGAACTCGGTGGAAAGGATCCCATGATCGTCCTCGACGATGCGAACCTAGAGAGGGCCGTGAAAGGCGCGGTATTCGGAAGCTTTTCGAATGTAGGCCAGGCCTGCATGTCGATCGAGAGAGTTTATGTCCAGGAAAATATCTACGATGAATTTATAGAAGATGCGGTCGAAGGGACTAAGAAACTAGAAGTCGGCCCCAGTAGCGATGCCGATATCGGACCGATGACAAAGGCCGAACAAGTAGATATCGTTGAAGAGCAGGTCGAAGATGCGAGAGAGAAGGGCGCGAAGGTCTTAGTTGGTGGGAAAAGAGATGGATTTTACTACTATCCCACCGTTCTCACCGATGTGGATCACGACATGAAGATTATGAAGGAGGAAACCTTCGGCCCCGTAATGCCCGTGATGCCCTTTAAAGATATGGAAGAAGCGATCGATCTTGCTAATGACACAAAATATGGGCTTAACTCTAGCGTTTGGTCGGACAATGTGAAAAAAGCCCAGCAGGTAGTGAGCAGACTCGATACCGGGAACGCATACATAAACGGCACTTTGAAAAATATCGGAAATCCGTATCTTCCATTCGGAGGTGTCAAAAAGAGTGGGATGGGAAGGTATCACGGACCTGAAGGATTGAAAACTTTCTCACAGACGAAATCGGTCATGATCAACAAGAACAAAAAAGATGAATTCAACTGGTTTCCATACAGCAGAGATCTTAACCAAACAGTCGAGAAGGTTATCGATACATTCTACGGCGATATAGGTTTTTTCAAAAAGGTCAAGAATATGATCTCTATAATGAGAGATATGTAACAAGCGCTGTGAAGTTTGAAGTAGAGATCAACTCTTTAGCGAATTTGGGATACCTTACAACCTTGAACTCTTCATTTCCTTGATTATAAATATTAGGTTTTTCATACCTTAGGAGTACGATGGGGGCAAAACTACCTGACCAGAACCGGTCACTGTTCATAGTCGTATTCTCCTTTGGGTTGATAGGGCTTTTTCTATCAGTTGTTAGGTTGGACTTGCTTTGGTCCTTAATAAGTTCAAGCTATACAGGTCTTATCTACGGGATCTCAAGGATCAAACAAGAAGACCGTATACAGAGAGACATCTTCAAATGGACCCCTATCCCCTTATTTTTCGGCGTGACCGGTTTATCACCCTTTTTTGGTAGGATCTGGATTTTCGGAGACTTAGCTTTTGCAGCCATGGCTCCGATCCTCGGATTCATGATCATATTGAATCTCACCTATCACACCGATTTCGAAACAAATCTATATTTCTCAGTTTCATTCATATTTCTATTCACCTTAGCGGCAGGGGCTATTCTAGTGACAGGTCAGTTTACCAGTGACCGATTCTTAAATACTGATATACTGGTCAGAAACGATCAGTTGATGATAGAATTACTAGTCATCACGATCTCCGGGATCATAGGCGCCTACGCGTTCCGTTGGTATAGGAAAATTTACTATCTGAAGTGGGAAAGTTTCAGTATCCTGAACAGGATAAGGACTAGATTCGAGAATCGATCAGAAAATCCACGAAGAGACCTAGTGAAGACTATTTATGCAATATTTGGTAAAAGAGATGATGATTTTCTTCTATTGACGTCGAAGATTTTACAGATCGGTATTATAGGACTCGTTGTCTCTAGTGCTTTTCTTCTGAATAAGTGGGCATTTACGGTCGGTATACTTTCTTTTGCTCTATCTATGATCCCCTACATATTCTCTACAAAATTGAAGCGAAAGATTCCCGTGTCCTTTCAATTTTGGATTTCTTCTTCTTTATTCTTCTATCTAGCTGGTGAAACAGTTCGTTTCCAGATCAAATTTAGGTGGTGGAACAATATCACCCATTTTTTGGCCGGCATAGTAGTCGGATTACTGATACTGATCTATCTGATATATATTGATCATATATCCCAGACCCTTCATATCCCGCCATGGATGATCTTATTTTTGGTGATAACGTTCATCTTATCTGTAAGTGTGTTGTGGGAATTGTTCGAATTTTCTATCGATGTTTTGATCGGCATCGGGCTTCAAGGTGATTTTAAGGATACGATACTGGATATGATATTCAACACCATAGGTACTTTCTTCGCACTTCTACTCACCACGTTATTCACTTCTTACAGGGTTTTCAAACCCCTCGCTCGAAAGATCGATAGAGTCCTTTAGAAGCAAGTTGACCTATCCAATTTGATCGTTTATACTTTGAACCACTTTCGAGAGCTGCTGAAAACCCTCTACAATCGAGGTAAAATCTTTACCGAATGTCAATCGGATGTGTGAATCGAACTCGCTGCCTTGAGAAAAGTAGCTTCCGGGTGCTACGAGGACACCCGCCTTTTTAGCTCTTTTTGCGAACTCTTCACCATCGATCTCCATCTTCAATCTGGGGAATGAAATTATACCGGAAGAAGGTTCTACCCATTCTATGGAAGAATTTCCGCTCACCCAGCCCCGGGCTAGGGACCTGCCTTTTTCAGCTGTTTCTCTTGCCCGCTCCAAAAGGCGACCCCTTTCTTCAAAGGCCATCAAACCTATCTCTAATGTAGGCGTGGGACCTTTTGGAGAGAGGTACGATTTAACGCTTTTTAGCTTCTCGATCAGTTCTTCATCCTTCGAAACCGCCCAGCCGAGCCTCAAACCACCGAGCCCGTAGATCTTAGATAGACTCGAAGTCACTATGACATTGTCCGAGATGGAAACACCACTTGAACCATTCTCTACAAAATCCCTGTATATCTCATCAATCACAAGGTAGATGTCATTTTCTTCGATGAATTCGCTGAATTCTCTCAGATCCTTTGGATGCTGAAAAACCCCGCTGGGATTGTGTGGATTCGTCAAGACGATCATCTTCGTATCGCTGGAACATCTTTCCTTGATCCCATCTAGATCTATCTTAAAATCGTCTTTATAGCTCCGTTTGAACGTTTTAACATCTACCCCTTTCAACTCCGGACCGATCTGAAGAGGAGTGTAACTAGGATCCTCGACCAGGACTTCATCTTCACTGTCAAGGAGCGCATCGACGATCAGTGAATTAGCGGCCTGGGCCCCCGCTGTAATAACCGTGCCGACATCCTCCTCATAGGTGTTCGCGATCTTGTCCTCCAATCGCTCTTCGAGTTCATCTTCGGGATATCCTAAAGCCAAATGTTCTTCGAGGGCCCCCAACTCAGAAAGAGTGATCGCCTCCACACTGCTGGAAGCGAGGTTGTACTTCACGCCCTCGACGTCACTTAACCATTCTACAAGTGGAAACGAAAGGTCATCCATCTGAAACTCCTCACTACCTTATACACTCTCTATATAATATTCTTTTTCTCTACTTCGCAAAAAAACGGTAGATCGATCCTAATCATCATCCAATTCTCGAGTCATCACCTTTTTTTTCTCGTGGAACTCCTGCTTCTCGTAGAATTCCAAAGCTCTTTCATTTTCGGACAGCGTTTCCAATTTCATTATGTCTACACCGTCCTCCTTCGCATCCAATCTTTCCTTCTCCATGAGTTCTTCGCCGATCCCCTGTCCAAAGTGATCTGGGTGTATAACTACAGTAAGGATCTCCCTGACTTTATCGGAACTCACCACATCTTGGAATGTGGTGGAGTGCAAAAATCCGAGGATTCTCTCCTCTCCTTCCTCTTCATCGAAAGCACCTATCATCCTATCGTTCACGATCCGGTGCTGTAGGAATTTTTTTAGAGATCTTTCATCATAAGAGATGCCGGCATCGTCCCATACGGGTCCCATAGATGTTTTTTTGAGTTCGACTATCTTCGGGATGTCCTCTCCCTTGATCCTGCGAAGATTCAGCTGCACAATTCTATTTAGACGGCAAGAAGTATTAGATTTTAACGGTTGAAATCAATCCATTTATTAAACCCCTTTGATATCACCATCTATGGAAATGGATGTGATCCCATCTCTTTCAATGATGGAGTCCAAACCCGTGATCGTGAAAGATGGAGAGTACCAGCCATACCTAAAAAAGGGGTATAAGCTCGGTCTTCAAGAAATTTTGAACGAACTAGAAGAATATAATAGACTTTATTTGTTAGACCTCGACGGTATAGAATTTAACAGGCCACAGACCGAAGCTCTCCGTAAGATGAGTACAAGGAAGAAGATTTGGGCCGATGTCGGCGCGAGGGATTCAGCCGGGATAACGGACGCTTTCATCGCTGGAGCGGATAGAGCAGTCCTCTCTACCAAAACGATCTCTTCCAAAAAGGCTATATTGAACTCGATAGAATTGAGTGATAAACTAATCCTTTCTATAGATTATAAGGGTAAGATCATTTCTCCCTCAGAAGAGATAAGGAAAATGGGTGTCAAAGAGATAAGTCAATTCTGCCTGGACGAAGGTATCGATACCATAGTTCTCACGGACCTCTCCGACGATAAGTTCGAGAGACAATATCTCCAACTCTTACCTACTGGAGATTACGACCTTTTCGTCGGCGGGATCTCTCGTAAAAGACTCGATGATATCAGCCATCCTAATCTGAAAGGTTTGATCCTTGACCTACAGGAGGCGATAAGATACAAGACGAGTTGAAGACAGCGCTGGCTGTTCTCTTCCAACAAGGCGGTAAAGAGATCGATAAAGAGGATTTCATCTATATCCAATCCGCCGACCTAGACTGGTACTCTTCCGATGAGGCAAGGAAGTTACTAGATAAAGCTGTAGCCTCGGGTTTGGTGACTATCGAATCTGATTCCGTGAAAGCTGAGTTCGATTTCGGGGATATAGATATACCTATCGGTTTCGAGCCTACTAAAGATATTTTGAAGGAAAAGGGAGAGATCGATCTTTTTCCCCAGATTCTAAATGAAGTGGTCGATCACAGTGGGTTCTCTAGGCAGGAGATCATGTCACTAGTCAATAAAAAACAGGACGAACTCGACCTTGAGATCAAAACGGCATTACTGCTGGTAGCTCATGAGAAGGATATAGATATCTCGGATAGAGATGACTACATAGAAAAGGTCGCCGAGAATATAAAGGGTTCCTGAGTGAGTTCACTTCGTTCTCGAGAGGTCCTGTAGTCCGTTTTTAGCTCATTCGATAAATCTCATCCTGAGCCTGTACTCGTTGTATTGCCGTTTCTTTTCTATATCGTATCCCATCTTTTCGAAAACACCCAGCATCTTTTTATTGTCGGCTAGCACTTCAGCAGTGAATCCGTACAGACCCTGACCCTTCGCTATAACAGTAAGGTGTTCGAGAAGTGCAGTGCCTATACCCCGCCCCTGATATTCATCCCTCACCATCACCGAGACCTCCGCTACGTTCTGGCCTTCTTTGATCCTGTAATCCGCCTCAGCTACCATCCTGTCCGGACCTTCGATCTCAGGATCTATCACGACGATAGCCATCTCTTTATTATAATTTATCTGCACGAACTCTTGTCTTCTTTCATGCGGCATGTCTTTACGGGTGCTCATGAACCGCTTGTACCTGCTCTCGTCCGAGAGCGAGTAAAAGAGATCTTTCAATAATTCATCGTCCGTGGGCTTCATCGGTCTGAAAAGATATTCTTTACCCTCTATCTCTTTATAGTCCTCGTATTCATCGGGATACCTTCCTCCTTCTCCAGCAACCAACATCTGGTCTTCATAGACGAGATCGTGTTCTTTAGCTTCTTTCAGCAGCTTCTCCCTGAATTTCGGGTGGGCTATATTGATAAGCTCCATAGCGCGCTGCCTAATGTTCTTTCCCTTGAGATAAGCCAAACCGTATTCCGTGACGATATACTCGACGTCTCCCCTAGTGGTCACCACACCGGCTCCTTCATCCAAGGAGGGTACTATCCTAGAGACCTCGCCGTCCTGAGCCGTGGAAGACAATGCGATTATCGATTTCCCGTCTTCGGCGTAACCTGCGCCCCGCATGAAATCCGCGTGACCACCGATCCCGCTGTAGAAACTGTAGCCGAGAGAATCTGCGCAGACCTGTCCAGTGAGATCTACCTGTAAAGCCGTGTTTATAGCGGTCATCTTGTAGTTCTTAGCGATAGTGAACGGATCATTCGTATAATCAGTAGGGTGAAGTTCGATCTCGGGGTTATCATCTACGAACTCATAAAGATCTTTGGTTCCCATCAAGAAAGATGCGATGTTCTTACCGGGGTTGATGCTCTTCTGTTTGTTCGTTATAGTCCCGTTCTGGATCAATTCCGCGAGATCCTCGGAAAGCATCTCCGTATGTATGCCCAGATTTTCCTTTTCATCGAGATGAGATAGTAAAGCGTTGGGGATCTCCCCATAACCCACCTGAAGGGTGGCCCCGTCTTCTATCAAGGGACTAACGTTTTCGGCTATCTTTTTTGCCTTCTCCGTAGGGACTATCGGATCGAATTCCAAAAGTTCCTCCTCGTGATGAACGATGTGATCCACATCGTCCACGTGGATAAAGGCGTCTCCGTGCACTCTCGGCATATTCGGGTTGACCTGAGCGATGACCATCTTAGAGTTCTGTACCGCAGCACGTATTATATCGACCGCGATCCCGAAACTCATCCACCCGTGTTTGTCCGGCGGCGAGACCTGTACAAGTGAGGCGTCGAGAGGTATCCTACCATTTTTGAAAAGTTTTGGAATATCTCTCATAAATATAGGGGTGTAATCGGCCCTTCCTTTAGCGACCGCATCCCTGGTATTGTCGTCTACGAAAAAAGCGTTATGTCTGAAACGATCTTTGAATTTATCTTCCGTATAAGGCGCAACACCTAAAGTCTGGATGTGAAAAATCTCAGTATCATAAAATTGATCGGCAAGGCCCATAAGTTCTTTCACGAGATACTGGGGTTCGGACGCACCCGAACCTACAAAGATCCTATCTCCTCTCCCTATATTCTTCAATGCCTTTTCGGCCTCTACATAATCAACGTCATATGGCATGATGATCCTCCCCGTAAATTCTATCGGATACCTTTAAAGGTTCCGTTGTATCTCATATCTCGATATCTAACCTAGGAGCTACCTCGTCTTTAATATTTTTGATCTTGAAGTCGTCTTCGATGGTGGTGATGGTCTCCATCTCTTCTATCCTTCTAGCGGCTTCGTAAGTATCCAAGGGTACCGATATCAAAGGTATATTTGCTCTATCGGCTCTCGATATTATATTGCTCGGCGGGATGATATCGTTTGTCAAAACTAGACCGGAGGTACCTTCATCCAGTGCAGCAAGGATTATATCGGTTCTGTCTCCACCGGTGACGATCAACTTTCGACTCTCCTGAAATGCTGGACTCCTCACCATCTCATCGGCGCTCATAGCCCCTACATAAATATTTTCGACTATATTATCCAAACCGTCCTGTCCAGCCACGACTTTTCCGAAGAGCATGTCGCTTATAAAGCTCATCCTGGTGAGATCGAGGCTAGATATCTCCGGGATTATGCCGAGCACTTCTAGACCTAGGTCATCTATATCTTCGACGATGAAATCTTTCGCCTCTTCTACAGAATCGACGCGGTTCAAAACCACTCCCCGCAGGTCCGCCCCCATCTTTTCGAAGTACTGTGTCGCGGTGGTCAGTTTGTCCAAGACCTCGGTATCGCTGTCCGAGGAGACGAGTATCACTTCAGAACCCGTCATCTTCGAAAGAGAGACGGGGTCGAGATTTATCGAAGAGCCGAATCCCCAGTGCTTCCCTGTTTCTATTATGAGACCTTCCTTCTCCTCGGATAGCTCTTCTATCCTCTCCTGGAGCTTTTTCTCTATGGTGTCTTTCTGGTAAGCGTATTTTATCTTAGAATGGTCGAACCCGATACAGAACTTTTCGTAATCTGTTTCCAGTGAAAGTACCTTCTTGAACAATTTAGCGTCATAGTCAATGAGTCTCTTTTTCTTGTATATCGGCCTGTCACCGAAGGGTTTGAAATAACTTAGAGGGCTGTCTTCTCCAAGAGCTAATCCCAAACCGATAGTAGTTTTTCCCGCATCTTTTTCCGTCGAAGATATAATGAGATTTTTCATTTCATATCACCACTTTTAAGATTAATCGCAACGTCTACAGACTTACATCCCTTACCTTGATTTAGGGCTTTTATAGGATTTAAATCTATCTCGGAGATAGCATCTACTTGGTCCATCAGTAGAGAGGTTCTATGTACGGTTTCCGCTAGAGCGTCGAGATCCTTTCTTTTTTGGCCTCTAGCCCCGACCAAGACAGGGAAGGCGTTTATCTCTCCTATCATCCTCTTAGCTTCTCTACCAGTTATAGGCGCGACCCTGAATTCGACATCTTCCAATATCTCCACGTAAACTCCTCCCAGCCCGAACATCACAACCGGTCCAAATGACCCGTCGGTGGTTCCTCCAATTATGACTTCCTCTCCCTCCTCGACCATCTCCGCCACCGAGATGCCTTTGATATGTGCGTTGGGATATTTGTTCCTGCAGTTCGAATATATCGCCTGATACGCGTCGATAACTTCCTCTTTATTTTGAAGATCAAGTGCGAGCCCTCCAGCATCGCTCTTGTGTACTATGTCTTCGGAAACCACCTTTAAAACAACTGGATAGCCGATCTCTTCCGCGGTCTCGACACACTCCTCTAGACTGTGGACGACCTTTCCGTCAGCCATGGGGATACCCGCTAGGTCCAATATGCGCCTCGCTTCATCTTCCAAGAGAGTAGTTCTTCCTTCATCGATAATCGGTTCCAGTATATCCTTTATCCCCTCGAAGTCCATATCGTCGGGTATTTCG
The DNA here is from genome assembly GCA_964462425.1 of uncultured Thermoplasmata archaeon. Taxonomy (GTDB): domain Archaea; phylum Thermoplasmatota; class Thermoplasmata; order Halarchaeoplasmatales; family Halarchaeoplasmataceae; genus Natronoplasma. The sequence continues at coordinate 34,681 of CAYWYD010000004.1, forward strand.
AGAGGCGGCATCTTTTCTCTTCTTTCTATAAATCTTTTTTTCCGGAAGAGAGCACCCATCGAACTTAGGGCGTCTTCAGTTTCGACAAAGGCGGGAACCTCGTTTTTGTGCAGGTACTCCACGCACTCGTCGACGAACTCACCGCCGCTGAAGGTGAAAACCATCGGTTTCTCTTCTTTATATTCCTGATGAAGTTCTTCCATGACCCGGGCGGTCTCCATGGGATCGGTTGTGCCAGTCTCGCAGTACAGCCCGATGACCGCGCCGACCTCGTCGCTCTCTAAAGCGGCTCTCATCGCCCTTTCGTACTCCTCTCTCCCCGCTTGTCCTGTAATATCTATCGGATTCTTTGTGGAGCCGAAAGGAGGTATACTGTCTTCAAAGGTCTCTTTCAAGAATGTTTGATCGTCTAAGAGTTTAACCCCATAGTCCTCAGCCGCGTCGGTGGCTAAAACACCTATGCCCCCGCCGTTAGTTATTATGACTGTTTTCTCATTCTGTGGAAGTGGTGTGCTGCTTAAAGTTCTAGACCAAGAGAAAGCTTCACGAAGATCGTTTGCTCGAAGAACACCTCCCTGTTTGAAGGCCGAGGAAAAGATTTTATCGCTGCCGGCTAAAGAACCGGTATGAGAAGCTACGGCGGTCGCCCCTTTCTCCGACCTTCCGGCTTTAAGAGCGACAACAGCCTTCTCTTTAGATATCTCTTTAACGGTCTCAAGGAACTCTCTGCCGTTATCCAAACCCTCCATATATATCATTATGACGTCGGTCAACGAGTCGTGGGCGAAGTATTCGAGAAGGTCTATATCGTCGATGTCTGATTTGTTTCCAACGCTGACGATAGAAGAAAGTCCGAGATGCTGCTGAGAGGTCATCCCTATCATGGCGATACCGAGAGCGCCGCTCTGGGAGATTAATGCTATGTTTCCTTTGCGGACGTCGGTAGGTCCGAAGGTAGCATTAAGCTCGTTACTACCCGAATATACACCGAACACGTTGGGTCCAAGCAAGCGTATCCCGTGCTCTTCCGCTACCTCGACGAGTTCACGTTCCATCTTGTCCTCTCCGATCTCGGAAAAACCGGATGAAATTATGATCGCATGCTCGATATCCTTCTCTCCGCATTTCTCCAAAACACCTTTAACGGCCTTAGCAGGCACGACGATGATCGCGAGGTCAACACCATCTGGAATCTCATCGAGAGAAGTTTTAAACTCCATGCCTAGAGCTTCCCCGCCTTTGAGATTAACGGGATATATATCTCCCTCGTAGTCTGAATTTACTACGTTATGAAGAAGAGTGTGACCAACTTTTCCTTCTTTAGAAGAGGCACCGATTATAGCTATTGAACTCGGATTAAATAGACCCTCGAGAGGACGTTCTTGGGAAGACATCGAAAAGGATGAAAAAAGAGGTTGGTAATTAATTTTTCGTGAATTCGAACCCATCGGCTTATTCTTCTTCCAGTTTCTCCTCTAGTTCCTCTATCCTCTCTTTCAGTTCCTCTATCTCTTCTTCTTTTTCTTTTCTGGTCGGAGCCAACATGTCTTGGTAGCCTTCTTTGACGGAATCCAGCGCCTTCTCGATCATGCCCGTATAGTCTTCCTCTATTTTTTCCCTAAGTTCCTCGAACTTTTTCAACATCTCGGGTTTCTCTTTACCCATCTCTTTCCAGAAAGCCTCGTAAAGATGATCGTGCTCTTCGAATCCTTTTGCCAATCGCTCTTCGATTTCCTCCGATATGGAGGACCACATCTCTTCCATACCTTCCATCTCTCCGGCGTGTTCGACCGCCATCGCCGTCAGTTCTTCGGTGAACTCCTCTTTGAACTCGTCCCATGTCTCGTAGACCATCTCTTCCCTGTCCTCCATGAAGGTCCTAGCATCTTCCAGTTCTTCCCTGATCTCTTCGACCATGTCGAACCAAAGAGGATATAGGTCCTTGAGGTCTTCGTTGGGATTCGCTATCATCCGACGACTTTTCTTCGAATGATCCTTGATGATATCCAAGATATTGTCTTTCTTCAACTTCAGTTCTATCGGGATCTCGGAAAGGTGCAGGTTCATCTCTTTCATGAAGCCTTTCCACAGCTCATTCAACTTTTCAACTTCTTCCCGTGGTATGTTAGTGTCTTCCAACGCATCTATATTCTTTTGGAATTTTCTCGTCCTCTCTTTCCACATCTCCTCTACGTCCTCCCAGTATTTTTGAGGAGATATCCTGAAATCCTTGAATCCTTTTTCTACTTCTTCCTGGAGATCTTCCCAGAATTCTTCCATGTCGGCCGTATCTCCCGAGGTGAAGGTCATCAGTAATTTCGAAGGAGAGAAAAGGTCTTCCATGGAACCTTTCTCTTCACCACTCTCTACCTCGCTCTTCTCTTCTTCATCGGCTTCTATCTCTTCCTGGATATCCTCCGAGATTATCTTCTCGGCCAGCTCATTTTTTGTCCACGTTGATTTTGCCTCGACACCGGCATCTTTTAAGAGTGCCAGCATCTCGTCTTTTAAAAATTCATCATCTAACGCTTCTTTAAGCCCATCTTCTTCTTTTTCCTCGTCATACGTGCTTATGAATCTCTTTCTCAATTTATCTATATCTGTCATCAATACCACTCCTCTATCTGCTACATATGATGTAAAAGATGTTTAAATACTTTTTCAATAAGAAATCTTATTCCTCTTCGACAGGACATTCCTCGTAGCTGCAGGAAGGGATCTCGTTTCCGTGTGGACAGGTAGGAGGTGCTCCCAACCTATCACATATCTCGTCCACCATCCCCGTGTCGAAGATGTGTTCCAATTCACATGCTTTCTCGTGGATTTCTTCCTTCGGGATGGTAAAGAACTCGTCCAAAAATACTTCGAGGACTCTATGTGTCCTGACTATCCTTTTACCACCTTTCCTACCTTTCTCGGTCAGTTCCACGCCGTAATAGGGACGGTATTCTATGAGATCTTCTTCATCCAATTTTTGAAGTACTTCGGTGACGGAAGGAGACGAGATGCCGAGATGTTCGGCTATCTGACCGGTCTTTATCTTGTCCTCTTCTCTATTTGAAGAGAGCTTGTAAAGGGTCTCTAGGTACTCCTCTTTGGTTTCTTTGTTCATCGCGGCAGTAAAGAGGAAAGACGGGTTATTAATCGTTTTCCTTTCTGACAAAACAGAAGATAGCGGGGAGTGGATTTGAACCACTGATCTCCGGGTTATGAGCCCGACGGAATCTCCTGGCTATCCTACCCCGCTGTCAAGAAACCACAACTTCTTTCTGGAATTCCCATACAATCATGTATTTTATAAATCTTTCCTTTGGATTTAAGAGATGTTTCTGCGAAAGAAAGCACGGTTCCTCTCGCATCACAGTTATTCTCACGACCCAAAGCATATTTAGAAAAATACCATATTCTAAGATGATGAAATTCGAATTAGACGATAGGTCTATCCTGCTCTCCTTCATCGCAGCTTTTATCTCTCTTACTATCTTAGTGATTTCAAGTTATGTAGCTGGAGTTGATCAACATATCCTTTCAGTGATATTCGAATCTTCCCAGGGGAGTCTTTTCGAGGTCATGAGATATGTTACATACCTGGGGGACGTACTTGTGGTATTACCCGGGGCGGGGATCGTAATGTATTACTTCTACCGATCAGAAGAGAGGTCACTTTCTATTTATTATGGAAGTATGGTAGTATCTTCGCTGATCTTGTCTTGGGTGATAAAATATTTGGTCCGAAGATCTCGACCCGAGATGGGCCTGTCTCCTCCTACCATAGTTTACAGTTACCCGAGCGGGCATACTATAGGAGCTTTCATGTTGTTCGTAGGATTCTACGTCTTTTACTCGATGATATACAGGGGGAAGCATCGCTGGGATCTACTCTCAGTTTGTGTAGTGATCCCAATGGTTATCGGCCTTTCAAGGATGATACTGGGCCTTCATTACCTGACAGATATCCTCGGAAGTATCCTTCTTGGCGGAGCGATGGTGACTTTGTTCAAGATCTTGGTAGAGCGCGAGCGGAAATGAGAATCATGGATAGGATATCCTCTTGATTTCTACAAAAAAGTCCAACTTTAGTCCCGCTTGAACCATTTCTCCATATCTCTTTCCGTAAAACTGACGATGGTCGGTCTTCCATGAGGGCATGTGAAGGGATTCTCCGTTTTTCCCAGGTCCTCTAGAAGCTCTTTAGCCTTTGTTATCGAGAGTTGATCGCCCGCCGTAACCGACGAATGACAGGCCATGTACTTGATCATCTCCTCTCTCCTCTCGTCCAGGCTGTTCTCTTTCTGCTCTATAAGTTCGTCTAATATCGAATGCAGCACCTCTTTTTCCTGCACCTCTCCGAAAAGGACCGGGATACCTCTGATCCTGAAAGTCGTCTTACCGAAATGATCTAGGTCGAATCCCAGTTTCTCCAGCAGTTCCTCGTTCGCCCGCAGTACCGCGGCCTCCTTCGGCTGAAGTTCTACCGTCCGGGGAGAAACGAGCCGTTGACTGTCCACCTCGTCTTTCATTTTGCTTTTCAAGTCTTCATAATTTATCCTCTCGTGGGCCGCATGCTGATCGACGACCGCCATGCCCGTTGGAGTCTCTGCTATGATGTAAGTGTCCTTCAAGGTCCCGACCACCCTCATATGTGAGAGCTTGGATTCTTCCACTTCGCTCTCCTCGTCCATCTCCAACCTGGACTGGGTGGTCATGTCTTCTTTTTTCTCCTCTTTCTCTTCCTCGGCACTAGATACCGTTTCTTTCTTTTTCCCTTCTGCATTCCCGGAAGGTACGAGATCTTCTTCGAGAAGAGCGGAATTGACAGCTTCAGAGATCTTTTCCCTCACATTCTCCTTTTCGAATAACCTGATCTTGATCTTTGTCGGGTGAACGTTGACGTCTATCTTTTTTTGATCTATCTCGAGGTCGAGAAAAGCTAGCGGGTATCTCCCCTTCTTCAGCAGAGTATCGTATCCGTCGACGATGCCGTCTTTCAAAGCCTTATTCCTCACGTACCTCGAGTTGACGTAAGTGAATATATGCTTTCGATTCGACCGAGTGATCTCCGGTTTACTGACATAACCTTTGAGCTTGAAACCTTCCTCTTCCTTCTCCACTTCCACCATCTTTTTGGCTATCTCTTTCCCGTAGATCGATTTTATATTCTCGAGCATAGAACCCGACTTGGGAACAAAAGTGAGTTCGTTCCCGTTATGCTCTAACGAAAATTGAACATCGGGATTCGCTATAGCATATCGAGTCACGACCTCGCTGATGTGGGCCAGTTCCGTATTAGTTTTCTTCAGATATTTTTTTCTAGCAGGTGTATTGTAAAAGAGGTCTTCGACTTTGATCGTAGTACCTACCGCGCAGCCGGTCTCTTCGACTTCCTGGGTGTCGCCTCCGTGAATAACAAACTGAGTTCCCTCCAGCTGATCCTCGGTTCTAGTCACCGTCATGACTTTTGAGACTGCGGCGATACTGGGAAGCGCTTCCCCTCTGAAACCCAGGCTCGAGAGATCGTCTAGATCTTCGATCTCGTCTATCTTGCTGGTCGCGTGTTTCTTAAAGGCAAGTTTTACTTCCTCTCTCTCCATCCCTCTCCCGTTATCGCTGACCTTTATCTTTTTCTTGCCCCCTTCTTCCACTTCGACTTTGATCTCGTCGGCCCCGGCATCTAGAGAATTTTCTATCAGCTCTTTGACCACTGAAGCCGGCCTCTCGATGACTTCGCCGGCAGCTATCTGGTTCACGGTATTTTCCGATAAGATCTTGATCCTGCTCATCTTCAATCCTCCAGTTCCTTTTTCAACTTCCAAAGCTCGTTCATCGCATCCATAGGCGTCATATTCTCCACGTCGGTCTTCTTCAACCTCTCTATCACGGGATGTGAATCCGTGCTCGTTTCCGTTTCTTTCTCTTCCTCAACGTCGAAGACCATCTGTTTTAGCTGGGGACCTCCCCGCTCTTTCATCTCTATCGTGTGGTCCTCTTCGATCTGTTTCAAAACTTCGCCGGACCTTTCCACCACGGGCTCGGGCAGACCGGCGAGAGAAGCGACGTGGACACCATAACTTTCGTCGGTACTCCCATCTCTGACCTTTCGCAGAAAAGTGATGCCGTCTCCCGTGTCTTTGGCAGCGACATGCAAATTTTTTACGCTGTCCAGCGATCTTTCCAGCTCCGTTATCTCGTGATAGTGTGTGGCGAACAGCGTTTTAGCTTTGATCTCCGTGCTTATGTATTCAGTTACGGCCCACGCTATACTGAGGCCATCGAAGGTACTCGTGCCGCTCCCGATCTCATCCAGCAGTATAAGGCTGTTCTTAGATGCGTTGTGTAAAATATTTGCGAGTTCGACCATCTCCACCATGAAAGTGGAACGACCCTTGGTCAGATCGTCTAAGGCTCCCACCCTGGTAAATATCCTATCCACCACTCCTATAGTAGCTTCCTCCGCTGGAACGAAGCAGCCGACCTGGGCCATGAGAGTTATAAGGGCAACCTGTCTCATATACGTTGATTTGCCGGACATGTTAGGGCCGGTTATGATAAGAAAGCGGTTATTGACATCGTCGAGATACGCGTTGTTGGGAACAAAATTTTCCTGGATAGTGTTCTCGACGACAGGATGTCGTCCCTCTTTTATGTCTATCTTTCCGCCGGGGAAGACCTCCGGTCTGTTGTAATTATATCTGATCGCCATATGAGCGAATGTCGCCAGGACATCCAATTCGGCGATAGCTTCCGAAGTCTGTTGGAACCTGTCTGCCTCCTCGCCGACCTTTCCCCTCACCTTTTTGAAAAGTTCGTATTCATAGGCCTCCATCTTCTCTTCCGAGCTTATTATCTCTTCTTCCTTCTCCTTCAATTCTTCTGTATAATACCTCTCGGCGTTCTTCAAGGTCTGCTTTCTAGAGTAGTTCTCCGGCACATTGTCCGTCTTGCTTTTCGGCACTTCTAGATAATAACCGTGTACCTTGTTGTATCCCACTTTCAGTTTATCTATGCCGGTCCTTTCTCTCTCCCTCTCTTCCAGTGAATTTATCCATTCCTTCCCCTCCTTCGCCTTTCTTTTCAGCTCGTCTAGTTCTTCATCGAATCCATCCTTTATTATCCCGCCCTCTTTGATCGTAGCGGGTGGATCCTCCACTATAGCGGAGTCGATCTTCTCTCTTATGTCTGTAAGGGAATCTATCCTTTCCTCCACCTCTCCAAGTTTGCTTTTTTCCTCTTCATTCTCTTCTTCCGATATATTCTCTTTCAGCATCTCCTTCACGGGCTTTATCTTCGAGAGAGCGTCTTCTATCGCCAGGAGATCTCTCGCGTCGGCGTTGCCGTAGACCACTCTACTGATCAATCTTTCCAGGTCGTAAAGGCCGTCGAGTTCGTCTCTAAGATCGTCACGAAGGAAAATGCTTTCATTCAACACCTCTACAGCATCAAGCCTTCTCTCTATCCGGTCGACGTCGAGCAGAGGCTGCTGAAGCCAATTTCTCATCTTCCTGGAACCCATCGCCGTAACGGTATCATCGAGTATATTCAGCAAAGTGCCTTCCTTGCTCCTGTCTCTTAAGCTTCTGAATATCTCGAGGTTTTTCAAGGTGGTGGCGTCGAGCGTCATGTACCGGTCGGGAGAGTAGAAACGTAAACGTCTGATGTTGTCCATAGCTCTTTTCTGAGTCTCTTTGAGATAGTCGAGAGCCGCGCCAGCGGCCTTCACCGCGTCGTCCTTACCTTCCAATCCAAGTGGAGACAAAGAATCGGTGCCAAAGTGATCTAGAAGATTATCTTTAGCGGTGTAAAACGCTTCACTTTTATGGGTGTGGATCATCATCTCGTGTTCTTGTTCAAGTTCAGATAGGAAATCCTCGTCTTCGTACTTTGACTTCGGTAGTATACACTCGGTCGGCTCGTACCTTAGAAGTTCAGATAACATATCACTCTTATCTTCAACTTCGGTCACGAAAAAGTCACCGGTAGAAACGTCTACGGCCGCTATTCCGTACTTTTCTTCACCGTGGATACACATCAAAAAGTTGTTTCTAGCCCCTTCTATCATCCCCTCGTCTATCACGGTCCCCGGAGTGACCACTCTCATCACCTCTCTATCCACTATCCCGGTCGTTTCACTTGGATCTTGAGTCTGCTCGGCTATCGCCACGGTATAACCATTGTTGATCAACCGCTGTAGGTAGCTCTCTACGGAATGATAGGGGACTCCCGCCATAGGTATCGGATCGTCTTCATCCTTATCTCTCGTGGTCAAAGTTATATCTAATTCATCGGAAGCCGTTTCTGCATCCTCCTCGAACATCTCGTAGAAGTCGCCCATCCTGAAGAATACGATGGAATCGGGATAGTTGTCTTTTATCTCATAATACTGCTTCATCATCGGCGTGGGGTCGCTCAAGTCTTCTTACCTCCGGGATCTTGAAACTTCTACTATCACTATCGAGCGATTGTAGAGGAAGTTATAAACTTTTTTTGAAGTTTCGATCTTCTCTCAGTTCATAGATCTTGGTCTTCACGTCCTCTATGACCTGAGAATACGGGACCACTTTCGGTATTAATTTCTCTATGTCTCTCAGATACTCTTCTTTAGACGGGTACGAATCCCAAGAGAAATCATCCTCAAGGTCATATCCCTCTAAAAGGGTCTCCAATTTCTTCTCGAACAATTCAGGAGAAACTGTTATACCACTCGTCAAAAGATACCAAACATCGTACAGGTCTCTACCTTTAGACCTTGTGAACATAGTGAGGATCTTCTCAACGAGGAGCTCATCTTCATCCATGACCTGAACTAGAAATTTCTTCCTAGTCTCAGGATATTCAGAATCTATCAATGTCCATCGTGGTTCCCGCAATGTTCCACCTCTTTCTCCCGCATCAAGTCTGAATTTATTCTGTGTCTGGTTCGTTCCCTCATATAGGGGGCCGTGAAACCATATTTCACTAGTATAAGCTTTTTCAAACAGCTCTTCCTTGATGAAACCGTTTTCGATACCGATCTTTTCAAATCCCATGAGGATGTTTTCCACTTCCTCTTTGAACTGCTCAGGAGCTATTGTCAAATTGAGATCTATATCCTCACTGAATCGATCTGTTCCGTAGAGATATCTAAGACTGGTTCCTCCTTTGAAAACAGCGCTGTCGTATCTCCTGTAGTAATTGAACAAAAATAACTTTATCAGATAATCTTTCTCCTGCTGGTAAAGGTGAAGTGATGTTTTCTTGCTGACATCTTTCAACTTGTCTCGCGATATCATAAAAAGTCCTCAATATCTCTATTTATCTTTATCTTCCAATCGCTGTTATGAGCTTCTACAGGGCCTCCATTAGGATCCAACAGGATAAAGCTCTTTGATCTATTTTCCTTCAGCTTGTTGATCAGTTCCTCATCAACTAAACCGAGCCTCTCTAAAAGAAAACCCATCCGAGAGACCAACGATTTATTACCAAATCTGATTATATATTCCCCAAATGTATCTATATCCAGCCCATCATATCCGTTTTTCAAGCATTTTATATATTCTTCCAGACCTCCACATCTGTCCGGAATGAACAAGGAATCCACCAAAGCCTTTTCTTCATCGGCTATTATCACACCATCCCGATCATCATATCCAAAAAATCTTTCTGGCTTAAAGGTCGATATCTCCACCTTTTTCTCTCTTACTTTCATATCATGGAACTGCTTAGTCGAGACTAACTGTATAAGATTGACCTGCTGTTCAGTAAACCCGTGATATGATAGTGCGTTCCAAAAACTGATGTAAGATGGCTTCACAGCGTCAGTCATAACCTCGAATATCCTATCGAAGAGATTTTCCTCGAGTGTATAGGTGTCCTTTTTTATCCTGACGATATGTCCTTTTTTATTCAGAGTCGAAAGCGTATTGTGGATACGAGTTGTTTTCCAACCGGACAAGGCCTTTATTTCTTCTACACCGAAGATGAGAAGATCCTCGGACCTTATAGATTCTACCACATATGCTTCGTTCTCGGATAAGGAGCTATAATTTATACCCGGATTTTGTTGTTTATCCATTATTTGAGCATATGCTTTATAGTAAATATCATTTTTGGTTGGATGTTTTTAAAATATCCAATATTTCCTCCTTCCCGTGTCAAGTGAACTTTTCCAATGAACTCTGTTCTCTAACTTCCTGGTCCATCAGTTCATCCAAAACCTTTTCCGGATCCTCGCTACTCTCCAATTTTTCTTTCAACCTGTAGACGTGGTCGAACATCTTCATCTCAGCATCTTTACTTTTCCAGTAAAAAGCCTCGTCCTTGGTATCTTGAGTTATCAGGATGTAGACTTCGCCAGGCCTGTTATCTCTCCCGGTCCTTCCTTTCCTCTGTATCGAACGGATCGCCGAGGGAACGGGCTCATAAAAGATGACGAGTTCCGTCGCCGGTATATCGAGACCCTCTTCGCCTATTCTCGTACAGATAAGAACGTTGTACTCGCCCTCTTTATACTTTTCAAGCGTCTCTTTCTGCTCGGCCTGGCTCATCCCCTCGTCATGTTTCTTGTCCGCCTGCCCCACCAGAGACGTTGGTCTTATACCTTCTAGATGATCCAACTCTTCCAATAGGTGATCGACGGTGTCACGATACTGAGCGAACACCATGGCTCTTCCGTCACCCACTTCGTCTCTCAATATCCTCTTGACCTCGGTCAACTTTGGATTCACTTCCACGGGCATGGCTTTCAGGTCCAGCAATTCTTCACTCAAACGATCGAATTCTTTTTTCTTTTTCACATACTTGGAAGAGCGATCATCGTCCTCTTTCAGTTGAAGTAGATATCTATAGGCGGCGTCTATCCCCTGGGTCATAAGTAACTCTTTCAGATGTGTCACTTTGATAGATGCGGAAGTGAGTGAGAGAGCGTGAAAGAGATATCCTTTGTTCCCTTTTCCGCTTTTGACACGTTTTTGGAGGTCCTCTTGTACCTCTATCAAGGCGGTTTTCCCCACGTTTTCAGCGTTCATATTCCTCGCACGCTGTGAATAATCGCTTAGATCGTTAAGGAACTCTTCAAGCATGGAGTTCAACCACTCCTCCATCTTCGCTATCTCGTCGGGCTTCTCTATCTCGATCCACTCGAAGTATTTATCGGAAACATAGGGCTTTACGTCCTCATCGTCTTCCGTCCTCACTTCTATAGATTCAATTCCAAGGTTGTAACAGACCTCGATCAGTTTTTCGTAGGAGCCGCCTGGGGAGGCGGTAAGCCCCAGGTACTGCATCTCGTTTTTACAGGCCTTAGCTATCTCCGCATAAGCGTAATCTCCCACCGCTCTGTGTACCTCGTCGAAGACGATCAGCCCGAACTTCGACCGCGGTATCAGATGAAGATCGTTGTTGACGGTCTGAGGGGTAGCGATAAAGACTTGATGATCTTTTTCCCACAGTTCCTCCCTATCCTTTCGATCGTAGAGTTCTCCGGTTATCAAGATGAAATCCTCGTCCTCGAGTAAAGTGTTCTCAGCAAGAAAGTCGAGATGCTGCTGGCACAATGGCTTCGTAGGAGCCATCATCAGGACATTTTCATCCCTCTCTACGAAATCACAGATGAGATAGAGAGCTATAGCTGTTTTTCCAAGACCAGTAGGCAGCACTACCAAAGAATCTTCATCATAGATCTCGCTGAAGATGTTGAGCTGGTATTCTCTCTCTTCGATCAGATCTTCATCGATCGGAGAAGGTATCTCGACCATCGCTGTTTGAATAACTTTAGAACGGTATAAATCTTTACCCGAGTGCAACAAAAGTGATAGATTCAATCCGTTTTGATAGAATTAGTGATAGAATTGTACTTCACCCTTATATATCCCGAAGAAGGATGAATTAAACGTGATAATATGAAAGCAAAAATGAAGAAAGCTATGTCTATGTTGATAGCGAGCGTCTTGATCCTATCGTTTGTTACAGTGGTAACCGGGACGACTAGTGCTATCGGGGAGAAAGGCTGGAGTATAACTATCGATCACGATGAGCCTACAGATATGTTCGAAGGTGGAAATCATACCGATTTCGTCTTTGAGAACGAAGACGGAAGAGAAGATGCCCGTTTTGGAGTTATATGGGGAACTGAAGAAAACCCGAATTCGATCATAATGACCACCAACCAGAAGAGATACCTGGGCAGAGTCTCAGTAGAAGGCGAGGCTAAACAAGGGTCTGATTCCGAGGAAATAGACGAAGAACGCTTCATCAAGATCGGTTCTATGTTCGGTGTAAAGATAGGCAATATCTACGAATACGAAACACTAGAAAACGAGAGCGTCGCGCCTTTCACGGTTGATCAAAGCGGTGAAGTCGATTCTAGTCTTGGCGCCTTCAAATATGTGAATCTCAGAGAAGCTACCTGGGAACCTAGTGAGGTCGAGGAGATAGATGGAGACGGATCCACTACAAACTGGAAGATGAGTCTGACCGCCGAGGATTTACCCTATGAACCTATAGCAAGCGAAGAACTCGATCCGGAGTTCGAAGATGAAAAGTTAGATCAGATCAAATTCACCTTCCATCTAAGCGCGACGATAGAAGAACGAGAGGATGTCGAGATCCCCCAGTTTTCGGCCGAAGTAGAAAGTCAATGGTCTCGTGGCGATCATAATTCTGATAATAAATACGGCGGCCATAGACTGCAGCACATGGAAAGAAAGGGAACACAGAACGGAACTGCTCTCGTAGGTAGTTACGACATAAAATGGGACAAGGAGATAAAAGGCTGGGACTTCGACCCTGAAAATGAGAATCCCTCTTTGCTCCTAGGATTCCAAAATTTCTTTGGAAACCGTATAAAGGACATGGAACAGTGGCACAAGGAGTTCATGCACCAGAGCGGTGAAAATGTACGGATGGAAACTAGAGATAGCCAGGAGGGTGAATTCAGAGCCGAATTTGCCGTAGAGCAGAAGTTCCAAGAGCGAAAACTAATCCGGAACCGGATCGAATACGGTGGAGATTGGTCTCGGGCCGGTATGTTCAGCTGGGTCTCGAATGTAACGGTCGATGGAGAACAAAAAGAGGCGACGGCTCAGTTATTCGGTGGCGCTCCTTGGATGTATCCGTTCGGCGTACGAATGAACGAGTCGGGACTGCCCGACTTCGAGATGCCGGAATACATGGGCTTCATGAGCTGGGGCGGTCTGAATTATCCCGGTGGAGAAGAGATTTTCCACGACCCCGCATTATCTGGCGAGGCATATCTAGACATGAGTGTCGAAGAGGAACCGGACAGCCTGTTCGGAAGATTGAAAGGGAATCTCACTACGGTGCTCTCATTCATCCTGGTAGGGGCAGCGATAGTGATAGTCATAGGAGCGGCCCTTTACAGGAGAAAGGATAAAGGATCAGCAAGAAAAGAGAGAAACGATAGGGAGAACGAAGAAGACTGGTCGGAATACTATGACAGGAACCGGTAAAAGTTGATATCTAAAACCCCTTTCCCTTTTTATATATATATCACAACTAGTTATCTGAGAAGATTGCTTACCATCATTTCACACTGAAAAGTCTTCCCAAGCATCGACGAAATTTTCCACTACATCTTCAGGGGGACTATATTCTAAAAGTAAGTGCGATATATGTTGTTTATCCACGACCTCATATGAACGTCCATCCTTCTTTAATACATCTTTTTTTTCGAGTTTTTTAAGATGATAAGAAAGAGTCGAAGCGGGTAGGTCCAACTCATCACTTATCTCCTTATGTCTTGCTTCTCCTCCGTTATTTAACAGGTATAGTACTATACCTAAAGGTTTCTCCTTCCTTAACAAGCCTAACAGCCTCTTCTCCCTAGGGTTCAGTCGCTCACCTCTAGGATATTCATTCGGGTAATATCTCTTATAGCCTTCTTCCTCGAGCTTATTTACAGCTTTCATCTCCTCGAGCTTTTGAAGATGATATTTGACTAGATTTAGATCCCTCTCCGTTTTTCTTCCTATCGCTTTCATGTTGAGGCCGGGATATTTTTTGATGACCTTAAAAATCTCTTTTCTAGTCTCCAGCTCCAGCTCAGGTTCTCCCATGTATCTACCTCTTGAGAGAAGTCAGATAGAACAGGCTAAGGATTATATTATCGAGCACCAATACGGGAAGCCAGAAGGAAAAATCTACCTCGATGGGATTTATATAGGAATTATAGGAAAGCCAAACACCCTTGATGAAGAATGATAAAAAAGCAAACATTATGAAAAGAAATTTACTGTTTCTGGTTCTCCTGTATCCGATGATGGCTATGATCGTTAAAGCTAATGAAAGAACAGTCATTATCCCTAAAACCGCATTGTAAGCTATTTCGACATTTGTCATTTTGATTCACCGATAAATAAGAAAAGAAAAGGGGTTTTATTATTTTCCTTTCTTGGTGATCCAAACGGTAGCTAGTACAACCAGCGCCACTATGAAGACCACCGGTAGATAGTACTGAGGCTTTACCAGCGATCCTATCCCCGTCTCAGCCCTAGAGACCTCTATGCTGTGTGTCGAAAAGTGTGGGACCATCACTAAGACCTCTATTTTCTCCGAACCGATGCTTACCAGGTACTCCGCGTCGTCGGATGAATCTGTAAGATCTTTATAATCATCGGCCATGTCGATCTCTTCTTCATCAAATGTCACTTCTATTTCTTCAGCCTTTTCAGCGTCTAGCGCGTCTTTGTAGATCCTTAGAGCTACGACCTTTCCTTCTTCTCCAAGCGTGTCAGATGATACTGTCACTCGTACTCTTTCGTTTTGCTGGGCCTGTGTCATGATCTGCATGTCGGCATAGCTCACCGATGTCTCTGAGATTCTATCTCCGTCTCTGTCCACTATGACTTCTCCTCCTACTTTACCTTGAGAGATGCCATCTGAGATGTTCTTGTCCATCTCCCGTTCCCTTTCGCGCTCTCTTTCACGTTCTCTTTCTTCTCCTTCAAACCCTGTCATCCTGAACACTAGGAAGAGGTCATCTTCGAAGGTGTAGTTGACAACCCCATCACCAATATCGATATCTAAAGATTTGTTCCATGGCTCCTCTCCTTCGGAGACCGAAAGTAGCTTAGCTGTGCGATTGCCATGAGACAAGATCAAATTAGGCCCTTCTTGTTCAACCACCTCTAGATCACCTAGGTCGAAGCTCACTTTACGGGGAGTATCTTTTCTGTTCTCTGTTTCTATGTCGAGGAGTTCACCGGTATAGCCATCGATCTTCAACCCGTATATCTTTTCGTCTCCTACGATCTCTATTTCATAAGAGGGATAAGCTTCATCGCCTTCTACTTCGAGTTCTAGACTCTCAAGAGTACCGTTAGCTATCCCATATGCGACCTCGAGTGCCTCCTCATGACCTATCAATTGATCCCATTCTGGCGTCACGTCCTCATCCTCATCGTAATCATTCATTTCGGATCCAAGGACCTCACCAGTATACGCATCGACTGCTATTTGATGTACCTTTTCATCTTCTACGATCTCCATATGGTAGAGGTATCTATCTTCGTCTTCTTCAAGCTCGAAATCGGTCAAGGTTCCATTGACATTTTCAAACGCGATATCCAGCGCTTCTTCTCTGCCTATCAGTTGATCCCATTCCGGCGTTAAATCGCTCTCGTAGTCTGATCTAGCATCGATCTTCATCAGGGCGGGCGCCACGTCATATATCTTGATCCCTGTATCCTCGCCCTCGATCTCATAGATAGCTCCGTCGGTTTCGTTCTCCTCGATGACCATATCTGGAATTATCACATTCTCGAAAAGGAAGAACTCGGTATTATTCATCTGCAGCGTGTAATTGGCTATCCCGTTTTCTAGCAATTCAAAGGAAGTAAAAGTGCCTTCGGTTCTATTCCAGGAACCAACGCCTCCTTCGTCATCATCCTCATCGTCGTCCTCTTCACCTTCTTCACCTTCCTCACCTTCTTCATCGCCGTCTTCGTCGTCCTCTTCGCCTTCATCGTCGTCTTCCTCATCCTCATCATCGCCGTCGTTCTCTCCATCGTCTTCCTCGCCTTCGCTATCATCTTCATCACTTTCACTGTCATTACCTTCATCGGTTTCTTCACTTTCGCTGTCTTCCCCTTCCTCTTCATCGCCATCGTCGGTTTCATTGTCATCGTGTTCTCCTTCTTCATCCTCGCCGGCACTGTCGTCACCACTATCATCACTTTCGTCGGCATCATCCCTGGCCATTGAAGGTCCTAGTTGACTATCTCCTCTAAAAGCTATACTCAATCCCGATGTCACCAGGAAAATCGCCATTAACCCTACTAACGCTATCGTTACCAATCTTTTCGTTCTCATCTTATCACATATGAAAAAGGGTTATTCCTTATTTATAAGGGTTATTTCACCATTTTCGAACAAACATAAATCTAGACTCCGATTGACGATCTTTTAAGGAGAACCTCGATCCTGAATTACTTGACTTGGTAAACGACACTCCTCCATTTCATCATATTTCAGATATTCATATCGAAGCCTTTAGGATAAAAGATCGAGAGTACGAACAGCGCCACTAAACCTAAACCTCCAGCCCAGCTCAGCAGTAACACAACCGAAGGAAAGGTGACGATCGTGAAAACCATGTAAAGAAGGTATATTATCAGCAGTATCGTACCCACTGTTAGGAAAAGGTAGGCGGACTCTTTTTTACCAGTGTCCCAGTCCGAAACGCCGGAGGGATATCTCAAGCCTATATATCCAAGGAGGACAAAGGTCAATATGAACAAAGACCAGAAGGGATTCGTACCTAGTGAGAGTAGAACGATGAATACGATGACCGATAAAAAGATCAGCACGCGATCTCTCATCTATTTACTCTCCTCCTTGGACTCCTCAAAACTCTCCACCGACTCCAACATATCTTCGGAGAGCGAAGGCGAAGTCTCCTCTATGACTTCTTCCAACATCTCCTGACTTATCTTGGCTTTCTTCTTTTTGGATTTACTTACGGCCTTGATCTTCGCTTCTTCAACGCAGCTCTTGATATCACTGGACGTGAAACCTTCGGTCATCTCCGCAAGTTTTCCATAGTCCAAATCAGCTTCCGTTGGCACGGTATCGAGTTCGTTGATGAACAGCTCGCTCCTTCTTTCAAAGTCCGGCGGCGGGACGTGGATCGTCTTTTCGAATCTTCCTCTCTGGAAGAGTGCATCCTTGATCTTGTCAGGGTAGTGACTGGTCGCTATCAAACCTATGTCCTCTTCCTCTTCTAGATCGTCAATCAAGTTGAGTAGAGCGGCTAGAGCCTTCGGAGCCGACATCCCTGAGATCTCTACACCGGCTATTTTCTCTAGTTCAGTTATCACTATGACTGAAGGTGCGATATCTCTCATATCCTTGAACAGTTTTTTTATCGTCCCTCTACCTTCCTCGGACACACCCTCTTTGAACTCTCTCCCAGAGATCACTCTCATCGATATTCCTACTTTGTTGCCCGACGCTTTTATCAAGCTCAGTTTTTGACATCCTCTAGGACCATAGAGCAGCAGATTTTTCGTCCCCGAGATGTCGAATTCTTCGATCAATTTGGACTCCGTCAGCGGTAAGAGGAATTCGTCTTTGATCGCACGCTTCGCCTCAGATAAATCCGGGATCTGGTCCAAAGTGACTCCTCGTTCCATCTCAGGTCTCTTGACCTCGTGCATCTTTCTCTCGTACTTGGACCTGACCTTCTGGTACTCCTCTCTCATTGAAGGCGTGATGCTTGGACTCATCTGTTTCAGAACTTCGTTTATATCGTCTTCAGTGATGTGCTCGACTCCTCCACTGTCTAGAGATTTTCTCATGGCGAAGGTCGCGCTCTCCTTTGCCAGGTTGGCCAGATCCGCTCCAGAGAACCCTTCAGTCTTACGGGCCACCTTATCGAAGTCAACACTAGATGAGATCGGTTTATCCCTGAGATGTATGTTCAAGATCTCTTTTCTCTCCTCTTTATCCGGAGGTGGCACGTAGATTATCTTATCGAACCTTCCCGGCCTTAACAGCGCGGGATCGACCATATCCGGCTTGTTGGTGGATCCGACCATGATGATACCTTCGGCTCTATCCATCCCGTCTAATTCCGATAAAAGTAAGGAGAGAAGCCTCGGCGTGACGTCGTCCGCTGAATACATATCTCTTTTCTTCGCTATCGCGTCTATCTCGTCGAAGAATATGATACACGGCTTCCTTTCTCGGGCCGCTTTGAACAGCTTCATCATGCTTTCCTCGCTCTCTCCGTACCACCGGGACATCACGTCGCCGCACTTCACGTTGATCATCTCGACATCTAGTTCAGTAGCTAAAGCTTTCATCAATAGAGTTTTACCACATCCGGGAGGTCCATAGAGAAGGACGCCTTTAGACGTCTCTACACCGAATTTTTCTGATATCTCCGGCCGCAATAGTGGCATTAATATACTTTCTTTAACATCCTGTTTCACGTCCTCTAATCCTCCAACACTCTCGAAGGGCGTTTCACCTAAATCTACCATCTCAGCTACCCGAGTACCTACGTCGGAAACGCCTAACTGTCCTCTATAGTACTCTTTGAAAAGGCTCTTGGTCATGTGGCCTAATCCCTGGCTCAGATAAGCTAATGCGATGCCACCTGCTAGGAACCCGGCGGCGAGTCCTATATCAAGACCGCTTATCCCGGATAAATAATCGAAGTAGATCAATCCTATAAGCGGAGAAGCCCCAAGGAGGAGAGAACTACTGACAGCGATCTTCCAATTTTTCTTCGAAGGATACTTCAACCATTCACTTATCTTATCATATTTCGGTCCTTTGGTCTCAACCATCCTCGATATCAGATAAAGTGCGATACACCACAGCAGTATCTGGAAGAACGGAAGTATCGAAGCTCCGAAATTGTTGGATAAAACCGTTTCGATTATACCCGCGTTAGCTCCGCTTATGCTGCCGAGCGCACTCCCTAGCGAACTAGGTCGGAAAGATGAAACGATAGGTTTATCGAACCGCATAAAAGCGCTCTCGTGAGGGTACGAAGTGACGAGTCCGATGAGCTCAAGATTGCCGCTCGACGAAGTCATCACCAAAAATGTTCCCGCTACCGCCGTCGAGATGATAGCTAGGAAAGAACTGAACAGTATGACCGACATCACCGGAACCAGGAAAACCGCTCCGAATCTCGCCAAAAACAAGATAGAGAATACGAGAAATCCGAACCTCCAGTCAAAGAAGGAAGCCAGTAAAATAAGGAGAGAAAATACCAAAAAGACTAGACCAAATTCCGGTGATTGATACGCCGCAGCGCCTGTAACGAGAAGGCTGAGTATCAGAAGGGCGTTGAAGGGGAACTTGTAAGCGATAGCGCCGATCACTACGGATAGGACCAATATCATCCACCATGGGTAGAAGGGTGCAAAAATCAACCCCACCAAAGAAAGGAGGAAAAAGCCCGCAGGTACCAAGAATTCAGGTTCCCGGGTCTCTTCCATGATCTTATCCCAGAGATCGTCCATCATCGGATAAGAACTGCCTCTATCTCTTCCTTCTCCCTCTTTAAGATCCACTCTTTTTGCCTGCTTCTTCTTGTAAACCCATCCTAGACAAAGGATCGGAACGATTATAGCAGCTACAAGGCCGCCCAGTACGGGAATCTGTGGAAATGAGATCATCCCGTGTTTCAAGGTCTCTTCGGGTTCCATATCGAACTGGAATATCCCTTCATCTTCGGTTTCCTCTCCGGTCAATTGTATGTTTCTCGAACTAGTTTCTCCTTCGTACTCCACGATTACCAGATAGTTCCCGGCGGAGAGCGGTTCATCGACGGTGACCTGCCCTTCTTCCGTAGTACCTTCAAACAAAACCTCCCCATCACTGGTTTCAACACGGACCACTGCACCGTCTATGTATCTGTCGTTCAGATCGTCATAAGCAACTATAACGGGTTGGATAAGCTGTTCTCCAGCCTGGACCGTGTATGTTTCGTTTTCGGACGTGATAGCGTTATCATAGATATCATATGCTTCAACATAAAAAGTCACAGTGGTGTTCTCGGGATAGGCGGGGATAGTAGCTACCCATTCCCCGTTATCTTCTTCGAACACTTCTGTAGCGTCCTGAGGTTCGCGCTCGGGCTGATCGATCGTAGCCCAAATCCGAGCTGAATCTATCTCGACTTCCTGTTCCTCAGCCTCCTGTGTCTTGACGAGAGTTATATTAACCTGCTGGTCCGAGGTCGGGTTCATGGGCTCATAACTGAAATCTAGATTGTCTTCGAATTGATCCGAGATCCAGGCGCCTTTTTCGCTGACCGTGTAAGTAAAATTCTCTGAACGATACCAGTCTATCTCATCCAAAGTCGCGTTGACCCAGAACCTGACTTCCGTGTTAGGCGTATGATATTCCGGCTCGATAACAGCGTTCATTAAAGTTCCATTTTCCCCTGCTTCCATAAGGTACCCACCGATTTCGGAGAAATTCTCTTCTCCTTCCTCTCTATACTGAAACCTGAGGTGGGCTTGCGAGATATTTTCATCCTCTATGCTTTCCACGGTAACCTCGACACCGTGATCTGGGTCCGGTTGTTGGGGCGTATACTCTAGTTCGAATAGATCATCGAATTCCTGCTCTTGATAATTCAGTCCTGGGTCATCTCCTTCTACGAATCCCAGTAAAGCTCCTGAAAAGACTCCAAGCAGGAGCAAACCGACCAACAAACATACGACCAATTTATTTCCATCTAATTCTATATCCATATATATCAACTCTCGTTCAAGGTGTAACCTAAACTACTCTCTTCTTTCTTCTCATCATCTTCTTTAGATTTCTTTCCGGCTCTCATGCCTACTCCTTCTTTTTCTTCCACACTGACTTGGTCTTTTAAAGCTTCACCCAATCCAAGACCCACGAAAGGAGCGAAAATGGCCTGATAACCCGCGGTTTGAGCCACTGGCTGTAAAGACGCCTGCGGTAGCACTGAGGCCGTACCTACAGGGGGTGAAGGCATGGGAAAGATCTCGGGTGGCGGAGGGGGTGGTGCCGCCGCCGGTGGTGGAGGCGGAGGGGGTGGTGGAGCCGTTGTTTGTATAATCCCGTATATCGAGTGATCCGGGAGCGGGGTAAAATTGTTCTGTCCGTCCCAAGGCCTGACGTAATACAGGCCGGCCTGCTCGGTGAAGACGGAGTGGTGACCCCTTTTAGTAGTGCTGATATTGAAACTCACTTCCCAACTATCGCCCAATCTCATGGTATCGTTAAGATCCCATTCCACCACTGTTTTAGCATCCGTAGATATATTATCAGGGGTTTTAGAAAAGTAAGAAGTATTCAACTGGATATGGTCTTTGAATTCAGTTCTGACCTCTATATTTTCTCCGGTCAGGTCGGTATAAAATTGATCTGAAATGTTCAGGTACGTATCTACCAATTGATCCGGGTCTTCGACATAATGATATTCCCCTCCAGTTTTACTAGCCATCCAATTGAGGAGATCGTCGTTCACATCATCTCCCATCCCTATGGTGAACATGGTGACGTTATTATCAATGACGCGGTTCATGGTTTCTCGGGTCACGTTATAAGTTGGATTCCCATCCGAGAGGAATATCTCCAATTGCTGTTTCTCTGGATCACCGTATTCTATCAACTCGTCGGTAGCTTTATCGATGGATTCTTCATAATTTGTCCGACCGCCAGGTTCCTGCCCCATCTCGAGACTTTCTTTCACGCTTTCATAATCTTGAGATAGAGGATGCTCTAAGGTGGCGTTCGTCGCTAACTTTATCACGCCGGCTCTATCCGGTGGTACCATGTTTTCAACGTAGGCTTGAGTGGCTTCTATCCTCTCATGATTGGGATCCCAGATGGCGGATCTCTGCGAAAAATCAACTACCAGCATTGTATCCTGTGGATCAAACTTCAGAGCTTTCTGACCTGTGGCCTTGAAGCTGAGATTAATCTGAACTTCATCCGGCTCTTCGTTCTCCTGAAGAGGCCATACTCTATCGCTGCTTCCCTCGACCGTTATATCGAAATATGGATTAGGATCGTAGGAGTCTTCAAAAGACTTCTCAGCCTGAACATTCGCCGAGTTAAGCAGACAAACGGCTAAGAAGATGACCGAAATCCAGAGGGTGACTTTATTTCTCCTAAACATCGAGTGCATTGCACCTCATTCCTTGTCAGAAGGTAAATCCGCTTCCATCACGGAATCCATCAAACCCTTTTCTTCCCCTCCATCCCCTCCTTTTCCACCTTTCTCTGATTTCAAGGATAAGCCCATCTCCTTCAATTTTTCTTCTAGATGTTCAGCTCTTTTCTCCCCGATTCCTTTTATATTCTTCAACTCGTCCTTCGTCTTATTGGTGAGTTCCTCCACCGAGGTTATCTCTTGATTCTTCAATCTAGCTTCGACTCTGCCGTTCAAATTCAGCACTTCTATCGAATGCCCTTGATCTTCTTTTTCCTCCACTGTTTCCTGTTTTCCTGTTTCCTTTTCCACTTGCTCTTCTTGCTTTTCTTTCTCTTTTCTTTTGGTTTTTTTCATAGGCCTAGCTTTCTTTTTCTTGACCTTTCTTTCACTCGGGGAGGCCCCACGGCTTTCTCCTTTCTCTTCTTCTTTTGAGCTGAGGGGAGAGGATATCCAACCGGATTCTTTTTCTTCTTCTTCCTCTTTTTCTCCTTCTTCTCCCTCCTTTTCCTCTCTTTTTATCCTCTCTCGAACTTCGTTTCTTCCGAGATAAAGGATGAAAACGATCAGTATCAATATCAGGAGGAAACTTATCCCCGGTATATTGTTCTGGAATATTCCCCAATAGTCTGGAGGATTGTCCACTTCAACGGTACCCGAATACTGATTGACGTTTCCCGCGCTGTCTTCGATCCTGATTACATAGGTATGTTCTCCGTCATCTTCCTCGGCAGCTTCCCACTGGTACATGTATGTATTATTTTTGACCAGCATCATGTCTTGCCATCCTCTCCCGTCTATGTTGATCTGTACATTTTCAACACCGGCTAAACTGGACACGTTCAACGAGAAAGTAGTAGAGCCCTGCACGCTGGTCTCGTTCAAGATGTTCTCTACAGGGCCGGTCATCTCTATCATCGGTCCTGCGTTATCCACGGTTATCTCAAATTGGCTGCCCCTTTCGTGCCCTGCGACGTCTACAACAGTTACATTCACGTCGAAGACTCCTCTACCATCTTCACCAGTAAGTTTGGTAGATTGTAAAAGATAACTGTACTTGTTTTCTTCGGCAGTCTTTTCCATCGGGAACGGCCCGATATTTCCTTCGAACTCAATCATCACTTCCTGTACTTCGGAATCGACGAAGACTTTGATCTCGTGCTCTCCACTGATCACCTCTTCCCTTCTTGGGCTATGGAGTCGTATGGTAGGAGCTACATTATCCACTATAACTGTCACTTTTCTCGTCGTGATGTGTCCGGCTTCGTCGGTTGCTCTTACCGTTATGGTGTGTTCTCCATCGCTCAACCTTGTAGTGTTGAGTTCCTCAGAAATAGGTACAAATCCCGTATCATCCACTGAGTACATGACACCCTTCATGAATTCATCCTCGGAAGTGACGTTGAGTTCCACCGTATCCCTGATGTACTCGCCATTTCTAGGAGAGTTGATATCCAGCTCTGGTGCGTTGTTGTCAACGTGGAAACTTATAGTGTTAGTTCTGTGCATATTCCCTATAGGGTCTGTGGCAGTAGCATTAAATGTGTAAGTTCCGTCTGCGAGGTTCCTCGTATCTATCTCGTAAACATAATATCCGCTCTCTCTATCGAAGGAGAGTTCAAGAGTCTCATTGAATAGATGAGCTTCTACACTCTCCACTTCTACTTCGTGTCTTGCGTTCACTCTAAATTGGAACCAGTCCTCCACGAATTGTTCCTCTATAGGACTGACTATAGAGGCCTCAGGTTCAGTATTGATAACCGTCACTCTTATCGTTCGCACTACGCTGTTGCCGGCTTGGTCCGTTGCCATGATATCTAAACTGTGCTCACCGTCGGAATAACCCGTGGTATTCCATGGGACGATGATCGGGGTCCATCCTCCGTCGTCCACGCTGTAATAAGCCGGTCCCGGGAAAGCATCTTCAACTTCGGCATCTACTTCGACCTGACCGGAAACGTATTCCCCGTGCCTCGGAGAATTTATAGTGAGCGAAGGATCGTGATTGACGACTCGGAACTCTATGGTCTCAGTGATATTCATCTTTCCCGATAGATCGGTAGCGGATGCGGTCACGTTCCAATAACCGTCTTCCTGTTCCAGCGTCGTATCGAGTGTAGCTTCATGATATCCCGTACTGGGGTTGTAAGTCGCTTCTATCGTCCAATTCCCCGTATGGGGTTCGTCACTTACCAGAGCATAGATGTCGAGCACAACTGTCTCTATCCCGACCTTGTCGGCGGCACGTATTTGGAAAGTCAGATCTCCTTCGATGAATTGATCGGAAACCGGGTTCAATATCTCTACTTTGGGCTCGTGGTTATCGACGGTGACCTCGATCTCGTTTAGAGTCACATGCCCCACGTCGTCTCTAGCCCTTATCGCGATCGTGTGTTCGCCGTCCACTATCGTCGTGGTGTCCCACTCTGCTATCCACCCTCTCCCTAATTCGTATATGTTCAGCTCTTCCTCACTTAATTCTATACGGTATTCTCTCTTCCCATCTTCGGAAACAAACCATTTCCCGTCCTCCTCAGAAAGATTCGCATCCTCTTCAACCTCGTAACCTTTGTCTTCGAAGGCTTGCCGTAATGTCTCATTTATAACTCCTTCTTCCAAGCACTCCTCATATTCTGTTCTATTCAGGCTGAACGAATACTCGTCTCTTTCTCTTTCCATCGAACTCCAAGTTCGCTCGTTTATCCTATACTCCACTTCGGGTATGAAGGGGTCGTCATCTATTTCGGCCGTGATATTCACCGTTCCTGAGACAAAGTCACCCTGTAAAGGTTCAAGATATTCGACCTCTGGAGGACTGTTGTCGATGAAGAAGTCTACCTCCCCAAGATCCGTCCGGAAACCAGCTTTGTCTATCACGGTAGCGTTAAATCGAGCTTCCCCATCAGTATATCGGAAGGTAGCGACCTCGAACATGTAAGAACCGGTAGTTACGTCATAATACATCTCCTGCGTCTCCAATTCATCGATATCGGAGGCGTTTTCTCCTTCAACCTCTAAGAAGTTGATCATCACTCTTTCAACACCGACTTCATCATCCGCATTGATTTGGAATCTAATCCTTTCATCGACGAAATCGCTTTCGGAAGGTGTTACGATCTCTCCCTCCGGTCCGGTGTTATCAAAGATCACTTCTACCGATTGCCTAGTTCTCAGACCACCACGGTCGATAGCTTCGAACTGGATTGTGTGTGCTCCGTCAGTGAAATTTGAGGTCTCTATTATAGACGTCCATTCCTCATTCCCTTCCTCGTCCATAGCATGCCATCCACTATCGCCCACTCTGTATCTCACGCCAGAGAGGAATTTATCTTCAGCCCGAACTCTCACCTCGTCTTTTCCGGTCATAATCTTTCCCGCTTCAGGTCCTACTATAGAAAGTGTAGGTTCTTCGTTGTTGACATGGAAATTTATCGGATCTAATTCAATTTCCCATCCGGCATTATCCTTGATGGTAGCTGAAATGTTGTAAGTACCATCCTCTATAGTGGTGGTTACCAAGACAAGCTCGTACATCCCCGTTCCAGAATTATATTCAGCCGTATAGGTCTGATTGAACACATCAACCTTCACCTGGTCTATACCGTTTTCATCCTCTGCGGAGATCTGGAATATGAAACTACCACTTACGTACTCTCCTCCAAAGGGCGAAGCTATCGAGCCGCCCGGTTTTTCATTATCAACGATTATATCGATAGAGTCCATCGTCTGGTGGCCTATCTCATCCACAGAGCGAACCTCGATCCGGTGGTGTCCTTCACTGAATTTGGTAGTGTTCCAATAGGCGGTTGAATAGTTCTCTTCTATATCCATCTCGTTCCAGCTACCCCCGTCTATCCTATAGTGGGAGTTCTTCAAAAATTTATCATGAGTGGTAGCGTTTATTTCTATTTCACGGTCGATATAATCACCCTGGTTGGGAGCTACGATATCTACCGCTGGATTCGTATTATCAACAGAGAAGTTGACCGCGTCTACCACCGTTTCCTTCCCGGAATCATCTTTTACCGTAGCTTCGATAGCGTGATCTCCATCTTCCACAGTGGTGGTTATGATACTCTTTTCATAAAAGCCAGTACCTTGATTAAATCCTGCGGTATAATTCTCTCCGAAAACATTTATGCTTACAACATCCACACCGTTCTCGTCATTAGCAGAGACCTGGAATGTATATGTACCCTGGATGTCTGCATCGGGATTGGGTGATATTATGGATGCGGTTGGATTTTCATTATCCACGATCACGTTAATATTCTGCATGGTGCTCTTACCCGAGTCGTCCATAGCTCTCACGTGAATCTGGTGTTCTCCCTCGCTGTAATCGCTGGTATTCCATTCGTAGGTCCATAAATTGTTTGATTCTTCCATCGCCTCCCAGGTACCTTCATCTATCCGTGCTTCGGCGGAATCGAGATACATGTCAGTGATATTCGTCTCGACAGATACATTCCCGGAGACATACGAATTGGGAGTCGGATTCACAATAGATACTGCCGGTGCACTATTGTCCACGCTGAAGGTTACATCACTTGTGGTATATGTCCATCCCACTTCATCTTCTATAGTAGCGTTTACAGTATACTCTCCGTCGTCTATCGAATTGGTGTCGATGCTGTACTCATAATAACCTGTTCCTTCGTTGTAAGTCGCGGGATAGATCCCACTAAAGACTTTTATCTCGACACTTTTTACCCCCACCTCATCGCTCGCTGTTATACGGAACGTGTACTCTCCGCTGATGAACTCTCCATTTAGAGGTTCGACTACAGTTCCTGTCGGGGCGGTGTTGTCGACCTTTACATCTCTACTGACTTCAGTTTCATGTCCGACCTCGTCTACCGCCCTAAATGTCAAAGTGTGGGGTCCGTCGGGGACCGCGGTCGTGTCCCAGTCGGCTGTATAGTTGTCTAACGTTGTATTTTCTTCCATGGTCTCCCAAGCACCGTCATCAACTCTATATTCGACAGTTTCGAGGAAGTCGCTCTCTACTTCCGCCTTCAAGGTATGTGTATTTTGGAGTATCTGGCCCGCCTGTGGAGAATGGATGGTCATGGAGGGAGGTGCATTAGCAACTTGGAAATCGACAGACTGATTCTGGCTGCTGTGCCCAACTCTATCCCATCCCTGCATATGGGCCGTATAATTCCCGTCGGAGACAGTAGAGGTTCTAAACGTCCTTTCATAATATCCGGTTACTTCGTTAAATACCATCGATGTAGTCGATCCAAATACGGTTATATTCACTCTATCCATTTTGACGGTATCCTCCGCAAGAGCCTGGAATTTATACTGACCCTGGATCGTTTCTCCATTAACTGGTGAAACGATATCCAAACTGGGAGGATTATTATCTACGTAAACCGTAGTCGAAGACTGTCCAGACAGCCCGGCTTTATCGGTAGCCTCGATAGTAATATCATGTAATCCGTCGCTTACAGAGGTAGTATCCCATTGAGCGAGCCAGGATATTGAATTCCCCCCCTCATTATCGATGATCATAGGCTGCCAAGCCTGCTCATCTATTCTGTACTGAACGTCGCTAATCTTCTCACTAGTATTGACCCTGATTTCGATCGCGTCATTCACATACTCGTGATCTGATGGAGAAAGTATCGTAGGGTTTGGAGGTGTGTTTTTAGTCTCAAAGGTCACTGGTTTAGAAGTGTAGCGAGCTCCATCCGTACCCACTACTGTAGCTTTGACCGTAGAGATACCATCAGGATATCCAGTGGTGTCTACATCTCTTTCCCACAATCCGGATGTAGTAGAATAAGCTCCAGATAAAGTACCGAGTGTTGATAGGTTCCCCCCGAAAGTAAACCTTACTTCATCGATAGTTCCCCCATCATATGAAGCATCGGCTTGGAAAGTATATTGGCCCGAGATTAGTTCATCCTCTATAGGAGAGTACATCCCCGCGTTTAAACCCGTGGTGACTTCAAGTTCTACCGTAGTGTTATGCGTCTTTCCACCCCCTTCACCTTTGACGATCAACTCGTAGGTATCCGGTTGTAGGTCCGTAGAGGGATGAACATTCAAGGATGTTTCATTCGGATATGGGGAATTGAGAGTCGATGTTCCGAAATCCCAGGTCAGTTCACCGTTGGGTGAAGGAGAGACGCTATCTACCGAAAGATCGACTGGATCGTTGAAATTGTTTATCGCGCTCACATTCATCTCGTAACTGAAATCGGTTCCTACGCCCACTTTTTGATAGTCCGGTCTCCCGTCGATATAGAAATTTTCTTGATCCTCGATGATCAGATCGACTTCCGAGGAATGATTCGATCCAGAATCTGCTGTGCTGTTAGCCCAAATCCTTAACGGATATTCTCCTGGGCTGGCATTGGTTGCTTCGATGAAAACTTTAGTTTCGTTGACAGTGTTTCCATCAGGATGTACCTTATTTTCGTCCAGATAGGCATTGACACCGGTCGGTGCCCCTCCCAACCATTGAAGATCTAGATCTATCGGATTAACCGCACCTTCGGCAGTAATCTCGACATCATATTCCGTATTTATCTCGGGACTTATCAGACGAGTTTTAGGAGAAGCACTTATCCCGTGATCTCCTGAGAGAAGGATATCATATTCCTGGTGGTCAGGATTGTCTCTGTTGTGGTTCAAAACCACGATCCCATACCACCCAGTTTGTTCTGGGGTGAAGTTGACTATCTCCTCTTCTACTCCATTCACCTCATCAACCACACCGCTAGCTAATGATTCCTGAGGGATGGCGGAATGATTTCGGACTATATGGTAGCTCAAATGGTTATCTTCTGTAGCTTCTGTAGTGGGCAGACTTAGATCATATGTGCCTTCTTTGTATAAAAATGAAGAGTAAACATTCAGAAGTGGAGGATGACCATCAGTATTATCTATTGATCCAAAGAAATTTCCATCCTTGGTACCATCATCCCTCTCACCGGCGATCAACGCGCTAGTTCTCGTTTCTCCGATCTGTAGAGGCCCGGGAGAATCTGGGTTATCATCATACAGCTCCCCGGAATGCGAATCCGATTCGATCGCGTAATTCATATGGTCATCTCCACTATAATTCTCTCCCTCAAATGGTAAAATTCTTGAAAAATAGGCCGTTTCAGATTCGGGATCGGGTTGTCTCACCACAACCGTATCCATTTTCCCCAAGCCTCTATAAGAGGAAACGACTTCTCTATCAAAATCATAATCTTCATACAGTTCAAGATCAAAATCGCCGGTTACATCCGTACTATCTTCTGGCAATAGAGCAATTCCTGTATAATGCCCATTAGCATAGATCTTATCCCTGTTTGGAACCATTTCTTCACTGGGATCAAAAAAACCTCCCGATGGCACTTGGATATATTGATTATCCGGTTCGTGGTTATTCAGCGTATAGGATTTCCCTCCAGTAAGAGCACTCGCTAGAGGAGTCAGGAGCATAATATTGACTACAAGCAGGCCTACTATAACCAAAACAGCTATCCGCCTCGATGCTTTCATAAAAAACACCACATTAATTCACTACAATATTCCCATGATTTAAGTTTTTCTTTAACAATTTTCGAATGTTGTATTCCGGAAAAATTTCGTTAAGTTGTTCGGAAAATACACATATCTCCGAATAAACAGTAGAACTCCTCGATATATTTGAGGAAAATAATCTGAGAAAAAATAATAAAAAAAAGAAAAGGATTTTTGACCTGTTTTTACTCCTCCTCACCGAATCTTTCTTTAAATTCCTCATCGAGTTCTTCATCAAGTACTTCCTGGTCAACGGGTTCTTCCTCTTCAACAAATTGCTCTTCGTACGGTTTCTCTTCTGGTCCTACTTCCCCGTAATCCTCGGAATAATCTTCGGTAGGTTCTTCAGTAAATTCTTCTTCCTGAGGTCCCTGGTCAAAGGTTTGTTCTCCTTCATCAGATGGTGGAGGAGGTTCCTCGTACAATCCCTCCATCTGCTCGTCCGCCGGTCCTTCATCCTTTTCCCTGCGGAGTAAAACCAATACCAGCACGATTATGGCCGCTATGATGAGGATGAGTATCAACCACCAATAACCACATAAAACAGACATCACACCGCCAGCTCCATCGTCATCAGCTAGAGTAGTAACTTGTACCGCGTCACTTTGATCGTCGTCGCTCGCGACCTCAAGTTCGTATTCACCTTCTGCCTGAGGTTCCCATGTGAATTTGTCTTGCTTTTCTTCTCCAGGCCCAAGAGTAAGGGCTACAGAGTCTACCGAGACACCGTCCACATAGAAAACTATCTGTTGAGTATCTTCAACACCACCTGTATTCGTGACTTTGTATTCTAAACTGACTTCTTCGCCTTTTTTAACTTCGTCTTCGTAGTTGGTGATCTCGACCGAGAAGTATGCTGAGGCCGGTTCCTCTTCGAAGTGAGCCGTTACCTCCTTGTCACTATCCAGAGTTATAGTTATCTCCGGATCTTCCTCTCCATCTTCGGGATAATCGCCTACCCAGTGACTGAACTGCCAATCAAGGTCGGGTACAGCTTCGATAGTGACTTCTTCTCCCATAGGATGGGTATATGTGTCAGGTGTAGGATCTGTACTTCCACCTTCTTCCGCGTTTATAACCAGTTCATATTCCGTTCCAACTTCTTCGAATTCTGCCGTGATAGTGTAGTTACCTTCCATCGTTATCGTTGTTTCGTTAGCTCCCGTATCATCGATGTTTTCAACGTCACCTATCCATTCGCTGAATTCATAACCTTCATCAGCTAACGCCTCTAAATCCACGACTTCGCTTGAATTGTATTCGAAAGTCCTTTCTCCTGGCACCACCACTTCTCCGCCCTCTGCCGAGTTTATGGTGAGTTCGTATTTTACAACGGAACTTTCTTCCCCGAAATGAGCCGTTACGTTCTTATCGCTGTTCATCGTTACAGCTATCTCGTTTTCCGTTCCTTCGTAATCCCCGGTCCACTCGACGAAGTACCAACCTTCACCCGCCATTGCCGTGATATTCACTTCTTCGCCTTCTTGGTAGTTGTGCATACCCTCGGAGGGTTCTGTGGTGCCTTCTCCTTCGATGTTGATAGTTAGAGTGTACTCTTCAGGCTGTTCAGATTCTACCGTCAGAGTTGCTTCATCGGTGAAATCTTCTCCTTCATAAGTGTATGTTCCAGTTACCGTCCACTCGCCGACATTTTCAGAGGTGTATACATTATCGTTCCAGCTACCACCTGCCCCAGACTCTATAGACCACACCGTATCCCCAGTAATCTCGTACTCGCTATTCTCCACATCGTAGGCAGTGGCAGTATATTCCTGTGAAGACCCGGCAGTCAGGTTAGATTCTTGCGGAGAAATTTCGATATGATCGATATCGGCAGCTTCAACGGTCAATAACGCCTCATCAGTTAAGGTGGTACCGTTAGATGTGTAAGTTCCGTTCACGGTCCAATTACCCTCGTTCTCAGATGTGTAGGTATTCTCATTCCAGCTACCACCTGCCCCAGCCTCTATAGACCAATCGACTTCTCCGGTAACTTCAAAATCGTTATTATATGTATCATATGCTGTAGCTGTGTAGCTGATACTGTTGCCCGGGAGTATAGATACTTCATTTGGTTCTATCTCTATACTCTCAGCCTCCGAAGGTTCTACTATCACTGTAGTCGGGTCGGAAGTGAGTCCTTCATAAGTCGCTGTTACCTCGTAATCCCCGACCGTTCCTCGAGAGAAAACACCGGCCGTAGCGTTCTCCCAATCGAACGCAGCAACATCGTCTGTTATCAATTCATCATCTTGATCATAAGCTTCTGCATTGAACTGTAATTCTTTTCCCGCTTCTATCGTCTGATCGGTATCCGGATAAATCAAAACCTCGGCTACATTAGTGGTATCGAAATCGGCAGTTATGGAATACTCACCTTCGATCCTTATAGTGGTTTGATTAGCTGTAGTATCGTCTATTGTTTCATTGTCTCCTGTCCACTCGACGAAGTAGTAGTCTTGAGCGGCTACAGCTTCAAGATCAACTATCTCCCCTGAGTTGTACTCGAACGTGTCTTCCCCGGGCTCGCTCACGGAACCACCATCTGTCGAGGATACGGTTAGATTGTAAGTAGTTATCTCGAACCCCGCAGTGATTGAATAATTATCTAGCATCTCTATATCCGTCTGATTCGACTCAGTACTTCCAATCGTTCCGGTATCTCCCGTCCACTCGACGAAATGGTAATCCGGATCTGCTACCGCCTCGAGATTCACTATCTCTCCGTCTTGGTAACCGAAGGTCCCTTCTCCCGGTACCGCAACGTTACCTCCTCCCGTCGAATCAATCGTCAAAGTGTAATCAGTCTCCGCGAACTCGGCTGTTATGGAATAGTTATCCTGCATCTCTATACTCGTTTGATTTGATTCCTTATCGACTATAGTTCCGGTATCTCCCGTCCAATTGACGAAGTGATAGCCATCGTCCGGGATCGCCTCTAGATCCACGACTTCACCCGGAATGTAAGAAAAGGTCCCTTCTCCCGGTACCGCAACGTTACCTCCTCCCGTCGAATCAATCGTCAAAGTGTAAGAGATCACGGTCACCGTGGTGATCGGAGAGGTCATGCCGTCATATGTTGCTGTCACGTTGTAGTCTCCAGCAGTGGTCTCGTAGAAGACCCCCTGCGTCGCATTCTCCCATCCAAAATCATCAACATTGTCCGTTATCAAATTGCCGTACGTATCCTTGGCCTCTGCATCAAACAACAGTTCTTCTCCAGCGTACACTACCTGATCCGCTTCCGGATAGATCGAGACGGTATCTACTGCTCCTGGCTCTACCGTTAATGAGGCGTTATCGGTAAAGATCACTCCGGTTGCATTTTCGTATTCACCCGTGATATTCCACTCGCCCGCCTCTTCGACCGTTGTTACGTTATCAGTCCAAGATGAACGATCTGTAGGCTCAACATTATCAGACCAAGTCGTCCCGCCAGTAACGTCGAACCCATTGTCCCATTTGTCATATGCTGTAGCGGTGTATCCCTGAGTCGCTCCAGCTGTGATCGACGCTGTCTGCGGGGATACCTCTATATCTTCCGCATCTGCCGGCTCCACTGTAACAGTAACAACACTTGAGGTCACGCCTTGATAGGTCGCGGTCACGTCATAATCGCCCGCTACGGTTTCGTAGAAAACTCCGATATCGGCGTTCTGCCAGTTGAAATCTTCTGGATTATCGGTGATCAAATTACCGCTTCCATCATAAGCCTCAGCATCGAACTCTAATTCCTTTCCAGCCTCTATTAATTGGTCAGTATCAGGATAGATCAGTACATTAGACACGTCGGTAGTACCAAAATTGGCCATTATCGAATAATTGTCATTCATCGTTATCGTAGTTTGATTAGACGTTGTATCTCCTATAGTATTATTGTCGCCTGTCCATTCAACGAAATAATAACCTTCGTCGGGTCTCGCTTCGAGATCTACAACCTGACCAGCACCGTACTCAAAAGTGTCCTCTCCAGGAGTCGTCACATTACCTCCAACGGTCGAATCTATCGTCAATGTGTAATTGATATCGGTGAATTCAGCCGTTATCGAATAATTGTCATTCATCGTTATCGTGGTCTGATTAGACGTGGTATCTCCTATCGTATTATTGTCGCCCGTCCATTCAACGAAATAATAACCTTCGTCAGGTCTCGCTTCGAGATCTACAACCTTACCAGAAGTGTACTCGAACGTGTCCTCTCCAGGGGTCGACACACTACCTCCGGCGGTCGAATTTACCGTGAGATTATAAGTTTCTTGAACAGTTTCCCCAGTCACTTCGATATCAATATGATCAGCAGATTCGGTACCCCAATTGCCTGCAGAATCCTGACCTCTAACCCAGTACCGGTAAGTTCCTCCAGTTGCCCAGTGATCCGGGACTGTTAAACTTTCAGCTTCTGCTATTTCGGTTGAACTGCTGCCGGATATCGTCATGCCTGAAGCTTGGGACCAATCTATAGTGCTAGGGTCAGTGACGGTGGTATCCGTTTCGACATACTCCGCCGTCTGTATCCCGCTCCGACCGGTCATAGTATCATCAATACTAGCGGTCAGATTGAAATTATTGTCAGTCGACATATTCACGGGATTCGGATTTGAGGACACATGAGAGGTATCAGGTCCTTGAGTGTCGGGTTCCGATTTCCAGTCGGAATGTAGAATAGACAAAAAGACTTCGTGGTCTACATCACGTGTGGTTCCTTGAGATGAATGATAAGCCACATAGGCATAACTTGTACCATCTATCGTCTGGGAAGCCATATTCGGATTCAATTTCCTGTAATTATCGCGAGTCACATAATCGACCGTTACGCTACTATATTTATCATTACTCCTTGCGACATTTATGTTAGGAACATCGAATGGAGTATCGGTCTCTAGATAAGAAGTCCATATCCAGCCGTCATTTCCAGCCGTTTTTCCTAAAATGTCAGCTCCGCTCATGTCTTCCTGTGAGACAGCCTTTCCCGCTACATTATCATATGATGTAAAATCGCTCTCTGCTGGGGGATTCGTTGAAGAGTAATCCCCTGTAACATAAGAGGTAGTCAGATCATTGAAATCACCTGCGTTATCGTAAATGCAGCTCATATATACTTCGTTCGTCCCACTGTTGTTATAGTGAGCTGCCATCGGGAACTGGTGATTGTCGACAGGATCACCGGTAAGATCTCCGGCCACTTTCACTTCACTACTCCACCCGTCGTTGTCCTGTAACATCGTCACGACCATCCTTTGATTTCCACTGCTATCTCTATAATAGAAGAAATGCCAATTTACGTCGTTCTGGTCCGTAACGCCGTTAGGGAAGAAATAAAAGTAACCGCTACTTCCATCAGCTCCCGGAACATCATTAGCACTATTCCAGGTCTCTCCTCCATCACTAGAGGTGACATATGCGATTCCAATATTGCTGGCTTTTCCACTCGAATCCATATCAAGGTGTTCAAAAACATATGTCAGTTCTCCATCAGCGGTACCATCGTCTCTGAACAGCATGTATGAACCCCTCTTCATGTTGACGGTATCGGTCCCATAATTGTTATCTATCTGGACTGGTCCGTTCCACGTATCGTAGGCTCCGGTATCCGCCCATGCGGCTTTGGCTTCGTACTCGTCTCCGCCGCTTCCGGGTGTCTGCCCGTTCCAGTAGACAACCACTCGATCCTGATAAGTTCCCGAATCGATGTGCTGTAATTGCACGTAATTCGGATCGACCGTTGGATTGGTAGACATCGGATTGAATGGGCCTTGCCATTGTATGGGTTCGCCATTTGTATCCAGCTCTGAATATTTCACCCTGACCTGTTTACCGTCTGGTGTGACCATCTGATATGCGGCGAATATCCAGTTCGTTCCCCCTGAATCAGCAAATGTGATTATCTCAGGGAACATCTCATCCGCATCTGATTCCGCGAGCTTCTTCCTCTCGGGCAGCGGTTCAGTCAATATCTGGATGGTCATCTGTATGGTGTCAGAAGCGGATGGACTCGAAGGATCATCCTGAGAAACTGCGGTTATCTCGAATTCGATGACCTGTTCAGCCAATCCTGTGTTGGCCGTGATCATAACGTCTGTATTGGCTTTCTCAGTGCTTTCCAGTGAAAAACTTGATTGTGGACTATATGAAACAGTTAAGTCAGCTGGAGAAGAGTCACTTACTTCTATGGTATCCGGATTAGTACCCCAGTTGGTAATTTCCACCGGAAGATGTGTAGTTCCTCCCGAGGCAAGGCTTTGGGTAGTTGGATAATCCGTAGTAAGATCGACATTATAATCGTCCTGCGGGCCAAAATCCGCAGAGGTTACTAAAGCAAAATCTGCATTAGAAGGAATACTATCAGCTTGAACCGTGAGTGTCCATGTGCCTGGTTCAGGATCCTTAATTTCTATCCTTTGCACCGTATTGACCGTGTCTATCGTCGAACTTCCCGGGGTAGTCCAACCGTTTTGATCATAGTTATCCACTCCTGAATAGTAAGTATTTCCATTCGGTGACTCAGCGTACATGTGAAGTTGCCTGTTCATCTCCATACCGGAGCTGTCCAACCAGTTGAGCGTAGCCTTGAAGGGCTCGTCGTTAGATGCGATCTCGAGGTTCATCCCTCCATCTGCTGCTGCATCCCAAGTACCAGTCTGATCAAAAGTCCCTTCAGCGAACTGATTGCTTCTCGGGGCTGATGGGAATAAGGATTTCCTCAGATTGGGCCGGCCCCAACCCTGAGCGTACCCAGGATACTCATAGAGATCTGGGTCCATCCTCTCGGCACCATTTATCATCGTAGCTTTTACTAAAGGATTAGTCGGATTTTGAATGCCATGCATCTCTTTATAATACTCCCGGATCAAAACAGCCATCCCCGCTGCATGGGGTCCTGCCATCGAGGTGCCCTGCATGTACTGATAATCTGGGATCCCATCTGACCCTTCTCCCGGTATAGACGTATCATACTCATCTACTTCCGTGATATAAGAGCTCTGATTCTGACCGTCATTGGCTTCATGTTCTCCTCTAGCTAGTGCGGAAATCATCGCGGTGCCTGTAGTCACCACATCTGGTTTTATCCTGCCATTAGAAAAACTAGGTCCACCTCTACTGCTGAAATCAGCAACATAATCAGGATTATCGGCATTGTGATACTCGCCAGGTCTATAATTCTGACTCGCACCTACAGCTATAGTGTTCTTCGCCATCGGCCTGGGCGTCATAGTATGTTCATCGGGTCCCTCGTTTCCGGCGGAGAACATGATTATATTCTCAGGAGCGCCATTCATAGCACTGCTAGAATAGGGATCCATCCTATCATCTACATCTATCGAATTCGAGTCATAATCCGCTGGATTTTGCGCTCCCCAACTGTTCTGGAAGACTCTAGCACCGTCGGATTCCTGTCCGTCCCAGTATCCATGACTGGTGGATAACCCTCCAAAAGAACTAGTACATCCATCGAGAGAGAATTCCACCTCGGGAGCGACACCTGCGGCTTCCCCGTGATGCCATTCCCTAGTTGATGGGTCTAAGCCCATATGATTTTTCCAGTTATACTCGTTACCTCCCACAATACCAGCGACATGGGTCCCATGAGCAACACCTGAGTTTTGTCCATCTGGATCTGAAGAACCAGTCTGGTCCGTGTATCTTATCACCCTATCTCCACCGGAACCTTTAAAGAAATCTGGATTTCCATCGTCTCCATTATAAATCTCACCTTCATCGAAGCCCGTATCCTGGATACCGACCACCTCGCCTTCACCAGTCAATTCAACGGGGAGTCCGCTCCAGGAAGGGTACCACCCAGATTGGATCTCATGGATTTCATTAGCTGCGTTATCCTTGGTTTCGGGATAGCTGTACGGATCTATCCTTCTTACCTCTTCTAATCCAGCTATATCCGGGATCCGTAAAGGATCAACATTCACAATAGGACCTGTCGAAGTCTCTCTTTCGATGTCTATTCCCATCTTTTTTAGCTTTTCTCCGATCTCATTATCGGCTTCCTGATCCCATCCAGTAATCTTCACTAATTCTTTTTCTTCCTCAGAACCGATCAAATCATCAGAAACTTTGTATCCAGAGTAATATGGACCTACCCATTCAACTATATCTAGCTCTTTAACTTGGGATTTTGTCTCTTGATCCATACGCACTAACAGAGCATAATTAGCCACCTCTCGTTCTACCGAAGCACCGGTCTCGCTTATCTGTTCTTTCCACTCCATAGATTTGGCGGGCCCTACAAACTGTACAATATATGCTCCAGTTTTTTCGCTGTATTCCGCTGGTAAATCCGGAGTTCCTTCTCTCCTGTCAAAGGACTCTCTTATCGTATCTAAATATATATCGTATCTAGAATCATCAATCCCCTCGCGGTCAGAAATTCTTTTTATATCCTCAGCTCGCCTTTCGGGGACCTCTACGAGATATCTCCCATTCTCATAGTCCACTAAGATTTCCGTGTTTTCCTTTATATATTCCACATTTTGTTCATTTCCGACTTCAACAAGTACCTTTGTTTTTTCTCTTTCATCAATTCCCATCGCAGTAACCGTCAATGTCGAGAAAACCAGTATGGCAACCGCAAATATTGAGACAATAATCTTTCCTTTTAGAATTTCCATCATTTTTTTGTCCTCCTAATTAAAATAAAGAAAGGGATTTGGTTGTAGCCAAAGTTTTATCTGCCACATTCCTTACTTTTCCAATCTCACTAAGTCCTCCTTCGCCCTCGGGAATAACACTCTTTTCTGTCACTAGCCCTGTATCGTCTAACTCAGCTGATCGCTTTTTTGCCTGTACTTCTTCTACGATGACAGTCGTCGAAGAACTCACGCCATTATAAGTTGCACTAACGGTGTATTCATCGGGTGTGTCGTAGTAGAAAACGCCTCTAGTGGCGTTCTCCCATTCGAACTCTTCCACATTATCGGCTATGATATTGCCGAGAGTATCATAGGCTACAGCGGAGAATTCGATCTTCTCGCCGGAAGTTATGGTTTGATCTGCGGAAGGTGTCAGTTCAACTGTATCTATAGTAGCGGGGTTGACCGTCAATAAACTCGTATCTGTCATTCCATTGTAATCTCCTGAAACGGTCCAATCACCTGTTATTTCAGAAGTATAGTCACTCCCAGTCCAGCTACCTCCTGCTCCGTTTTCTATAGTCCAGGTCGTATCGCCTGTCATGTCTCCGATCTCGTTCTTGTATTTGTCGTAGGCTACTGCAGTGTAGGTCACGCTGTTCCCAGCCGTTACTGTTTCTTTCTCAGGACTAATCTCTATCCGATTCGCCTCTCCAGGTTCTACGGTTACTCCTGTTGGGGCCGAGGTAACGCTCTGATAAGTAGCTGTAACTTCGTAATCTCCTGCTTTTCGGCGGTTGAACACACCTCTCGTCGCGCTTTGCCAATTGAAATCGATCCTATCGTCCGTTATCAAGTTACCTCCTTGGTCGTATGCCGCTGCAGAAAACACTAGGTCGTTCCCAGCTTTTACTGTCTGATCTTGAGAGGGGGTTATTTCAACGTTGTCCACTTCTATAGTGGCAAACTCTGCAGTTATCGTATAATTTCCCTGCATCGTTATCGTAGTCTGGTTAGCCGTCGTATCATCTATCGTATTATTGTCGCCCATCCATTCAACGAAATAATAACCTTCTTCGGACCTCGCATCGAGGTCTACCATCTCACCAGAAGTGTACTCAAATGTGGCCTCGCCGGGCGTCGTCACGTTACCTCCAGCGGTCGAATCAATAGTGAGTGTATAATTTTGTGTTCCTGACTCCGTAGTGAACGACCATGTAGCTGATGTGGTAGTCAAACTTCCGTCGTCTGCCACCACGTACCAATCGTAGGTAGTATTTGTAGCTAGTCCCGGCCACGTAACCGATGTAGTACCGTTCGTCACTCCGGTGTTCTGTCCTATCTGACTACCATCTGAATCATCGTAGAATGTCACTGTCATGGAGTCACCGTCGGGATCTGAAACATCTACGCTCAGCGTCGGATCAGTGCTTATACCCGTCGCTCCACCCCCTGGGGATGGATTCGTCGGTTCTGCCGGCGCGGAGTTATTCGATTCACCGGGCTCAGGGACCGCATTGGTATTGCCGTCCTCATTACCTATATCATCTTCCGCCCTTACAACGTACCACCATCTAATTCCGTCCGGTTCACCTTTATCTTGATCCCGGTAACTGTTAGTGCCCGCCGAGACACTGGTTAAATAATTGCTACTATCCCAGGGTCCTGTTTCACTATCTGACCTATAAATATTATACTGAACTACGTCGTTCTCTCCGGCTCCGTCATCAGGGGATAAAGTCCAATTCACTAAGTTGTCTTCCGTTCCATTCACGGCCGTGCCTTCAAGGAAGGCGTTATCCACGTACCAATCATTTAAGTCGTATGCATATCCATCAACCGTGAAACTAACGTAGAATGTGTCGGAACCCATATCAGTAGTTTCTATAGTGACTTCCTCCGTAGTTGGTCCTAGATTTCCATCGCCTGAAGTGTGGGACCACGAAGTATCATGCCAATTTGTTCCATCTGAGCTTGTCTGTATCTTTATAGTCACCGTATCCGTAGAACTCCCATAATCGTCATAATAATTGTCCCACTGGAAGTCAAGAGAATCCATACCGGTTGTATCGACTGGACCCCCATATAACCTCCATGTATCTGTACTATCTACGTAATCGAATCGTGCTTCTGGGGATGTCCCGCCAGCATTATTTGTACTGGATTGCTGCCACTGGCTTCCAGATTGAGACCAATTGGTTGGTGGGAACCCTCCATCAAAACTCTGATTGAGGAAAACTTGATTCTGGAGTCCAGACCACTCTACGTTAAGATCCGACGGACTAGCCACGCTACCGTCTACACTTGCAGTATCTGTCTTCGTAGCCGAAGAACCATCACCTATATCCGCATCATCATAATAGGCGGTGATCGTATCTCCATCAGAAACCTGAAGGACTCCAGTGCTGTCCGTGGCTGATATATCTATTGAACCCTCGAAGATCCCATCATCCGTCTCTGTCAAAGTTACAGTTTCTCCTGAAGTTTCTGTATCACTGTCTACATCGATATCGAGACTCCCGCTTCCAGTGAGATCACCATCCTTGACAGTTAAATTAACATTATCTTCACTACTATAAGTGTCCTTTCCTATAGAAATAGTCCCGTTCGAAGGAGCCCTATTCACTCCGCCGCTTACAGTTAAAGCGAAGGGCTGAGTACTCTCGGGCACTTGGTGAGCACTCACCGTCAGCTCATAATTACCTTCTTGGATTCCATTTTGATTTGGTAAAAGTAAAATATCTTCTTCAACGTTCAATCCGTCAAACTCAGCAGTCCTCTGCCCGCTCCACGGATTGTCAGTCGGATTAGGCTCAGAATAACCCGGATTGTTTCCCGTGAACGCGTTCCCTACATACCTCGTACCATCTGGAGCCTCCAATTCAAGATCAAGATCATTGACTATCGCGGGATCACTCGAATCGGATCCTGAAGAACCCGGATAATCGGTCCAGGCTAAAGTCACTTCCAATTCCTGAGTCGGATCATCTACGCCGAACTTCATGCTCCAACTTTCACCGGTATCGAGTTCACGGCTTTCGTTCCATGAATCATAAGCTATCAGGTCTCTCGCATCTCCATCAAAATTTAGAACTCTGTCCAATTTGCTCCTGCCATAGCCTTGATCTCCATTAGGGAACCTATTATCGTTATTATAAGCTCCACTCCCGGTTATTTCCACAGCACCATTGATTATTGTTGATCTAACAAGAGCATTACTCGGGTTGAAACCGTCCGCATCGGTCGGAGTGCCTGAAGGATACCAACC
>CAYWYD010000004.1:76295-77411 GCA_964462425.1 uncultured Thermoplasmata archaeon
CTTCGGTTATCGAGTTTACACCGCTGATCTGTGCGACTCTTTTTATCTCCCCAGTGGGTACCTCGGCCGTTATCGTTTCTCTCCCTACAACATTTATATCTCCACCTAGAGTGTCGATCTCTTTCACTGACTCTCTAAGATTAACTCCGTCAAAAAAAGAGACTTCTATCAGTTTCTCACCAGATCCTTCTAAAAGATCCTTATCGAATCTATATGCGGGGTGGTATATTCCTACCCAATTTACGAAATCTTTCTGTTCGACATTCTTTTTTGCCTCCGAATCCATCTCGGCTATGAAGTTATACCTGTGCCTGAATTCATGGAGTTCCGCACCTTCTTTTTCAACCTCTTCCTTCCACTCCGTTTTTATTGGACCCATGAACTGTACTATGTAGTAACCAGTTTCGTCCTCGCCATAATTCACCTTCAAATCTTCCGGTATATCCGGAGTCCCTTCACTGGCATCAAAAGAGTGAGACTGTAAGCCCACATAATCCCTGTTTTCAAGACTTTCTACACTGTATCCCTCTCTTTTTAATTCAAGTTTATGTTGCTCGGAAATCTCCACCAACGCTTTATCAGGATATCTTTCCAAAATCTCTCCACCAGCTGATTCTATACTGTTTATATCATCTTCCCTCTCAAGGGAGACTAATATCATCTCTGTTTCAGCGGAATATCCTGATCCATCATCCACTGCAGCTATAGCCAATGTCGAGAAAACAAGTAGGACTATCACAAAAAGAGCAACAAAAATTCTTCTGTTTTGTGTTTTTATCATTCTTTCATCCTCCTAATTTGCATTGGTGAGAACTCGCAAAAATATCGATTTCTTCTCCAACATCTCTTATCAAAACCATCTTCATCTCGCCTAGTCCAATAGAAAATGAACTATCGGTCGGTATCACTAAAGCAAGTATGTAAAAAAACCACAAAATTCTATCTAGATTCATCTGTATCGGTTGGTTATATCCATCCGGGGGCCTAATAAGTCTTTTCAAATTTCTCCTATGGAAGGAGTAATCTCTAGACAAATAAAAGATTATTGATTTCTCTCTATGGTTGTGTTATTCGCGAATTATTTCGTTTCAATATCATCACCCCTTTCAATCATTT
>CAYWYD010000005.1:0-26772 GCA_964462425.1 uncultured Thermoplasmata archaeon
TTAGAAGGCAAAATGTTTTATACTCTTGATTGATTTATTGAGTCACTAAAAGTAATTGATTATTGAATTAACGGAGGAAAAAAATGCTAGATAGAAATACATCTGTTCCAAAGATGGCAAGTCTTTCGATAGGTATCCTGCTGCTCATAAGCGTTCTCGTGCCAATAGCAGGGGCATTCGCTGAAGACGATGTTAAGGAACAGTCGGAAGAAGCCACGAAAGAATTGGTAGAAGATGATGAATGGGTTATCGAAGAAGTAGAATACCTGAACGGCACTGAAAAAGATGAATTCTCACTAGATAGGAACATAGTGATAGACGGTGGAAGACTCGAAATCAATAACGCTACTTTGACCCTTCTGATCGACGGTTTTCATCCATGGAACATCACGTTAGAGAACGGAGGAGAACTGAAGTTATGGAACAGTACCATCAGGACACAACCTCCCGACGATCTTCTTAGGCCTTTCTTGAAGACCAAAGTCACGGCGATGAATTCTTCCATAGTCTTGCAGCATGGCTCGTCTTTCAAGTTCCCGGGATGGGTT
This sequence comes from uncultured Thermoplasmata archaeon, assembly GCA_964462425.1. Classification (GTDB taxonomy): domain Archaea; phylum Thermoplasmatota; class Thermoplasmata; order Halarchaeoplasmatales; family Halarchaeoplasmataceae; genus Natronoplasma. The sequence goes on from CAYWYD010000005.1 coordinate 549, forward strand.
CAACTAGAAAATTCGGAACTCACTATGGAGGAGTCTAGCTTCGAGGCACTTGATAACATACCCGACTACGACTACACGTGGGGCTACGGAGATGAGATCACCGGGCTACGAGATAACGAGAATTGCCCCATGCTGATCGCTGAACAAAATTCCGAAGTTCTGATGATGGATTCCGAGATCAATGATTATTATACTAACACTGCTCTTAGCAGGATGGACTGGTATGCTTCCAACACAGACAGTGAAGATGATACGGGTGAGGATCTAGGAAATTTGAGTGAGACGGGCGCGGATTACAGTGTTGGAGCAAATGAGACGATGCATCTGAACGAATGGACTTTAGATGAAGAGCAGATGGACTTTCCGGCAGAAAACTATCCTTACCTGAATCCTATCGACAGGATCACCGCGCTTTATTTAGAAGCGGACTATGACACCGAGGATAACTTTACAGAGGATTCTGAATTACAGTACTACAACGGAACCGCTTGGGAGAAGGTCAAGACTATAGATGGAAGCGGCGAAGATATAGAAAAAAGCATATGGAATATAGATCTGGATCAATTCGATAGAGACGAAAGTGAAGACAGGTTTGTATATGACTTGAAACTCCGGTTCAAAAATGAACAGGACTCCGGGGTAGAAGACGCGGCAGTAAATTTTGGTAATATCAAGTTGGTCTCCGCCTACGAGAACGATATAAGGATAAAAGATTCAGAGATGACCGTGATAAACAGTTATATCGATGTCGATTTCAGCCCGTCCGACATAGATCCTAGAGCTACGAACCAACCTACTACTCCTGAGACTTATCTTATGGACTCCAATCCACAACATCGCGTGATAAGGGTTTATGATTCAGATTTCAAAGCGTATGGTTTGGAAGTTACCGGCGAACATACCCCTGACGGTGATCCTCCGATCGTAGAAACTAAAGGGTCTACCAGCGAGATATATCGGTGGGCCCATGTAAAGGCGGTAGATGAGACAGAAAAACCCATCGATGGAGCTGAGATCGATGTCGATTTCGATCTAACTGCGGACCATCAAGAGGCGATCGATTACGGGAACCGCAATTACCCGGGAGAGTATGACAACGGTACGTACTTGACAGGGAAGAGAGGATTTTCCACTTTGATCCTAAAAAGCGATGAACTGGCATTCCCCGAGTCCTGGCCGAACGGAGACTACTACGGAAGCTACAAGTTAGATGGCGCATATACAGATGATATCGGGGATGACCACACCACATCTAAACACATCGGACTCAGCTCATTCCCTAATCTTACAGCCGAAGGAAATCATCCTCAATATGACTTACAGTTCGATATGAAGGTTCCGCTCCCTGACCTCAACGTCGGAGCTGGGGATCTTACTGTAGATGGAAGCGTAGACCCGGGTGAATTGGTGGTGGAAAGAAAAACGGAGATCGGTCTGACCGTCAGCAACGACGGCAATAAGAGAGCTGAAAACATAGATGTTGAGTTTTCTCTCGGTGATAAAGTCATCGCAGGTAGTGAGATAGCCAAGATCGAAGATGGCGCGGAAGAAGATCTGAAAGTCGATTGGACACCGCAAGAAGAGGATTTGGGTCCACAAACGCTGACCGCCGTGGTCGACCCAGATAATGAAATAGAAGAGCGGGAGATAGATAACAGAGAGATCTCTATAGACATGACCATAGTCGAAAAACCGGATCTCTCCGTAGAAAACATCTTTATCCAGGGCGATTTCTATGAAGATGGAAAGGCCAGACAGGGCGAAGAAATCGGTATCTCCGCAGACGTTACCAATACAGGTGGGATCGGAGTCGACGACGTTACGGTCAAGGTCGAAGCTGGAGGCGAAATGATCGGTAATGAGACCGTAAGTCTATCTCCAAATGAAGTCATCAGCACATCTAGCTTCTCCTGGACCGTTCCAACCGATACTGAAGAGTATGAATTATTCGCAGAGATAGATCCTGAGAGTGATGTCGACGAGAGTGATGAAAGCAATAATTGGGAGACCAGATACGTTGATGTCGTATCGGATCCCGTTATAAAGATAGAGAACTTCAATATCGATAGCGAAGATCAAGTTTGGGTAGGAGATACAGTGACGATCGAAACCACAGTTAAAAATCAAGGCGGCTGGAGATCTGAAGCTTTAGAGGTCACCTATTATGTAGATTATGATTCAGGTACCGAGGAAGAGATCAATTCCATCGAGATCCAAGGCTTAGAAGGTGGGCAAGCAAGTCAGACAGTGAGTACAACTTGGACTGCTGAGATCCATGAAAACATCGACGCTTCAAGTCAGGATAGAAGTATCACCGTAACTGTTAGTGAGATTGGTGAAGACTCGCTAAGCGATACAGCTACTTCTGATCCTTTCACGATAGAAGAAGTCATGGCTCTTGAGATCACTGATGTTTCCGTAAATCCCTCCGTAGTTACTGAAGGGGAGAATGTGATAGTTACAGCTACGGTCGAGAACGTAGGCGATGTTTACGCCGAGAATTTCACGCTGACTCTATATCTAGATGATACGGAGATAGCCCAGGACCATTCCCAGTTGGGTATCGGTGCTGATATGAATTTTGAATTCGAGTGGAAAGCGGAGTTGGGTTCCGAAGAAGACCGGAGATTCAAGCTCGAGATATCAGAGGCGGAACCCGAGCTTTCCAGAGACCCCGACCCAAGAGAGGTCTCGGTAACCGTTCAATCTAAACCGGATCTGGAATTCAGCGAGATGAATTGGATGATCGAAGGAGAAGATGTAGAGGCAAAAGACAGTTTGAATCTCACAGAAAGAGACGAGCTCACCTTCAACGGCACGGTCGAAAATAATGGTGAGACTCCTATCGAAGGAGCCAGTGCCCAGTTTATATTCCCCGATGGCACTAGAAAAAATATATCGATAGACGTGGGTGCTGGGGAAAGCGTTAATGTCAGGGTGGACTGGACCGTCAAAGTTGCTGATAACGAACAGATAATCATGAGGCTGAGATCAGCAGAGCAGCCTGACGCAACCACATACGAAGAATTGACTCAAGAGGTAGATATCGACTCATTAGTGATAAGTTTATCAGATTTGAACTATCCCGAAGAGGGCAATCCCGGTGAAGCCTATTCCTTCAGCGGGGTCTTGAGTCGGGATTCAGACGGAAAGAATCTAGCCGACACTACTGTCAGAGTGAGCATCGAGAACTCTGATGGGGAAGAGATCACCTCCGGTAGTGCTACAACAGACCAGAACGGAGAGTTCCTAGTTCAACTCAATATGCCCGAAGACTCGGGCGATTACACCGTATTATTCGAGCCAGAAACTTCGGAAACCCAGAGTATAGAAAGATCTATCAGCGTTGATGAGGGCGACACGACAACAGAAGGTATCATGGGCATCCCGTGGTGGTTATTGGTAGTCATCATAGCCGCGGCCGCGGGCGGAGCCGGCTCTTTGGTCGCTTATCTCAAATTCTTTGGTCCGGAAGAAGTCGTCGAGTGTGGTAACTGTGGGGCGAGTATACCGGCAGATTCCACCACTTGTCCTAAATGTGGTGTAGAATTTGACATGAATACGGTCAAATGCAGCGAGTGCGGAGAATGGATACCCGCTGATTCCGACACCTGTCCGGAATGTGGAGCTGAATTCATCAAGACCGGAGAAGAAGTCGAAGATTATGCGGAAAGGATGAGAAAACAGTACGAGAAGTTCGTGATGAAGCAGAAACAAGAAGCTGAAGACAGATTGGGTCGAGATCTCTCCAAACAGGAATTCCTGAGATGGTGGAAGAAGCAGCCATCATTCGTGACCTTCGACGATTGGCTGGAAAGAAAAGAGGCACAGAGAAAGGAAGGTGGTCAGGAATGTCCGAACTGCGGAACACTCAATAGTATAGATGCCGGTGTATGTCAAAAATGTGGTGCGAGCCTGATAGAGGTCGAAATCGCAAAAGAAAAAGGTACAAGAAGAAGAGAAGAAGAGATGGAAGAAGAGATGGAAGAAGAAAATGGAGAAGAGAGCACCGAAAGTACTTCCTCTCCATCTCCAACAGAGGAACCTAGTGAAAAGGAGACAACTGAAGAAGAAACAGAAAAGAAAAAGGAAACCAAAAGAAGAGGCGTCAAGAAAAAACCAAAGAAAAAGGTGAAGAAGAAAGTAGTAAAGGACAGTGACGAAGACTGACCTTCTCACTAAACACTTTTCTTTTCTTTTTTAGAACACTTTCACGGGAATAAAAAGGATGTTTGAAATCAAACACAGGGCTGGACTCGCAAGGATAGGGGAATTCACGACGCCACACGGGATGGTGGAGACCCCGGCGATAATGCCGGTCATCAACCCAAATATAGATTTGATCCCTATCGAAGAGCTTCGAGATAAATTCAGCTTCCAGATACTCATAACCAATTCCTATATCCTGTATCAAGACGAAGAATTGAAAAGCAAAGCTCTAGAGGAAGGAGTACATCGACTCCTGGACTTTTCCGGGCCGATAATGACTGATTCAGGGACATTTCAGACCCACGTTTATGGAGATGTAGACATAGATTCGGAGGAGATCGTAGGATTTCAAAAAAAGATAGGATCTGACGTTTCGACCATACTAGATGAATTCACCGAAGCCGACGATTCAAAGGATGTAGCAGAAAAAAAAGTTCAGGATACCGTCGAAAGGGCTAGAGATGCGCAGGAAAAGTTCGGAGAGGAACAAGGGCATATAGCGTATCCTATCCAAGGATCTGTCTATCCGGAGCTTAGAGAGAGATGTGGGAAAGAATTGAAGGAGTTGAAAGGAAAGTTCTATCCTATCGGAGGCGTCGTTCCTCTGATGGAGCAGTATAGATTCAAAGAACTCGTAAAGACCATAATATCGTCGAAGAAAGGTTTAGGTCCTAGGGGGCCCATACATTTGTTCGGCGGAGGCCACCCTATGATATACGCTCTAGCGGTATTGCTCGGGTGCGATCTTTTCGATTCCAGTTCCTACGCAAAATATGCTAAAAGAGGGGACATGATGTTCCCGGAAGGCACCAAAAGATTGAACGACATTTCTCACCTCGGATGCGAATGTCCGGTTTGTACTAAGCGTACCGCTGAAGAACTCAAGAATTTAGGGGATGAAGAGAAAGAAAAAAGACTAGCGGAACACAACTTGTGGATCAGCCAAAGAGAGATCAAGAAGGTCAAGCAGGCCATCGCAGAGGGAAGCCTCTGGGAACTCGTCGAAAGAAGGATGAGAGGTCATCCGGAACTCCTCGATGCTTTCAAAGCTTTGGAGGAAGAGTATCCATTCCTAGAAAGGTACGAGCCGAGAAGTAGGAAGAGAGCTCTCTTTTACACCGGCACCGAGACCCATATTAGACCCGCTATCAGACGGATCCAGCAGTGGATCATGTCGGAATATGAACCACCGGTCGAAGGGCCGACGATCCTTTTCGATATAGGAGAAAACAAGAAACCGTACCACCGACATCTCGAAGATAGATCAGATCTGCTCGAGGATCACGCGGTGAATTGCTTAGTGAATACACCGATAGGTCCGGTTCCTCTAGAATTGGACGAAGTCTATCCAGTGGCGCAGTCGATCTTTCCCGAAAAGGCCGAGAAGCACGATCTGCTGGAAGAATACAAAAAGAGTAAAGATATCGACGATCTGATAAGGTGGGAGGGAAAAGAGACTATCGAATCCCTCTCTGAAAAAGGTAAAAGTCCCTCCTACGGCGAGATGAAAGTGAAAACCACGGCGGATTACCAGTTCCATAAGGGCGCGGGAGAAGTCCTCACCGAAGGAAAACTTGAATTCGTCAAAAACAACAAGGGTCGGATCAAAAACGTATTGTTAAACGACGAGCACATCCTTTCGATCAGACACTACGACGGTTTCTTCACGCTGAAAAAATCCGGAGCTGAACTTCTCTGGGATGATTTTTCACCACCAACCCTGAGGATGAAAGTCACGGACGAGAGCGCGGAGTTCAACCGCGACGGAAAGAGCGTTTTCGCCAAATTTGTTACCGATATGGATGATGATCTCAGACCCGGAGACGAATCTCTGATAGTCACTGAAGATGACGACCTGGTAGCTGTTGCCCGGGTCTTCTTGACATCAGACGAAGTCGAAGCTTTCGATAGAGGTATGGCTGCCAGGACCAGGTACGGGTTCGAAGACCCCAAAAGCACTTAAAGGCATCAACGTAAAATATCACCTAACCTATGGAGATTTCAGATGAGAATTGCGGTAGTACTCGAGGACAAATGTCAGCCCGATAGATGCAGTTACGAGTGTATAAACTACTGTCCTAAAGTGAGAACCGGCGACGAGACCATAGTCAAGACCGAAGACGGTATCAAGATCTCGGAAGAGCTCTGCGAAGGGTGCGGTATCTGCGTGGATAAATGTCCCTTCGACGCCATAAAGATAATCAACCTGCCCGAGGAACTCGATACCGATCTTATCCATCAATTCGGTGAAAACAGCTTCAGGCTTTATCGACTTCCACTCCCCGAAGAAGATCAGGTGACCGGACTTTTAGGTGCGAACGGTATAGGGAAGACCACGGCTGTTCGAATCTTATCCGGTGAGATCGTTCCCAACATGGGCGAGTACGAAGCTCAGGTCTCCTGGAAAAAGGCGATAGAGAAGTATTCCGGAACGGCTATAGGCGAATATTTCAAGGCTCTATCCGACGACGAGATAGAAACCGCTCTAAAGCCGCAGTACGTCGACAAAATCCCGGCCCATTATTCCGGGAAAGTGGAGGACCTACTTGAAAGGGTGGGAGATAACTCAAAAAAGTGGATAGAAGCACTAGGGTTAGAGAACACCCTCGATTCTAAGGTGAATAATCTCTCCGGTGGAGAGCTTCAGAGGGTGGCTATAGCCGCCACGTCGATCAAAGATGCAGACGTCTATTTCTACGACGAACCTTCCTCTTATCTTGACATCAGACAGCGTTTGAAAGTGGCTGAAGCTTTAAAGGAGAAGAGTAAAGAAAGCAGGGTCATGGTCATCGAACACGACCTGGCCGTGCTAGATTTCTTAGCCGACAACGTGCACGTTCTCTACGGTTCTCGAGGCGCCTACGGCGTGATATCACATCCTAAGAGCGTGAGGAAGGCGATCAATTCGTACCTGCACGGTTTTTTGGACGAAGAGAACATGAGGTTCAGGGACACGGAGATCACGTTCGAAAAGAGAGCTCCGAAATCCGAATGGCATTCGAAACCTCTCATAGAATACGATAAGCTGGTCAAGGAGTGGGAAGATTTTAGATTAGAAACGGAAGAAGGTGAGATACCGGAGGGCGAAGTGATCGGAGTCGTGGGGCCCAACGCAACGGGGAAAACCACTTTCGTCAAGATGTTAGCCGAGGTGATAGAACCCACGGAGGGGGAGATACAGAAAGATATAGAGGTCAGCTACAAGCCGCAGTACATCAAACCGGACTACGAAGGTAGAGTGATAGATCTCTACCACACTGAAATAAACAGAGATCTGAACAGCGGCTTCTTCAACTCCAACGTCCTACGACCTCTTGAACTGGAAGATCTCTATGAGAGAGAAGTTCCCAACCTGAGCGGAGGAGAGCTACAGAGAGTCGTTCTCGGGCTCTCTCTTGGAAGAGACGCTGACCTTTATCTGATAGACGAACCGAGCGCATATCTCGACGCGGGAAGGAGGATGACCGCCGCGAAGGTGATCCGAAGATTCATGGAAAAGAGCGACAAGGGCGGTATGATCGTAGATCACGACGTTTATTTCATCGATTATGTTTCCGACCTGATAATGAATTTCTCCGGTGAACCCGGAAAAAAAGGCAGAGGTGAAGGTCCGTACGAGATGAGAAGAGGGATGAACAACTTTTTAGAAGATGTAGATATCACTTTCAGAAGAGACGCCGAGACGAATAGACCTAGGGTCAACAAGCTGGACTCGCGTTTGGATAGAAAACAAAAATCGAACGGAGAATATTACTACGTAGGTTGATGGTTCAAGGCATCATCAAACCATCTACAGTCAACGCTTCTCGCTCTTCCTCGGCTACGAAATCGACTAGGCCGTTATCTCTTTCCTCTTCGGGCACTAAATTTTTCAGCAATATCTGCCCATCAGGATAATCGATCTGCTTCAGGTTTATCTTGTTTTGTTTATTGAGGAAAAGGACCGATACCAACGTGGTGATTATGTCTTTTTTTCTGTCGTCGTGTATCATGTTCAGAGTTATCACACTTTGATCATAACAGCAGATCCTCTTCCAAATCATGGATATATCATGTTGAAGATTCTCCTCATGAGACCGCGTGTCATACTCTTCCTTCTGTTTCTCTAGTTCCTCCTCCTTTTCCTTCTTCTTTTCCTTCCTGATGCGCTCCATTTTTTCTCTGTACTTTGCTTCTTTTTTGGCATTTTCAAAGGCATCAACCAGCTGGATCAGAGAGACTGGTTTTTTTTCATCTCTTCTGACCGCCTTTTCAAGGGGAGGATCTTCCTGCTCGACGACCTCCTCTTCATAATCCACGTCTTCCGGTTCCTCGTACATCTCCTGATCCCAAACGTCCCACTCGCTAAAGAACTCCTCTTCTACGGGTTCTTCCTCCTCCTCTTTTTCTTTTTCAGCGGAATCTAAAACGTGTTCGCACTGCATCTTCAGTATCGACCAAGCCATATTCACTAGCTGCCCCGCTACGATGAAATTCAGATTTTCTTTCTCTCTAGCCCGGGATAGATACATCTCCGTGAAAGACACTAGATCGATCTCCCATGGGTCCATCCTTTCTTCGATAACTAGTTTGAAGACCGAGGCGATAGAGTTTTCAAAAGGGTCTTCGGAAATATCGTGACCCGTTTCGTCTAGATCCTCTATTATATCTATATAGTCATTTATCCTCTCTCCGTTCCTCTCTTCGTCTATTAGAGACTTGTGAAAGGTCAAGTGCTGGATGACTTTTTCCGTCGGATCTCCCTCTGGAACACTCGGCTCTTTCATCTCTGAAACCAAATCACTGCACCTCCGCTTCTAGTTTGCTGACCTCTGAAAATTCAGGTATATCTTTCTCTCTACTTTCGCCTATATTCACCTTCATTATCACATCGGAGATACCATCATCGTTGATGGTCACGCCGATGATATGGTTAGATTTCTTCAGTGTCACCTTCCTGAGAGATATCTGGATGAACTGTGCCGTCTCTGAATTCCTGCTGATCATCTCCGCGACGTTCTCCGCGTTCACCGCGTCTAGATTTTGATCTATCTCGTCGAAGAGATAGAAGGGAGATGGATTGTACATCTGTATCGAGAATATGAACGCCATCGATACCAAGCTCTTCTCACCGCCGGAAAGCGCATCGACGAGATGGACTTTCTTCCCGGGCGGTCTAGCTTTTATCAGAAGACCTCCCTCGAAGGGTTCTTCCTGATTCTCGAATTCGAGATGAGCTTCTCCGCCTTCGGAGAGATCCTCGTAAACTTTACCGAAATTCTCATTTATGCCGTCTCGGACCTTCAACAATCCTTCTTTCTTTTTTTCGTCGAGCTCGTCGATCAAGTTGTTGAGCTCCTTTTCTCTGTCCTCCAATTCGGTGTATTCTTCCTGTAGTTCCTGCTTCCTCTCCTTCTTTTCCTTGTAATCCTCTAGAGCTCTCATATTCACTGGTTGAAGTTCTTCCATCTTGTTTTTACTGCGCCTGATCGTATTTTTCAATTCCTTCATAGAGGGTAGTTCTTCGTCCGAATAATCCGCTTCGTCATCGATGTCCTCTTTCAGATCATCTAATTTCTCCCTCTCATTGCTGAGTTTTCTTTTCAAACTTCTGATATACTCTCGTTTCGACTCTAATTCGGTTTCGATCTTATCGATCTTGTGTTTTAGGTCCATCCGTCTCTCTTTCTTCTCGTCGAGCTCATCTCTGAGCTCTTCTAGTTCGTCGTCCACCGTTGATTCTTTCTCTTTTAATTCCTCGAGCTCTTCATCCTTCTCTTCTATGGTAGATTCAGCTTTCTTGATCTCACTCTTCTTTCTCTCTATCTCTTCCTTGAGATCGTCCAACCCCTCCTTTATCTCCTCTATATTTTTCTCCAACTGCTCTTTACTATTTTCTTTCTTATCATACTTCGACTCTAGGCTGTTGATCTTCTTCTCCAGCTCGACCTCGTCCTCTCTCAAGTCATTGAGCTTACTCGATAATTCTTCTGGACTTATCTCTCTGACCTTCTCTTTGATCTCTTTTCTGTCGTCTTTGAGCTGATCGATGGTCTCTTCTAGATGTTCTACCGATCGGGTTAACTTGTCTTTTTTCTCCTTCAATTCTTCTTCTTCTTCCCGCTTCTCTTCTAATTTAGACTTCTTCTTCTCTAGCTTTCCATCTAGTCGCTCTATAACTGACTTGAGCTCGGACTCCTTCTGACTGTTGCTCTCCTTTTTCAGCTCCTGCATCTCGTCCTGTATCTCCTGTATCCTATCCTGTGTTTCTTCCAACTCGTTTTCGACTCTTTCCAGATTCTCCCTACTATTTTTAAGGTCCATGCTGACCTTATCGAGTTTCCCTCTATCGGGCGAACTGAATCCTATCATGTTCTTCTTCAAAGTCCCGCCGACCATGGCTCCGCTCTTTTCTACCTTCTCTCCGTCGAGAGTGACCATCCTCACTCCGCCCATATTCTCTCTAGCGGAGTCAATATCTTCCATCACCACGGTGTCATGGAAAACGTACCAGAAAACGTTCTCATACTTCTCGTCAAAATCGACCAGCTCTATTGCGAAATCGACCGCGCTTTCCTTTTCTACAGTTCGAAGAGCCTTACCTCGGGGCCTGCCGGTCCGCATCTTCGACAGCGGTAAAAAGGTAGCTCTCCCCGCATCGTTCTTCTTTAGATACTTTATAGCTTTCGAAGCTACCGAATCGTTCTCGACGACGATAGACTGCATCCTTCCTCCGGCAGCTACTTTCAACGCGGTTTCGTAATCTTCTTGGACGTCGGCGAGCTCCGCTATCGTGCCGTGGATACCTTCGATCTTGCCTTTATCTCTCGCCTCTAGTATCTTAGATACGGCTCTACTGTATCCTTTCTTAACTGACTTAGCGGCCTCCTTTTGAGCTTTCAACGTTTCATATTTCCTCTGGAGTCTGTTCACCCTCTCTTCGAGATCGTCTTTATCTTCTCTAAGCTCCTTCTCCTTTCGCTTCTTCTCGTGAAATTCATCTTTCAATTCGTTCAATCTCTCTTCGTTCCCTTTATTCTCTTCGCTGATGTCTTCTAATTCCATCTTCTTCTCTTTTTTCTCGAACTCTATGTCCTCTTTTTCCTCCTCTATCTCCGCTATCTCCTCCATGACCCTAGTGATCTTATCCTTTGCTGTTTCCAGCTCGATCTTTTTGTCGGATAATTTATCGTTCTTTTCTTCTATCTTTTTGTTCAGAGAGACAGTTTTTTTCTTCAGCTCTTTGATCCGGTCGTCGGAATTCGACTGCTTATCTTCTATATCCTCGATCTCTTCCTTCAGCTTCTCGAGGTCGTCCTCCAACTCCTCTTTTTCACTCTTGGTCTCCCTCATCTCTTGTTTTATCTCTTTGAGATCGTCCTTCTTCTCTTTGAGGCGGTCCTTAAGCTCTTCCCTTTTGTCCTCGTCTTTCTCTATAGTGTATTCCGCGTCCTCCTTCTTGTCATCGGCTCTGCCTATCGCCAACTTGAGCTTGTTGATCTTTTCCTGTAGTTCTTTATTTTTAGAAGTGTCTTTCTCCGAAAGCTCGTCTTTGAGCTGATCTATCTCTTCAGAAATATCTTCTTTTTCCTCTTCATATTCCTCTATCTTTTCCTTTTTCTTTGCGATCTGATCTTTGTTGTCTTCGATATCCTCTTCTATAGAAGAGATGTTTTTTTCCGTATTCTGGACCATCTTCCAGGCTTTCTTAACCTCCGCTTCGGATTTTTTGTCCGACAGTTCCTGGTACCTGAGAGCTTTTTTCCTATCTTCCTCCAGCTCCTCGACTTGGGTATTTATCTCGTCCAGCAATATGTTTATCCTCTCTAAATCTTGGCTCACTTCCTCTTTCTTTTCCTCGGCCTCTTCTATCTCCTCATCGTACTCGCTTATCCCGGAGATATCGTCCAGTATCTTCCGCCTTTCCGTAGGGCCCATGTCGACTATCTTAGCTATGTCGCCCTGCTGAACTATGTTGTAGCCGCCGGGAGATATCCTGGCGTGGCTCAGCAGATCATGGAATTCATTCAGGGTCGAGCTTCTACCATTGATATAGAAGTAAGAATTGTAGCCCATCTGGTTATCGGACTTTTTCACTTTTCGAGTGAAGGTAACTACGTCCTCTTCAAGAGGTATGGTTCGGTCCTCGTTCTCGAACATAAGGCTTACTTTACAGTAATCGGCCGGTTCACCGTCTTTTCCGCCGTTGTATATCAGATCTGTCAGACGAGTCGCTCTTATCTCTTTAGAACTCTTAGGTCCCAAGACGAACAAAATAGCGTCTGCGATGTTCGATTTTCCTGACCCGTTCGGACCTGTGATGTTTGTATAACCTTCTTTAAAAGGTATCTCCATCTCTTTACCGAACGACTTAAAATTCTCCATCCTGACTTTTTTTAAATACAAATATATCTTCCTCCGACTGACCGGACCGTGGCGGTACATACCGCCGTTAGTTTAGAGCGCATTTTGGATCCCATCCCATGGGCATCATTACGTCAGACGCATATAATCAATACGTCCGACAAAAAAGTGTATGTGCCCTATAGTATAAAAAAATTGTGGTTATTATCGAATGTTTTTCTATCAAAAATCACTGGAGACTCTCACTTTGGATCTGCTTGAAAAGTTGAAGAGCCGTCTGCGAGTGCATCCCGCCGTTCTCCAGAACAGAGTCGAAGACGAAAAAGACACTCATATATTCGTCTGACTCATCGGCCTTTTTGACTTCTATCTCTTCTTCCGAAATATCCTGCAACATCTTTATCTCTTCCTCTTAAACAAAAATCATTCAGCCACCCAGACCTTGTACTTGCTGTCCGGATTTTCCAACTCGTGCATTATCCTGTCTTTTATCAATTTTTTTGGTTTATGCACTAGATCGATCCTTTCTTTCATATCCTCGAAGGATTCGAACTCTCCATTCTCATCTCTTTCGTCCAAGATGGCTTCCATCTTCTTTTTCCCCAGCCCAGGAAGGAGTTCTAGCATATGATACCTCTTGGTGATCGGGTGAGCTTCGTTGTAAAATTTCAAGAACCGCTCCTCTTCACTATCGATTATATCGTCCAGTATGTAGGGGACTTCACTCTGAGACGCATGGGTCAACTCGTCCCAACCTATCCGCCTTTTAACATGTTTTATCTTTTCTCTCTTGTCCATATCTTTACCTATGTATAGCTTGTCCCCTACCATGACACTCTCATCATTCTTCGGAATTAGTTCGAAAAGCTTGAACTCGTCCTTTCCAAGGGCTAAAACCAAGCTCTCGTGCTTATAATCCCTGGAATCGGGTCTACCTTCAGCTAGATAATCTAGCACGTAGGCGAAGTCCTCCATATTCTTCCCTTACCTATACTTTTTGATCGTATTTATTATCTCCTCTGCCTCATCACTCGAAGGCGTATATCGGTCCTGCTGAAATATCGATCTTACTCCTTCTTCGTCTTCGGGTAGAACGTCGGCGGCTTTATAAACTAATTCCTCGCTCATGAAATCGAAGTTTTCTCTTAGGTCGTCCATCAGTTCTTCGGTCTCCTCGACCGATAGTTCTACGAATTTTTCTGCATGGCTGAGAGCCAAGCTCTGTTCGTACTTCAGTTCTCTCTCCTCGGACTCTTCGGTCAGCAGTTCTTTGACTTCAGCTAAGGTTACATACTCTGGATCATCAGCCATAAAAAATCCTCCTAATCAACCCTTTCCAGATGTTCCGATCTGGTTATTACTTTCTTAGTTTTATCACCGTCTTCAACTTCCACAACGAAGGCGTCTCCCTGCGTACCCTCTATCTCGCCTATTTTCCCGTGGAACCTTCTATGGGGCTGACCTTTATGAACACTAGGTTCGATCATTATCTTAACTTTTTCACCTTCTTTGAACTCCTGTAGGACTCTATTGATCGGTATAAGCCCTCTTTCACTGGGGTCTTTTCTCAATATATTACGCGTTCCCTGTCTCGTTCCTTTCGATTTCTTCATCTTCATCACTTCCATCAAGATAGTGGATTTTTATCACATCTAACTTTTCTATTTCACAGCTCGTATCAAGTTTTTCTGCCAGATTAGGTTCAGTTCGGCCCTGGTCTCCATGGACGAACTCTTTCACGTAGGTGCCTGCTTCGCAGGTGGTGACCAAGACAGCTTCACCGTCATCCAAAGATTCAAGTTCTAACTCTTTGATCCGGCGTTTTCTGATCTTGTCCGAGCGTCTATGATCGACCCTTACAGGGGTCCTCTGTGATAACTCTTGCCCTCTCAATTCATCGAGGACCTTTTTAAATTTTGCCCTCTCTATCTCGTCACCTAAATTTATCTTCACCCGGTAAGCTTTATCGGACCCCGCCTTCTTTATCTCCTCCACTTTGGACTTATCGGTCATCTTTAAAGAAGAAATCTGCACTTTTTCGCTCGAGTTCACCTCCGCTTTAAAATCCTCTAGATCGATCCTCCTCTTCCGCGGCTCTTTGATCTCTATAACGAAGGGTCTCCCGTTCCCGAGCATCTTTGCATCGATATCTTCACGGCCCATCCCGTGGAGTGTGAAATCCTCCCCAGAGGTCATCTCGAGTAGTGGAGCGCCGATAATCTCCTCGACGCTGGTTTCGTACATCTTTCCCGTCCCTCCGCACTTCTCACAACCTTTACCCCTGCAGCGCTTACAGATCCATCTAGTTTGAGGTATACCTCTATCGAATTTTTTGTATCGTCCGTAAACGAAAAGAGGTGAGATCTCGATCTCCACCGAATCGAACCTTGTATCCAAAATACCTTTGATATCCGGATCCTCCAGATTCACTTCTTTCCCTATCTCCTTTTGAACTATTTTGCCGACCTCTCTGTTGACCTCGGCTTTGATCGGTTCCGCGGTGGTGAGGTCTAAATCCGTCCATATCTTCTCTTCATTCTCCTCGATCTCTGGATCGATCCTCGAGCCGATAAGAAAATCGTTGAACTCGAACTCCTCTAGTTCCTCTACGATTATCTCAGCAAATTTATCCACCTCGTCGAAAAGATCGCCGCAGAGTTCACATTCTTCCGTCTCTTCTGGCACCTCCTTCCGCTCTTCGTCGGTCCCGAACATCGCATAGGCGATCCTTAGACTCTTACCTCTCTCCTCATTCGTCACGCCGTGACCGAGCTGCGCGAACAGACGACCGAGGCAGTGATCACATAGGTTTCTTTCCAACGCCTCTTCTGCTGTTTTCGATATATCCATGATATCTAGGTCGATTAGAAGACTCTCAAAGGTGAAGCCTATTTAATCCTGTCCCTCAAATCTCGAAGTTACGAGCGATGCTGTGCAATCTCTCTTTAGTCAAAAGCAGAGCAGTCACGATCACGGTTATAAATCCAGCCTCTAAAGCGAAACCCTGCTGGATGAATATGCCCAATAGGAAAGTTATGAAGAGCGCCACGGGAGTGGTTATACCGATCGTGTGTATCTCGTACTTGAGGTAAGCGAGTAGGAGTGCGAAACCTCCAAAGATTATGAACCCAACTTCTATCAGGTGGAGACCGATCGAGGCCGAAAGGAAGGAGAACATAACTCCGGTCATGGATGTTAGAGGAAAAGTTCTGACCCCCGCTATCACGCGAGGTTCCCTCCTTTTATGCTCTCTCTCGAGACCTATCAATCCACCCATCCCTATCGCCATGAATATATGGAGCACGAAGGCCAGATCGATAGTCGCCGCTGCCATGACCATGGAAAGTTCCTACGGGATATTTTTTATTTTCGGCCAAAAAAAGTCAAATATGTCCCGAACATTGATGCGATCGATGAAAGAAAATGAGAAAAGAAAGAAGGCGAAGGAATTTCTCTCCCAGGAACCGGTCATAAACTGCTATCAGCTCGCTAGGGTGGACGAAGAAAAGGCCGATGTTTTTCTAGATGACGAAGACCATCCTCGAGCGACGCTCATAATGAGCGACGGTATCGTCACGACGAGAGGGATGAAAGATGCGGTAGAAGAACTCCTCTTAGATCATCTAGAGGAGAACGAGGAATACCGATTTCATGCCGTCGATCCTCAATCCTTTAAGGCAGTCGAAGAGGTGGCCGAAGTAGAGGACGATAGAGAAACATGGCTGTACATCCGGCTGTACGAGAAGGTCGAAGAACCCAAAAATGAAGTGGTACCATTGAAAGAAGAGGACGCCTTGGAGATAAACAAATACTGGGGCTTGGGAGGAGAGGATTCTACGGACTACATTAAAGAAAGGATCAAGCAGGGCCCCGCTTACGGTATCAGGAAGAAAGGAGAACTCGTCGCTTGGACTCTCACCCATTTTGTAACCGACGAGGTGATGGTCCTCGGGATGCTGCACGTGAAAAAAGATTGGAGGAGAAAAGGTCTAGCAAAGGACATAACCGAAAGGATGTGCAGAGTGGGAGAAAAAAGAGATCTGATCCCGGCGGTCCAGATATTTAAAGATAATGAGCCTTCTTTGTCTCTCGCCGAAGACCTTGGATTCGAGATGAGAGGTGAACATCACTGGTTCAACGGTATCAAAAGGTAAGCATCGAGGCGTGGAAAAAGAAATATATCACCCCGTTTCTTGAGTCTGGTAGATGCGGACAAGACAGCCTATCGTCAGCGTACTCGGTCATGTCGACCACGGCAAGACTACCTTCTTGGACAGGATTAGAGGTACCGCCGTTCAGGAAAGAGAAGCCGGAGCTATAACCCAGCATATCGGAGCGACGGAAATACCCGTAGAATCACTGAAAGAATCGTGTGCAGAGCTGGGATGTCAGATAGACTTTTCCCTACCCGGTCTGCTTTTCATCGACACGCCGGGCCATCATTCTTTCATCAACCTCCGCTCTAGAGGAGGTGCCTTGGCGGACTTGGCGGTACTGATAGTAGATATAAACGACGGTTTCATGCCGCAGTCGCTAGAGTCCCTCGAAATATTAAAAAAAGAGGAAACACCCTTCGTGGTCGGCGCTAACAAACTAGATAAGATCCCGGGGTGGAATTCGAAAGATAAACCCTTCGTTAAAAATCTACAGGACCAGAATGATGACGCAAAGGACAGGATGACCGACGCTCTATACGACATGATAGGAGATCTTTATGACAAAGGATTTTCTTCTGACAGATATGACAAGATCAATGATTTCGCCGGGAACATAGGGATCGTTCCGATGAGCGCCGAGACCGGAGAAGGTATCGAAGATCTCTTGATGACGCTCATCGGATTGGCCCAAACTTACCTAGAAGATGAACTCGGCGTGAAAGAAGAGGCGGGAGAAGGTACGGTCTTGGAAGTCAAGGAAGAAGTCGGACTCGGGACCACTCTAGATACCATAGTCCATGAAGGAGTTTTCCAAAAAAACGAAGAAGTGATTATAGGAACTAGGAACGAACCTATCCACACGAAGATCAAATCCTTGATGAGACCGAGACCGATGGACGAGATCAGGGATCCTAGTGAAAAGTTCGAAGAAGTGAAAGAGGTCGGTGCGGCAGCAGGTATAAAGCTCGTGACGCCAGAATGCGAAGGAGTGATCGCGGGAGCGCCGATATTAGGATTGGACGATAAGGATCCAGACGAGGTCATTGAACGAGTTAAACAGGAAAGCGCAGCTAATATAGAAACCGAGGATGAAGGAGTTATAATAAAAGCGGACGCCATCGGATCTCTAGAAGGACTAGCTTACGAGTTAGAGGACAGCGAGATACCGCTTCTAAGAGCGTCAGTAGGCGATATCTCTAAAAAAGATATCAGCGACGCGGCAGCTATCAAAGACCCGCTGTATAGAACGATACTCGGGTTCAACGTCGACATACTGCCCGATGCGGAAGAGGAATTAAAAGAAGTGAGCGTGAATGTCTTCCAAAACGACGTGGTTTATAGACTGGTCGAGGAGTACGAGGAGTGGAAAGAGGAAAAGGAGAGGGAAATCGAAGAGAAGAGAAGAGAAGATGTTGTACATCCCGTGAAATTCCGCATCTTAGAAGACCACGTGTTCAGGATGTCAAAACCCGCGGTCGTGGGCGTTAGAGTGTTAGCGGGGACGTTGAGACCGGGCAGAAAAGTGTTGAAAAAGGACGGAGACGTGGTCGGCCGCATCAAAAGCATAAGAAGCGGAGAGCAGTCCCTAGATAGTGCTGAACAGGGGGAAGAAGTAGCTATAGCGATCTCCGGAGTGACGGTAGGTAGGCAGATAGAGGTGAGAGATGAACTCTATATAGATATACCAAAAGGAGACGCCTCTACGCTGAGAGACCTAGAATTGACCTTCGACGAGGAGAGGGTACTCGATGAAATAAAGGAGATAAAGCAGGAAGAAGATCCCTTCTGGGGGATGTGATATCTTATTCTCTCATAGCTATCTCGGCGAATACCTTGCTGTCCCTAACGATATAAGCTAGAACCGCATATTCGTTCGGTTGGTGAGCTAGAACTTCATTCGTACACCAGACCGCCGTCGGAATATCCTTCTCTCTGAAGTACTTTGCCACGGTACCTCCACCGATACCCGCGACTTCCGGCTCAAAAGAGGCTACGTCTTTTATCGCCGATTTCATGTTCTTTATGATCTCGGAATCTTCTGGAGTCCCCTCGGGCGCTTTACTCTCTCTCACGTATTCTATCTCTATCTCTGCACCGGTCTCCTCTTCGAGTTGTTCCGCAGCTCCTTCGAACACCTTTTTAACCCTAGATAGTGAGATAGAAGGTAGGACTCTGCAGTCGAAGAACTGGGTCTCTTTTCCCGGGATCGAATTCACATTAGGGACATTAGCTAGTCTTTTCGTCGGTTCAAAGGTACTTTTTGAGGGAGAGAAAAGCTCGTCTTCATCGTCGAATTCGTGGTGTAGTTCTTCATCCACCAGATTTTGATATCTAGCTATGGTCCTGTTCGCATTTATAGTCGAACCTGGCATGGCCGCATGTCCCTGCTTACCGTGCACTTCTATCTTCGTCCAAAGTCCGGATTTTTCTACTATCTCTATCTTCTTTCCTTTTTCCTCGCTGTGATCGGGAGCGATGACTAGATCATCCTCCTCTATTATTCCTTCTTCCAGGATATGCTGCACGCCGTACTCGCTTCCGGTCTCCTCGTCCGAGACCATGATGACTTTTACATTATAGTACGGCTTTACTTCACATTCTGAGAGCGCCTTGACCGCGTATATACTAGCAACCAATTCCTGACCGTTATCTTCAGCGCCTCTACCGTATATCTTCCCGTCTTTAAAAACGGGTTCGAAGGGATCCGTTTTCCATTCCTCCAGATCCCCTTCGGGAACTATGTCTATATGAGTGACGATCACCAGATTTTTGTCACTTTTCCCTTCCTTTACGGCCACGATGTTCGGCCTTATGCCGCTCGGTACCCTATCGTCTTCAGCATCGTACCTTTCTATCGAGTCGAAGCCGAAATCTTCGATAAGGTCCATTATGAATTCCGCTTTCTCCTTCTCTCCCTCTCCATCGTTGTCGGGACCTATAGCCGGTATTCGGACCAGGTCCATCAAAGTCTCCTTCATTTCTTCCCTGCTATCTTCTATGCTATCCAAGACTTCATCCATGTTAAAACCTCTATCACGAAAAAGAATACGTCAGACAGATATAAGTTTTAGGCCGGGAGAGGATGGTCCTCGTAATCTTTTTTGACGTCTTCGCCTGTCAGATCGAGATATATCTGCGTGGTGGTTAAAGAAGAATGTCCCAGCATCTTTTGAACGCTCCTCAGGTTCATGCCGGACTTCAGGCAGTGGACCGCAAAACTGTGCCTGAGCATGTGGGGATAAACGTTCTTCTTGATGTCCGTCTTGTCGGCGTACTTCTTCACTATCCTTTCGACCTGTCTAGTTGAAAGGGGCTTATTCCTCTGTGAGAGGATCAGGACTCCTTCGTCCGCGTCACCCTTGTAGAGTTGGATCAGATCTAAAGTTTCATCGTCGATAGGGACTATCCTGTCTTTGTCTCCTTTCCCTCCTCTCACGGTGATCATACCTTCGTCAAAATCTATATCTTCTATCTTTAAAGAAGTAAGCTCTGAGACTCTCAATCCACACCGGTACAGAACCCGCAAGATCAATCTGTCACGAGTTTTCTGCCTATCGGGCGCGTTCAACAACTTTCTAACTTCGTCCTCTTTGAGGTATTTAGGTAGTTTTCTTCCCATCAGCCCACCATGTCTGACAACTTGTATGACAAAATAGGGCGCTCAAGATATAAAAAAGTTGTGGGACCGTAACAAAAACTCAGGGTAAAATTATTTATACCGATATCAGCCATCAATCACTCCAATACAGGGCTTGTAGCTCAGCCAGGTAGAGCGATCGGCTCTTAACCGATCGGCCTGGGGTTCGAATCCCCACAAGCCCGCTCTCTACTGATACCCATGGAGATGGACAAAAAAGACAAGTACGAATTTAAAAAAGCGATCGAGGAGATCGAGGACCTCAAAGGTAGAGGGACGGAACTCATCTCGCTCTACGTCCCGCCGGATAAATCCATCCCGGACGTTAACGCGTATCTGAACGAGGAGATGTCCGAGAGTTCTAACATAAAATCGAAATCTACCAGGAAACATGTTCAGTCGGCTTTGAAGTCCATCTCCGCTAAGCTGAAATACTTCGACGAAGCGCCGGAAAACGGGGTCATATTTTTCGTTGGCCACGTTTCGGCGAGCGGTGACAAGACCGATATGATCTCGAAGACCATAGAGCCGCCCCAGGAGATCGAATCCTTCGTTTATAGATGCGATTCCGAATTCCACGTCGAACCTCTGAAGGAGATGGTCAGCGATAGGGAAAGCTACGGCTTGATAGTCCTAGACCGGAGCGAAGCGACCGTAGGCATATTGAAAGGAAATCGAGTGAAAACGTTACAGCATCTCCAGTCCATGGTGCCGAGCAAACATTCAAAAGGTGGGTTCTCCCAGCAGCGTTTCGAGAGAAGGATCAAGGAGGCCGCACAAAACTATTTCAAAAAATTGGCCGATAAAGCTAACGGTCTTCTCATGGAAGAGGATGTAGAGGGAGTTCTCGTAGGTGGACCCGGAAGGACCAAAGATAAGTTCATAGACGGGGATTTCCTGCATTACGAACTGGAAGATAAGATCATAGATACTTTCAACACGAGTTACACCGACGAATACGGGTTAAAAGAGCTGGTGGAAAACGCCCAAGAGACACTATCGGATCTACAAGTGATGAAGGAGAAAAAGTTGATAAACGAATTGATGGGTGAGATCAAAAATCCGAACGGCGGATTAGCTACATATGGGGAAGAAGAGGTCATGAAAGCCCTAAGTATGGGGGCTGTCGAAACTTTACTCGTCTCTGAAGGTATAAATAAGCAGAGAGCGGACGTAGAATGTACGGGATGTGATTATGAAGGAACGATCACTGTTGAAGGTGAGTTCGATCCAGATGAGGATAGATGTCCTGAATGCGATTCAGAGGTCGAGATAGTCGAAAAGAGAGATATAATAGATGAGCTATATGAAAAGGCGGAAGAGGTAGGGTCGGAAGTTAAACTGATCTCGGAGGAGTCCGAAGAGGGCGAACTCTTGATGAACGCCTTTGGAGGGATAGCCGCGCTGCTGCGGTTCAGGATCAATTGAGGTTCGAATATGAGCTATATGCTGCTCGATTTTAAAGAGAATATCATCGAGGAGGTAAAAGAGGCTGTAGACGTTAGCGATGAAGATATGGATATCGAGATACCTTCTGAAGAAAGAGGGGATTATGCACTTCCTTGTTATTCTCTTTCCCCTGTACTCAAAAAGGCTCCAAAAAAGATCGCAAAAGAGATAGAAGAAAAGATCGAATTGGAACACGGAAGTGTTGTCCGGGAAGGGCCCTATCTCAATTTTACCATCGATGACGATCACCTGTCAAAAAATACTATTTTGAACTGTTTGAGCAAGGAGTATGATTTCGGAGAGATGTCGGCTAAAAGTGAAAAAGTTACTATCGAACACACCAGTGCCAATCCCAACGGACCTCTCCACGTCGGAAGAGCTAGAAATCCCATCATAGGTGACACCTTGGCTAGGATCTACAAAAAGGCGGGATACGACGTCGAGAGACAGTACTACGTGAACGATATCGGGAGACAGATGGCGATTCTGACCTGGGGGATATTGAATCTAGATGAAGAAGATTTAGGGGAAAGTGAAAGGAAGAAAAAAGATCACGATCTGGTAAGGTATTATCAAAAGGCGAACGAACTGTTAGAAAAGGATAAAGAACTGGAAGATGAAATCCAGGAGATAATAAAGAAGATGGAAAGAGGTGAAGAGGACGTCTTCGAGGTCTTCACGGACACCGCCGAGGATATAATGTCGGGTATAACGGGATCTCTAGAAAGGTTAAATATCCACTTCGACAGTCACAAAAACGAATCTTCTCTTATCAAAGACGGTTCCGTAGATGAAGCAATAGAGAAAGTCTCGAAGCTCGAGGTTTCTGAAAAAGAGGACGGGGCCGTATATTATGAAAAAGAAGATAACAAGACTTTCATCACCCGCGAAAACGGCACTAATCTTTATCCTGCGAGAGATCTAGCCTATCATCTGTGGAAAGCGGAAAGATCGGATGTTTTGATCAACATATTGGGAGAGGACCATAAACTCCACGGAAGATTCATACAGGCTGTATTGAAGGACCTAGAGATTGCGCCGGTGCCGGAGATAGTTTTTCACTCGTTCGTAACCTTCGAAGGAAAAGAGATGTCCACCCGGAAGGGCTCTTACGTCACATTAGACGAATTCATGGACACCGCCTATGAAAAAGCTCGAAAAGAGATATTGAAAAGAAGAGACGACCTTTCAGACGACGAAGTAGATGCTATAGCGGAGAAGGTGGGTATGGGTGCTGTAAGGTTCAATATGATAAAAGTCCAACCCGAAAAGCCCATCGACTTCAGATGGGAGGCGGCGCTGAACTTCGATGGCGAGAGCGCCCCATTTATCCAGTACAGTTACACTAGAGCTAACAGCATCTTGAAAAAGTGGGAGAACGACAACCTAGAGAAAAAAAATTTAGACCTAGCAGATTTTGAGGATGGAGAGGTAAAATTACTGAAGAAGATAGCTACGTTGCCTCGGTTGTTGAGGAAAGCAACAGAGAACAACGCTCCTCATTTGTTAGCTCGATACGCTCACTCCTTGGCCGCAGAGTTCAACAGATTCTATAGAGACTACCCAGTAATACATTCGGAAAAAAGAGAATTTGAAAGGATAGCACTGGTGAAAAGTTTCAGATTTGCCTTGGGTAGTGTTTTGAACACTTTAGGAATAGAAAAACCAGAAAAGATGTAAAGTAAAGAAAATAGAAAGAAAAGGTTTTGTTTTCCTTTTTACCTGCCCAGCATCTCTTTGAGTTTATCTCTGTAGAAATAAAGTCCCACGGTTACGCCGATTATGATTATCGGTATAAGAGCGTAAACGAGGTACTCTCTCCAAGCAGGTTGATCGACAGTGAATGATTCTTCCTCTACTTCATTATTCCAGTATAGATCACTGGGCTCATCACCGTCGGTTACGTTGACTGTGACGGTCAAGTCTCCAGAGTTTTCCGGTGTCCACTCTATCTCCATAGTGACCTTTTCTCCGGGTTCGATTCGAGTCTCGTTCAACTCTTTTTCTTTTTGGTAGTCTTGGTAGTACACTGGAGAGATATCTACTATGTCTCCGTCTACTCTCAATACAGGATTTAGCTGGGTGGCGTTCGCATCTCCATCGTTGGTGATGTTTACGGTTATTTTAACTTTATTTCCGGCTCTTACGTCTCTACTCGAGAACTCTAGGTCGCTGACCCTTAAATTAGGGGTTTCTCCTCGAAGAGTATTGACTACCATGGTCTTATTTCCAGTGTTATTAGCTTCATCAGTAGCGTACAAAGTTACAGTATATTCATCGACGTCTTCAAAAGTGTAGTTGAAGAACGGACCTTCTTCGCTAATTCCTAGTTCTTCTATCTCCCACTCGAAGGTCAGATTACCTTCGTAATTGGGATGTGCCTTAGAGCCAGTACCATTGAAATTCACCTTCGTATTTTTTGGAATATCTATTGTCGAAGCTTCACTCGTCTGATCGTTCCATTCTGCCTTTATAACAGCCATGGGGTCTGTCGTGTCCTTCACTTCTACGGATATCTCCACTTCATTCCAATTTCCTACAGGGTCCGTAAGGTTCAGGATGACATCATAAGTTCCCGGTGTGGTGAAAGTGTGAGACACATTCGTCATGTTCGCTCCACTTCTCGTTTCGTTGGTATCGGTGAAGTTCCATTCGTAGTTGCTTATCATCGCCGTAGCGGCATCTTCAAAGTCACTCGCATTGAAGTAGGCCTCTGTCTTTTCATCGAGCGTAACGGTTTCTTCTATTCCGATCTCATCGCCATCTACATTGATGGATTCGCCCTGGGGCCCTTCATCCTCGACCATTATCGTGAGTTGATCATTGGTCACGTTGCCGCTGCTCTCTTCGACTATAACCTCAAGGCTCATCTCTCCGGTATCGTTGAATGCATGAATCAGTTCTGAAGCATCCTCACCAGATTCGATTTCTTCGCCATCGAGCAACCAGGTATAATTCAAAGCATGACTGATCGGATTCTCGTATTGTGCAGTGATTGTAGCTTCGGTGTCTTTCCTTATAACAAAATCCGTATAATTCTCCTTATCTTCATGTTCGTATATCCATGGTTCTCTCGCCATGATGATCTCGACATCTCCATCCTCCGATTCTCTGATGTCAAATGTAAGATCAGAGGTCATCCCGTCCTCTCCCGGATCTATCCGTATATCAACATAACCGTCTACTTCGACATTCTCGGGGATCAATTCGGCGGATCCTTCATCGATATATCTTTCATATCCGTCAGGCAGGTCTAAAGTGAAGGTGAAGTCCCTTTCGTTGCCGTAAAGATGATCATTTTGAACCGTTAGATTCACTAGCTCAGCATCGACTTCTCCAACATCTCCTATCGGCTCGTAGTGCCTAGTCGCACTCACCTCGATTTCTTCAAAGTGCTCAGTGACAGGTCCTTTTAAAGTTTCAACGAGTCCATCATAATTGAATTCATAATCTGTTAATTCATAGAGAGTGTGATTGACCGTGAGAAGGTCATAAGTTGTAGGTATATCTGCCTCGCTGTATTCGAGTCTATTCTCAAAGAATCTTTCGGCTTCATCTTCACTCACGTTCCCATTGCCATCACCGAGCGTCAGATCGATCTGCATCCTTAGGTTACCTATGTTCGAGAAGTCTAAGGTCTTCATCCGGGTCGCTGAATTTAGCGTTCGGGTCTTGTAGATGGTAAGTTTGTCAAAATCTTCTTCAAACTCTATGTCAGTTTCAAATTGTTCAGAACCTGATTCACTTACTTTCTGTCTGCCTAGCTCTCCTAGCTCTTCAACCTCTTTTACCAAGGGCTCGTATCCTGGTGCATCAACTACAAGCGTGTAATCATAGTTCGCCGGCGCTCCTATACTGAATCCAGGCCCTCCTTCTTCTATAGTCCTTTGGAAAACACCTATCTCTTCATTGTGAATCGTAACATCTAAAACTTCTCTTATCGCTCTCCCTTCATCATCTACCAAACGCCCTTCAATCTTAGGGTCCATAGAAAGACTGACATTGTAATAGGTCTCGTGCTCTTCCATCAGACTAGATAAAGTCACCTCTTCTCTGAAACTAGCGTTCACTAATTTGTCCTCGTCCATCATGAGGACTGTTTCATTATCTGAATGGTTCTCTCCGTTGATCGTCCAGTTCTCGAAGACATACCCAGATTCAGGAATCGCCTCCAAACTGACTTCAGTACCATTTTCATAATCTTGAGTCCACTCTTCTGGTAGCTCGGTGCCGTCAACCTCTACTGTTCCTTGAGTGTTATTGTAGTTAACAGTGAGTCCATACATCTCGACTTCTTCAGCAAAGTTCGCAACCACCGTCTTGTCCTCGTCCATCGTGATGACTGTTTCATTATCTGAGTCCTTCATTCCATTCATCGTCCAGTTCTCGAAGACATACCCAGATTCAGGAATCGCCTCCAAACTGACTT
>CAYWYD010000005.1:26872-75060 GCA_964462425.1 uncultured Thermoplasmata archaeon
ACATCTCGACTTCTTCAGCAAAGTTCGCAACCACCGTCTTGTCCTCGTCCATCGTAATGGTTGTGTCTTCATTCGTTCCAGTGCTATCTCCAGTCCACTCTTCGAAAGACCAACCTTCTTCAGGAAGAGCTGTGAGATCCACTTCTGCCCCAGTTTTATATTCTTTAGTCCATTCGTCTTTTACCACTTCACCGTCGACTTCTACCTCTCCATTTCCCTCGATGTTCACAGTAAGATCAGAATATAGAGAGAAGTCCGGATTGACATAAGGTGTATATCCATCCTTTTCCACCTTCAATAGGCCCTCGAAATCCTTGTAAATCCCTATCTCATATTTACTAAATGTTTTATTTTCACCATCGATCTGCTTGAGTTCAGTTTCAGTTTCTACACTGTGAACAAATCCTTTTTCTTTATCTTGCAAAGTCACTGTAGCCTCTTCTAGTGCTTCACCGTCTTCACCATAAATATAACCCTCTACCGTTTCGTCAGCTTCCTCAGCCGCGACTGTGATATCTTCTTCGAACTTATTCTCATCGACTCTCAACTCTGTAGAATTTCTCATGTATGCGATGCCATCTACAACCTGAGATGGCAATATGATCTCATACCATCCTGGACTGACGTCCGAGAAGCTATAAAAAGCTTCCTTAGTCTTTTCAGTCCGATTTTCCCCAGTGGAGAGATCTCTAAGTTTGATATCTAGGTCTGAGTCAATACTAATATCTCCATCTTCTGTATCTAAAAAACCCTCTACCATATAGGTATGGTCGCTATCTTCGGTCGCTTCTACAGACTGTGCGTTCCATTGGACTACAGCCAACCCTGACAGCACCAGTAAGAGCACCGTCAAGGCGGTAGCCATTTTTCCAGCTTTTCCAGATTTCATGTATAGTTCCTCCTAATTGGAGTCTGACATATCAAACATATTATAATGTTGTCAGTGACTGCCGGATTCATTACAGCACCCCTATAAATATTTTATTGGGTCTTCTTTTTGTATTCACTCTCCGGTATATACCTTCAAAGGGGTATGTGCTTATCTAATCCTATTCTTCACTCAAAAAAATAGCCTCGGTTAAAAATCAGACGAGCTAAGTTGCTATAGTTGAAACGGGGGGTGAGTGAATCTAAGGAAGCTCGTATCACGGCTGTGCTTTTATAATCGATCAGCCCCATAAATATGTGATATTTAATATATTTATAACAGAGGAGCAATATTTTTTAAAAAAACATATATAGTAAGAGTCAATAGAAATCTAGGGAATAAAGACACCCATAGGTGTAAAAAATGATAGATATCGCAACAAACTTACCCCTGCAAATCGGGTTAGAAGGTTGGGCCTGCGGCGGTATGATGTGCCTTATAGGCATCCTTCCGCTGATCGTCTGGATAGGGATCGGCTACTGGATGTACAAGGACGCCAAAAAACGGAACGAAAACGCCGTTCTATGGCTGATAATAGGCCTAGTACTCGGATTAATAGGGGTAATCATCTGGATAATTGTTAGACCAGATATGTCGGAAGTGAGACAAGAAGAGCAGATGCAGCAACAGGCACAGCAACAACAGTGGCAGCAAGGACAACAACAACAGCAGCCACCACAACAAGGAGGACAACAACAACCACCAGGCCAACAGCAACAACAGCCGCCACAGCCGCCAGGACAACAGCAGGAAAACGCTTGTCCGGACTGTGGAAGTCAGATGCGGTACATAGACGAACACGATCGATGGTACTGTGACAACTGTCAGGAATACAAGTAACTGGTCAACAAACAAAATCCACAAAAACCTTTACTTTTATTTTTTCCACTCCCCATCAAGTATTTTAAGGGCTAAGCTTATTTCAAGATGGTCGAAGGTGAAAAGATGTTAGATATCATCTACTACAGTCTTCCATTCCAAATAGAATTTTTAGCTTTTGGATTGCTTTGCTTTATACCGATTATACCATTCATTCTGCAACTCGTCATCGCATACTGGATGTACAAGGACGCAAAAAAACGAGGTGAAGAAGAGGTGCTATGGTTATTAGTTGGTCTGGTCGGAGGGGTGGTCGGTCTGATAATCTGGTTAATAGTCCGACCAAATGTGTCTAGAAGAAAACGAGATTATCTTAAACAATCTTGGAAAAACAGCTCTCCAAATCTAAAACGAAGACCATACCGACCTAAAAGTAGAAAAAAACAATCCCTGTATTCACCACCTCCTCCACCTCAACAAGAATCTTCAGAGCGGCAAAAACTTGAATGTGAGGTGTGTGGAAGAGAGATGCGTTACATAGTCGAATATGAGCGCTGGTATTGTGATAGTTGCCGATCCTATCGGTGAAAACACTTTCGGTTATTCTTGAAAAAACACAGAAACTTTTTTATTTATAACCCTGTAATTAGCTTTGCGATGACCTACGGAATAGGCGATACATCACTGGTAAAAGCGAAAAATCTGGAGGAACACTTCGAAGTAGATAATCTCTTCCTGAAATTGGAAGGGGAAAATCCTACGGGTACGCACAAGGACAGGTTGGCGATTCAGCACGTCGACGACGCGATAATCCGGGGGCACGAGACCATAACCGTGGGTTCCTGCGGAAATTACGGAGTCGCGATGAGCTTCGTAGCTAACAAATCTAAGCTCGACTGTAAGGTCTTCGTACCGAAGAAATATACCGGGGAGAAGATAGACACTATCAAATCACACTCATCCGAAGTGTTCAGAGTGGAAGGAGGATACGAAGAGGCGGTGCAGGCGAGCAGAGAGAAGGCGAAAAAGAACGGTTGGTACGACGCAAATCCCGGAGGGAAGAATACACCGATCTCCTTGGTAGCCTACGTCGACGTGGCGGAGGAGATCCAAGAAGAATTGGGAAGACCGCCTGACACCGTCTCCGTCTCGGTCGGGAACGGTACCACCTTGGCGGGCCTCCACCTCGGCTTCAGACTGCTCTGGAGGAAGGATCGCGCCGGACACATCCCTCACATGTTGGGGGCCTCCAGTTCTGGAAACAATGCGATCATCGAAACTGTACGCCAGGGGAAGCGGGAGATGATAGAGTTATCTCCTGAAGATATCAGAGAGTCGGAGGTGAATGAACCTCTCTTGAATTGGCGCTCCCTCGACGGGCAGGAAGCCATAAACGCCATATACGACACTGAAGGTATCGCGGTGGGCCTCGAGGACGACGAACTTGTTCACTACAAGGATCTTATATCAGAAAATGAAAACATAGACTGTCTACCAGCTTCGGCTTCGGCTTTAGGCGCTTTAGAAAGATTTTTAGAAGATGAAGAGGATAGGTCAGGTACTCATGTTATAGTTCTCACATCGGGTGAAAAACATGTTCGGGATTGAAGAAAAGATTCCCGCGCTTATCTACGCGGAAGGCGAGTTCGGAAGGATAGACGGTAAGACCGCTAACGGTCTCGTAAGGTTCTCAGAAAAGTATGATATAATCGGCGTGATAGACAGCAGTAGAGAAGAAGATTATGCGAGTGAAGTTCTAGGTGATGTGGAAGAAGATATCCCAATATTCGATTCTCTAGAAGAGGCTTTACAAAGCCTAGAAACGAAACTCGAAGCTTTCATAAACGGTATCGCTAGGGACGGAGGAGCGTTTCCCTACGACTTGAAGGAGGTTTTCTTGAAAGCGATGGATAACGGTATGGATATAGTCCACGGCTGTCACGATCACATCTCCGAAGACGAAGAGTTCAAAAAGAAGGCGGAGGAAAACGATGTGGATATCTGGGACGTTAGAAAGGAGCCCGAAGATCCGCACTTTTTCACCGGAAAACTCAGAGAGATGGACGACCCTCCGAGGATACTGGTTTCCGGTACCGACTGCGCCATCGGGAAACGGACGTTCTGCATAGAACTTTACAAAGAGTTGGAAGACAGAGGCTACAACCCGGTCTTCGTCGCTACCGGCCAGACGGGCATGATGCAGGGTGCAAAATATGGATTTCCATTGGACGGTATAAGAGGCGACTTCCTTAGCGGCGAAACGGAACATGTCGTCTGGAAAGCTTCGACTGAAGACGATGCCGACGTGGTGATAGTAGAAGGACAGGCATGCATAGCTCATCCCCAAGGAGGAAATCCTCTAGGGATGATGAAAGGGGTACATCCTCACGGAGTCATACTCATCCACGCACCTGGACGAGAGGAAAGAGACGGTCTCCCTGAGTTCGATCCGCCTCGGCTTGAACAAGAAAAAGAGACGATAGAGTTCTTCTATCCCGACTCCGTGATAGCGATAGGTATCAACCATGAAGACGATATCGACGTTGACCGATGGGTCGAAAAGTACGAAGAGAAATACGGACTTCCGGCCGAAGACGCTCTTCTGGGAAGACCGACCAAGACTGCGGACACCATCGAAGACAAATTTATAAAGGGTGAACCGGAAGTCAAGAGGGCGAGATGAACGAGGAAAAAATGGATCTAGAAGATATAACATATGAAAGGATGGATGAGGAACCTATCGATGAACAGGAGATAGAAGATTCCCTCGATCTGCTGTACCAGTATCTCAGAGAATTCATCTCGAAGGGAGCTTTAGAGGAAGACTTGAGATACTGTCTCGAAAAGGGAAGAGTGATCGGCGCCTATCACGACCAAAAGTTAATCGGTGCCGTAGCCGGGGTTCATACGCCTCTTTTCGATAAATTTCATATCGCTCATATAGCGGTAGAAAAGAGATTTCAGGGAAAAGGTATTGGTAAGAAATTGACCGAAAAGATTATCCCCTCCGAAACGGGGGCTACCGTTCATCTGAATATCGATAATCCGAGAATAGAGAAATTCTACCAAAATCTAGGTTTCAAACTCACGCACAAACGTTTCAAAAGACCTGCAAAAAAAGATTCGGATTTCAAACCTAGCGATTAAAAAAGAAAAGATTTTTGGAGTAGGGTTCAGTACCCTTCGACTCCTTCGTCGACGTCTCTTTCGTCTTCTATGACTACTTGCGCGGCTGCGATCCTAGCGACCGGTACCCTGTAAGGTGAACAACTCACGTAGTCCAGATCGGACCGGTAGCAGAACTTCACTGAAGAGGGTTCTCCACCGTGTTCTCCACAGATACCGACGGACAGATCTTCCTGAGTCTTTCTACCTCTTTTCGTTCCCATCTTCACTAGTTCGCCGATCCCGTCTTGATCGAGCACCTGGAAAGGATCCTTGTCCATTATCCCTTCGTCGAGATAGTTCGGTACGAAAGTACCGACGTCGTCTCTACTGAATCCGAATCCCATCTGGGTCAGATCGTTAGTTCCGAATGAGAAGAAATCCGCCACTTTCGCGATTTCGTCCGCTCTGATAGCTGCCCTAGGGATCTCTATCATCGTACCTACTTCGAATTCTACCTCTTCTTTCTCTTCGAACACTCTTTCTTGGACCGGTTCGACCACTTTTTCCTTGACATTCTTGAGTTCTTCGACATTTCCTATCAACGGTACCATTATGTGTGGTTCGACTTCATTACTTTCTTCCTGAACTTCAGAAGCAGCTTCAAGTATAGCCTGTACCTGCATCTGATAGATCTCTGGATAAGTTATACCCAACCTGCATCCTCGATGACCGAGCATCGGGTTGGCTTCTTCCAACCTCTCGACCTTCTTTTCGATCTCTTCTACGCTAAGATCCAATCTATCCGCTAGATCTTCTTGAGATTCTTTGTCTGTAGGCGCAAATTCGTGGAGCGGAGGATCTAATAGCCTTATGGTCAGAGTCTTACCTTCTACCACTTCAAAGAGGTCTTTGAAGTCCTTCTTCTGCATCGGTAGAAGATTATCCAAGGCTTTCTCTCTCTGCTCTTCGTTTTCAGCAATGATCATCTCCTGCATCACGTCTAATCTCTCGGGTTCGAAGAACATGTGCTCAGTCCTACAGAGTCCGACACCCTCGGCGCCGAATTCAATTGCTTTCTCCGTGTCCTCTGGCGTGTCCGCATTAGCCCAAACACCCATATTTCTTATATCGTCGGCCCACTCTAGGAGTTTTTCGAATTCATCAGTAAATTCAGGTTCGATGAGTGGAGCTTCTCCAACAATAACGTCGCCAGTAGTTCCATCGATCGTTATGATATCTTCCTTTTCGATCCTTTTTCCGTCGACTTCAAAGTACTCCTCTTCCAAGTCGATATCGATCTCTTCAGCGCCTGCAACGCAGGGCTTGCCCATGCCTCTAGCTACGACTGCGGCGTGGCTCGTCATTCCTCCACGGCTAGTCAGCACTCCTTGAGCCGCAGCTAAACCATGAATGTCCTCCGGCGTGGTCTCGGGTCTTACAAGTATCACCGCTTCGTCGTCATTACCTCTCCTTTCGGCCTCGTCGGTATCGAAAACGACTTTCCCGGAAGCCGCACCTGGCGAAGCGTTCAGACCCTGAGTCAACTTATCCAATTCTGCCTCGGGATCTATCCTTTTATGTAGTATTTTTTCTACTTGGTCACCCTCGACTCTCAGAAGAGCAACTTCTTTACTGATTATACCCTCTTCGTGCATGTCGTGCGCGATCTTAACCGCCGCGTTGGGAGTCCTCTTACCCGTTCTTGTCTGGAGGATGTAAAGCTCCTTCTCTTCGACCGTGAATTCCAGGTCCTGCATATCTTTGTATTCTTCCTCTAAAGTTTGACAAACTTCCTCCAATTCCTCGTATATATCGGGCCACATCTCCTTTAGATCCGCGATCTCTACCGGTGTTCTAATCCCCGCGACAACGTCCTCTCCCTGAGCGTTTCTCAAAAATTCGCCGTATATCTTATTCTCTCCGGTAGAAGGATCTCTAGTGAACGCAACGCCGCTGCCTGAATCTTCTCCAGTGTTACCGTAGACCATCGTTTGTACGTTCACCGCTGTACCCATATCGTGAGGCAGATCGTTCAGGTTTCTGTACCTTCTAGCTCTATCGTTGTCCCACGAACCGAAGACAGCTTTTGTAGCTTCTAGCAATTGCTCCCACGGATCGGAAGGTATGTCTCCTACGAGTTCTTTGTACCTCTCGGTCACTTCTTTCATCCCTTCGGCGTCCAGATCGACGTCCTGATCCGCACCTCTTTTCTCTTTAACTTCGTCCATTATGTCTTCGAATTTTCTGTGTGGTATTCCCCGAACGACTTCGCCGAACATGTTGACGAATCGTCTGTAGCTGTCATATGCGAATCTTTCATCGGTTTTTTCCACCAATCCCTGTAAAGTCTCATCATTAAGTCCAAGATTCAAGATCGTATCCATCATCCCGGGCATCGAGACGGCGGCGCCGGACCGGACCGAAACCAACAGCGGATCTTCTGGATCTCCGAACTCTTGATCCATCTGTTCTTCCAGTCTTTCCATCTTTTTTTTCATCTGTTCCTTAACTTCGTCGGGCAGTTTTTCCTCTTCCAAGTATTCCAAACATGCCTCTGTCGTCACCGTGAAGCCGGGAGGAACGTTAAGACCGATCGTGGTCATCTCAGCAAGATTAGATCCTTTACCTCCTAACAAGTCTTTCATATCTGCGCTTCCTTCTTCAAAAGAATAAACAAATTCACTCATAACTATCGACTTAGTAGGAAAAGATTAGAGTATAAAAAAATTCTCCCTAGCTACGGCGCTTTAACCACCGGTCAAAACATCGGTCTTCAAAGCAGCATATCATCGTCTTCTACGCTATCTTCGGGGCCTATGATCTCTCCACATGCTGGACAATCTTCATAGGCATGTTCTTCCCTACATCTTGAGCAGAGTGGAAGGTCGCCACATTCATGTTTAAAATCGGTTTTCTTTCCACAAAAATGGCACTCCTCGGAACTCTCACTCGTGTCCTTCTGCTTATCTTCCTCCTTCTTCGAGGATTTATTTTTCTTTGTAGTATTCTTACTTTCTTTACTTTTTTTCTCCTCTTTCTCAAGTTTTTCCCTGCTCTTAAGTTCCTCGTCCTCTCTTTCGGGTTCTTCCTGAACCAAACTCTTGATCTTCGTGCTGGGAGCCGCATATTCATCCCCCTCAAATTTTTTCAGCGCCCCTTGTATCTTTTTGGCCTGATATATACCGATCTGGAGACTTTCTATCAGGCTGAGGAAATCCCTCCTTTCGGGCGGGAGATCTAAAGCCTGGTGCTTCAGCATGCGTTCTGTTTCTTCATCTATCTCCTCCGGCGAAACATCGATCTTGTCCACTGCTCTGATGTACTCTAGGACATTTTTACATTTCTCGACCTTCTTGTCCGGAAATTCCGTCACGATGTCACAGAGTCTGATACCTTCTTCGATAAGTTTATTTCTATCATGCTCAGCGAGCTTGGTTAAGATAAGCTTTGAAGCCTTTTCAAAGTTGTTCTTTTTCTCGCGGGATAGAGAACTGAGAGATAAGCCCTCGTTGAGAGAGATGTATTTGAAAACGTCGTCTATATATTTATAAGGAACATCACACTTTTGAAAGGCCTCTTCTTTTGACACCGCTTTTCCTCTAGTACACTCATACTCAAGAACTCTTCTAGCATATTTCTCTAGCTCTTGAGATTTTTCCTTCTCCTCGGCGACCTCTAGTCCGTCCTTCGCTGATTGGAAGTCATTATCGATCTCTAGAGATTTCTTGAATGCGCGCTTCGCCTTTTTCGGTTTATCCAATTCTAACAGAACACGACCCTTATTGTTCCAGGCATATTTATCTTCAGAATCTAGACCTATAGCCTTGTCATAGGCACTCAACGCTTTCTTGTGCTTTCCAGCCTCTTCATAAACCGTTCCGAGTTGGAACCATGCTTCTTCATATTCTTGATCTTCCTCAGTAGCTCGTTTAAAGCTCTTCACTGCCTTTCCATGTTCGATGCTTTCGGTTTCGCTCTCGATCTCGCCTTTTTTGAACCATAGATGAGCATCATTAGAATCTTTATCTAGTGCTTTTCCGTAGGCTTCGATAGCTTTTTCCTTCCTACCTAGAAGATCATAACATTCGGCCATGATCTCCCAAGTCTTTTTATCGTCCTCTCCTAACTTCACAGCAGTATCGAGAGCCGTTATCGCGCCTTCATAATCTTCCATCTTCTCCAGCAACAGTCCTTTGTATTTCCAGGTCTCGCCGTTCTGGTCATCTATATCTAGGCTCTTCTCGAATACCTCCGCCGCCTCTTCGTATTCTTCTAACTCTAACAGACATTTACCTTTCAAATCTAGATATTTTGTGTTTTCGGGCTCTTTTTCGATAGCTTTATCCAACCATTCTATAGCTTCATCATATCTTTCCATCTTTCTGAGGGCTTCAGACTTCCTGAAAAGTATTTTCACGTCTTCCTGGTCCAGATCATAGGCTTCGTTGTATGCTCTCAAGGCTTGTTCGTATCTTTCTAGCTGCTCTAAAAGCTTCCCTTTTTTCATCCATATGCTTTTATCCTCTAGACCTAGGTCGATAGCCCTATCGAGGGTCTCGATACTTTCCTCCTTTCTCCCTAGGCTTTGCAAGCCAGTAGCTTTGTCTTTCAAAGATTGGATATCCTTTTCATCCTTTTCAAGTATCTTGTTACAGTAATCTATCACTTCTTCTCTCCTGTTCAGATCTTTAAGGAGTTCCTTGGTCTTTTTGAGATCTTCAAGGGTTTCCTCGATATTCAATGCCCTCTTCATCGCTTTCAAACCCGATTTGGCCTCTCCAAGCTCCCTTAAAGCATCGGCTCTATCTCTCCAGGCCTCTATATTCTTCGACTCGATATGTAATATTTTATCAGTAACTTCTTTTATTTCCCCCCATCGTTCAAGGGCCTTTAGGGAACGTTTTTTATGTTCCAAAACTTCAAGATCATATTCCTTTATATCCAAAGCCCTATCAAAACTCTTTACAGCGTCAGCATGTTCTCCTATCTCCGCCAACACCTCACCCTTTTTA
Source organism: uncultured Thermoplasmata archaeon (assembly GCA_964462425.1). GTDB lineage: Archaea > Thermoplasmatota > Thermoplasmata > Halarchaeoplasmatales > Halarchaeoplasmataceae > Natronoplasma. The sequence continues at coordinate 36,740 of CAYWYD010000005.1, forward strand.
ACGTGAGCATTGCGATTTCTCGGGTCTAGTTTCAGAGATCTATTGAGAGATTCTAAAGCCTCATCATACCTTTCAAGCCACTTCAAACAGAGCCCTTTATGATACCATATCCTATTATCCTCAGACTCTATGTCTAAAGCCTTTTCGTAGGAAAAGACCGCTTCTTCATACCGATCAGCTTTTTCTTGAGAGAGACCTTTGCTGTACCATATCTTATGATCTTCTTGAGCTATCTCTAAAGCAGATGTGTAGGCCTCTATCGCCTCTTCGTATCTATCAAGCTTATCCAACGTGTGGCCTTTGTTGTTCAAAAATCTTTTATCACCCGGATCTCTCTCGTGAGCCTCCTCAAAACTTTCGAGCGCCTCATCAAATCTACCTAATTGATATTCACAGAGCCCCTTTGAATTCCATTTTGAAGGATCTGAATCTTCTATCGAGAGACCACTTTCGTAATCATCGACTGCTTCTTCATACCTGTTCATCTTCTCATAGCTTTTAGCCCGATCGAAGTAGGCCTGATAATCCTCGGGATCGGAATTCAATATCCTGTTACATACTCCAACAACATCTTCATACCTTTCTAGCCTAAGAAGAGCCTCTTTTTTACCTCTCAGTGCTCGAAGATTGTATTCTTCAAACATAAGAGCCTGGTCGAACTTCTCTAGAGCTTGTGAAGGATCATCGCTGTTGAGAAAAGCATAACCCATGTCGATCCAAGCTTCTAAATTCTCAGGATCTATCTCGGTGATCCTTTCTCCCGTACGGATGACTTCCTGCCATCTTTCCATATTCTTGTAAATATTTTTTTCATGTTCTAATGCGTATACGTCCTGGGGATTATAAGAAAGGGCTTCTTCGAATTCCTCTATCGCCTCTTCTTTCCTTCCGAGTTTCTGAAGAGCGACTCCTTTATCGTATAGAGCAGTAGCGTCATCAGGGTTCAGTTCAAGGATCCGCTCACAGACTCGCACGAGTTCCTCCAACCGGTCGAGTTCCTTCAGAGTTTCCTTCTTGTTGTTGAGTAACCTAGCATCTTTTGGATCCCTAGATACACCTTCATCGAAGGCATTTACAGCCTCTTCATATCTCTCGATTTCGAAGAGAATAGTCCCTTTTCTGTTCCAAAGTTCTGTATCTTCCGGGTCTATCTCTAGGGCTTGCTCTACGGCTTCAAGTGCCTCTTCATATCGTTCTATCTTATGCAGCGTCCTCGCCTTTTCCGCCCAAAGTTGTTTATGCTCTGGGTTAACATCTATCCCGTTATCAAAACACACTACGGCATCGTTTGGATCGCCCTGTTCTTCTAAAGTTATACCTTTTTCGAGCCAGATCTCCTCGTCATTAGGATCGATCTCTAACGCTTTATTGAACGACTCTAATGCCGACTTTGAGTCTCCGTCTCTTCTATGAGCCGCGCCCTTTTCTTTCCAAATTTTGGCATCTTCAGGATTTATTTCCAGGATCTTTTCGTAAAAAGATAAATCATCGGGATCGATCTGAAGGGCTTTTTCGTAAACCTTTACGGCTTCGATTTCTCTACCCATCTCTGCTAATATATCTCCTTTGTTCCCGTGGGTATATTTATCATCTTTTTCTATTTCTAAAGCCTCTTCTAAATATTTGAGTCCCTCTTCCTCATCTCCCTGTTTGGCAAGTAGCATAGCTTTATGGTTCAAAGCTTCGATATTTCTTGAATCTTTTTCTAATGCTTTATTTGCACCTTCTAGAGCATGACTCTCAAAACCTAATCTATCATATATGGTAGCTATTTCATCGTAAATATCGGAGAGTTCATGTTTCCTCTGCTCGAGAACCTCTTCCTTCTTTTGGATGTAATCCCAAGCTCTGTCACAATAATCTTTCGCTCCCTCAATATCTCCGCTTTGTCGATAATTTTCAGCTTTCTTCAGATATTTATCTAACTTCTTTAGCGCTCTCTTTTCTTTGTCCAAGAGTGAACCTAGTGAGTCTAAGAAACCCATACTATAACCTCCAATTTTATCTGTCAATCCGACTATTTATATATATAATCTTTGTTTCCGAAAGGTGAAGAAAAATAAGGGATCCAGAGTTATCTTATGAACCTCACCTTTTTCGAGTACGAGCTCGTTATTCGTCTGTCGAGAAGGACTTGTCATACTCAACTTTGAAAAATAGCTGAGCGAGGGGTAACATTCATCAACAGCGACGGTTTCAAGTTGGAAACGTTTTATAAACCTTTCATCTATTCCACAATAGGGCTAAAAAGATGAGGAAGACCAAGATCGTAGCTACTTTAGGCCCGGCTTCATATGATGAGCAAGAGATCGGAAAGCTAGTCGAATCCGGGGTTGACGTTTTCCGGCAGAATTTATCTCACGGAACACAGGACGAACACCAAAAAACGTTGGAAAATATCAGGGACCTATCCGACGAAGCTGGAGTTATGATGGATACTCAGGGACCCGAAGTCAGGTTGAAGCAGGTGAAGGAAAACACGGAGATAGCAAAAGGCGAGGAGATCAGATTGGTCAGTTCCGAAATCGAGGGGAGTGAAGATGTATACCCCGTGGATCATCCCGACTTCGAGGACTATATCGATGTGGGGGATAAGATACTGATAGACGACGGACAGATAGAACTAGAAGTTTTAGAAGTCGATGGAAGTATGAGATGTGAAGTCATCCATGGAGGGAAAGTCCTTTCGAGAAAGTCGGTGAACGTACCCGGGAAGGATCTTGGGCTCAAAACCCCTACGGAGAAGGACATCGACGATATAAAGTTCGGCTGTAAAGCTGATTTCGATTTCGTTTCCGCCTCTTTCGTCAAGACTTCAAAGGACATCAGGAAGATAAAAGACATTCTCGAAAAAAACGATTCCGAGATGGACGTGATAGCGAAGATAGAGCATCTGAAAGCAGTTGAAAACATCGACGATATCATCGAAGTCTCGGACGGTCTGATGATAGCTAGAGGAGATCTCGGCGTCGAAGTGCCCGCTTCTGACGTTCCAGTCCTCCAGAAAGAGATAATAGAGAAAGCAAATAGGAAAGAAGTTCCGGTGATAATAGCTACGCAGATGTTGAAATCCATGACGGAGAGCCCTAGAGCTACCAGAGCGGAAGTGTCCGACGTAGCTAACGCGGTTATAGACGGTGCCTGCGCTGCTATGCTTTCAGAGGAGACCGCTATTGGGCGTTATCCTGTAAGGTCCGTAGAATTCATGGCCGAAGTGCTGGAAAAGATGGAGGATTACGTGAAAGGAAGAGAGTTTTCTGTAATGGACGTTAAAGGTGAAGACGTGGCGGAGATAATAGCGAAGAACGTCTCGCAGGCCGCTAGGGACCTCGATGTGAAGTACATAGTGGTACACACCTCTTCGGGTTACACCGCTAGAAAGATAGCAAAATTCAGACCCGACGTGGATATCATAGCGTTCACTGACAGGAGATCCGTGCAGAGAAAATTGAGCCTGGTATGGGGCGTGAAAGCTTACCACTCCGAGTTCCCAGAGCATGTGGACCAGATGGTCTGCGGCACGGCGGAAAGACTCTTCGAGATGGGCGAAGTAGAAGAAGACGATCAACTGTTAATAACAGCTGGAGTTCCGGCACCTGTAACCGGCATCACGAACATGATGCAGATACGGACGGTAGAAAGTCTATTAGAGGAAGGGGAAAAACGGTTGGACGGAAAAAGCTAAAATCAATCCCTCATCATGTAGCTGAGCGTTGAATCTCTGATAGCCTTGGTCTCGTCGACTCTTCTCACTGCGGTGTTTTTCGGCGCTTCTTCTATCGTTTCTTTATCTTCTTCCATTATAGAGGTGACAGCTTCGGCAAAACCGTCCAGTGTTTCTTTCGACTCGGTCTCAGTCGGCTCGATCATCAGCGCCTCCTCTACCAACTGCGGGAAGTATATCGTGGGAGCGTGGTACCCATAATCGAGCAAGCGCTTCGCTAAGTCCTGAGTTTTCAGATCCTTGTCCTTCATCTTTTTGCCGGAAAGCACGAATTCGTGTTTCCTGAGCGGCTTGTAAGGCAGGTCTAGATGAGGCTCCAATTTCTTTCTCAGGTAATTGCTGTTCAATACCGCTCTTTCAGATGCTTTTTCTAGACCGTCACTGCCTTCATGCAGTATGTAGGCGTAGGCTTTCAACATCACCAGCCAGTTGCCGTAGAAGCCTTTGACTCTGCCTATACTGTTTTCCAGGTCGTAATTGAGTGTATAGGCTTCCTCGTCTTTCTCCACTACAGGAACCGGAAGATAGGAAGTCAATTCTTCATTAACGCCGACAGGTCCGGATCCTGGCCCTCCGCCGCCGTGAGGCGTACTGAAAGTCTTATGGAGGTTGAAGTGCATGATATCGAAGTTCATCTCTCCAGGGGTTGTTTTTCCCATGATCGCATTGAGGTTGGCCCCATCATAATAAAGAAGGCCGCCCGCGTCGTGTACGATCTCGGCCATCTGGCAGGCCTCGGTCTCGAAAAGACCGAGCGTATTGGGGTTCGTTATCATGAAGGCCGCGGTGTTCTCTCCGGCCGCTTCCTCCAACGCTTCCAAGTCGACGCAGCCGTCCTCGGAGGGGATCTCTACCAGGTCATAACCTAACATTGACACGCTAGCGGGATTCGTTCCGTGGGCCGTATCCGGTAAGATCACCTCGTTCCTCTCGTCGTCGTTGTTTTTGTGATACTGATGCGCTATCATCAATCCCGTGATCTCTCCCTGAGCGCCTGCAGCCGGCTGAAGGCTTACAGAATTCATGCCGCCTAATTCTGCTAAGTGCTCCTGTAATTCCCACATTATCTGTAAAGTACCTTGGGAGAACTCTTCCGACTGATAAGGATGTAGTTCAGTGGCTTCCGGCATCGCGGCTAATTTTTCAGTGAACTTCGGGTTGTACTTCATGGTGCAGGAACCCAGCGGGTAGAAGCCGGTATCTACGCCGTAGTTCATTTGTGATAGGCGGTTGAAGTATCGGACCACCTCGTGCGTCGGCAGATCGGGTATCTTCGTAGATTTTTTTCTGGCTATCTTTTCTGGAAGCGGATTCTCTTCGATATCTTTTTCTTCCGCACTCTCCATCAGAAGTTCTTCCTCGTAACGGGCCTGCCTGTAATCTGAATTCATGATGTCACCTCCTCAAGGGTCTCTACAAATTCGTTCAGTTCTTCTTCCGTTTTCGTTTCCGTCACGGCCGTGAGTAGAGAATTCGGAAGAGTAGAAAATTTACCTTTTTTGTCCAAAGGTACTCCCGGTAGGAGGTCTTTCCTCTGACATTTTTTTACCATTGATCTCGAATCTTCAGGCGTTTTGATCGTGAACTCGTTGAAGAACTCGCTTTCGAAATACGGCGCTTCGAATCCCTCCAGCTCGTTTATCCTTTTCGCAACACTATGCGCCTTCTGATAGTTTTTCTTCGCAAGTTCTTCCAACCCTTTACCACCTTGGAGGAACATGTAGGCTGCGGAAGCCAGCGCCATCAAGGATTGATTGGTGCAGATGTTCGAAGTAGCTCTTTCCCTCCTGATGTGCTGTTCCCTGGTCTGAAGAGTCATACAGTATGCTCTTTTGCCGTCGGAATCTTCGGTCTCGCCGATGATCCTGCCGGGCATCTTCCTGATGTTTTTCTCGGCGCACGCGAAGATCCCTACGGAGGGTCCTCCATACCCTTTCGGAATACCAAGAGGTTGGCTGTCTCCTACGACAATATCGGCACCCCATTCCCCGGGAGGTTTTATCAGTGAAAGGACCAATGGGTTCGTCCCCGCGACGAGAACGCAGTCGTTCTCCTCCTTGATATCTTTGAAAGCATCTACGTCTTCTTCCAAGACGCCGAAGACGTTCGGAGTGGAAACATAAAATCCTAGAACGTCGTCGTCCATCTTAGATTTCAGATCCTCTTTATCGATCTGCCCCTTTTCATCAAAATCTACTTTCTCTATCTCTATATCTTTTCCACGCAGGTAATTTTTGATCACGGCGTCGTTCTCCCAGTGCGTGTTTTCCGGCATCAAGAACTTGTTGCCCTTCCTTTTCACGCGAGTGGCCATCAGCACGGCTTCAGCAAGAGCCGTAGGATGGTCGTACATGCTGGTGTTCACGGCTCCTAAACCGGTCAGCTCTGCTATCAAGCTTTGATACTCGAAGAGCGCCTGGAGAATTCCCTGACTTATCTCCGCTTGATAAGGGGTGTAAGAAGTGTAGAATTCGGACTGGCCGATTATTTCATCTACGGCGGCAGGTATGAAATGCTCGTAGATGCCAGCACCTAGAAAAGATATGACCTCGTCCGGATCTTTGTTCTTTTTCAATTTCTTCTTGACTCTCGACATAACCTCTCTCTCGCTGAGACCTTCCGGCATGTCCAGGTCGGTTCTGATCTGGTCCGGAACGTCCTCGAAAAGATCCTCTACCTCGTCGATCCCCAAAAAGTCCAACATCTCTCTTTCTCTCTTGTCTCTTTTGACCATCTGCACACCGATTGAGTGATAGAAAAGTAGCTAAAAAGGTTTTAGGTCGACTTTATAACGTAAAGAAAAATTTGACGAAAGACCGAGTTGATGTCCTCTTCAAATCATCCGAAAGGATTAATTGCTATTGTTTCTTTTAAAGTCAATAGGAAGGCAAGATTATGAACCTACCTATCATCATACTGTTCGTTGAGGCCATCTTGGTTTATCTGTTGGTCTTAGGAGTTCACTCGATTCGCCACCGGACAGGTCTAGGTCCTTTCTATGCGTTATTAGGTGGTCTAACAGCTATAATGGCTTGGACCACCGACGCAGGGATCATAGTGGAGGGATTTGGTATAACCTTCATGGTCGGTTCTACGGTTTTCTATTCTTCTATCCTACTTGGAGCTTTCGTCCTTTATGTTTTTGATGGTCCTCATTCTACTCGTATCGCGATCTTCACAATAGCTGGAATCTCTGTTTTAACACCGCTTGTCGCTGCTGTATTACACTTTCATATGGGCCTATCTAGCGAGCTGTTCATATCTTCTATCCCAGAACCCAGTTTGAGGATCAACACCGCATCAGTATTAACCACTATAGTTGATTTGCTTTTCTTAGCCATAGCATGGGAATTTTTGGGGAAAATACGAGCTAATTTGAACTATTGGGTAAGAGTGTACTTAACCTTATTAGGCGTTATGTTGGTAGATGTCTTTCTCTTCAATACGGCCGCCTTTTTAGGAACCCCACAATACCTAGATATCATGCAGGGAACCTTGGTGAGCCGTTTGATCATCTCCCTTTTCGCCTTTCCCTTCCTCTATGCGTACATAAGATTCCAGAACCTAAAAGAAGGGGTATCTATACAGAACAGACCTGTACTCTCGATCTTGAAGAAGGTCGAGAGATTCCGCAAGGAGAATAAACGGCTCAAGGAAGAGATCCAACGTCGAAAAAAGGCTGAGGAGAGAGAGGAGTTCCTTCATTCCCTTCTGAGGCACGACGTTAGGAATAAAGCACAGATCGTTCAAGGGTATCTACAACTTATTGAAGACCATGAGTTACCAGATAAGGTGAGAAATTATATCGAGGAGGCTGAAAAAGCTAGTAAAGATGGAGTCGAAATCATCGAAAAAGTGAGAGAACTCCGAAAAATTGGGAAAGAGAAAGAAATCGATGAGATGGAAATATCTTCTATATTGGATCAAGCTTTGTCAGAATATAGGGCTCAATTGAAAGAAACTGGTATCGATCTAGAAGTTCAAACGCGTGATTGTCTGGTCGAGGGAGGTCCATTGTTGGAAGAGTTATTCTCTAACTTAGTTGAAAATTCGATCAAACATTCAGGCTGTGATGAGATAAAGATCCAAAGTCGAATCGAGCAGGATGAGTATGTTATAACCGTCGAAGATGACGGAAAAGGGATCCCCGATGATTTGAAGGAGAAGGTGTTCGAGAAAGGGTACAAAAATAAAGATACTGGTGGATCGGGATTGGGTATGTTCTTGGCCAAGCAGATAGTCGAAAACTATGATGGAAGTATTGAGGTTGAAGATTCAAAGCAGGGGGGAGCAAGCTTCATTGTGAGATTAAAGAAGGTATGAAGGTGAATGAAGAAGTTAGGGATGCTTTCTGAAATTTGATCCTCGAATATATGATCCGTAATATCTAAAAAATAGATGCAAATCCGGCTTTGAGATCGTCAAGCTAAACTATATGTAAAAGCGAACTTTATGTGCGCATAAGATGAGTACAAAGTTGAAAGAGATCGAAGAGAAAGTTCTAGACCGAGTGAAACCCGACCGTGAAAAGAAAGAGGAGATCGAGCGGGTGAGCGAAGAGCTTCTTGAAGCGATAGAGGAGCATCTCGAGTCCTCCGAAAAACCTAGGCTGGTCGGCTCTGTATCCAAAGGCACTTTCTTGAATGATCCAGATATAGATATATTCGTCAAATTTCCAATTTCGACGGCAAAAAACGAGATGGAAAGGAAGATATTGGACCTGGGAAGAAAAATACTGGACGAGACCGAGGAACGATACGCCGAACATCCATATATCCACGGGACCTTTCAAGGCTTTAAAGCCGATGTCGTGCCCTGCTACGATATCGAAGATATTTCACAGATGAAGTCGGCGGTGGACCGAACTCCCTTCCACACCGATTACGTGAGAGAAGAACTCTCCCCAGGGCAGAGAGACGAGGCGATACTGCTGAAAGCTTACCTGAAAGGCATAGATGCCTACGGGGCCGAGGCAAAAGTATGGGGTTTTTCCGGCTACCTATGCGAACTGCTGATACTTCGCTACGGCAGTTTCGAAAAGGTGCTCGAAAACGCGAAGGACTGGAGACCCGAAGAAACCATAGAGATGGTGGAGGGAAAGAAGAACTTTGAAGACCCTCTCGTGGTTATAGACCCGGTAGACCCGGAAAGGAACGTGGCTTCACCAGTATCTTTGGAAAAATTTGCACTCTTCGTCCTATCCTCAAAGATGTTTTTGAAGGAACCTAACCTTAAATTCTTTTTTCCGGATGAACTGGAAGAGAAGAGCGCCGGAACTTTATCAAAAATGTTAGAAGATAGAGGTACCGATCTGATCGGATGGAGATTTCCGAAGCCGGATGTAGTCCAGGATAATCTCTATCCACAGGTACAGCGGTGCATCAAAAAGTTCAACCAGCATCTCACCAGAAGAGACTTCGAGATACTCCACTCCGATTATTTTGTAGAAGACGACGTAATTTTACTGATGTTCGAAGTGGAACACGCCGAACTCGCGAAGATAAAAAAACATCGAGGTCCTCCGGTCTGGATAGATAACACGGAGGAGTTCATCGACAAGTACGGCGAAGATACATACTTGGAAGAAGATAGAGTATGGGTGGATAGAGAAAGAAAAGATCATCACATAGAAGACGCGATGAGAGAGATAATGGAGGAAGTCGATCTGGGAAGCGCTATAAACCCTACGCTCGAAGAAAAGGGTGAATTTTTAGTTGACGAGCAGTGGGTCGGAAAAGAAAAAAGAGCGCTCAACAAATTCTTAGACAGAAAATTCCCATGGGAACACTGAATCTAAACCGAATCTCTCAACTCTTTCAGATTTTTATCCACGTCACCTTTGAAGACCGAAGAACCGGACACTAAGACGTTAGCTCCGTTCTCTACCACTTTGGGTGCGGTTTTTGGAGAGATACCTCCATCTACCGATATATCTATATCTTTTGAGATCTCGTCTACCGCTCCTCTCGCTTCTTTTATTTTAGGGACAACATCGTGCATGAAACTCTGACCACTGAAGCCCGGTTCGACCGTCATTATCAAGAGCAGGTCCAAAGAAGGTAAGAATTCTTGAACGGCGCTAAAGGGTGTGTCCGGCTTTAAGCTTACACCAACTTTAACATCACAATCTTCTATCGTCTCTATAACACTCTCCGCATCGTCGACCGCCTCGGCGTGAAAAGTGATAATGTCCGAGCCGGCTTCGGCGAACTCTTCCGCGTACTTTTCAGGTTCGGAGATCATCAGGTGCGTATCGAAGACGTGATCGCTTTTCTCCCTGATCGACTTTATAACACAGGGTCCAAAAGTGATGTTGGGAACGAAATGACCGTCCATGACGTCCAGATGAAGCCACTCGGTACTTCCCACCGACTCTATAGAATCTTCCAAACAGGAAAACTCCGCCGATAGGATGGAAGGAGCGATCCTTATTTCATCTCTCGATCCGCTCATGATATTCACGCTTCCCCATGATTTTCATACCAATCCCAATCTTTTCTTCCATAAAAAAAGGAGGTTCTTAAAGCCGTCCTTCCAAGAACGTATCTTCGCCTCGCCTTTTCTCTTTCTATATTCTATCGGTACTTCATCGAATTTGACTCCCTTTCTTATAGCTTCGATCTTTATCTCCTCTGAAAAGGGCATCCCGTCGCTGGTGACATTAAGATGCCTCAGAGCGGACTTCTTAAAGACCCACATACCGGACTGAGAATCGTTGATATCCGTTCTAAATAAAAGGTTCATATTGGCTTTCAGCATCCAGTTCCCGAATCGATGCATCCGACCCATCACTTCGGGAGATACGTTGGAAAGCCTATCCGTACTTACGAACTCGTAACCTTCGTCCTCTATCATGACGACGATCTCGGGGATCTTCGATGCGGGATAAGTACAATCTGCGTCTAGAGTCGCTATTATGTCACCCTCTGCTTCTTCAAAACCGGTCTTATATGCCCTTCCGTAACCTCTTCTTGGCTCCTCCACCACCCTAGCTCCCTTCGAGCGTGCGATCTCTCTCGTTTTGTCCGTGGATTCAGTATCCACTATCAAAACTTCGTAATCTCTTCCCGAGAGAGCCTCGTTTATCTCGTCCATCACCTCACCGATGGACTCTTCTTCGTTCATTGTAGGGATAACAACGGATATCTTCATAACACGAAAAAACAGCAAGTACCCCTTTATAATTATTTCCACCTCTTAAAGATCGAACGTTTTCCAACACTGGCCCAAAAATAGGTCTGATCTATTCCTTTACTCATCGCCCCGAACTATAGTACTTTACCTCAAACAATAAATATAAAAAAATCAATCCCGTAAGAGAGAAACTAACAAAGATGTGTTTAATATGCTTATGATGGTGCCAGAAGTTACAAATGTTTCTCAGAATATAAGGAATGTGAAAGAGGCCATGAGTCGATCCATGGAAAAATTGAGGGATGATGAAAATCTATTGATGATGACTCCCGGTCCGACAAATATACCGCCCACGGTTAGAGAGGCGATAGGTCGACCGATAGAAAACCCCAACATACAGGGAGAATTTTATGATTTTTATCACTCACTGGAAGATAAACTCCAAGAACTCTACGGCACGGAAGACGACATCGTGATGCTCGGAGGTGAGGGGATCTTAGGGCTAGAAACAAGTATAGCTTCTCTGTTGGAAAAAGGAGACAAAGTCCTGTGTCTTTCTAACGGTATTTTCGGTGACGGTTTTGTCGATTTTGTAAAGATGTACGGCGGAGAACCCGTAGTCTGTGATTTTTCGTACGATAAACCTTTGAATAAAGAAGAAATTGAGAAAATTCTAACCCAGCACGATTTCAAACTGGCTACGATGGTCCACTGCGAAACCTCTACGGGTACATTGAACGACTTAGAAGGAATACTAGAAAGACTGAAAGAGGAGGATATAGTAACTGTCGTCGACGCAGTATCTTCTTTAGGTGGTGCTCCCGTTCCCGTGGAAAACATGGACATCTGCATAAGCGGATCACAAAAATGCCTCAGCTCCCCTCCGGGGCTGACTATCCTCTCAGTAAGCGAAGATGCCTGGGAGGTCATAATGGAAAATGAGCATCAGCATTTTTATACTAGCCTGAAAGTTTGGAAGGATAATTGGCTAGAGCAAAATCGATTCCCATACACCCCTTCCGTATCAAATCTCTACGCCCTAGACGAATCAGTAGATCTGATCTCAAGAGAGGGTAAGGAGTACGTTTATATCCGACACGGAGAGGCCGCCAATCTGTGTAGAGAAAGAGGACAGCAGATAGGTCTCGAGCTCTTTCCGGAAACTGAAGAACTCTGTTCTCCTACAGTGACAGCTTTTGAAGTCAATGGTGAAGCTGTCCAGATCCAGAAGGAGTTAAAAGAGAAACATGATGTTCTCCTAGCTACCGGCCTTGGAAATCTAAGAGAAGATATAATACGAGTGGGGCATATGGGTTTCAACGCTAAAGAAGATAAAGTCAATAAGGCTATGGATGCGTTGGAAGATGTTCTCGGGTAGAAGATAATTTTTTACGAGTAGAAAAGTTTTAATGCTCAGCTTTAAATTGCCTGCAAAAATGGTCTTAAAGAAAAAAGTCATCGCAACATCGCTCGTTATTATCATATTATCTTCTCTACTGATGTCAAATCCTGTTTTAGCTAGTCATGAAAATCCAGACGAGGCAGAGGAAGATCCTGGGGCTCTTATCCAGACTCTTGAGAGGAAGAAAGTGAACATAGAGAGTTCTTTACAAGAAGCTTTGAAGGTTAATTATACCCTTGAAGAGGAGAAGTATACTCCAGATCATCTTAATCGATCGATAGATATGGCGGAAGAAGTGGAAAAAGAACTATCGAAACCTGATTCAGTTCTAGAGGATATAAAGGGAAAGATAGGTAGCGCCGCTCATCTTGACACACACCTTGTGCCTCTTCTTTACATCTCTAAAAATCTGACTGAGTATACTAAAAGACACAAATATTTGATATACAACCTGAGTGACGCAGTTCAATCGATGGAGGGGGAGGAGGATAGTTTTGAAAAACTTATCCTAAACTCCCGAAGTCATCTTAACCAGATGTATAGAAATCTGGAAAACATGAACGAAACTATTCAGGGGAGGAAAGAAAAATTCGACTATCTAACCGATTTAAATCACCTACAGGGGAATTATCGTCTTTATGAAGACTATAAAAAATTGCTGTCCGAAATCGCTTATGAGGGAGACATGCCCTCTACGGTGATGATCGATGGGCCAGATATAGGTCATCCTGGAGACGATATTGAAATAAAAGTGGATTTCTATGACGGGGATGAATTCAACACCAGTGTTGACATTTCTCTTTTCAAAGAGGATAACAAAACGTATGAAGAGATCGACCTTAACTATACCATCGAGGAAGATACTTTCTATTACCAATATGAGATCGACTGGAATCGAAATATATCATCTTATTTGAATTTCTCCGCAAAAGTGAAATTGGAAGGTGATGATATAGAGTCTCAGAAGTTGAGGGTAGAAATTGTTCCCTATCCTTCAACTATAGAATTGGATATTGAAAAAGAAGCATACTACGATGAAAAAATCGAGATCGGTGGAAAATTCAAAACGGAAGCAGCTGTAGACCTATCAGAGATAGATTTGAATATCTACAAGAATGATTCTTTCGTCCAAATTGCCAATCCTTCAAACAATGGATCTTTCAATATCATAACCGAATCGAAGGAATTCAGGTGGGGAAAAACAAATCTAAGCGTAGAGTATCCAGGGAATAGGACCATTTCTAGTATTTCAGAAAACATAAGTTTTGAAGTGAGCATACCTACTGAAATAGTTGACTTAGATTATCCAAAAAACATAAAAGAAGATGGAGTCGATGAGTTTAGTTTAAAAGGTAGACTCGTGAACCTTTCATCTGGAGAAGGGATAGAGGGGCAAAATATAAGTCTTCTTCTGAATGGGGAAAAGGTGGGCTCTGTCGTAACGGGAGAGAGAGGTACTTTCACCTTCCTCTTTTCTGATGATCATGAGGTCGAGAAGGGAAGGCATGTCCTAACTGTTCGTTCTGAAGGATCTAAGAAATTTAGGTCTGCTCGAAGCGATGATCTTCAGATAGAAGTTGAAGAACAACAGTTTTGGAGGAGTTATACATTCTTTGGGCTAATAGCGATACTGATCGGAGGTATATTGGTTACCTTATATCTTTTCAGCAGTGAAGAGGAAGAAAAAGAAGAGGTGGAAAGTGTTGAAAAGAAGATAAAAAGGCCTCGCTCAAAGTTTTCCATACCGAATGCGGCTTCTAGCAAAGATATCCCTAGCGCCTATCGGAATTTCTTGGATATACTGCAGAGTTCGGGTTTCATCGAAATCTCTAGAGGTAAGACCCACCAGGAGATCGAAAAAGAGATACGTTCCCATCCAAAAATGCAAGGTTTTGAAAATCATATCAAATTCGTAACTGACCGGTTCGAAAAGGTCCTGTTCACTGAGAAAAGTATTTCCTCCTCTGAGATCGAAAAGTTCAACTCGGCCATTTCCAAGCTGACCGAGGAGGTGTCGCATTGAAAGAGAAGATGACCAAGTTTACCATATACATAATCGCTATCGCCATATTCTTTTTGATACTTTTTCTGGCGATCTCAGCACCTATCGTGATAAACGAAAGCGAGTTCAGCATCTACAATCCGGGATGGAACGGCTGCAGTGACCTAGCTGTGAAAACTAGGGAGATGGGGAGTTTTACACCGAATATCGAGGTGGCGGAAGGAAAAAGAACTGAAGTGACCCAGAAGGATCTTACTGAATATGATGTGGAACCGGAAAAGACAGGAATGATAATAATAGGTCCTAGGCAGGAATTCAGCGGTGAAACCAGGGATTATGTCCACGATTTTCTTCGAGATGGAGGAAAACTAGTGTTAGCTGACGACTTCGGGAGTGGAAACTCGCTTCTAAATGGACTCGAGACTAACTCTTCTTTTCGCTCTTCTCCTCTGCTAGATCTATCCTATGAAAAGAAACCAAAATTCGGGGTGGCCTACAACACGACTGAACACCGTATAAATGATAACGTATCGCAGGTGATGCTCAACTCACCTACGGCTATCGATAAGGACGAAAACGCAACTACTCTTTTGAGGAGCTCTAAAGCTTCTTGGCTGGATGAAAACGAAAACGGTGTGAAAGATGATGAGGAATCTTATAAAGAGTATCCATTGATTACCATGGAAAGCTACGGAGACGGAGAACTTATCTTGGTCTCAGACCCGAGTATATTCATCAACTCGATGTTGGACAAAAAAGATAATCGAGAGTTGAGTGTTAACTTATTGGATTATCTTTCACAAGGAAGATCCGATCTGATCTTCGATGAAAGTCACAGGGAGATGAGTTTCGTCAACAGGATGATATACACTGGGAGGGGTTCTAATCAAGTGACAGCCGTTTTACTCCTGATTTTCGGTCTGGGGGTAGGGGGATACCATGCCTGGTCCGAGAGCAGAAACATAATCCTAAATAAAATAAAGAAACTTTTGTCCTTTTTCATCGGTGAAGAAAAGGAAGAAGAACCAATCGCAAAAGTGTTAAATAATCATCCCGATTGGGATAAAGATAAACTCGAGATGATAAACGAGCGGTTTATCAAAGGAGATGAGAAATTTGGAGAATAGTGAAGTTTATGGAGAGAAGTTCGAGGAGATCAAGAAGGAAGTTAATAAGGTAATCATCGGCTACGAAGATGTTATAGATGATTTCTTGATCTGCCTGATAACAGGGGGACATCTTTTGCTAGAAGGGGTCCCCGGAATAGCTAAGACCACCATGATCAAGGTCTTTACAAAAGCTGTTGATCTCGACTACGAGAGGATACAGTTCACCCAGGATATGCTTCCCGCGGACATCTCCGGGCACTATTACTATGATCAGAAAAGCAGTGAATTTGAGTTGAGAAAAGGGCCGGTCTTCGCTCAGGTCTTGATGGCGGATGAGATCAACAGAGCTCCGCCTAAAACGCAGTCGGCGCTTATAGAAGCGATGCAGGAGAACCAAGTGACCATAGAGGGTAAAACTTTGGAGCTCCCAAAGCCCTTTTTCGTCATAGCTACTAGAAATCCGATCGAAACCGAAGGAGTTTATCCCCTACCTGAAGCACAGTTGGACAGGTTTATGATAAAAAGCGATATGGGTTATCTAGGCCCGTCAGATGAATTAGATATGCTGAAGAGCAAGAACGGAGATTGGGACGTGAAGAAGGTGAAAAAGGTGGAAGATAACTTCGGCTTGAAGATACGAGGACTCCATGAAGACATTTTCGTTTCAGACAGTATCTTAAGCTACATAAGAGATATAATCTTCGAAACTAGAAACGTTGAAGAACTGGTCGTAGGAGCCTCTCCAAGAGCCGGTGAGCAATTGCTTTATGCATCGAAAGCTTTTGCACTTATAAACGAGAAAGAGTACGTCATACCTGATCACGTGAAAGAGATGGCAAAAAGAGTATTGCCCCACAGGTTGATAGTCTCAGTAGAGGCCGAACTAGAAGATCTCGATGAAGCATATATCTTAGATGAGATACTCGAAGAGAGAGTCGAAGCTCCAAAGGGAAATCTTTCAGAGAATTAGTCTTTTGTCTCTAAGATTATGTGATAAGGCACTGCGACCAACATACCCGTGCCTAAAAGCAAGATAATCTGAGGACCTCTGTTCCCCTCTGTTATGATAAAGTCAGAAAAACCTAGTAGAGCCGGAAGTAGGTAAAATATTAAACCAGTCAAAAAGACGTAAGAGAAAGCAGCCCCGAGAGGTTTTAATCTGATCTTCGATTCGTCCAAAAGTACTACCAACCAGAATATGAATAGAGGGAGACCAAAGGTGATCAAAAATATGAACAAAGAAAACAGCTCATTCATCGATCCTGCAGAGATAAAAAAGGAGATGAATATCGTGGTGAATATCAGTGAAGGAAAGATGTATCGAGTTTTTTCTCGATGAACGCTGTAAGAGACAAGCAAGAACGGTATAAATACGAAAAGTGAATAAAAATTCTCTGAATGGTATAGCGTCGACAAGATGAGTAGTGAACCAAAAAGATGGGTGACAAATTTTTTTCCCTTCATGTCTTTCTTTCACCCCACTCATCTAATATAGTGAAACCCTCTCTATCGGGATAAAGTTCGAATATAGGACAGCCTAAGCGTTCCATATAACCTAAAATATTCTCCAACTTTTCATATTCTTGATAAGCTTTCTCAAGCGTTTTTTCCTCAACATTATCCACATCGTACCAGGGGCTGAAAGGAACGATAATCCACACTTCATGTTTCATCTCCTTTAGATGTTCTACGGCCTTCAAAGTTGCCTTGGACTGCATCTCGAGATCTGAGATGATGATCACTAATTTTCTTTTTTCTTCCCTAGCCTTGATTTGATCGACTGATGAAAGCACACCGGCGATGTTCTGTCGCCCTGTCTTAGAGATGAATTGTCCGACTTTTTCAGAAAAACGTTTTTCATCTGAATCTAGGTCGGAAAAATCAAGAGAATCGTCATATCTATCTATCGAGACATCTTTAGGCTCTATGGCACCAGGAAGATCCTTCACCTTATCATACAATCTTCTGAAGACCGTACTTTCCAGATCTGGACTCTTATGAAAGATCACTTTTTTGTGATCATAGGCGGTCAGGCCTATCTCGTGACCTAGAACTTCAAAGTTCTTCAATATTTGAAGAGAGACATATATGGAATGATCGAGTTTCGTGGTGCCGTTTGGAAGTCTCCTTCTCATGGACGGTGAACAATCGAGCAGTATCTGAGCACCGATCGGAGAGACTCTCTCATAGACCCTAGTCATCAATTTCTGAAACTTGGAAAACGATTTCCAGTGTATATCTCTGAGAGAATCACCCGGGTGGAACTCTCTGATGCCTTCGAATTCGTTAGAGCGCTGTGTGAAAGCGAACGGGTCCTCAACGAATTCCTCCGCATGTTTCCGTTTCGAGTATGTTTTTGCCCTCTTTATAGCTTCCTTTGAACTTTGCACGACCACCTCTTCCTCGATCTCGTGCTCTATGTGCTTTTTATAAATTCCCATTGGGCCGTAGAGCCAACCTTCTATGTTTCCTATCTTGTGGTAACCCCTACTTTGGGGTCTCACCCTATAAATGAATTGAGAATGCGTTCTAACCTGCTGTTCAACATTTTTCCCTACCAATTCAAATTCGTCCTTCATCTTCTTTGATAATTTTAAATCTAAAACTCTATCACTTCTCACCCTGTGCTCAATCTTGAAGGACTTACCGACCGTTTTATTACCCTCTGGTAAGCGGTCCTCGATATCTACAGAACACCTAGCGACTTCAAACCGTGAATAAGACAGCAGAGAAAACAGTAATGCGGCGGTCACCGCTATATAGGGCTCGCCGAAGTACATAGCTATAGCTACGAGAAATATAGGGAGTAAGAGCAATATCTTGCCCCTTCTAGTGAGTTCTACTTCTGTCAAATCATCCCTCCCACACGTCGACCCATAGGTGTAACTGCCTATAAACATCTCCATCTCTCAGCAGAAAGAAGTTGAATTTGAGATCTCTACCTGCATCCCCTATGGAAAAGTTGACAGTCCTATTCCATTCCTCGTTATGTTTCAACGTGATGCTAGTCTCTTTGTAAGTGTTATTCGATGGAAGGGTGAAGTTGAAATCTTCCGGTAGATCCCCCTCGTAACTCATATTCTCGTATGAATGACCTAAACCTACTGCTAGAGTGTAATTTACCATGGCATGCTCACGATTGGTGACCATGACGATTACTGTCCTAGTTTCATTCACTGTCAAGTTGGTGGGATAATCGTCAGCTTTGCCCTCCGGGCCAAGAACACCGAATTCGGTGAACCTCTCTCCAGTCCTCGGTGTTGTGGCTATGTGGTAAGCAAGAGAGCCGGACGCTATCAGTAGCCCCACAGTAGCTATAACCAGCGCCTTATCGATGATATCATAATTTTCCCAATCTGGCGGATTTATCTCGAGTTCGATGCTGAACATCTCTTCAGTAGGTATGCTCCTCCGGCGCAGATAGGCAAATAAAGAAAACGTGAATATGAAGAGCGACTGCGAATAGAGTATAGGAACGAGACTGATCTCCCATATATAGTTTAAAAGCAGACCGATCAGGGGGGTGATCGCGATACTCAAGCCAAAAGAGAGAGCGATCCTCTCTATCTTATCTAATGGTTCTTCTTCTGGAAATAGAAAAGATATCATTACATATCCAGGAAAAAACAATATGAATGGGAGACCGAGGATCGTTCGTAAAGTGCTGTCAGGGATCAGCGCTATGGTGACTATAAGTAAGGCTGTCACCACCACGACGAACAACAGATCCCACGGCTTTTCTTTTATTTTGATCTTCAACGGCTCAACACCTGTTCTTTCAGATTATTAACTTCTTTATAAATCATTTTGTTCATTAGACTTTACTTTATTGTGAGTTGTAGGAATATAGATTATGATACTAGAAGGAAAAATTTAGAGATTGTATGACGGAAAACCATTAAGAGCCTTTATAGACCGTAAACAACCCCGATGAAAGTTACTTTTGAGCCTATAATAGGCCTCTTTAGTCATAGATTTTATATATTATAAGCTAAATTAGTACTATTAGTAAAGTAATATAGGAGGATGAAAGAATGGCAGAAGAAAGCGGAATGAACAAAGGTTGGGCTGTAGCAGTGATCGGTATACTTATAGTTATAGCGGTGCTAGCGATCAAGATGAGTGCCTCAGGAGATACAAGCGAATTTATGGGTATAACCAATCCCGAAGGTGTTTACGGAGAATATTTCATGGCAGGCATAGGGATCGGCGTGATAGTGCTGATCATCGGTGGCGTGATGGCTACGATGACAGGAGAACCAGCTGAGGAAGAAGAGGAATTCGAAGAAGAGATGACTATGGAAGAAGAATACGGCGAAGAAGATATGTTCGGTGAAGAAGAAGAAACAGATGAAGATCTGTTCAGCGAAGAAGAGACAGAGGAAGATGTGTTCGGCGAAGAGGATTCTGACGAAGAACTATAGGCCCATATAAAACTACTAAGAAAATATAGGAAAACTTTTCCTTTTCTTTTTTTAACGAAAAATGGAGTAAGGGTATAGAAGATCGGTGCGGCAGAATCGAAGATTTGTTAGTGGACCAATCAGAAAATTAAAAATTTTCTAATAGTTCATCTGTTTTAGAAAAACAGATTCACCCAGCGGGACGAACAAATCGTAAACGATTTGTGAGTGAGAGGAATCTGTGATTCCTCGTATTTTCAAATCCCGCTGGAAACATTTGAACGAAGTGAAAATGGATCCGTCAGAACCAAAGGTTCTAACTGCCCTTTTTCGCAGAAAAATGGACCCAGCGGGATTTGAACCCGCGGCCTTCACCTTGCAAAGGTGGCGATCTGCCAACTGATCTATGGGCCCAAAACGAACATGGTGAGTTTTGGGTGCATAGAAACGAGAAATCTTCGATTCCTCCGAATCTATGGGCCCTGAGCGAGCATTTGCGAGTGATGGGGACATAGATATTTGGAGCTTCACTCCGAAACCATCTATGGGCCCAACGGATGCTTGATTGAGATAGTGAGTATGTTCTTATTTTTAAGCATTTTGATTGATCGCATAAATCTAAGAAAACTAACCCTCAGCACAGAAAACTCATTCACTATAACTTTGAAAAGGCCAACTAACTAATATATCTCACTCTTATATTGATGATCTCCCCTGAAAAATCACCTTTAGAAAAATCATCAGCTTTGGAGAACGATCTCGATGTGTACTTCATCGGGAACCTGAATCCTCATCAGCTGTCTCAACGCTCGCTCATCGGCATCGATATCGATAAGCCTTTTATGAACACGCATCTCCCAGTGTTCCCATGTCTCGTTTCCCTCTCCATCGGGTGACTTTCTACATGGGACCGTGAGTTTCTTGGTGGGAAGTGGTATAGGACCTTTCATCTCTACGCCTGTTCTTTCTGATATCTTTCCTATCTGGTCGCAGATCTCCTGCATGCGATCTGGATTGGTTCCACTCAACGATATTCTTGCTTTCTGTGCCATGTGATTTTACCTCATATAGAAATGATATA
This sequence comes from uncultured Thermoplasmata archaeon, assembly GCA_964462425.1. Taxonomy (GTDB): domain Archaea; phylum Thermoplasmatota; class Thermoplasmata; order Halarchaeoplasmatales; family Halarchaeoplasmataceae; genus Natronoplasma. The sequence continues at coordinate 57,595 of CAYWYD010000005.1, forward strand.
AAAGGGTTTTTGTGAAGAGGGTTATGCCTACATCTCTTTCTCTTCGATATCCACGACTTGACCAGCAGCTACCGTTTTACCCATATCTCTGATAGCGAATTGTCCAAGCTCAGAGAACTCTTCAGCTTTCTCTATAGAAAGATTTCGGGTCGGCTTGACTTTTACCACTGCGGAGTCACCGGTCTTGAGGTAATCGGGATTCTCTTCTTTGACCTCACCAGTCTTAGAATCTAATTTTTTCTGCAGCTCCATGAATTTACAGGCGACCTGTGCTGTATGTGCATGGAATACCGGTGTATAACCCTCAGTCACAACACTCGGATGGTCGATAACGATTATCTGTGCCGTGAAACTCTCGGCGACCGTCGGAGGATCATTAGCAGGACCGCAAACATCGCCTCTGCGGATATCATCTTTACCGACTCCTCGGACATTGAACCCTACATTATCGCCGGGTTCTCCTTTAGGTATCTCCTCGTGATGTTGTTCGATAGACTTCACTTCTCCAGTTACATCTGCTGGCATGAAACTTACCTTGTCTCCCGGCTCCATCACTCCGGTCTCTATCCGACCGACCGGTACGGTGCCTATCCCGGTGATTGAATAAACATCCTGTATAGGCAATCTCAGCGGTTTATCTACAGGTTTTGCCGGCTCCGAGAAGTCGTTTATAGCTTCAAGGAATCGCTTTCCGTCCCACCAATCTATCTGTTCTCCTCCTTTTGTGATATTATGGCCTTTAAGAGCGCTAGTCGGAACTAAATCGTATTGACTCTCTTGGAAACCTACCGATTTTAGAAGTTGACTGACTTCTTCCTTGACTTCATTGAACCTGTCTTCGCTGAACTCAGGTTGGGTAGCATCCATCTTATTTATCGCGACGACCAACTGATCTACTCCCAAAGTTTTTGCTAGGTAAGTATGCTCTTTCGTCTGCGCCATCACACCCTCAGGTGCCGCTACCACTAGAACTGCAGCATCGGCCTGAGAAGTACCCGTGATCATGTTCTTCACGAAGTCCTGATGGCCCGGCGCATCTATAATCGTGAAGTAATATTGATCAGTATCGAAGCGCTTATGCATAACATCTATCGTAAGGCCGCGATCTCTTTCTTCTTCAAGTTGATCCATGGCCCAAGCATAAGCGAAGGTTCCTTTTCCTTTCTCTTCCGCTTCCTTCTTGTACTCGTCGATAACGTGATCCGGTATCTCTCCAGTTTCGAATAACGTTCTACCAACTAAGGTGGATTTCCCGTGATCCACGTGACCTATGAACACGAGGTTTAGATGTGGTTTATCGTCTGCCATATTTTGTACCTCCAATTATTATTGTCTACTCCTCTTATTGAGTTGGTCTATTTATATTTTTATCCTCAACCTGTCGGATATCTATGCTTTTCCTATATCCGTTCATGTTCTTCAAATATATATATGCGTTACTCTATTCACATTATGCCCGAATCTATTTCGGTCAACCTCTGGTAAGTGAGAATATGTCGATAGAGATAAGAAAAGCAAAAAAGGAAGACATCGATGAAGTAGTCGAACTGTGGTATACTCTCGCAAGTATGCACGAGGACATGATGGAGGGTTATGATCTCTCAGAAAACGCCAAGGAGCACTGGAAAGATTTCGTAGAAAATGGCTTGAAAAGAAAAGGGATGTGTACTTTTGTTGCCGAAGATCAGGAGGTACTTGTGGGATTCCTAAACGTGGTTATAAGAGAGAGATTGGAGATATTCAAAAAGACAGAAATCGGCATGATCCTAGATGTTTTTATCAAGAAGGAAAGAAGAGGTGAAGGGATAGGCTCTTTACTGACTGAGAGAGCAGAAAAATGGGTTGAAAACAAAGGTGTAGAGGTAGCCGTCATCACGGTATCGCCCAGAAATAAAGAGGGTGTGGAATTTTGGGAAGATAGAGGGTACGATACCTATCTGCTGAAAAAGAGAGCTGATTTGTCATGAAAAACTCTATCAGCCGCTGAAATGATCGTATCCGCCTTCGAGTTTCTTCCGTCCCCCATTGACAAGGTACAGGCCTTCCTCGATCATCTCTCCAACGACGATAAAATCTAAATTCCCTAGGAGGTCAAGTTTTTCTGGAGATTCCGTGAAAACGAGTTCGAAATCCTCTCCTCCCGAGAGCGCCCACCACATTGGATCTTTGTCCAATTCATCGCCGGTTTTACTAGTTCTTTTGGATATCGGTATCTTATCTTTTTGGATTTCGGCTCCCAACCCACTTTCATTTGATATATGGGTAGTCTCCGAAGCTAATCCATCGCTAACATCTATCATCGCATTCACTGTAGGCGCTACTTCCCTCGCAAATTGCAATCTACACTCTGGCTGAAGATAATAATCGGTATAGCCTTCTTTTCCGGCTCGAAGTAATTCAAGGCCGGCCCAGCTCTTTCCAAGATCACCAGACACACATATCTTATCTCCAACTTCGGCGTCGCCTCTCATGCAGAGATGATCTTCCTCCACTTCTCCTATGATCGTAAGATTGATTGTCAGATCGTCGCCGTGGGTCGTATCACCTCCGACTATATTCAAACCATATTTTTCGGAGGCGACTTGGATGCCTTCGAAAAGTTCATCTACAAAAGATACGGTGGTATCTTCAGGGAAAGCTATCGAAAGAAGACCCCACTTCGGTAAACCGCCCATTGCTGCTATATCAGAAACGTTCGCCACCACGCATTTCCATCCGATCTGCCAAGGAGTCTGCCAGTCAAGATTGAAATGGTCTCCCTCCACCAGCATATCGGCGGTCAGGAGAGTATATCTATCCCCATTTTTGAGAACCGCGCAATCGTCACCTATACCTTTAAACACTTGTTCATCAACTTCAGACTCCACTTTCTCCGCTATCTTATCTATCAGTCCGAATTCTCCTAGGTCAGCCAATCTACTCAATCTCTCACCTTCCTTTTTTAGCTTCTCGTATCTTGTTTTCAAAACGATCTATGTTTTCAGCAAGATTCCCCTCTCGGGTAACGCTCGATATCGCACAGATCATATCAAACTCATCAACCAGTTTAGTCAAATCTTCTTCCTTCACTCCCCCAATAGCCGCCGTAGGAACTTCAACAGATCCCGCGATCTCTTCAGCTCTAGAGACCCCCAATACCTCGTCCGGATCTCGCTTAGTGTTAGTTTCATGCACGGGACCGACAGCGATGTAGTCGGCAAATTCCTCTGCCTCTTTAGCCTCTTTAACATCATTGGTCGAAACGCCTATCAGCATATCCTCTGCGACCTTTCGAGCTTTAGAAGGCGGAAGGTCATCCTGTCCAAGATGTACACCATCCGCTTCGGCAGCGAGAGCGATGTCCAATCGGTCGTTCACGATGAAGATAGCTTCGTTTTTACAGATATCAACGAGATCTTTCGCCTCTTTATACTTCTCTCGATCCGCCCCGGATTTCCTCCTGTACTGGATCATCTTCACTCCGCTCTCGACCACTGTTTCCACCTGTTCGGTCAAAGGTACTTCACTTTTTTCGTCGGTTATGTAGTAATAGTTGACCGAAGTCAAAGCATCCGATATATCCATGTGAAAACCACTATCTTCATAAGATTAAAGTATTATGTTCTTCCGGATCATCCGAGCGAACGACTGACTCTAAACAGCTCGTCCTCTTGAACTTCCTCGACCTCGTCTCCCATGAAGTCGACGGAAGGATCTCCTCCTACCACTCTTCCAATCACTTTTCCCCGCTCCAATTCCAAAGCTTCGGGAATCGTAGCCAATAGACACCCCGATGAGATCAACCGCAGTGGATCCAAGTCCAATACATCAGCTATCACGGCCGTCTCTTTCATCAATCTCGGCTCGGTATCGATCACGAACCTGTTTCCCGATGCGTGGGCCATCTCATACAGACCCTGGAGTAAACCGCCTTCCGTCGGATCGTGCATAGAGGTCACTTTTTCCTTTATCGAAAGAGCTGACTCAACAACGCTTATATTATCTCTAAGATCCTTAGCCCTCTCTATCACTTTCTCTTCGATCCCTCTCCTTTTCAACTCCTCCTCGAAGTCCGAAGCCAATATCCACGTTCCTTCGATCCCGACTTCGTCCACTTGTACGATCTTATCCCCCGGCTCGGAATCTTTAGTGAATACTAGTTCTTCAGTAGCCCCCATCATGCTAGTGGTTATCAGAGGTACCTCTATCCCATCTATTATCTCGGAGTGACCTCCTATGAGTTCTACATTCAGTTCGACAGAAGCACGATTCATATCGGTTATTACACGTTCTATGTTCTCCTCCGGATAATCCGTGGGGAACTGTAAAGAAGGCAATGCCCAGGAAGGGGAAGCTCCACAGACCGCTATATCGTTCGCGGCTATGTTTAGACTGAGCCAGCCTATGTTTTCCTCGGCTCCCGAAATGGGATCAGAATGGATAACCAAATATTCATCACCGAATTTCAATACGGCTGCATCCTCTCCATACTGAGGTCCCATCACCACTCTCTCGTCCTCGATATTTTTATCAAATATTAAACTCTCCATCTGATCTTTACTCAATTTAGCCATCTTATCACATAGATAGAGGTATGCTTTCCATCTCTTTTTCCACTTTTTCTGCCATCCCGTCGGCGCCTCCGCCCGAGAAGGAAAGAACCGCTTTCCGATAATTTTCTGCTAAACCCTCCTTATTCCCCTGCCTTTCCTGCAGTTTTGCTAGGGAAAAATAGGCTAGACCGAGTCTGTAGGAGGAACCCAACCTCTGGAAGATAGATATGGCTTGGTTGAGTTCTTCTTCCGCCTTTTCTTCCTCCTGTTTCATGCCGTAACCTTTGCTGAGCAGGGTATGAGCGAATGCTTTATCCTCATCCTCCCCGAGGGTATCTAGTAACTCTTTAGCTTCTAGTGCCGATTCTACAGCGGCATCGATCTTGCCTCTCTCCATATAACATTCACTCAACGATAAGAGAGCGGAAGACTTAAGACGCCAATACCCGAACCTCTCAGATATGTCGACCGCTTCTCTCAGATGCTCTTCGGCGTCGTCCAATTCTCTCAATATGGTGTATAAGGCTCCTATCTCTTTCATACCTCCGACCATCTGGTAGGTCTCATCTATCTCTTCCCAGTGATCTAATCCCGTTTGGAAATGTTCTACTGCCTCGTCCGATTCACCTATCGATTTTTCAATCCTAGCAAGGATAAAGTAGGCTGACGTCAATAAAGAATTGTCATCCTTCCCAAGCACATCTATGGCCCGTATAAGGTTCTCCTTAGCCTCCTCATATTCTCTTTTTTTATCCAAGGTAGAACCGAGTCTAAGATAAGATATACCTAAAATCCTCCTTTTCTCCTTTTCTCCTTTTATCTTCTCTCCCGCCTCTATCGATCTTTGATACTCTTCTATCGCCTCCTCGTATTTTCCTTCATCCTCCTTTATCTTTGCTATACCATGATGAGATTTAGTCTCCAGTTCGGGGTCCTCCGTATGTTCTATCGTTCTCCTATACCCCTCTAAAGAAAAATCAATCTTCTCCATCTTTCTATGTGCTTCCGCCTCTAAGAACCGTATTGGAGGAACCATATCCGGGTCTTTTTTTCCGCGTTTATAATCCCCGATTACGTCTACAAGAGCAGAACTAAAGCCGGATGAGAGCAACTTTTCTCCTATTTTATCCGCCCTTTCTTCAAATAACTCGAATTTTTCCGCGTTAGCGAGATGATAAAGTTCTTCGATCTCCTCGATATGATCCGATATCGGATGGCCTGAATAATACTGATAGGCTTTTTCGTGCAATTTTTTGACTTTCTCCTCTTCAAAATCATACAGCTCTTTTATTTTATCCCCCTCGAGTAGAGCCAATACTCTCTTCTTCACCCAAGGATGTATAGCGATCATATCATTCATAGTCAAGCTCATAAAAGGTGTTTGAAGCAGACTATCAACGATGTTCGTATTGACTTCTTCGAGCATGCTTAGTTTATCTTTATTCGCCGGGGCTCTCAATATAGAGATGAAAGCGAGAGCTATGAACTCCCCTTTAGTGAGATGTTCACCCACCACGTTTTCGATCAGATCTTTTTCTTTTTCAACACCATAATAGTATTTTAGCGATTCATAAATGGGTTGGATAGATTCCAGACGGACGATCCAACTATCCTCAATATGAGTTGAGACCTCGTCGCCACTTTCTGACGATGCTACCATCTTCATCAGAGGGGTACTCTCTAACTCCGAGATGCTTTTAATCGACTCTTGAAGATCTCTATTTTTATCGATGTCATCGATAAGAAATAAAAAGTTCACCGTACTCAAATCCTCTCTAAGATTGGTAAATATCTCGTTCTCGTTCTGCTCCTCTGAGGCCTGCAGATATGAAGATAGTCTATGGCGTCCAATACGCTCAAGAAATTGAGAAAGAGTAGTCCAGAAGTGCATAGAGCTGTGCCATTCCTCGACTTTGAAGTAGAATACGTTCGTTTCTTCCTGCATCTCCTCGGCGAATTTACTCAATACGGTAGTTTTCCCGTGACCGTCTTCGCCCACTACCAAAGCTAAACTTTTCTCCTCACCCACCCACTCGAGTAATTCATCAACCTCGGGAATTGATTCATTTGGATGTGTAGGCATTTTGGAAAAATGAGCCTCGAAAGACCGCTGCTCTTTTTTTCTTTCCCTGTCGAAACTTTCACCCTGTTCTATCCTTTTGACGATCTCTATGAGTGATAGATTTAAATGAAAGTAGGTGTTTATATCTCCTATCTTTATCTCCTTATTTTTCCCGTCTATCTTTACTTCTACAGGAGTGTTCGATATTTTTTCCTTGAGCTCTTGAGCTTTATCGACTGCTTCCTCCGTCAAAAAGTACGCCTTTCTTTTCTGCTTTTTTCCTTTTATCCTTCTAGTCTCTTCGGTAACTAATTCTTCTTTTACTAGATTTCTTACCGCATAAGAAACGGTGTTCTGCTTCAAGCCCACTTCCTCGGCTATACCCTCCTGAGTGATCCCCACTGGGAGGGCGTAACTGTCGTTCTTTCCATAGTATTCTAGCAGATAAACCAGGATCTTTTCTTTCGAGGTCAAATTTATGTCCGCATCCATGTCTATGTCCGATTTACGGCATTTATGGTATATGAAAGTTTTTGATATATGAACATAGGTTTTATTTATGAGCGTGGGAGAGCAATCTTTATTTAACCCACGTATCATTGTCTAAGACCGTGAAAGAGAAAGCAAAAGAAATCGCGGATGCACTCCTATCTAAAGAAAAAATAAAGATAATCTCTCATATAGATGCGGACGGTATAACCTCGGCCAGCATAGCATATCAAGCTTTACAAAGAGCTGATAAAACAGTAGAGGTCGAATTCATCAAACAACTGGACGAAGGGAAGGTAGAAGAGATCAAAGATCAAGATGAGGGATTTATATGGTTCACCGACTTAGGGAGCGGACAATTAGGATCTTTAAAAGGTATGGACTGTGTGATAACGGATCATCACGAACCCGCCGGTGAGATCAGTGAGCAGCATATCGAAGATCCAGAGAACATCTTGAGCTATAACCAACCTCGGATCCTAGAACTCAATCCTCACCGCTACGACATAGACGGAGCGAAGGAGTTATCGGGGTCCGGAACAACCTATATGGTCGCTAAAGAGATGGATGGGAAGAACAGAGATCTTAGTAAATTGGCCGTTATAGGCGCGGTCGGCGACCTCCAGACTTCCGAAGAAGGAAAGCTGATCGGTAAAAACAGAGAGATATTGAAAGAAGGTGTGGAAGAAGGGGTGATCGTGAGAAAAAATGACACAACATTGTACGGTGTTGAAAGTCGACCCATACCTAAACTGCTCGAGTATGCCTCCGATCCCATACTTCCCGGTCTAACAGGGGAAGAATCGGCCTGTGTGAATTTTCTGGTAGAAAACGACATAACGCTTAAGGAAGACGGGAAGTGGAACAAGTGGCATGATCTATCAAAAGAGGAAAAAAGGAAAGTCCTTTCAGCTTTAGCCAAAAAGATGCTCAGCAGAGGGTACCCGGTCGAGAACGTTGAAGGTTTGATAGGAGAGATATACAGATTCCCCGACGAGGAGAAAGGGACTATGCTGCGTCAGGCTAAAGAGTTTTCCACCCTTCTCAACTCGTGCGGAAGATACGACGAAGGGAAGATAGGTCTCGAAGTTTGTCTCGGGGACAGAGAAGAGGCACTAAAAAAAGCTCGAAATCTATTAGAGGGGCATCAAAAGAAATTGGTAGACTGTCTCGACTATGTTGAATCTGAAGGTGTGGAGGAGAGAGATAACTTACAATTCTTTCATGGAAAAGATAGGATACCGGACACTTTAGTCGGCACGGTAGCAGGTATGGTTCTCAGTTCCGGAGACGTTGATAGGAGGTTACCCATACTCGCCTTCGCCGAGTCCGAAGAAAGAGAGGGGATAAAGGTATCTTCTAGAGGGACCAAACGGCTGGTGAATAAAGGATTAGATCTTTCTTCTGTCATGTCTAAGTGCTCCGAAAAAGTTGGAGGTGAAGGCGGCGGTCACGACGTCGCCGCCGGTGCGCTGATCCCCTATGGTAAAGAGGAAGAGTTTTTGAAGGAAGCAGGAGATATGATCCAGCGTCAATTGGACTCGTAAACCCTGTTTTCGCATCTTCCTCTATTGACTAGAAGATCGATGTTTATGGGAAGGTCCAATTCTTCAGGTAGATTCACTTCATTTTTGTAATAATCTATAAGTTCGTCCTTGTCCATCCCTTCTTGATTAACATTGCTCACCAAAGTGAAAAGACCGATCGGAAATGGATTGCCGTTCTCCAGCCCTTTCATCACATCTATACTTTCTTTATGATATCTAGAGGCCTCTTTTCTCCTATCTTTTATCTGATGGAGATTGCCTATATAAGCTAGTATTTTTGCTTTTTGAGCATCATCGTTCGTTTCGCCTTTGAGTTCGGCACTTTTATCAAAGGCTTCTATCGCTTCGTCGAGTTTGCCCAACCTCTCACAGGTCAATCCGAGATGGTAATATGATTCTGACAGTTCCGTTTTTTTATCTAGGGTCTCTCTAGTTTCGATTGCTTTTTTGAAAAACTCTTCGGAAGTGACATAATTACTCTTCTCTATCGAATAGAAGAGGCCGAGATTATGGTGTGCTCTTGCTTTTTCATTATCGTCAGACGATTTTTGGGCTTCCATCTCAGCTTTTTTAAAGCTTTCTAATGCTTTTATAGTATCCCCATTTTCGAAGTGCTCCATACCTTCCTTATTCAGATCCTTGGATAGCGTTTTACATCTTCCTTCCATTTAGATCACGTCTTTGTCATACGTTTTGTCATACACAATAAGATTTTATGTCATATTTATGTGTTTCGAAATGTGATATAAAAGCATATATAAGACAAAATTTTTATACTCTATCGAGCTGTGAACACCTATGGTAACCATACTCGGGGTGCATGATGGACACGATGCGGGAGCAGCCTTGATCGATGACGAAGAGATCACCGCGGTCAATGAAGAACGGATCAGCGGAGAAAAGTATCATAGGGGTTTTCCAGAACTTTCTATCAAAAAAATGATTGAATCATCTGGAGCAACAAAAGAAGATATCGACAAGATCGCCGTAGCGGGCACCTACAGGAAGAAAAGTAGGTTATTAAGATTGAAAAAAGGATTGGAAGATGTTGTTGTAATTGATGCGTCTGACAAGATACTGACTGTCGATCACCATCTAGCCCATGCATCTGGGGCTTATTTTACCTCGGGTCTGGACCGATCGGTCGTTCTAACTATCGACGCGGCCGGAGACGGTATCTCATCTAGAATCTATCAAGGCAAAAATGGTAGTTTGAAACCGATAGCGGAATCCTCTTACCTCGACTCTCTAGGCGATTTTTACGCCTCGATAACCGAGATGCTCGGATTTGAACCAATGAGGCACGAAGGTAAAATCATGGCTTTAGCGGGGTACTACGACGGAGAAGAGCTCTACGATTTTTCCGACAGTCTAGAAGTCGACGGCCTAAGTTTCGAAAATCATCTTGAGGTAACCGGCTCCGATTCGGTAAAAAAACTCTCAGAAAAAGTCGGATTTCCTTTGAACAGAAGAAAAGAATGTTCAGAAGTGCTTAAAGACCATAAAGACGATCATGAACTGTGGGATATATCGGTCAAGGTGGCCGCTTCCGCTCAAGTTCACTTAGAGAACCTCCTCGACGAGCTGTGTGAAAATATCAAGTCTCACGGAACGATACAGGGGTCGTTTAGGGAGAATATATGCTATTCGGGCGGTGTCGCACAGAATGTGAGAGGAAACCAGGTTATCAGGGGAAAATTCCAAAATTGCTGGGTTTTCCCTCACATGGGTGACGGCGGATTGGCGTTAGGTGCTGCTTTATACGTGAACTCCATATTAAGCGAGGGAAAGGTAAGATGGGATTGGAAAGATGATACTGAAAGTGTCTATATAGGGCCTAAATACTCTGGAGAAAAGATCCAAAGGGTTGTTCAGAATGCCGGTCTCTCATGTGAAATACCGGAGAGAAAAGAGGATGCGGTAGCTGATCTTCTCGACGAAGGGCAGCTTGTAGGCCTATTTCAAGGGAAGATGGAGTACGGCCCTAGGGCATTAGGGAACAGGTCGATACTAGCCGATCCTTCAGATATAGAACTCAAGGAGGAGTTGAATAGAAAGCTTGGACGGGAGTCCTTTCAACCTTTCTCCCCAACGGTCCTCGAAGAGTACAAAGATGTTTATCTTGAGAAGCCAGAATCCAACAGGTTCATGACGACGTCTTTCGACGTCACTGAGAGAAGAAAAGAAGATCTTGCCGCGGCGGTCCACGTTGACGGGAGCTGCAGACCCCAGATACTGGAAAGAGAATATAATGAAGTCTTTTACGATTTAATAAAAAGATTCGAGGAGAAAACGGGCATAGGAGCGGTTCTAAACACCAGTTTTAACCTTCACGGTGAACCGATAGTCTGTACCCCAAGGGAAGCGATCGAATCTATGAGAGAGATCGGTTTGGACGCCATTTTGTGTGGAGAGTTCCTGATCAGAACTTATTGATCGATCCGTTTCAATCCTTCTTTGTATCGACTCGAGAAGGAGGCGTATTCCTCTTTGATGTCGGTCCATCTTTCCTTATAATCCTTGGATATCTTTTTGATGATGTCTGCTGGCACTCCTACCGCTACGCTCTCTTCTTCGATCATCTGACCACTTTTCACTAGAGAGCCTTCACCTACTACTCCCCATCTTTTCACTTCGCTCTCGTCGCTGACTATTGCGCCCATGCCGATCACCGCATAGTCATCAATGGTAGCTCCATGAATCACCGCTCCGTGTCCGATAGTGACCCATTCTCCGATCGTTGTTTTTTTATCCGGTCTAGCATGGACCACGCAGTTCTCCTGTACGTTGGAGTTGTCTCCTATCACGACGGTGCTGTAATCACCTTTGATACGGGCACCGGGAGCTATGTAACAGTTCTCTCCTATGGTAACATCTCCTATAACGGTAGCGCTTTCTGCAACGTAACTGCTCTCGGGAACTTCAGGTTTTCTTCCTTCGAACTCGTAAACTGCCATAGATTTCTATACACATAGAGGTTAAAAATCCTTCCTCTCGGGCAAAATGATATTATCCACCTCCGAGTATGCTTAAGGTGATGAAGTACGTACTCGACACGTCGGCAATCCTGTCCGGCAAAGACATCCCGTTGGACGAAGACCTCTACGTCCCCCCGGGTGTCCTTTCGGAGATAAAGGAAGGTGGGCGGTGGCATCGGAAGCTCGAGATGATGAGGGCTGCAGGACTGAGCGAACTCAACCCGCCCGGAAACGTGATGAATCGGGTGAGAGAGCAAGCTAGTAAGACCGGTGACGATATCCGACTTTCCGACACGGACATGGAAGTGGTTGCTTTAGCTATCTACGTAGAGGGGACTATAGTGACCGACGATTACTCCATACAGAATTTAGCCAGATCCATCGATATCGATTACAAAGGCATAGCCAAAGAAGAGATAGACGAAGAATGGGAGTGGGAGTACAGATGCGCGAAATGCCATCGTTGGTTGAAAGAGCCTAAAGACGAATGCCCGAGATGCGGGGGAGAGGTCAGGAGCGCAAAGTTGGTGAAGTGAATTCTACTTTTCTATCTGATCTAAGACCTTATATGCCCTATCTTTGATCTCTTCTTCCACGGGCTCTTTCTCTAGAATATCGTTCACTTCTTTCTCTATCCTTTTCAGATGTTTTCTTCTGTGCTCCTCGTCAATAGCTTTCTCCGCCTGCAGTTTTTGGCCACCCTCGTAAAATCCTTCCGCGAAGTACCAGTCCTTGAACCAGGTGAAGTCTCTTTTGAAAAGCTCATACCCCAATCTAGTACATGTTTCTGGCAACCCTACAGATAATTGCTCTTTTGTGCTTTTATCGTGCTGGTACTCGATAAATATCCTCTCACCATCTCCCAAAGAGTCAGAGAAATTATTCAAGATGTAGTCCTCGATATCCGAGTCGAAAAAGTGTATCGTTTTTTCCTTAAATACGAGTTCTGGATCGATACCGAATAGTTCAATCCATGGTCCGTAATGAGGGGGTTGTCCATGATAAACGCTGACCTGCATGAGCTTTTTCTTTTCTTCCCCGAGTTGGATGTTTAGATCGAAATATTTTTGGTGAGATATCCTCCCATCTCTGAACTCTTCAGCGAGGATAACGAAGTCTTCAACCTTAACACCCTCCTTCAATCTTTGTAAGAGATCTTTCAACATCTTTTCCATCTGCAATATACTACACGGAAAGTTTTTATTAAATTTACCTTTTTAATAGAGGTGTTATGGCTAATTCACAGTTAAATTACCTCAAAAATAGGTGTTCCGTTAGGAATTTCAGTGAAAAAGAAGTAGAAGAAGAGAAGTTTGAAGAGATCATCGAGTCGGGCCAGAGAGCTCCCTCGGCGGGAAACATGCAGCCATATTCCTTCATAGTGATACGGGACGAGGAAAAGAGAAAAAAGCTTTACGAACTAAGCCAGGAACAGAACTGGGTGAAAGAAGCACCTCTTTTGATCTATATATGCGTTGATCTGAGGAGAGACAAAGGATTCACTGAATATTTTGAAGGCGAATGGGCAGATCATGACGGTCTCGGTCGATTACTGTTCCCTATCATAGACGCGTCGCTGGCTGCCCAAAACATGGTCACCGCTGCGGAGATGTTGGAGTTGGGCAGCGTCTTCGTAGGAACCCCTACCGAGTATCCTGAAGAAATAGACGATTTACTTTCATTACCGGAATGTGTGTATCCCCTGGTTCTCCTCTGCATAGGTTATCCAGATGAAAAACCGGAGAAAACGTACAGGTGGAGTTGTTCATCTGTAGTGTACTATGACGAGTACGAAGAACTCAAGGAAGAAGAGATAGAAGATTATGCTAAAACGATAGAAGATTTCACCGGATTGGACATAGAAGAGTATATGGAAATGATCCAGGATCACTATGATCCTGAAGAATTAAGAGAGTCTTTTGAAAGGATGAATCGATACTTCGAAGAGTGATTATACCTTTTTACAAACCACTATCTGCTGTCCCGAATTGTTAGTGAAAGGTGATCCGTCGAAGTCGCCGTACTTGTGCTCTATCTTAAAATGGTTGTACTTGAAGATCTCATCCACCTCTTTGGGGAACCATATCCTGCTGGTCCATTCCCTGGTCACTCTCCTATCTTCGAAATTATAGAACCAGTTCAGATGCAGCATCTGTTTCGCTTTTTCATAGGACGTCTTTTCTGTGATCTTAATCCTACTTTCTCCATTTGGGTTTTCATATTCCATGACCTCATGTTCCTTCTGAGAATCTCTATTCAATATGTCAAGGTCAGGGTTGAAGAACTCAACTATGAACCTTCCGTCGGTTTTCAGATGTCTTTTTACATTTTCAAACACTCTCTCGAGGTCTTCTAAAGAAAGGATATGCTGTATAGTGTTGAACGGGACGAAGATCAAATTGAAATCCTGGTCAAGAGAAAATTTCCTCATATCTCCTTCGATCCATCTGACATCTAAATTTTCCTCTTCCGCCTTCTCTTTCGCTCTTTTCAGCAGTTCCCTCGAGATATCCAAGCCTGTTATGTCGTACCCTTCCCTAGCTATCGGGATGGTGAGCCTTCCGGTCCCGCAGCCGAGTTCTAAAACGGGATCGCCGTACTTTTTGACCTGCTTCTTGTAGAAAGGTATATCCACCTCTCTTTCCGTCCAAGCGTCGTAATGTTCACCGTCGAAATAGATAGGAAGTGGGTCTTCCTCCATGGTGATCACCTTTTTGTTCTTCTAGAACTCAAAAAGAGTTAGGAGGTCTATATAAGCTTGACCTCTGCGGATTATATCAACCCTCGGAGGTTCTAATGCCTTGAGGGAATAAGATTCTTGTTTTGACGACCTCACGACTCAAAAACTCGGCTCCTGCTGTCTTTCATCAAACGGTCAATGCCGGTCCCTTTGGATTCTAATTTGCTCGATCTACCTAAGTTTTATTAGTTAGTAATACTAATGTTTAACTGTCTGGTAGAATGATCGAAAAGAAAGTGTTGAAGAAAGGACAAGTGGTGATACCTAAAGATATAAGAGATCTTTTAGGTCTCCACGAAGGGGATAATGTAAAAATCGATATAGAAGGGGACACTATAAAGATTACAAAAGAAAGAGATGTTTCCTCAAGGCTGCGAGAGATCGCACAAAAACATGATAAAGAATTGGATACTGAAGAGATAAAAAAACAATTGAAAGAACGACACGAGGCGTGATCATGTACATCGATTCAAATATTTTTATTCATTCGACAGTCAATAAAAACAAAATGGGGGAAAACTGTAGGAAAGTTATTGAAAAGATAGAGAACGAATCCTTGAATGCTGCCTCTTCCTACCTCGTACTGGACGAAGTCCTCTGGATACTTCAGAATGAGATAGGCAAAGAGGATGCATTGGAGTCCACAAAGATGTTCTTATCGCTACCTATCAAATGGGTAGATGTGAAGAGGGATATAATGTATCAAAGTCTACAGATATATGACAGCAGTAATTTAGACCCTAGAGATGCTATCCATCTTGCTTCCATGAAAAAAGAGAAGTTGACTGTCCTTCTCAGTGAAGACGACGATTTTGACGGGATCGAAGGCATCGAGAGAAGGAGCGTTGATGAGTTTTTGTAATTTTTACTGGTTATTTTTGATCACCATTAAGTTTTCGTGATTTTTCTCTCTCGGATACTCCACCAAGGTCAGTTGGTTCTCCTTATCGTAGACTCTCCTTCGATTTTGGTATACTTTCCTATATCCCTTCTTCCATTGAAATCATAGCTATCTACATCTTTGGGAGGATTGATCTTTTTCGCTTTTTGATCGCGAGTTATCTAATAATAAAAATATATTATAAAACCATTTACGAAGTTAATTTACCATATCTCGATGTCCTAAATCCTCAAAGATCTGCTTGAGGATCTTGATTCCATCGGGAAGTTCTCTATATATGGAGGAGACCTTGACCTCTTTACCTTCTTTTACCTGTTTGGTTAGAGTTTCTAATTCGTTATTCAGTCTGTTAGTAACGGTGCTACGATGCGTGTTTGTGTCCATCGATAACACACCCTTATTTTTTCTAGCAACAGTACAATTCCAGAGGATATCTAGACTTGTCGGATCCAACCTACCGATCTCTGCTCTATCCACCTTCATTATCGCTCTCATCATGTCTTTCTTTTCAACATTATCTTTGTCTTTCGTCCTAAAGATGGTCCATGCCTTGTTTGTATATTTGAAAAATTTTCGCAGATTTCCAAGGGATCTGATAG
Source organism: uncultured Thermoplasmata archaeon (assembly GCA_964462425.1). Taxonomy (GTDB): domain Archaea; phylum Thermoplasmatota; class Thermoplasmata; order Halarchaeoplasmatales; family Halarchaeoplasmataceae; genus Natronoplasma. The sequence goes on from CAYWYD010000005.1 coordinate 73,443, forward strand.
AAGCAAGTTCGATAGTTTTATCTTCAAAAGGGAAAGTAAAATCCTCATCCAAAACCGTCTTTTCCATCCTCCTCTTTAAAAACATCCCGAGTTCTTTTTTGTTTAAACTCTGAGGTAGTGTTATAAGGTCAGAGGTGGAGAATTCTCTCAGATTAGCCGTTTCTTTATCCCGCTGATATGTGTCCGAAAAGAACACGATTCCTCCGCTTTCAAATAGAGACTCTAGATCAGTGTAGAAGTCATATGCCTTTTCGTTATTCAATTTGTCTATGTTGTCTATGAGGACTACATCCTTTTCCCTGATCTCTTTTTTCTCCTTCCCCATGAATTCCTTGTAGTTCTTTAATAGGATCGTGTTCAACTCAAACTCCTTAGCAATAGCTTTAACATGAATCAAAAGACTAGATTTTCCAGTTCCTATACCACCTATTATTGGAGTTACCACTTTTTTCTTCTCAAAATCAGGAGTGAGGAGGACCTTTATCTCTTCTATTTCTTCTTTTCTATCGATGAACAGGAGATCGATCTGGTCTTCTCTCACCGGATCCAATACAAAGGGATCTTCTTCAAATCTCATCTTTCCACCTTGTAAATATTGTAAACGTTACTACATGTTACGAATGTTATAAATGTTATGTACGCCGGAATTTTAAACGCGTTTCTGTATATTAAACATGATCGGTTTCTTTCTTCCATATCATACGTCTCTTCATCATTCTTGAAAGAGTTTGATCTTTTCGCCTTCACCTACTGAGAATTTGAGTAGACGGTCGATATTCCCCCCGTTTAAGCTCTTAGAATTCACTGGAATTAGAAGGAGAACTAATAGGTCTAGAGACCTATCGGAACAGCGCTTCAAAAAATGCTTGCTTTATAAGCGTACAGGTTCGGGCCTTCCTGTATCCCAGCCGGATTCTAGCTTGTGAACCTCGCCTGCTCTGCAGAATACATCCTAGCTCTGTAGTAGTACTGCCCGGTCTCTTCATCTAGTCTTCTTCCCGTGTACTGATACGGGTTGTACACGTTCTCCACCTTCAACCTAGGACTGCCGAACGGCGTGTACCTGTATCGATTCACCACTTCTTCCTCAGCATTGATCAACTCCGTAACGCTGCCTTGACCGTTGTAGAGGTAGTAGTGCTTGGTGCCGTTCACCTCTATACTGATCGGATGATCGGTGAAGACACCGCTGCTTCCACCGCATCCACCGCAGCTCGAACAGCTGCCTCCACCTTCGACCGGATGCGTGTATCTTACCGTTCTACCGTCGCTCCATTTCTCGTACTGGACGTTCCTGCCGTCGTAGTGATAGCTTATCTCTGATTCTCCGGAGTTCAGGTGCTTGCCGGTCCGCTGACCTTCTAATGTGTATGAGTAGGAGGCTACGTGCTCATCAGCCTCGTACACGCTCTTCAGCCGCTTCACGTTCTTGCCGTTGACGTAGGAAGTCATGTAGTCGAAGCTCGTCTCTCCTGCCCTGATCTGGTTGCCGTCGTTGTCATAGCTGTAAGTTTTATCATCAGACCTTATCAGCCTGTTCTCTTCATCATACTCGTTATTAACCTCGCTCACTACCTCACCTTCCATGAGAGTTTTCTTTTCTAGCAAATTATCTTTC
>CAYWYD010000006.1:0-71446 GCA_964462425.1 uncultured Thermoplasmata archaeon
TGGGAACGGCCGTAGAATTCGGCTGCGACCTGTTGGAGGTGAAATTATCGTTACCGTCACCATTTTTTGGAGTGAACTCCATATAACTCTCATTTGTATCTATATATATGTCATTCTCCGCATAATAAACGTTGTAATCTTCAGGCGTGGTCAGATTAGCCCACTCTACTCCATCATTATTATTCCTTGGATCGCCATATGGATAGTCAGGATTACAGTCATCTGGTATCCCGTAGCCTATCTTCACGGGTTTGAGATCGTCAGGGAGATCTGATTCTGCGACAACGCCATCGAACTCGTACCTCGTTAGGCCCCACTTATCATCAACTATGTTCGTGCCGTTCTCCGCAACGGCTATCTGCGTTTCTTCGACATCGTAGTCCAGCTCTCCATCGCCGTCCGTGTCCGTCGCATTCGTACGGAAGGTGACGTAGGTCTCGTTGTAGTCGCTGTCTTTTTCCGGTTCATCTAGTTCGCTTATTTTATACCTATTACCGTTATTCGAATCAGCGTCCCTCGCATTTATATGTGTGTCATTATCAGCATCCGACATCGGCGCCGGCTCCGCACCATCTAGTAGGCCGTCGCCGTCGCAGTCCGGATCGGTGGGATCGGTCTCCGAATAGTTGTTAGTGCTCTGATTTTTATTCATCTTCCAGTTGTGGTGCCAGTTCTCCTGACCATCTGTTAGTCCATCATTGTCCGAATCGAGTTCATGCAGATCTATCGTATCGTCGCCGTCCGAATCGTGATAGGGACTGTCAGTCACATTCCATAGATAGACATATTCCTGCCCATCCAAAACCGCATCTCGATCGGTATCGGAGCGCAGGGGATCGGTGATATTGTTTAGTTCACCGGAGGCATCCAGGTAAGCCTCGCCGAACTCCTTGTACTTGAGATTTTCGTCGGGATCGTCTAATGATTGGGAAGATTCTTTAGTAGGTCCATCATACTCAAATTCACATTCCTCAATGTACTCAGTAGCGCCAGCATCTCCTCCGTCGTTCCAGCCGTCGCAGAGGTAGTCGTCGTCCGTATCCCTATCAAGCGGATTCGTCTCTCCTAGATCTATCCTCCCGTTCTGGTTCGCATCCTCCTCTGAATCAAGCAGCCCGTCGTTGTCGCTGTCCGGGTCGCACGCATCTGTGAAGCCGTATTCCTTCACATCGGGGAGGCCGTCTCCGTCCGTGTCGTTCTTGAGCGGATTGGACACCACAGTCACGTTCGTCCGTTTCGGCTCGTAGTCCGGATATTTAGTGGGTTCCACCCAATCTTCCACCGTGATCGTCCAGCCCTCGACCTCTTCTCCATCAGTTAAACCGTCTCCGTCGGTATCGGCTTCCAGCTGATCGGTCTTGTATTCCTGGTTAAAATTGCGTTTTCTCCCCTGCATCGTCGAGCGGAATTCATCGTATGGAGTTGGGTATTCAGATGCATTACCTAGCTCTCCGTATTTGTTTTGAGATTCGAGGCGGTTGTAGCCGTCCAGCAGGCCGTCGTCGTCCGTGTCGTTCTTCAGCATGTCAGTCTTCGCGTAGGGCAGCAGCTTGACGGAATCATAGAAGCTGGACCCATCCCCTATAATCACGTCTTTATTACCATCTACGGCTAGCTGATATGGGTCTAAGTCAGAGGAGTGCCTTTCTTCTATTATTCTCGTGTGCCTTAATGCGTTGATCGCAGGATAGTTCTCTTTATAGTCTTTCGAGAGCTTCAATATACGCCCCCACTTCTGCAGGTCCATCTCGAAAAAAGCGGAAAAGTAAAGATTGCCTTCTTTATCGATTGTTAAATCTCTAGTCGTTAAATCTCCAGTGCGCATTTCCCCATAACGGAGCAGTACTTTAACCGGTTTAGAAACGGTTTCGGTTTTTATCTTCTCTACCGTGGTTTCTTCATTTTTCTTCTTTATATAATATACATCCCCTTCATTGTCCACTGTAATATTCTTTATGTCTTCATTTCCTTCAAGGAGCTTTTCTTCATCCCCCTTGTCAGTTGATCGGTAGATATCTCCCGATCCGTCCAAATAGTAGAGATTCTGGGAGGAATCGAACGCTATATCTTTGGGCGCTTCGTCCAGCTCTTTAACCTTCTCCAATTTTTCCCTGTTCTCAAGAGGCGTACCGATGTAATAATTGTTTGGTAGTTTCATAATATAGTTAGATGACTCGTTTATGAAATAGATGTTACCTGACGAGTCGACCGTAGGACTCTTATGTTTATCGAGATGATTTGAATTAAACCTCAATAGCAGATCGGCTTCATTAACATCCGAAGGAGTGCTCTGATCAGGGGTTTCGTCATAGTCTGCAGGAAGTTTCCATAAGCGATCTAGCTCATGGTGGGTCATAAAGTAGATATTCCCTGCACTATCTGTATCTAGCCCACCTATAGAATTGCGTTCCGAAATATTTACAAGCCCGGTACGAGTATCATCGTTTTTTCGAGTATTGTCCAGCTCGTACGGCATCATCTCGGGACCGTCGAGAAGACCGTCATTACGGCCAGACCTACCGTCTGAATCCTTATCCATCATGTTCACTCCGTCGTTGAAAGTGTATCCCGGATGGCCGTCCACTTCCACGATTTGTCCGTCACCGTCGCTGTCCGTACCATACTGCGACTCCTCTCCATCTATCAGACCGTCGCCGTCGGAATCTATATCTATCATGTTCTCAAGATCCTTGTCATCGTTATCATAGTCAATCATCCACGCTACTTCCATCGAATCTTCCAGACCGTCGTTGTCCGAGTCCCTATCCCTCGCATTCACGAGCGTGTCGGTCGGCCACTCCCCTACATTCATCATCATGTTCATCGTTTTACTGTTCTTCGGTTCACATTCCTCGCTCCAGTTGACCTCTTCCCCGTCCATTATCCCGTCGTCGTCGGTGTCCCAGTCGCAGGGATCCGACAGGTACTTCTGTTGGTTACGATATTTCGTATCGTTCACCGTATACTCCTCTACGGGGACCTGTTCGGCCGCTGAATAAATATGGGCGGTCACCTGATATTTTTCCTCCCCATTCTCGGCGGTATAGTTCGAGAGTTCGCCCACTGGGGTATCGAGGACATAGATATATTCGTGCTCGTTTGTTAAGTTGACTTGACTTATATACACAGCCCCGCCGTCCTCAAGCTCGAACAGCTCGATATTTTCTTCCGAAACGACCGGATCGGTAACCTTCGGGTCTTCTATGGTTTCCAAATGGGTGTAATTGTATCCCTTCAAAACGCTGTGATCTCCATCCCCGTCGTAATGTATCCAGCTGTCATCTTTGCCGTAATTTTGGAATTTTTTCGTCCCCTCTTCTACGTTCGTCCTGTAGATGACTCCGCCGCGAGAAATATTATAACCGATCTTGGTACCGTCTTCGTCGGTTATATTCCTCCGCTTTTCGTAGAGCGATACCTCTTCTCCGTCCAGTAGCCCGTCATCCTTCACTTCCGCTCCCACCGACGCTTTATCGGTGTTCCGCTTCTTCGGATTCGTTCCTACGATGTACTCCTCACGATTGATCAATCCGTCTCCCGTGGTGTTCCAGTCGTACTCGTAGAGTTCGTAATCCAGAGAATAATTCATCATCGACCATGATCCCGGATCCTTCACGTGGCTCGTGCCGTTGAGATCGTGGGCTCTCCACCTGAACTTTTCACACGTCTTCTTCTTCCTCAGCAGTATGGTATAGTTGGTATCTTTCAAGGCGTCGATGTCCGGAATATCTATACGGTACCAGCCGGCGTCTCCTCCCGTTATCGACTTCGAGGCCAGGAGTTCGTTCTCCTCCCCGGAAACGGGCCCGCTGCCGTTCCAGATCTCCATCTCCGCGCTGACGTTCTCACAGCCCGAGATGTTGAGGTTCAATCCTACGCTGCTGATCGTCTTCTCTTCCGGCAGGGTGAAGTTTACGGCTCTTGCGGGTTCGTCTTCGTCTATCACCCGAGACTTGGTATATTCCTTGTAAAGTTCGTAATCGAGCGAAAAATCACATTCAAGAATCCGACCGATATATTCGGACCACGCCCAGCTTTCACCCGATCCCTTCGAGCCCCCTCTCCATTCGAAATCATATGCTGTATCATCGTTTCTAACCAACGCTATGCCGTAGTCGTAACCTTGAGCCAGTTCTGAACTGTCAACATCCATCACGTGCCATCCGATACTTCCGCCGGTTATCATCTTTGTTTCTATCACAGCTTCGTCGGACTCAAAGATAGTATCGCTTTTGATATAGGTGGAGAACTCATCACCACTCATCGCCGATAGGTTCAAGAGGTAAAGGGTCCCGGCATGCTCGCCTTCGGAACAGTCAGTCATGTCAAGGTTGACTCCGACGCTCCTGGTATCCGTATCATCTGCTTCGAGAGTGAAGTTTACCCCTCTAGCAGGAACATCTTCATCGATCGAGTATTCGGTTTCGATGTCCTTTTCACTCGGATCCTCGTCCACCACAGTATCGTACGGATATATCGGGCTGAGGAAGTATTCCATCGAATCACGGGTCTCGTTGTGGTACATGTGCGGCTCGCGGGTCGAGTACCAGACCTCGTACCCGTCGGGTATGCCGTCACCCACGACATCGCCGTTCTCGTCTATATCGCTGTCCTCTGTGATCGGACTCGTCTCTCCCTCGTAACCGACAAAATCGCCATCCTCCCATTCCATCTTCGGCTCGTATGTGTCGTTGTAGAAACCCCAAGGTCTAGAGTGGTTCTCTCCGCTTTCATCGACGGTGTATTCGTCGCATTCGCCGTCCATGTCTAGGTCTTCGCCCTCCCAGACCTGTACGAGGTTGTCCACCTTTCCGCCTCTCTCCCAGTTATCCACATCGTAGTCCCAGTAGTTGAGATCTTTGTACCTGTTTTGGTGAGAGCCGAACCTTACCTGGCTCTCATCCTCCACCGGCGTCGGGTTGTATATCCATCCGTCCGTGAATCCATCCGGTAAACCGTCGCCGTCGGTATCCGGATCCGTCGGGTCCGTTGTAGTGGCTCCCTTATCAGCATCAAAATTGTTTATCGGGGTGAAATCATAGGGGTCCTGCCAGTGAGCCAGTCTTTCTACCCATGAACCCGGCGTTTTTAGATCGCTGTTGTTCTCTTTGATCTCCTCTTCCGTCATCCCGAGCTCCACGCCGTCTCTTACACCGTCGAGATCGCTGTCACGATTGCCCGGGTCCGTACCGTGTATCTCTATCTCCTGATAATCGTTCAGACCGTCGTGATCCGGGTCCGATGCAGCAGCGTATCCCTCGTTATAGGCCTCTCGTCCGTCCTTTATTCCGTCACTATCGGTGTCCGCCGAAAGGGAGTCGAGACCTTTCTTCTCCACTCTTAGATTATCGAGGTTCAGTACCTTCATAAGGTCGATCCCGTCCCAATCGAATTTTTCCGGTGAATCCCGTATCCTGTCCAGGGAAATACCAACGGTGAGCCTGTACTCCCTGTTCTCCGTCAGGTCGTACTCTCTTTCGCTCCACCAGTAGGTCTTACCTCTGATGTTATTGTTTTCAGGATCTCGATACATCTCCTCGATGTTGATGGTATCCCTGCCTTCACCTTCTATCGGTCGCACCTCTTCACCGCTGCTGCTTTTCAACTTCATATAGGTGGCGTTCTTCATCGCCTTTCTTATGTAGGAAGCTGTAGATGCGGTGACACGGAAGTCCTCTCCCCAATCTATAGCCGAGCTGTTCGGCCTTTCACTAGAGTTCCTAGGCGTCACCATCTTCTTACCAGCCTTGACATCATAATCCGGCCTGAGCATGAACCTATATCGCCCAGTCCCGTCGATCCTCGTTTCGAGAGTTATCCAACTGTCGTCACTGATGTCCTTTTCTTTAGAAGACGTCAGCGAGACACCCGTCTGATGTATAAAATTGCACGGCGAACCCTTCCATTCTTCGAATTCCACCGCATCCTCCGTCTCTATGATGTCCTTCCCGAAGAAATCGTGATGTTCCGTACCATCGAACAAACGATCTCCGTCCGTATCTATCTGAAGAGGATCGGACAGATACTCGATACTTATAGAGACGTTCGAAAGCGTGAGTTCTCCTTCATATTGCGAAGTCACGTTCAAAGTTGCGTTTATTTCCTCTTTAGAGGTCTTCCTGCCGTCTAGATATCTATTTATCGCAGAAGCCAGATTCAGCGTCCTTTCGGGCTCCGTGAACACCGACGTGTGACTCCCCACGGTATCGGAACCTATACCGATCGTGTAGTTCTGGTTCAACATATGTATGCCGTTTTCCTCCCACACGACGGTGCCGCCCCATATATCCAAGTTCGAGACGTCACCGGCGGCGAAAGATCTGCTCTTTTCGGTCATGTTATCGAAATAGTGTATAGTTTCATCCGAGGAACTAGTGTTCCAGACGACTTGTTTCCCGTATATCTTCGGATCTCCCTTGTCAGAATCTCCCTCTTCTATCCATGTTGAATTTGTCTTAATTTCATGTATGAGTATGCGATCATCTTCATTCAACTCGCCATCTCTTTTCCAAACCATCCTGGTGCCGTAGATGTCCGGCCGGCGATCTTCCGCCGAATCATAACTGATCCTGAACAGGCCGTCGCCGTCGTTATAAGGTTTCACGGATTCCCTAAGATCGTACATGTATATGTCCGCATCCCCATTCCGCTCGTCCTCCCAAACTATCCGATTTCCGTATATCTCGGGGTATAACTGATCATGAGAATCATTCGTTATGCGGGTCGTCGATCCTTCAGCGATATCGTACATGTAGATGTCATAATCTCCGTCCTCTTGGCTCTGCCAAACTATCTTATCGTCATGGATAGACGGATGTTCCTGAGCTAAGCTAGTGAGCGGGATGGGTTCTTCATTCTCTTTATTCAGATCATACAGGGTTATATTTTTATTTGTGCCGCTGTTGTTCTCCCAGACTACCCAGTTTTCATGTATCTCCGGCCTGGACGTGTCACCACTGTAGCTTATCTGTGTAGTGTTTTCTTCCCTGATATCGTACAGGTATATATTCTCGTCGGTGGAGTTCCTCCACACCACCTTATCTCCGTAGATCGACGGATTTCTGCCCTCTTTGCTCAACTCTAACTTCTTCGAGGTGCCCTCGACGTCCATCGAAGCCTCCGTTAATTCCGCTTCCTCCGGAAGTGTGATGTTTACCTCCTCACTGCCACCCTCGGAGAAATCGAGCGTGTATCTTTCTTCTCCCTCGATCGCATCATTTTTGAGAGCCGACATGTTGGATATCATATATTTGTCAAGACGGGCCGAGTGATCGCCGGTGGCGTTAGCCCACATCTTTAATTCCGTTTCCTCTTCCAGTACTATCGGGTCGGTCCTATTCCAATCGTATTCAGCCCCGAATTTTATCTCCTCTGTCGTCTCGCCACTGCCGTCTATGAGGGTTACCTCTAAACAGGACTCTTCGTTGTCTGGACCCTTCTCCGCATCCGCAGCTTTAGCTTTGAAGTAATATCTATATTCACCCGGAGAGAGTTCTACAGAAGTGTTATCTCCTTCTAAGATAACATCGTCCGGATCGGGCACGGCCGCTTTACTGTTGCTCGCGTTCGAGTCTATCACTCTTTGATCTTCAGGTACTTTATTCTCACCTTCGTACCAGTAAGTACCTTCCCGCACTTCCATCCCGTCGCCCAGATGATCTCCATCGGTATCGCTGTCCAGTGGATCCGTGATCTGGCCCGGGGTGATATCCGTTGGATTTCCATCCGAATCTTCTATCCGGACGAGCATAACGTCGCTCACGTAAACTTCTACTTCCGATGACGGGAAGGTGGCGTTAGCCCACAGCCTTAAGTCTCCGTCTTGAGTCTCGAAACGCGGCGTCGAGTACCACCTGTACATGGACTTCAAAGCGTGTTTATCGTCTTTCACAGGTTCGCTTCCGGCTGCCGAAAGCGATATGCTAGCGGGTACGTCCTCCTCGGTATGATCCTTCCTCGCCCGTACATAATACCGATAGAGACCTTCATCTACGATGGGGAACGTCCCGTGGTTCAAGATCTCATTATTATCGACCTGCGTAAGGACTTCCTCGTCTCCCCCTCCCAGATTCGCCGAACCGTCGACCAGTACCTGGGTACTGTCGATTCTATGATCGACAGCATCCATCCAGTGGATGTTCTCGCTGCTCTCGAAACTGTCTTCCACCTGGTCGTTGTCGGAGTCGCCGCCCGAAATGAGCGTTAAATCCTTCGGTGAGTCCATGACAACGTCGACTTCGTTATCCTCGTTAGTGGTGATATTATGTGGTGTGTAATAGTCAAAACCGGACCCATCCTGCTCATAGGCTTTTATCACCCGCGTGGTCATGTTTCCGTCCGATCCAGTCCCCACATCAAACCTCTCATCCTTGGCATTTTCGACTGTTACCGTCGTGTCGACACTCTCTCCGTCCTCGTTCTCGACTCTCACGTCGAGGCTCATCTTGACGGTCAGATTTGAGTCCTCGATGACATCAACCTTCGTCCTCGTGAAGTAGGTATCGACCGCCGTCACATGAGAACCTTCTTTCAATTCTAGGTCATGGTCGCTACTGCGATATATCTCGGTCTCATTCAGGTACAAAGTCGTATTTTTGAATCTTATCCCCACGTCGTTGTTTCTCAGAGTATTGTTGGTCATATAGGCGGCGTTGTCCTCGGCCTGGATACCCACTCCGTTCTCATCTATCGTGTTGTTCGCCACTAAAAGGTTCGAACGACCGGTTCGGATACCCACACTGTTGTTCGAGATTTTACAATTGGTAATCTCTCCACCGTCATGATCCACTTTTTCGAAGCCGTATTCGAAGAGATGTACACTTCCACCTTCGGCGTTGTAACCGGGCCCGCCTGCCAATATCCTATCGGCACCGGGATATTCCCGTCCCGATATCGAGGCACCCAAGTAACCGTTCTTCTCCGTCCCGCTGTACCTAAGATCGGCCATCGCGGCGTCCAATCTCAGGCAATTCTTGTCTAATCTAGTGAAGGTGTAGATAGAACCGGCGTCTTCCTTATCTTCGGTATCTACACCGGGTGCGCCCACCATGATATCTCCGTACTCTTTTTGATCATCGTTGGACATCGTAGCGACGCTATAGCCGAATCCACCGCCGTCGGGATTACCTGTGAAAGTTACGTTCGGATGGTCCACCGTCAGATTTCCCTCCATACCCGGAGAGCCGTAGAAAAGATAGGCTCGACCGGTATCGTTATCGTGACCCGGAGATCCGATCAGGATATCGTCATAGGAATCCTTGTTTATATCTGCTCCTGCGTCGATCGACCATCCGACTTCCTCACCTTCTTGTTCTCCGGTGATATTGATATCGGCCGTATCCAGCTCAGTGGATTTGTATCTTCTCCGCCCGGTATACACGTAGGTCTTTCCTTTCTCGGCGTCATGTTTTGGAGCGCCCACCACTATATCGTCATAACTGTCACCGTTTATATTCCCGGCGATCGATACGGATGTTCCGAATCTGTCTCCCTCCCATTCGCCATCCATCGTTACGAGGGACCCTCTCTTCTGCTTGATCTGTAGATCGTCTATATACCAACCGTTCGCAATTTCGTAAGTGTCTGAATTAAGTCTAAACCGTAGGTGGATAGTTCTCCCGCTGTATTTACTCAGGTCTATAGGAGCGACCCTCTCCCACGATATCTCCCCATTAACTACCTGAGAGTGGCCTGTAAAATTAGCGAGCTCTTTCCAGGTAGTGCCGTCGGTCGAGATCTCCACGAAGCCGTAATCATAATTCTCTTCGAACCAGTACGCTTGGGACCATGTCAGTTCAGCCGACCAGAAACTCGGCAGCTCGATAGTCGTGTTCAGATAAGCATCCGCTTCGTTTTCATAATAATCATCTAGATCAATACCCCAGCAGTTTTGACCTGAATTTGCTGAACTCGGGTTGTCGCCGGGAGAACCATCGTTCACCGGCTTTCCCAGATTCCACTCGTCTTTTGCACCACCGTGGCTCCACCCATCCTCGAAACTGTCATAAAGATACGCCGTGTCGGTGGTGTTGTTCATCACCTTGACGTCGTCGATGTACCAACCGTTCGCATATGATCCTCCCGATTCGAGTCTAAACCTGAGATGGATGGTTTTATCCCCGTAGCTAGTCAAATTGATCGTAGGTGATTTCTCCCACTTTATTTTACCGCTTTTATTAAGGGGTGTATGACCAGTGAAGTCGGCGACTTCATCCCAATTAGAACCGTCCTTGGAGACTTCAACGTAACCATGATCATCAGAACCCCAAAAACCATCATAAAACCAATAAGCTTGATACCAGGTCAAAACTGGATCGTTAACCGGGGAAAGATCGATCGTAGTTTCTAAGGAGGCATCGGCACCGCCCTCATAATGATCGTCTAGATCCGTGCCCCAGCAGTTTTGACCTGTATTTGCCGAACTCGGGTTGTCGTCCGGCTCACCGTCGTTCACCGGAGGGCCGAGTTCCCATTCGTCATAATCCCCCCCATGTGTCCATCCGTACTCGAAATCCTTTTCACGATAAGTTAATTTATTGGAAGCGTCATAAACGGTGACGTCGTCTATATACCATCCGTTTTCATACGTATAAGCGTCCGAATCCAGTCTGAAACGCAGGTGTATATCCTTTCCCCTATAGCCGCTCAGGTTTAAAGGAGCGGCATACTCCCAGGATATCTCTCCGTTAACGACCTGGGTATTGCCGGTGAAATTGGCTAGCTGTTCCCATGTATTGCCGTCACTCGACACCTCTACGAATCCATAATCGTGATTTTCCTCGAATCGGTACGCGTGGACCCAACTAAGTCTAGGTGACTGAATTCCTTTTAAATTTACACTCGTGTTCAGATACGCGTTCGCCTCGTTCTCATAATAACTACCTAGGTCCGTGCCCCAGCAACTTTTGCCTGAATATGCTGAACTCGGATTATCGGCCGGATAACCCTCACTCACCGGCTCTCCTAGATTCCACTCGTCTTTCGCCCCACCGTGGTTCCATCCGTACTCGAAATCATCTTCAAAATATGTTTTATCGTAATCGGATTCGTTTACTAATACGTCGTCTATATACCAACCGCCATAATGCGTGTAAGTGTCGCTATCGAGCCTAAATCTCAAATGAACGGTCTGTCCGGTATAGGCGCCTAAGTTGACCTCCGGAGCTTCCTCCCAATCTACCGTTCCATTGTTGACAGGCGTTTTTCCCGTGAATTTATCGAGGGATGTCCATGTACCGCTGCCGTTGGAGGCTTCCACGTATCCGTCATCGTAACCATCTTCCAGATAAAGAGCGTGATGCCAGTTCAAAGTTGGATTATTAGCTGAAGACAGGTCGACGGAGAACTTCAGATAGGCGTTCTGATTACTTGAATAAGTATCATCTAGATCGGTACCCCAGCAGTTCTCTCCGGAATTAGAGGAATCCGGGTTGTAAAGTGGACCTCCATCATTCACTGGAGTGCCGAGTTCCCAATTATCCTTATCCCCCCCGTGTGTCCATCCGTAATCAAAATCGTCTTTAAATATATCTCTCGTCATCCCTCCCATGTAAGTATAAACACGTCCGGTATTGTCGTCAAAATTATCTGTGCCATAGCCGGGAGCTCCAACAGCTATGTCGTCGCAACCGTCGCCGTTGACGTCTCCTCCACTGGAGACCGAATAACCGAATTCATCTTCTTTCTGCTCCCCGTGAAAGACTTCCACGGCGTCTTTTGCAGAATATTTATATCCTCCCTGTGAGAGTTCATCTCCATAAAAGATGTACACCGTCCCGTTATCGGTGCCAGGAGCCCCGATCACCAGATCGTCGTTTTCATCCCTACCTAAATCACCGCTCGATAAATCATAGCCAAATTTACCTTCTTTTTCCGATCCATTTATCCTTATATCGGCATCGGACGAGTTCAATCGATAGTCACTATAATTATCCTTTTCTTTTCCATAAAAGATATAGACCGCACCGGCGTTCTCTCCTCCGGTATCGTTTCCCGGTGCTCCTACGGCTATATCGGCCTTTCCGTCATCGTTTATATCTCCGATATTCGTTACGTATCTTCCCAATCTCTCTCCATTTTCACCTATACCTCTTTTGTGTTTGACCGTCGGGTCGGAAGAGTTGTTAGGTGCATAGATACCTATCTCGCTGTCCTCTATCGTCGAATCCGCTATAGTTACGTTATCTGTATAAAGCTGGATGCCGCCCATCATATTCTCGGCCCATAGATTGTCAACTCTAGTATTTTCCATCGTGAGATTTCCATATACGACGAATTTGAAAGAATTACTGAAACCTTCTTCCATACTGGTAAGGGTCGAATTCTTTACCACGAACTCCGACCCGCGTTTCACTTTTATGGCAAATTGACCGGGCTGGGAACAGTTCATCAAGAAATTAACCTTCTCGAATGTCAGTTTACTCTGGTTTGTTACCACCAGATTGCCAGATAATTTCAATCCCCTTTCATCCTTAACAACGGTATCATTCTGGACTATCCAGTCGTATCCGTCTTCTTCAGGGGGCTGAGTTCCGGTTGTTCCGGCTTCTGCAAAGCCGCTGGTGAAAACCGCTCCGACTATGATCACCGCGGCGAAAACAGCGAAAGTTCTCAAACCGCTACGGATCTTATCGGACCTGAAGAGGCCTCTCTTTGAAGCCATCTTTGGTTCCTCATCCTCCACTTCTTCAGAATCGTCTGATTCCTCCTTACATGAGACTTCACGTTTTTTAAGCATCCGTCTAGTCATCCTCGGGGCCTCCATTAACTTATAAATCCCAACTTTATTCTAAAAGCGCTATATATGTCTTAGGGAGATAAGCATTGTCAAATTTTGGTATTAGTAAGCTTCGCTTAGCATTTAGAGCCAGTTAAGATAAGAGGTCGTTACGGACAAATTCAATACGTGTTGTTTCACCACATTTAATACAGGCTTTAGTTTTCTTAACCATAAAGGTTTAGCAATAGGTAGTATTTTGTTTGTGGATATAGATCGAAAACTTCGCTGCTTCTCTATTCTTGTTTATCATCTCTTTAACCTGGGAGGTAGGAAGCATAAATCTATCACTAGCCCCTATCAGGGCTATGCCATCTCCGCTTTTTGTGAGTTGTAGCTCAATGTCTGATTCGAGGAACTCGCCATCTTCTATAAAGCTCAGAGATGCTTTCTCTCGTTTTCCCTCGATTACCTCTTTTGCTTTGTATATCGGAATATAACAGGATCCTTTTTCAGAGTTGTATCTCAAAGCCTTACCTGAGTTTGTTACGGCCAGCCATTTCTCGGAGTCTATGAATTTACTTTTTTCTTTAGGAGTGTGATTAGAATGTTCATCTATAACTAATGGTTCTGGATCACTCACACTACACTTAGGAGTTAACATATTTTCTCTCACCCGAAACAGAGAAAATTGTCGGTGATGACAGACAGTTGCCTTTGGTTTTTGAGGATTTTAAAAAAAGAGGAATAGGTTTTGAGATAGTTTATGATGTCTTTAAGATCCTGTTCCGAGATAACGTGCTGACAGAAGAAGAGATAAAAACTATTCTTGCTGAGATGGAAGAAAAAGACAAAACAAAGTTCAAAGACAAAGAAAAGATATTCAAGTGATCTCTACTAAAACCCTAGCTACAACATACCTCAACCCATGAACTCATCTTCAGACTTGAACGAAAGTGGGTTTTGCAGCGTCTCGAAGTCTGAGAAGGAGGAGGTACCCGCAAAACCGGTTGTACCGCCAGTGGAGTTCGTGGGTAGAGCAGTGGGTAAAGTGAAGGAGAAAAGCCCGCTTCCCAGCGCTGTCGTAGGAGCGCTCCCTTTCACGCACATTCCAAGCGTCTTAGACTCGTCACGCCACGAGCGGGATTGTCCTATGCTAACGCTGATAGCGAACATTCACAGCCTCCTATGTACAGCGGGGTATTAGAGTTAGAGAATAAAATACTTTCGGAGAACAGATCCGGAACGAGCGGCAATTATAAATACCTGGACAACGTTATTGTATACAAATATATGCATGCAAAGTGGTGGAGAATATGGGCTCAAAGACCATCAGTCTAAAGGAGTCTGCTTACGAGAAACTCTCGGCGTTAAAGGGTGAAGATGAGAGCTTTAGTGATCTGATAGAAGAACTGACCAAAGAAGAAACTCCTCGTTACGCGGATTTTGCGGGTATCTTATCACAGGACACCATCGATTCAATAAAAAAGATGAAGGAAAAAAGAGAGGAAAGTGGTAGGATAGAAGATGCAATAGAAAAACTCAAGTCTCGAAGGTGATATAATCATACCTGACACCAATTATATTATCGATGTCATCGCCGATGAAGAAAAAGCGGTAGAGAAAAGCAAGCTACTCCAAGAACAAGGGGTACCTCAGAAACTGTGTACTCCAGTAGTATATGAGGTGCTAGCTGGGATAGAATTCGTTGGATCTAAGAAAGAAAGAATCAAGATCGATTCTTTGCTACAAGAGTTCCCAATTCTAACGTTCGATTTACATGCGGCGGAGGTATGTAGTGAGATCGATGCGGAGTTAAGAAAAGAGGAGGAGATGCGCTCGCCGGTAGATCTACAGATCGCCAGTATAGCTCTAGCCAATAACGAAAAACTGCTCACCAACGATGGAGACTTCGATGTGATGAAGGAGGTCTTCGATCTGGGACTAGAAAGGTATTGAATAGATAGGGTTTGGATCTTTTATTGAGGGTATAAATAAGGGTAGCTGAAGTCATCTGAATCGTCCAAGAATGGTGTGTCGGTCACGCTCTGCCTAACAGTCTCCGTCACTCGCTCTGCCTCTAATACTAGAGGTGTATATTCGTTAAGGAATAAAATACTTTCGGAGACTCAAGTTTTGGTAGAAGAATTCAAACCTTCATCAAAACTAAGGGGTGTAGCGTCCTTATCATCACACCAGCTTACCACGACCGAATCTGGAAAACTTAGGTCCTTGTCGGAATCCGTGAACGTTTCCCAAGAGGATCTCAACAGACCGATATTTCCAGATCTCAAGTCCACGTGCGGTAGATCGAGCAGAGCTTTGCCCGCTTCGACAGCGTCCTCTTTCCCCTGTCGGTATTGGATCAGAGAGATGATCTCCGACCATATCTCAGGGGGTATGATGATCGGATCGGTCTCCTCAAAATTTTCCTTTGCCTCTTCATGGTGTTTATCGTTTTCATTGAAAAGTGCGTAGAGAGCGGAAGTATCAGCGATCCTCATCATTCCTCACGCCCATATAGATATCTATCATGATGTTCGCTCGCACTCTCGTCTTCGTCAGAAAAAGTTGGAAGGTCTTCCAGATCTACATTTTCTGGATCGACTTTCTTTATCTCTATCTTTACCTCGTCTCCTTTTTTTAGGTCCAGCTCCTCTAATTCCTTCTTTGTCAAACGGATAGCAAAGCTGTTACCCCATTTCTTGACTTTAGCTATCATTGTATATACATATTGTAGATACCCTCTAATAAAGTTATCTCTTATGTCTTCTTTTGATCGATGGCCTTTCGGGCAGTATGATCTTTCACGCACATCTCTATCGTCTTAGATTCGAAATGTTTACGCTGACGGCTAGCATTTCTGTTCTCTAAATCTCGTTATGGCATAAAAGTTAGAGAACAAAATACCTTCATTTCGAGAAAATACTAATATCCCGCCTCCTTGCCAATAAGATATGAAGTGTGCTTTGACCGGTACCCCCGGAGTGGGGAAGACCACCGTTTCGGAACTGCTGGAAGAGCAAGGATACGACGTTTTGGACCTGAACCAATTTATAAGGGAAAATGATCTATGGGACGAGGAGGACGAAGAGAGAGGCTCTTTGGAGGTGGACGTCGAGGGTTTAAGGAAGGTCTACGAGGAGCAAAAGAACGAATATGATATGGTCGAGGGCCATCTTTCACATCATCTTTCCCTTCCTTATACCATAGTCCTGAGATGCGCCCCTCCGGAGTTGAGAGATAGGATGGAAAGGAAGGGATGGGGCGAAAGGAAGATAGAGGAGAACCTAGAGGCTGAAGTCTTGGACGCCATACTTATAGAAGCTCTCGATGTCTGCGAGAACGTATACGAGGTCGACACCACCGATAGAACCCCTGAAGAGGTCGCCGGATGTGTCAAAGAGATATTGGAAAATGACCTAAAGAACCAAGATTACAGATCCGGTTCGATAGATTGGACCGAGGAGTACCTATAAAAACGATACTTTTTATTACAACCGTGAGTTAAAGATACGATGGTATTGAATAAATTCCGGGACGAAGCAGATATCGTCCTAAAACCAGTCGCGGAGAAGATAAGTTCCGTGAACCCTAACCTGATCTCTTGGGTCTCCTTACTCTTCGCTCTCTCAGCCGGTATCCTGTTCCTTTATTCTCGGGAACCCAACTACATCCTGTTAGCCGGTATATTCATAATCCTCAACTCGTTATTCGACGCTCTCGACGGAAAAGTAGCCAAGATGACCGGTAAAGCTTCGAAACGTGGCGACCTTTTGGATCACACGATAGATCGTTACGCGGATATACTGATCTTGGGTGGGATAATTTTGGGATCTCTATGTAGAACGTGGATAGGCGTCTTCGCCCTGATAGGTGTGCTGATGACCTCTTATATGGGCACGCAGGCCGACGCTTTAGACGTTTCCAGGGACTACGGCGGTATCGCGGGAAGAGCCGAACGTCTTGTACTTCTGATCCTCGTCTCGATACTCTATTTCGCTCTCCACGGAACGGGCTTGACCTCTCTAACACTCCTCGATATGGAACTCAATCTGTTCGAACTCCTGATGATTTGGTTCGCGATAGCCGGAAATCTCACCGCGATTTCTAGAGGCCTAAACACGTGGTCCAAGCTGGGTAACGAATCGTGATCGCTAATCTTCCTCTCCGCTCTTCTTCTTCTTGAAAGAATAATACCCTAAAGGATGGTTCAGCCATTCCTGCTCACACAGCGAGTCTGGATCGAAACATATACCGTTGGTTTTCATCAGGTTACAACCTGGAGGACTGTACTCTGTACCGGATATCTCTCCGATTATGTGTTCTATCTGATATGATGCTAGTTCCTTATCAAAATCCGGCGCCTCCTGGAATATAGATATGATCTCGTCTTCGGATAATCCCACTTTCCTCAGAAAAGCGGTCAGAGCGAACCTCGCTTCGTGAGACAGGTTTTCACCCTCTTTCTGACCGGCTAACAATTTTTTTATGCAGGGAGGAAACAGCTCGTTCTCCACTTTACCGAGATCAACATCCTCTATCTCGGCTCTTTTCTCCTCTAGTGTTTCTTCGATCTGTTCTATCTCCCTCTCGAATTTGTTTAAAATAGCATCCGAGACAGGCACGGGTAACCCCTCAGAGATCTGGGAAAATACTTTCTCTTTCATAAGCCTGATGAACTTTTTCCTTTCCAGGTAAACTTCCCCGCTCCTCATATCCTGATTTACCAGCTTCCATCCAGGGGACCTCAACCGATCAGTGTTCTCTAGGTAGTCTCCAAAAAAGACGGTGAACCTGTTTCCATCGATCCCAGCTTCTATCTCCAACTCAGAAGCGAGTTTCAATACTTTATCATCGCTTTCACGGGAGAGTTCGTCTACCACTCTCTCCGCTTCCCCTAAACTGTACTTTCTCACCAAAAAATCGTCGGCTACAGCGGATACAAGCATCCGGGCTATAGGGTAAGAAAACAGTTCCTCTTCACATTCCACTTCACCCTCTATACTCTTTATCCTAACCCTTCCTTCTTCAAGGGCCTCCAGCACCCGATCCTTACCTCTAACTCTCACGGGGCCCCAGATACTGTCTCCTATCAATTCCTCCAGAGGCGGCGCTTCCTCTTTTATATAATCCTTAGCCTCGGACAGGAAAGGATAACGGGCAAAATCTTCCAATGACCAACTTAAATCATCGAGGGGGCTCATCTTTCACAGATGATAGATAAAGACCTACTTAACTATTTTTGGACATCATACGGTATCCGGGAAAGAACTTTTATATATGTTAAAAAATACCTATACATGGGTAAGGAAGGAGAAAACGAGAAAGATCCATACTGGCGGAAAGAGGAGGACAAGAAATCTAAAAATATCTTTTTGAGCTTTGTAGCGGTAACCGTTGTTATCCTTCTTCTCGTAGTATCCTTAGGAGTCTATACCTACATCTCATGGCGGGACCTCCAAGAAAGACCGAAATTGAGGGCTCAAGAGGGTAAATTTGAGTTCCATAACGCCACGGACGGAAAAGCCAACATAACCGTTCACCTCACATTGGTGAACGAAGGTGAAGAGAAGGCGGATTCGATAGATCTAGAGTGGTTCGTGATGGAACAGGAGAACTCTTCGGACAATGTCATCTTCACCGAAGGGAATAGATCGATCTCTTCGATAAAGAGCGGGGATTCGAAGGATATAACGTTCAAATTAGTTCTTCCCAAAGGTGCTTATAAGATCGCGTATCGAACCTACGAAGAGGACCTTTTCACCTACGAAGGAAGACAAGATTTTATGGTCAAGGAAGAGGACACCGAAAGAGGCACGCCGGGGGCTAGCGACGAAGATGACGGTGCCGGTGTAGGTGGCGATGGAATGCCGATGATATCAACGCCTCTCATCTTACTGATCATCGTCTTGTATGCTGTCTTCAGATGGAGGTTCAAAGATGAATAGGTTCGATGATAGAGCTTTCTCGGGTGCTGAGATATTTTTTGTGTTCATAATTGTACTACTTTTGATCCTAGCCGGAGGTTTTGTCTACGTCATATCCGAGATGGGTCCTCAGGATAAACCAGCTTACATCATTGAGGATGTCTATTTTGAAGAGAAAAATGATGGTCTGAGCGCTAGAATCTTCATAACAAATCTGGGTAAATCGGGCAGTAATGGCGATCTAGAATGGGAGATCACAAAAGGAAATCGATTGATAGAGAAAGGAAATACGACTTTCCAGATCGACGGGAGAGCAACGAAAAGAATCAATCTCTCTTTTGAAGGAGAGGAGGGAGATAACTCCGAGCTTGAGATCGAGGTCTTCAACGGGAACGAACCGATGGATACCTATTCGACGGATATCAGGGGATAAAGAGCAGGTAAGGTAATTTATTCAAAAACACAACTTTAGTCGTTTCATGATCTAAAAAAAAGTCTCTGAAACTCAGATTTTTACGATAATCCGGTAAAGTTTTTAATTTAGTCTCCTTATTAGTTTGCGATAACATGATATTGATCGAATCTATCGACGCTAGAGAGATCTTAGATTCAAGAGGTAATCCCACGGTCGAAGCAGTGGTCGAAACCTCCAAAGGTGCGGGAAAAGCGAAGGTACCTTCTGGAGCTTCTACCGGTTCGAACGAAGCGCTCGAACTCAGAGACGGAGGGTCCAGATACGGGGGGAAAGGTGTTCAGGAAGCGGTAAAAAACATAAGAGTGACGATCGGACCGGAATTGATAGGAGAAGAGGTGACTAATCAGAGTTATATAGACGATAAGATGATAGCACTGGACGGAGAAGAGGACAAGAGCAACTTGGGAGCGAATGCTATCTTAGCTGTCTCTCTCGCCGCCGCTAGGGCCGCGGCAGATTCCTTGAATATTCCTTTGTTCAGATATCTGGGAAGGAGCAACGATCTCACTCTACCCGTTCCCTATCTCAACGTATTGAACGGAGGAGAACACGCCGGAAACGATCTCGATATCCAGGAATACATGATAGTGCCCGACGGAGCCGAGAGCTTCAAAGAAGGCATCAGGATGGGCACCGAAGTTTATCACGCTCTAGGAGACATAATAGAAGAAAAATACGGTCCGTCGGCGACTAACCTCGGAGACGAGGGAGGATACGCACCTCCGTTGGAAAATCCCACCGAACCCTTCGACCTGATGATGGAAGCGATAGACCGGTGCGATTACGATGGAAAGATAAATCTTGCGATAGATACCGCCGCGACCGAATTCAAAACTTCCCGAGGATATGTGTCTGGAGATGAAACGCTGGGTTCGGAAGAGATGATAAACTTCTACGACGAGATGATCAAGGATTATCCGCTCGTATCAATAGAAGATCCCTTGGGCGAGAGCGACTGGGGTGGTTTCGCGGAGATGACAGACCGCTTTAATGATGAACTGCAGATAGTCGGAGACGACCTTTTCGTCAGTGACCCTGAACTGATAGAAAAAGGGATTGAGATGGGAGCTTGCAACGCAGTACTATTGAAAGTCAACCAGATAGGGACTCTAACGGAAGCTATGGACGCTGCTTCGCTGGCTTTCAAAAACGGATACGACGTGATGGTCTCTCACAGATCTGGAGAAACGCCCGATCCATTCATCGCTGACCTAGCGGTCGCTCTCTCGTGCGGTGAGATAAAGAGCGGCGCACCGGCGAGAGGTGAAAGAGTCGCTAAATACAATCGGTTGTTGGATATCGAACAAAAACTCGGAAACACTGCCGACTACGCTCTCTAAAAGAGAATGAGATCTTCGTTCGGTCATTCCTTCACATCAGTACTATAAAGAAAAACCAAAGAAGCACAAACGATAAGAATAGAGTTAGGGCTGTCAGAGGTAGTGAGTATTTTGTAAATTTCCTAAAGGTAATCGGATGTCCCATTTTTCCCGAGATGTTAGAGACTATGAGATTAGCGGGTGCGGATATTAGGGTACCGTTACCTCCGAAGCAGGCTCCCATCGAGAGCGCCCACCAAAGCGGGTTGATAGGATAACCCGCTCCGATCTGAGTATGGGTGGTGAAAACACTCACAACGGAAACCAAAATTATCGCCGCCGGGATGTTCCCTACGACTATAGCAAAGGCGCCGCTTATCATCAAAACTAGGAAGAGAGCGATCAACAAGCTCCCTCCAGACAACATCTCTATCTCCATAGCGATCCATCGGATGATACCGCTTTCAACCAATCCTCCGATGACTATGAACAGGCTGACAAAAAACAATAGGGTGCTCCAGTGCACGTGATCCAAAGCGACTTCCGGATCCGGAAGAGAGAGGAGCAGTAACAGACTAGCGCCGAAAACCGCAACCATCCACGGTTCCAAATTCAATAAATGATGGACCGTAAACAAACCCATCGTTATCAATAAGGCGAAAAGCGATTTGTAAAGAAGAGACCAGTTGGAGATGCACTCGTTTTCATCCCTTTGCGCTATCTTTTCGAAATTCTCCATATCGCTCTCTAGAATATCTTTGAAAAGCAACTCGAAGTAAAGCAGAACCACCAAGAGAACTATTATGACAAGAGGGGCTAGATAGATGAGGAATTGTACAAAATGTATACCTCCCGCGCTCCCGATCATGACGTTGGGCGGGTCGCCTATCAGGGTCATCGTTCCTCCGATGTTAGAGGAGACTATCTCGACCATCAAAAATGGGACCGGATTTATATCCAATTCCTTGGCGATCGTGATGGTGACGGGAGCCATCAATAAGACTGTAGTTACATTATCCAAGAAGGCCGAGGTGAAGGCCGTGACCAGGACTAAAAAGGCGAGGAGTCTATAATAACTCCCCTTTGAAAGTTTAGCGGTTTTTATAGCTAAGTATTCGAAGGCGCCGGTCTCACCTAAAAGTCCGACCAAGATCATCATACCTAACAGAAGCCCTATGGTGTTGAAATCCACATATCCGGGATCGGTGAGCGCTTTTTCCGGCCCATAAAAATTGAAAGCTATCCCCCAGAAGAGCATACCTATCGCCCCACCCATAGCTGCGGTAGTCCTGGGAATCTTCTTGCTGATTATACCGATATAGGTCAGAACAAATATCACTACAACGCCTATGACTACGATACTCAACTATTACTCACCAACCATGAGGAAGGGTATATCACTCTCAGCGATAAGTTCCTTCTCAAGGCTGCTTAACGAAAAACTATGTATGAGAAATCTTAATTTGTACTTCAAACCGCTCCTTCCTCTGCTCCCGACGATGAAATCATACTCCTGCGATCTTTTCAATATATCCTCGTCCGAAGCGTTCTTGTTTATGATCAACTCATAATCCACTCCGGCTTTGTCCGCTCGTTTTTCTATCCGGCGGGACGAGGCCCCGGGATTTTCTTTTCCTATATGGTAAGTGGTCAAACTAGCTCCGAACATCTCAGCAAGATCGATAGCGAGCATTGTGGCATCTACGGAATAGGAGCTGAAGGTTGTCGGGTTGAATATCTTTTTGGGCCTCTCCGTGGCGCATCTGCAGGAAAACACGAGCGATGGGATATGGGTCACTTGGAGAGAATGTAGCGCGGTCTCTCCTATGTGTACCCTTTGAGTCCCCGTTTTTGAATGAGTGGCCATCACTAACAGATCGATGTTCTTTTTATCGATATAGTCGATTATCTCTTTAGAAGGCTTACCGGTCGGCTTTGCTTTCCTGATCTCTTCGATTCCCATCTCTTTTAGAAGTCCCTCCCCGTTCTCGAGAGCCTCCTGAGATATATCGGATAACCGAGACTCCATCAGATTGGTCTGGGGTAAGCTTCCGTCGCTGGTGTTGATGACGTTTATCAGATGATACTCGGCATAAGGAAAAAGAGTGGCGGTATACTGGATAGCGTTCTTCATAAGTGGTGAATTATCAGTAGCTATGAGTATCTTATCGAACATCTTATCAAGACAAAAATCTAGGAGTGCGATATATAATTTTTCTTTATAGGTCAAGGGAACGGAAAAAAGTTTTTAAAGTTTTAATAATATTGAAGGAGAGTCAGATTTTATCTTCATGAAGTAGAGACTTAGGTGATAATATGGATTGGGACCTGATATTGGGCAAGAACTGGGGGCAAAGAGGGGTAATACTCGGCACCGCCGTCCTATACCTCTACATGCTCATATTTAGACCGGAAGATGCCCGGAAAGGCTTAACAAATGGATCGATGATGTTCCTCGGCCTCTTGACTCTCATTTTTGCGGCTATACTCTTGGCGAGCGCTATACAAGTGTTGATACCGAAGGATCTGATACAAAAATACCTAGGGCCTAAGGCGGGTTTAAGAGGGGTTCTTACCGGGGGTCTACTGGCAGGACTGCTGCAGGGAGGTCCTTACGCAGTGTATCCTATAATAAAAGGACTCCAAGAGGAAGGTGTCGGTCTATCGGTCGTCATATCGATGCTGGTCGGTTACTCTATAATCGGCAGCGGTAGGATAGTGTACGGGTTAGCCATATTTGAAGTCAAGATAATCGCGATCAGAGTCATTCTCGGAGTGGGTTTGGCGATCTTGTCTTGTGTATTGATCTACTTCGTATTTGGTGATTGATATGGTCTGGGAGATTATCATCGGGAGAAGTTGGAGTCAGCGGGCGATAATATTCGGGACTTTGTTCTTGTACAGCTATATGTATCTTACCAGGAAGGAAGACGCTAAAGAAGGCGCGAAGGACGGTTTGAACACTTTTAAAGGTCTTTTTACGTTGATATTCGCAGCCGTACTGTTGGCGAGTGCGATCCAGGTTTTACTGCCGACGGAATTAGTCCAGACATATCTTGGACCTGAATCAGGATTCACCGGGGTCTTCACAGGAGGTCTGCTTGGCGGAATACTGCAGGGCGGTCCCTATGCCGTGTATCCCATAATAAGAGGATTACAGCAGAGCGGAGTCAGTTTAGCCGTGGTTATTGCGATGATGATCGGTTATGGGGCGATAGGCGGCGGTAAAATAGTCTATGGATTAGCTTTCTTCGGACCGAAGATAATCTCCCTCCGTGTGATCATCGGTATAGGTTTGACACTATCTGCTAGTTTGATCCTCTCCCTATTGTTTCTGTGAAGAATGATATCTTCCTGATCATCTTTCAAGCGGTCAGATAGAATTCATTCTCCGAGCAGGAGAAATGGAACCTTGCTCTCGGCGATGAGTTCTTTCTCCAGATCACTCAATGCGAAACTTGGAAAGATACGTCTCAATTTGTACTTCAAACCGCTCCTTCCTCTGCTCCCTACGATGAAATCATGATCCCTCGATTCATTGAGGATCGTTTTGTCGGAGGCACCCTTATTTATAGTGATATCATAATCTACTCCAGCTTTTGATGCTCTTCTTTTTAGCCGCTCTAGATCTTTTCCAGGATCATCTTTACCTATGTGATAGGTCGTTAAACTCGCCCCAAAATATTTCGCCAATTTCATCCCGAGGATAGTAGCGTCGATAGAATATTTGCTGAAAGTGGTGGGATTGAATATCTCCTCGGGTTTTTCTCTCTCACATTCGCAGGCGAACACCATAGAGGGGATATTGGTGATCTGAAGAGAATGAAGTGCGCACTCACCTATGTGAACCTTCTGTGCGCCGGTCTTCGCATGAGTAGCCATCACCAAGAGACCCATATCGTGCTGATTTATGTAATTCAAGATCTCTTTCGGAGGGCTCCCGGTAGGCTTGGCTTTTTTGACGTCGTCGATACCCATATCTTCTAGGATTCCTTCCCCGTGATCGAGAGCTTCCTGCGAGATCTCAGCCATACGAGACTGCATCAATCCGGTCTGAGGAACACTTCGATCATCGGTATTGACGACATTGATAAGATGATAATCGGCATTAGGAAAGATCGTTGCTGTATACTTTATAGCGTTCTCCATCAACGGAGAATCGTCAGTAGCTATAAGTATCCTGTCGAACATCCTATCGGGATAGAGAGCTATGATAGAAGTATATAATTTTTCTCCTAATAAAATTAGATTTTTAAGGTTAAAATCGGAAAAGATGAGTAAAACATATATAGTACCATTTGAATATTTAACTAGAGAAAAAGGTGGAAAAAATGGCGAAAAAAGGTTTAACGGACGAAGAAGAAGAATTGGTCGATAAATTGATAAAAGCAGGCCTCCAAAAGAACATGGCACGGACACTGGTCTTTGTTGCCAGCAGAGACGAAACAAAAAGTAGAGATATCGAGAACGCTACCGATCTGAGACAGCCAGAAGTCTCTATAGCGATGCAAGAATTAAGGGAACGTGGTTGGGTCACCAAGAGAGATATAAAGAAAGAAGGAAAAGGAAGGCCGGTTCACGGCTATCATCTAGATGAACCGATAGACGAGATAATCGAAGAGATAGAAAAGAAAGAAAAGGAACGCATCGAGGAAATCGAGAAGAACTTAGAGGAGATAAAGGAACTCGCTGACTCGTGCTTCTAGGGGCGGTAAGGGAGTTATAAAACCTTAATCTCTCTCTTCAAATCCACTTCCCTTTCCTATAATTACTAGATCGACCATATCTACGAAGAGTCCATTCTCTATGACTCCTGGGATGGAGTTCAAACGCTGGGAAAGTTGGGCAGGATCATCTATTTTACCGAAGTCACAATCTAAGATATAGTTTCCGTTGTCCGTTCGATATCTCTCCACGTCCTTCTTTCTCAATTTTGGCTCACATCCTAACCTTCCAACGCATTCTGCTATCCCTTCATACCAATGCGGCAGTATCTCTACGGGAAGGTCGAAGGTAGCTCCGAGTTTGTCTACCAACTTGGAAGGATCTACGATCACGATATATTCTTTTGAGTTGAAGGCGATTATCTTCTCTCTCAGCAGCGCTCCACCGCCGCCCTTTATCAGATCCTTATTCGGATCGACCTCGTCGGCACCGTCGATAGTCAGATCTATCTTGTCGGCTTCATCCAATTCTACCGTTTCTATCCCGGCTTTTTCCGCTCTCTTTCGAGTTTCCACAGAAGTCGGGATCCCTACTATGTTCAGATCTTCTTCATCTATCCTTTGGCCTATCCTCTCTATGGCGTATTTCGCCGTAGAGCCGGTCCCGAGTCCGACCACCATTCCATCTTCTACATACTCCGCAGCTCTATAACCCGCGTTCTTCTTTTCGATATTCATATTACCTTCACTCTCCGAAGGAATCCTCTACCAGTTTTATTATCTTTTCGATGACATAAGCGTTGATCTTCTTACCTTCTTCGGCGGTAGCTTTACTCGCATCACCTCTCATCCCTTTCGATAGATACTCGCTGTAATCCACCATCACTTTATTGGTTGGATATTCTATCTCCGCTCGAGGTCTATCCTCTCCGACCAGGTCCTCTCTGATATCGAGCATCCTAGCAGTTTCTAGTTCCCCGCCGTGACCGTCAGTGTCGGGGACTTCTTCCCCTTTGAGTTCATAGGCAAAATCATAATCCGAGAACAGCAGTATCTCTAGACCTTTTTTCTCCTCTAGGATCATTTCCGCGGCCAACTTCAAAGCCGTCATGTGACCGCTGCCGGCGTGACTTGATACTATGACGATCTTATCGAATCCCTGTCGGGTACAGCTTTTCAGGATATCATACACCACGTCTCTCAACGAATCGAAGCTTATCGAGAGTGTTCCTGTGAGGTGTGTCGTAGCTTTGCATTGACCATAGTTCAGGATAGGAGCGATCAAACTCCTTTCTTCCATCTTTTTACAGACCTCTTCCACGACGTATTCTGCCTGAAACGTATCCGTTCCAGCGGGTAAATGTTTACCGTGGCCCTCGCTTATCCCGATCGGCAAAAATAAGATCGAATCCTTTTCTTTTTCCAATTCGTTCATATTCATCTCGTTAAGATATATAGATTCATCGGCCATGAATTCGAAAATAGGCGAGAGGTATTAAGTTTTAACCAACCTAATGATTTATATATGAGGAGATAGTCATCAGATATCGTACGGTGTTATCATGGCAAGATTCCCCGAAGCTGAAAAAAGACTGCTGGACAAGAAGATATGTATGGACTGTTACGCCAGCAATCCGGCAGATGCCAAAAAGTGCAGGAAGTGCGGCGAGGACAATCTCCGGATGAAAGCAAAAGAGAGCAGGCGGCTCTGATAGGTGGAGGTAGGTTTCCCGCTATCCCTTCTCTAACATTCTAACATCTATAGGTCTAGATGAGAGGACTATTCCCGGATATAAACATAAAAATCTGATGGATCAAGTAAGGGTTATAAGCTTTGAAAGGATACCATAAACGGTGAGAGTTTGCATCCAAATATCTTAAAAATCTATCTGATTTTAGGCGGGATTCTAACATTCATATGGGTAATATCACTTCTAGGTCTCATACATCTGGGCATTGTTGGATATTTTCTCCTCGTGATATTTACCATAGTAATCATATTATCGGCCCTTTCAAAAGCTCCCGGCGAGGGAGGCCCACCTATAACAGAAAAATAGGTGGCTCTAGTACCAATGCTTACGATAATTTTATTATACCGGACAATTTTACTTCTAAGACATGTTGAAGCATAGGTTTCTCAAACCCGAGTACAGTTCAAAGATCATCGGGATGATATTCTTATCGCTGTCGATCTATCTTTTTTTAGCTACTGATTACACCAATGCGAGTTTAGCAGCTGCCTTCATAGGAATATTCACCATGCTAATCGTCCATTATCCTACAGTGGAAGAGGACGTGGCTATAGCGGGTTTGAAGAGCAGTACTCTTTCTTACCATGAAATCCTCGAAGACTTAGATGTAGCGGAAAAAGGTGTTATCCTGCCCCCGCATGAGAATCTCACGGAATCAAAGGTATACGTACCGGCCGGAAAGCTAGAGGAAATTCCGGACATCTACGATGAGATGACCATAGTCTCCTCGGGTAAAGGGAAAGTCGGTATCTCTCTAATACCTCCCGGTCGACCTCTACTTGAGGAGGCGAAGGAAAAGCTCGAATATGATATAAAGGGTAGGGGTATCGAGAGCGGAAGAGAATGCATGGGCCATCTCAGTCAGGGTATGGGGTTGGCTAAATCCTTCAGTCTGAGGAAAAAAGGAAACAAGGTAAAACTCAGGATAACATTAGACCGATACGACGATCACTGTGAAGACCTGAAGGATAACTCAGAAAAGATATGCACTCGAACGGGATGTCCGATATGCAACGCCTTTTTGACGACAACTTCCGAAGCATTATCTTCTCCTTTACAAATAAAGGAATTTGAAAAGGAAGATGAGCATATAAAATACACGCTGGAGGAGCTCTGATGCTGTTTTCTCAGAAATTAGCTGTCGCGATGACGATCTGGACCGTTCTTGTTTTGACTTTAGTGGGAAATCAAGGTTTAGAACTGTTCGTCATAATGATATTGATCGGTCTTCTGATCTCTCGGGAACTGTCGAGCGTCTACATCAGGACGTCGATAGCGGATCGACTCGACGTTTTTATCCAGATCGGTATAGTGGTATTCATCGGGGTGGTCATGCGGAGGATTCTCTCGATCCTAGGGTTGATATGAAGTATCAATAAAAGGAGAAAAGGGTTCGTGGTTCAGTGGTAGGCTCTAGGAGCCTCCTCGAATTTTTCTCCCGCTTCACCTTCTTCCTTCTTGCTCTTGATCTTCTCGTAGGCCTCTTCGAAATGTCCCTGTTTTACCGTGTTTTCTTTGATATCTTCACCTTCTACTTCTTCTCTCTCCACGGCTTCACGTATAGAAAGCATCACCGCTTCGTTGCATATAGAGGCTATATCGGCACCGCTCATGTCCTTGGTCTTTTCAGCCAAGGCTTCGAAATCGACTTCACTGTCTACCGGTCTATCTCTCGTGTGTATCTCAAAGATTTCCTTTCTAGTCTCTTGATCTGGCATACCGACTTCCACGCTTCTATCGAATCTCCCGGGCCTCAGCAGCGCTGGGTCGATCAATTCAGGCCTGTTGGTAGCGCCGATGACGATCACGTCGTGGAGAGCCTCGAGCCCGTCTAGTTCGGTAAGGATCTGAGATATTACTCTCTCCGAAACGTTCGAATCGGAACTGCTGCCTCTCTCCGGAGCTAACGCATCGATCTCGTCGAAGAATATTATCGTCGGTGCGGCCTGCCTGGCTTTCCTGAAAGTTTCCCTAACCGCTTTCTCACTCTCACCGACCCACTTCGAGAAGAATTCCGGTCCTTTGACGGAAATGAAGTTGGCGTCGCTCTCGTTTGCTACCGCCTTTGCGATCAAGGTTTTACCGGTTCCCGGAGGACCTCTCAGCAGTATGCCCTTTGGTACTTCTGCGGACATATGATCGAAGAGATCCTCGTACTGCATCGGCCATTCAACAGCCTCTCTCAACTCCTGCTTCGCTTCTTTCAAGCCGCCAACGTCTTCCCAGGTGACGTCGGGCGTCTCTATGACCACTTCACGCATCGTCGAGGGGTCCATCTCTCTGAGTGCCTGGTTGACGTGGTCTTTCTTGACTTTCAAATCCTCGAGGACGTCCGCGGGTATCTTTTCCGCTTCTAGGTCTATGTCAGGTAAAACGTCTCTTAGTGCATTCATCGCGGATTCTTTTGCTAGAGCCTCGATATCCGCGCCGACGAAGCCGTGCGTGTGAGCGGCTAACTCTTCAAGATCGACGTTCTCCGCCAAAGGCATACCCCTAGTGTGGATCTCGAGTATCTCCTTTCTACCCCCACGATCGGGCATACCTATCTCTATCTCTCTGTCGAATCGACCGGGTCTTCTTAAGGCGGGATCTAAAGCGTGAGCTCGGTTCGTAGCTCCGATGACTATGACTTTACCTCTCGCTTCTAGACCGTCAAGTAAAGAGAGAAGTTGAGCTACCACTCTCCTTTCGGTCTCGCCGGAGACCTCGTCTCTTTTTGGCGCGATGGAATCAAGTTCATCTATGAAAATTATCGAGGGCTGGTTCTCTTCGGCTTCTTCAAATATTTCTCTCAACCTACCTTCGCTTTCACCGTAATACTTCGACATTATCTCCGGACCGCTGATGGTGAAAAAGTTGGCGTCGGTCTCACTCGCCACCGCTTTTGCCATCAAAGTCTTACCCGTCCCGGGAGGACCTTGTAAAAGTACGCCTTTAGGAGCCTCTACACCCACCTTATCGAAGAGTTCCGGATGACGGAGAGGAAGTTCCACCATCTCTCTTACTTTCTCTACTTCCTGCTCGAGACCGCCGATATCCTCGTACGAAACTCTAGGCGCCTTAGCTATCTCCTCTTTGCTTATCGGCTTCTCAGAGATCGTCACTTTCGTCGTATCGGGTTTTATGATCACCGCTTTTTTCGAGGGACTGTAGTTTTTGACCACGAGTTCGATCTTCTTACCCATGATGTTGAGAGTTATGGTATCGCCTTTGGTTATAGGTCTGTCTCTAAGAGCCTGTTTTCTGAGATACTCTTCTCCTCCCATCAATCTAACGGGTTGTGTCGGCGCGAAGGTAACTTTTTTTGCCGCAACGGTTTCCACTTTTTCTATCCCTATCTTTTCGTCTATCTTGACCCCGGCGTTCCTTCTTGTAGGACCGTCGATCCTTATGACACCGGTATTCCTGTCTTTCTCGTCCCCGGGCCAAACTTTGGCCGCGGTCTGACTTTTCCCGTAGATCAGGATTATGTCTCCGCTCTTTAAACCCATCTGCTCTTGGACCTCTGGATCTATCCTCGCTAAACCCCTTCCTACATCACTGGACTTTGCTTCCGCCACTTTCAAAAATTTTTCATCTTTTTTCATCGTTTCCACCTCTTTCTAACAACTATACAATTTGATGTTGTTATATTGTTGTTGTAATGATACCGGCAAAGTATTATTTAAAGTTTTGGGGGGAGGGTGTTCTAAATCACATTAAAAAGTACAACTAGCTAAATCTGGAAGGAATTAAACAAAACATTTATATAGAACCTCAAACAATCGACAGATACCTAAATAAAGGTGAACAAACATGATGGGAAATCAACCGATAGTATTATTGAAAGAAGACACGGAGAGAGAAAGTGGAAAAGACGCACAGAAGAACAATATCGCTGCAGCTAAAGCGATCGCTGATGCGGTGAGAAGTACCCTCGGACCGAAAGGTATGGACAAGATGTTGGTCGACAGTCTCGGAGATGTAGTGATCACCAACGACGGCGCTACTATACTCGACGAGATAGACATCGAGCATCCTGCAGCCAAGATGGCCGTGGAGATGGCCGAAAGCCAGGACGACGAATGCGGAGACGGTACTACCTCCGTCGTGGTTCTCGCAGGGGAGTTCCTGAAGTTAGCTGAAGATCTCATAGAACAGAACATCCATCCGAGCGTTATAGCTAAAGGTTTCAGATTGGCTTCTCAAAGATCGAGAGATATCTTGGAAGAAAACAAGATAGAGATCGATATCGAGGACGAAGAGAAGTTAACGGAGATAGCCATGACCGCTATGACCGGCAAAGCTATAGAAGGTGATAAAGACAGGCTAGCGGAGCTTGCGGTCGACGCAGTTACTCACGTAGCCGAAGCCGAAGACGGAGAGTACATGGTAGACATTGACAACATCAAAGTGGAGAAGAAATCTGGAGCTGGAGTCGATAAAACAGAACTGATAAACGGTATCCTATTGGACAAGGAGAGACTCCAAGAGAACATGCCTTCTGAAATAGAGGACGCCAAGATA
The DNA here is from genome assembly GCA_964462425.1 of uncultured Thermoplasmata archaeon. Lineage (GTDB taxonomy): Archaea > Thermoplasmatota > Thermoplasmata > Halarchaeoplasmatales > Halarchaeoplasmataceae > Natronoplasma. The sequence goes on from CAYWYD010000006.1 coordinate 31,361, forward strand.
GCACTTCTAAACTCGGCCGTAGAGATAAAGGAGACTGAAGTCGACGCCGAGATCGAAATAACGGATCCAGATCAACTCGAACAGTTCGTAAACAAGGAAGAAGAAAGCATAAAAGAGATGGTCAGGAAAATAAAAGATTCCGGAGCTAACGTATTGCTTTGTCAAAAAGGTATAGATGACCTCGCTCAGCATTATCTGGCAAAGGAGGACATCTTTGCCATCAGAAGGGTGAAGAAGTCTGATATGAAGAAACTTGCAAGAGCTACAGGCGGAAACGTGGTTACTAACCTGGACGACCTTAGTAAAGATGACCTTGGTAAAGCCGAATCGGTCGAAGAAAACTTCATCGGCGACAGTCACATGACATACGTAGAAGGCGGCGAGAAAGGAAAGGCAGTAACGCTTCTATTGAGAGGGGGAACGGAACACGTGATAGACGAGCTAGAAAGAGCTGTTCACGATGCGCTGAAAGTCGTAGGAGTCGCTATAGAGGACAAAGCGATACTCCCAGGTGGAGGCGCTGTCGAGATAGAGCTGAGAAAAGGCTTGAAAGACTATGCTGGTAAAGTCGAAGGTAGAGAGCAGCTCGCGATCGAAGCCTACGCCAACGCCTTAGACGTCATCCCGAGAACACTTGCAGAGAATGCGGGGATAGACGGTATCGACGTGTTGATGGAACTGAACAATGCACACGAAGAAAAAGGACTTGAAAAACATGGGATCGAGATAGTCAGTGGAGACGTTACAGATATGACTGAGAGCAAGGTCGTAGAACCGCTCAGAGTGAAAGGTCAAGCGATCGAAGCCGCGACTGAAGTTGCCAACATGATCCTGAGGATAGACGACGTTATAGCCTCCAAAGGAGGAGGAGACGAAGAAGGCGGTGGACCACCTGGTGGAGGAGCTCCCGGTGGAATGCCCGGTGGAATGGGCGGCGGAATGCCACCCGGAATGGGCGGAATGTGATCGGATAACCGCCTAGAAAAAACCAAAAACCTTTCTTTCTATTTTTCTTAAAGTTCCTTCTCGATGATCCTTGAGATATCGCTTTTCACTTCTTCTAGACCCTTCTCGGCATCGATGATTTTCCAATCATGGTTTACCGCGAGCTCGAGATAATTATCTCTGACTTGTTGTAGGAAATCTAGTTTCTCATACTTGCTTTTGATACTCCTCTCAGAGATCCTCTTCAAAGCTTTCTTTGGATTCAAATCCAGTAGAAAGGTCAGATTCGGCTTTCGGATGAAAGGCTTTTGAATACTTTCCGCGTATTCAAGTTGTATTTCATCATAGGCGGATTGATATGCCGCCGTAGATCCCCAATACCTGTCACACACTACATGAAAATCCTGATCCAATCTTTCCCTGATCCTTTCGGTATGTTCCACCCTATCCGCAAGATAGAGAAAAAGATCCATGTAGGGTGAAGTCTCTTCGGTAGCGATCCTCTGGGCCATCATTCCTGTCTTCGAATCGGTGGGTTCTTTCGTAAAATGCACTTTTTCCAATCTCTCTTGGAGGAGGTCTAAAACGCTAGATTTTCCTGAGCCGTCTATTCCTTCAAAGACGATAAATTCTGACATCTAAGTAAGAAACGGCCCATCACAAAATAGTTTTTCGGTTTTTTTGATAGAATAGGGGTACCAATTCACACGAATCTAGTAGCGTTAGAGACTTATATCTCTTTTTTTACTTATATCTCTTTTTTCAAAACTATAGTACGAGATAACTGACAGCGCCTTTCCATCAAAGCTTTTAAATATAGCTGTGTTATATATAACTACACATGAATGTTAATACTCGTTGTATGCGGGTCGTTTTCGCTTTCCTAGTCATCTCCCTACTATTGATCGGGACTTCATTTTCAACTCGGGCAGATGAAGATGAAGAAGAGGGTTGGGAAGAATATATTGAATTCACCGGAACCCTCAACTATATTTTATTTGGGCTAGCTATCCTTATCCTCCCCTGGAAATATATCTATAAGAGTTCTCTGAAGAGGTTGGATCCAGAAGACAGTTTTCGTGATAAGTTGCGAACTCTCAACAGTTTGATGAAAAATCTGCACTATATCCTAGGAGGGTTAGCTGTTCTAGTGATAACTTATCACGCCTATCTAACGAGGGAAAAATTGAATTTGATTTTGATGGTTGGTTTATCTTTGATATGGTTTTTTGTGATCACTGGTGTTATGCCGTTAATTGATAAAGTGCCTAACAGCATTAAAAAATGGGCTTACCGGATACATGGAAGCAAGATTTATCTCGTCATCACAGGAATTATGCTATATTTAGGCCACGTTGTGGTCGATTGATTTGATCAAGGTTATTGTAGGTTCATATGGTGTTAATCTTGTTTTTTACATAAATCATCGGGCCAATCAAGGATTAGATTTAAGTACATGTACTCGATAATCCACTGATGACCGAGACAGATAATAGACCTTTGACCGTATTGAACAGGAATCTTGGCAGCAACGTGATAGTTGAACTGAGGTATGGTAAGGAATATAGAGGTAAGTTGAGTGGATATGACCCTCATCTTAATCTAGTGCTAGAAGATGTTAAGGAGTTTATAGACGGAGAGAAGGTCAGAGAGATGGATGAAGCTATGGTAAGAGGAGATAATGTTGTTTACGTGTCACCGTGATAGTGAGGGATATGTATGAGTAAAGGAACATCGTCTCAAGGACAGAAGTCATCTGGTAAAACCCATATCACCTGCAGAAGATGTGGGAAAAAAGCCTATAATCTGGAAAAGGAAGCTTGTTCGGCTTGTGGATTCGGTAAATCCGCGAAGATGAGAGACTATAATTGGGCAAAGGATCATTGATCTATAGATAATCTTATCTTCGTGTTTTTTGGGTGATCCTGAGTCGGTTTACACTTCTTTCCAAAAGCATAAAAAGCTGACCATGTAGTCTTGGTGTTGAACAAAATGAGTCGGATGCCGTATTATCTAAAGCAGAGGGTAGAAGAGATAAAAAAACAGAGTATAGAGCCTAGTAGGTCCAGCATAGAATTACCAGTCTGGGAGAAAATAGTGATAACCTATGTGCCGCTTTTGATCTTTTGGATAATCGTCAGCGGCAATATTTCCTGGCAAAACGTTTTGATAGGAGGCATCGTATCCATAATCATAGCTTCATTTATGTATGAGAATCTCACGGATGATCTGAGATTGGAAGGTCATGTTGTGACAAAGATACTATACATCACATTCCTGCGAATACCAGAATATTTATTCATAATGGCATTTCAGTTGATCGAGAGCAATATCCAGGTGGCAAAACATGCGTTATTCATGGATATAAATCCAAGTATCGTGAAGATCAAAACGGACTTGAAGTCCGATACCGGAACCACTATATTGGCAAATTCTATCACTTTAACCCCTGGGACCTTAACTATCGACATAGATAAAAAACTAGATAAAACACACGTTTACGTTCATTGGATAGATGCGAGGACCATGAACTTGAAAGAAGCCGGGGACGAGATAAAGGGAGGTGTCGAAAGGTGGTTGAAGAAAATATTCTGGTGAATCCATTATGGTGGACCATCATAATTCTGCTTATCACCAGCTTTCTGCTCATCTACAGGGTAGTTCGTGGGCCAACGTTACCGGATAGGGTCATAGGGATAAACACGATAACGACGAAGGTAGTGGTTATGATCGCACTGATATCCATAGTTTCAAAACAGTATTATCTGATCGATCTCGCTATAGTACTTTTGATGGTGAATACAGTGATAGGTCTTATATGGGCAAAACATTTTGAAAGAGGTAGCGAAAAATGATCATCGAGCTGATTTTGTTTACATTGGGTAATACTATCATGATATTCGGAGCATTAGGGGTTCTACGTTTTCCAGATCCTTTTATTCGTCTTCACGCCTCAACGAAAACCGATACGGGCGGCGCAATGAGTATCTTGATTGCGGCTGCGATGTTGGCTACTACAGCACCTTGGGGCGCCAGGATTAAACTGCTCGTGTTGACTTTTCTGATAGCGTTGATCAACCCCATGATATCTCATGCTATAGCTAGAGGAGCCCACAAAAGCGGAATAGAACCGATATCGGTGGTAGATATGTATGCTAGAGATAATAAATGAGATTATATTGATCGCGATGGTAGTAGTCGCGGTAATCATAGTACTAGAAGATAGCTCCATAAGGGCAGTTGTCGAACTAGCTCTTTTCAGTCTCATGTTTGCATTCGCCTTATTTAATTTAAAGGCCCCGGATGTGGCCCTTTCCGCCATAGTGGTGGGCGCTATAGTGGTAGGTATATTTCTCTACACGATCCAGGAGGTGGAAGGATTAAAAAACATCTCATAGCTTTGATACTTGTCCTGATACTGGGAAGTATTCTAGTTCCGTTGGATTATTCACGAGAAGTTACCGACGAAAATGGAGACGAACCCAGCAGTTATGAACACTACGTCGAAAACTGGGAAGACGTAGGGGCAGGAAATCTGGTGGTAGGGGTACTCATGGATTGGAGAGCCTATGATACGATGGGTGAAGCTATAATCCTATTCACCTCTATTTTCGGTTTCCATGTATTACTCGGAGGTGATAGAGATGAAGATGTCGACGGTGGTTAGAAAAAATTCAAAGATAATCTCGCCCTTTCTATTTGCCTACGGGGCCTATCTAATAATCTATGGGCATCTGAGTCCAGGCGGTGGTTTTCAGGGAGGCGTCATCCTCGCCGTAGGGATCATCCTTTTATTGACCTCTCATGGGTACAAGCTAGTCCATGAGAATTTTCGAGAAAAGCTAGTCAAGGTGACCGAGAGTACCGCCATACTCGGGATACTCCTTTTAGGTCTTTCTGGACTTATATTCCAAGGATTATTTTACAATTACCTTAGAGGGGGAACGCCCGGTACTCTCTTCAGCGGAGGTACCATAGTGCTCTTCAATATCCTAGTAGGACTCAAAATAGGGATGGGCTTTACCATCGTATTTTATGTCTTTCTAAGGAGGATGGAAAGTGATTGAATCGATAACTGGAGGATACTTGACGGCGCCGATCACCGGCGTGATTCTGATGATGATAGGACTTTATGGACTCATGGTCAAAAAAGATCTGATCAAACAGGTGATCTCAATCAATATAATCTCACCCGGGGTAGTTCTATACTTCACCGGTCTAGGCTATGTGCCCGATGCGGAAGCACCGCTTCTTCCTAATACCGAGGTGGTCGATCCTATCCCTGCAACACTCATGCTTACCACGCTTGTAATCGACGTAGCTGTAACTTCATTCGCTCTCGCTCTCATCATAAAGATCGAAGAAACCGATCTAGATCTGACAGAAGGTGATGAAGATTGATCTCGTTGATCGTAGCTTTGCCCTTCTTCTTTTCGTTTTTACTCACGATCACCGTTTATTTCAAGATAGGACGGACTTATAAGAAAATAGTATTTTTAGCGGGTGTACTTTCACCTATACCGATATTTGCTTACAATCTAGACAATCTACCCGTTGCTACTGTGTTAGGAGGATGGACCAGGATATCCGGTATCGAAATCGGTATAAACAACGTCAATTCCTTCTTCCTCCTCGCAGCTCTCATCATATTTCCCCTAGTTGCGTTCTACAGTTTGAAGCATTTTGACAAGAACGATGGAAAAAAGGATTCCGTATCTAAGGATTCAAAATTTTGTCTTATACTCCTCCTTTACGGAGGTGTACTCGGGAGTTTCATCACTAGAGATCTATTTAATTTTACTGTTTATATGGAGATAGCTTCGCTCGCCGCCATCATATTAGTGGGTAGTTCTGACACCAGTGGAGCTAAATTCGCGTCGTTCAGATATCTGATGCTCTATCTTCTTTCATCATTCTTCTTCATCTTCGCCGTCGGTATAATTTATGTGAAAACGGGATATCTCAATTTTCACATGATCCAACAGAACTTGGTGATGGATAGGGAAATAAAGATCGCAATAACCGTAGCTTTCACAGCCCTTATAATGAAAGCGGGTATATTTCCCCTCCACTTCTGGCTTCCGGATGCTCATTCAAAAGCAGATTCTCCTGTCAGCGCCCTACTCTCCGGTATCACAGTGAAGGTCCCCGTATTTGGGATGATATTGTTTTTGATGTATACACCCATCGATTTTTTGACCGTCCCTCTGATGATCATCGCATTCAGTTCCATCTTCTTCGGCATCTTTATGGCGATCTTTCAGACGAATGCAAAAAAACTATTGGCATATCACACCGTCTCCCAGATGGGGATCGTGTTACTAGCTATTTCTGTTTTAGATGAATATGCGGCGGCTTACTATGTCTTTGCTCACGCTCTATTCAAATCAGGTCTGTTCCTCGGGGTCGGAGCTCTTGTTTCCTCTCATGAAACTAAAGATCTGAAAACTCTCTGTTTCCGCGATAGAAGAGTCTTGATGGTATCTTTCGTGGTCTTGAGTCTAGCGATCGGGGGTATTTCCCCACTGATCGGCGCCTTCGGAAAACATGAGATATTGACCAACTTGAGCGGTATGAGTGCCTATCTACTTTACGGAGCTTCTATCGGAACTTTGGTTTCATTCACTAAATTGAATTACGAGCTGTTCAAATCTAAAGAAGCCGACTACGAGAAAGAGGAGAACGTACTAGAAAAGGGGATCGTATTTCTCCTGGCACTATCGACGATAGGATTCGGTATCTATTATTATCCTAAACTGAATTGGACCGACCTCATCTTTTTAGGCATAGCTCTCGGTCTCTTTTCACTGTTGAAACTCTCGAATATATTGGAATGGAACGTACCGAGATATTATGAAAGAAACCTAGAGGGATTGGGGAAACAGATCAATTTTTATACCGCGATATTCGTCATCGTGAATAGCTTGTTACTCTCCCTAGTTCTCTTCAGAGATATCCTTGAAGGAGTGATATTGTAATCTGTATGGGATTATAATCAATATAAATGCTGAAATAGATATTGGGATGTGAAGATCAAAGATATTTGGGTCGAAGGACAAATGGCGAGACATATGCTGAGAACGATGTATGAAACGACCTTCATGAGGAAAATGGTTCCTACTCTTAAGTACTTCATGTTTGCATCAGCCTCATTTTTATTGATAGGTCTAGAGATCGGCCTTTCGCCTAGAATAGTGGGAGGTGACGATAGTTGATCTCTTTAATAGTCGCTCTTCCCATGGTCTTTGCGATTTTACTCAGCACCATTACTCACCTGAATATAGACTTCCACCAGATCTACAAAAAAATAGTATTTTTGGGAGGAATACTTTCCCCGATCCCAATATTTGCTTACGAGCTAGATAAAATTCCCGTTACTACTGTTCTAGGTGGATGGACTAGGATATCGGGTATCGAGATCGGCATTGATAACATCAACATTTTCTTCCTCCTTGCAGCTCTCATCATATTTCCCTTGGTTGCGTTCTACAGTTTGAGACACTTTGACAAGAACGATCAAGAGAAAGGTAGTGTGTCTAAAGATTCAAAGTTTTGCTTGATACTACTCCTTTATGGAGGAATCCTCGGAAGCTTCATCACTAGAGATCTGTTCAATTTTACTGTTTACATGGAGATAGCCTCTATCGCCGCTATCATATTGGTAGGCAGTTCTGATACTAGTGGAGCTAAATCCGCTTCGTTCAGATATCTGATGATATACTTTCTTTCTTCTTTCTTCTTCATCTTCTCCGTCGGTATGATCTATGTGAAAACGGGATATCTCAATTTCCACTTGATTCAACAGAACTTAGTGATAGATATGGAGATCAAGATCGCTATAACCATAGCTTTTACAGCTCTGATAATGAAAGCGGGAATTTTCCCCCTCCACTTCTGGCTTCCGGAGGCTCATTCGAAGGCAGATACCCCTGTCAGCGCCCTCCTTTCCGGAGTCACTGTTAACGTACCGATATTCGGGATGATATTATTTTTAAAGTATACTTCGGTAGGATTCTTGAGCGTTCCTTTGATGGTCGTTTCGTTCAGTTCCATATTCTTCGGGATCTTCATGGCGATTTTCCAAACCGACGTGAAAAAACTCTTAGCCTATTCAACCGTCTCCCAGATGGGGTTCGTATTACTCGGGATAAGCATCTTGGATATCTATGCTGCCGGGATTTACGTCCTCGCTCACGCATTGGTGAAGACGGCTCTATTCCTAAGTATCGGTATACTGATAACTGACCAGAGGTGCAAAAACATCAAAAAACTTTCAGTCGGAAATAGAGGAGTGCTTATAATCACTATAATATCACTGAGCCTTGGGATAGGTGGGATTTCACCTTTTCTGGGAGGATATGCGAAATATACTATCTTGAATGGTTTATCTGATTGGGGTATATATCTATTTTATATTGGGTCTGTTGGCACTCTGACTCTCTTCGCTAGGGTGAACTATGAGTTACTTGAATTCAAGATTTCCCAAAAATTCCGTTTCACGACGGAAGAGTTCATACCCTTTATCGTAGCTGTGTTAACAATAGGCCTAGGGACATATTATCTTCCAAAATTAGATGTTATAGGCATAGTACTTATCGGGACGGCTATACTTGTTTTTTCCGCACTAAAATACTCTGGATTTCTACAATGGAACATACCGGGACTCTATGGAAAAAGTGTAAAAGAGCTTGGAAAGCAGATCAATTTTTACACCGCTGTGTTCGTGCTCACGAATATATTGTTCCTTTTGTTCGTGATCAGAGAGGTACTTAGAGGATCTTTGGGGATCGGCTAGAGATATCGATGCCTACCTACAATAAGATCTCTGTTCTTGTCAATAATCTGTTGTTAATCGATCTCCTTTATCGAAATATCGATGACCTCATCTAAAGCTGAAATCCGCTCTTTTAGTTCTTCTAAACTAAAATCCATCTTACTCACGTCTATTACGATCACTAAAACGGCCTCTTCTCTGTTCACCTCTTCACTTTCATTGAACAGTATGTTGACCTTATGTTCTGCCAATTCGCTACTTATATGCGAAAGGACTCCAGTTTTATTTTCAAGTATTAATTCGATCTCGACGAGTTCTGTTTTAGGTAGAGCTACCCTTTCTAACCTTGCTTCTTTTACAGCAGGATTCACCTCTAATAGAAAATAAGCTCCCTCAGACACCCCTATATCGAACGCAGAATCCGGTGGAAGATCGACCTTGCCGTCTTCATCTATCTTTATTATATCATAGTAGGTCATGGATTGATGAGTTATATGAAGACTAATAAATGCAACGGCTTCAAGCGTAAAAGAGATAGAAAAATGATAGCGAAAAGGTTTTCACATCGACATCTCGACGTTTATCCTAGCGCGGGTGACCTTTAATTCATAGACATCGTTGCCAAGGTCCATCTTGAGAGTACTACCATCACGACCTATATCCTCTACATCTGTTTCGTTATTAAGATGGGTTCTCCACAACTCTGGGTAGCCCGTAGTAAGACTCAAATTCAAATTTGTAGGATCCTCGTACGTATTACTGAAGGAGCTGACAAGTTCGGTGGTCACACCTACGGTGGCGGTTCCGGCTAGATGTCTCTCACTACCTACTAGGTCCACCATAGTAATCCTTATCCTGTATTTACCTTCCACCTCGTCAATCCTTATAGGCGGGGCGGCTCTCATCACTTCGCCCTCTTCCTGTTCTAAGAGTATAGCTCCATGTTCATAGACTAAGGTTTGATCTTCGTAATACCGGTTGTAGGACTTAACGGAGATGTTACCGGAACTGCGGAGAGTTGTATTCTCATCCTCGGATGCGGTAAAGGTAAGGTTCATTCCTTTATCCACATCCGATCCCCAACGAGGATTAAATCGGATAGATCCCGGCGTACTGCCCGCGAAAAGTGGGATGCCTTCTGCACCTAAAGTGACGGAAGAATATCGAGGATAACCTTTCTGATCGTTCAGGATCAAACTATCTATTCCGCCCTTCATACTGGCCATCTGTCCCTGAACTTCGTCCATATGATAAGCTTCGTTGTCCTCCATCCATATCGGGACGTACTGCTGGGTGATCAAGGAGAGTAGACTTAAGAATATCAATAAAGCCATGATAGTACCAACGGTTGTAGCCACACCTTCTTCAGATTTCTCTATATTTCTTCTTCTTAAACTTGACATGAAGATCATCCCTTATTTTTCTCTAAATTCCATCTCTTTTATTCTCGTCTAATTTCTTCTTAGCCATTTCGAGGACAGATTCTTTGTCTTTGTAGTAAGAAGAAACGATATGAGCAAAATCCTTATAGTTATATATCTCTTCCTGATTCATGTATTCCAAGACAATCTTCCTTCTCTTTACTTCCTTATCCATCTCTCTTTGGGTCCAGTTCTTCGACTGTGCCACCTTTTGATACACATAGCTATGACCGCTGTAATTGAAGGAGTCGTCGGCTGGGTTCCAAGTGTAGGCTTTATTGGTGATCAATTCCTCTGAGTCCGGATCTACCCCGACGATTTCGGTCATCGCCTTGATCCTTCTCACCATCTTGGTCCCAACTTTCACTTTTGCCTGAAGGACCACTACGTCTAAAGCCCCTACTAGAGCTCTCGGCAAATTGATAGGATCGTTCTCCATCCTATTGACCATCTGCTGGACATCATTAGCATGGAAAGTAGTATAGGCACTCTTACCGGTAGCCATAGCCTGAAATACGACGAAGGCCTCTTCACCTCTGACCTCCCCGACCATCATATATTGTGGTCGCTGTCTTAAGGCCGCCTGGAGCAATTGATACATATCTATCTCTCCCGCCTTCTTACCCGTTTCTTCATCTCTCTCTCCAAAACCACTTCTGGTAAGTAGAGGTACCCAATTATCGTGCGGCAAGTTCAATTCTCGCGTATCTTCGATGCTCACGATCTTCTGTTGAGGAGGTATGAAAAGTAATATAGCGTTCAAAGTGGTGGTCTTGCCGGATGCGGTGCCTCCACAGATCAGCATCGATTGGCCGTTCTCGATAGCTATCCAAGAATAAGCCATCATCTCTGGATTGAAGGTTTGAAAATCAATAAGTTTTATCGGGGTATAAGGGTCCTCCTCGAAACGCCTTATGGTGAAGGACGATCCTTTTTGGGTGATATGGGTTCCCAGAGTTTCCTGTAAACGAGAACCATCGGGCATGGTCGCATCCAACATCGGATCCGCCACGGAGATGTGCTTTCCGCTTCTCTGTGCGAGCCATATAACGTAATTATCCAGTTCGTCTTCATCGTCGAACGAGACGTTAGACTTCATCGAACCATACTTTCTGTGGAAAACATAGATCGGTATCCCTACACCGTCACAGGATATATCCTCAGGATTCTGATCTTTCATCATCACATCGATAGAACCGAACCCGACGAAGTCTCTCTTCACGTAATACATTATCCTTTCTCTAGAGGCTCCTTTCAATTGAATGTCTAAATCTCTCAATATTTGATGTGTTTTATGCTCAAGGTATTCTTCTTTTTCTTCCTCGTCCTCCAGTTCTATGAGTTCGACTCTATCTATTATTCGGTCTTTAACAGCTTTCAAAACCTCCTCTTCCTCCTCGGTCAACTGTGGCTCTATGACCTCATATATGTATTCGTTAGACGTGTTATCATACTTGATTCTAACGTATGTATAAGGCTCTTCGACAGCGGTGATCTCGATCTCTTTTACATTTTCTTCCGCTATCTTGGGTATCTCCGTGATCTCCTCATCATAATCCGCACTACCGGACTCTTTGGAAGGTACGTATACCTTTTTGGGTTTTTTCGATCCGATCATATCGTTTAATTTCTCGCTAATATTTGTAGCCATGAATATCCCTCACATAAGAAGTCCTATTCCTCCAAACAAGATCCTCAAACTCATGAAACCGATCACTAGAAGGATAAAACTATGTTTCATCCCGTTGCTAATGCTTCCGTTCTGCAATACACCTGCTACTATCCCATCGCCTAATGCGTGGACAAAAACGGCTATCGTGAATATGTATTGGATAATTGGAATATTCTCCGTCTTTATTTCAGTCCCTCCCATGCCTCCTCCTCCGCCTTCCGCGCCTATTTCCTCTGGACTCACTTGTTCTCCGGCTTCTGCCATTTGAACTAAGAACTGGGTATTGAGTATTATTATCACTACGATGAAAACGGCGAAGGATATGTAGATGACCGCTAGATAGGAAGTCATCGCTATTCTTTGTTCATCCTCTGACTGATGTATCTCTTTCGTATCTTGGGAGACCATAGTCAGTACATCAGCTACGTTACCGCCAGCTTGATTTGCTTTGGTGATTATAGCGACGACCCTATTTACAAGAGGTGTATCTACTCTTTCGGCAAACAGACTTAGGGCCTTATTGGCAGGAACGCCCCACTGAATCTGGGCGGCCATCTTCCTGATCTCAGGGGTCAGTTCTCCATACCGACCACCCGCAGAAACCACTATCGCCTCGGATAGAGTCATCCCGAACCTTCCTGCTTCGGAAACATCTCTTAGGAAATCTGGAAGTCTCCTTTCTATGCGTTGGATCTGCTTTTGCTTATGGGTGACATAAATTCCAAAGGGGCCTAAGAAAGCCATCGACCCTATCATCGCCCAGTCTATAGGGTCTAAGGGTATCGGACCCGCCTGGAGATAAGAAAGAACGCCTATAAATCCTAAGATCGCGGCTCCGATCAGCGAAATGATAAGTACTTCTTTGGCATAACCAAGGGATAATACCTTTTCTAATCCACTTTTCTTTTCATATTTAGACATACTATCACTCAATCCTGGTTAACTAACCATATTATAGCTATGAATCCCGCTTGAGATCCGGGAATCATCATTCCAACCACACCATATAATAGAGGAATAGGATTACCGCCTCCAAGGCCTCCCATCAGGGACATGATCGCCATTATAACCACGAGAAACAGCGGGAAAGCTACAACCACAGTAACGAATGATTCAGCCAACATACCAAGGGTTTCCATGTTCTGCTGAACCTGTAACTGCCTTTCATCCTGAAATTCTTCCATCTTGCTCTTGAAATAAGGCTTGAGTTGACCACCGGACGTAGAGGTAGTTATAACACCCTGTAAAAATTCTGTAAAATTATCAGATGGGCATCTGTTAGCCGCTCTTTCGAGCGCGTTTAAGATATCTAGGCCCAATATCTCCGTATCCCTAGTAATCCATTTAGCTTCCTCGCAGACCTCCCCATACAAAGGTTGTCTAGCTAATTCCCGGAATATCATATCTATATTAATATTGGCAGAAGACATAGATGCGATAAAACTCATAGAATCGGATAGTTTATCATCGATCTTTTTACCCCTTCTATTCGCTTTAGTAGAAGGCATAGACTTCAAAACAAAGTAAGCGGCTACTGGGGTCAAAACAGCCGTCGCTGCTGCCAATATATAAGAAGCCGGGCCTAATACAGAAGGTAAAACTAGGCTCATCACGATCGCACCTGCGATCCCCGCTATAGCCGCAAATATGGTACTCATCCAGACATAAGCTAGATATTCCTCTGACCTTATCTTCATATGGGCCTTCAATAGATCCTCTGCTAGATCTTCATCCTCAATATCTCTTCTTTCAACTGCTGGACCCATCACTTTCCAGCAAAATTTTTGATAAGGTGTGAGATCCAGATACTCGGGGACCGCCTCCTTTGGTAGCCTCTGTTGGTGGGGTCCATATTTTTCTAGATCTTCGCTTGATTCTGCTCTTTTCGATGACAGAAAAGTTTCATCTTTAAATTCAAATCCGCCGAATACATCTGTAGAATCTGCCATCATGCCCCACCTCTTTTTCTTCTGATCCTATTTAAGGTCTCTTCCGGTTCTTTATAATAAGAGGTGATTATCCTTGATATATCCTTGTAATGGGTCATATCCTCTTCAACTAAAAATTCTATGACCTCAGTTCGCTTATCAAATTCTTCCATCATCTCATCCTGAGTCCAATTCCTAGCGGTCTGTATCTCATCGAAGTTATAACTGTGACCCTGCCAGCTAAAGCTGTCATTTTCCCGGTTCCATTTGAAGACCGTATTAGTGATGAGTTCATCACTCTCCGGTTCAAAACCGACTATCTCCGTAATCTCTTGAATCCTTCTAACCTGCTCATCATCCACTCTTGCAAAAGTCTGTATTATGACAAAGCTGAGAGAAGTAAGTAAAACTCTAGGACAATTGATGGGGGGGTTCTCCAATCTGTGGACCATCGATTGAACAGAATCTGCGTGCATCGTGCTGTAGGTCACGTGGCCCGTCGCCATGGCCTGGAACATGGTATGAGCTTCTTTACCTCTTACCTCACCAACAATGATATAATTCGGTCTCTGCCTTAGAGCGTTCCTTACCAGATCATACATGTTGACTTCACCGGGATCTTTTCCCTTTCCCTGGCTCATGGTGGTACCGGCACGGGTTGTGCTAGGAATCCAATTCTCGTGGGGAAGATTGATCTCCCTGGTATCTTCCAAAGAGACTATTTTAAGTCCCGGGGGTATGAATAGAGTATAAGAGTTCAGCGTAGCGGTTTTTCCACAAGCCGTACCTCCAGCAACGATCGACGACTTCTCGTTTTCGACCATCAACCACATGTAGGCGACCATTTCCGGATTAGCCGTATTATATTTTATAAGTTTAACAGGCGTAAAAGGTTCCTTTTTGAACCTCCTTATAGTCAACGAAGAACCTCTAGTTGAGACCTCCTTTGCATAAGTTGCCTGAACCCTATGACCCTCAGCCGTAGTACCGTCAAGGATGGGCTGTGAAACAGAGACCTGCTTTCCGCAGCGCTGTCCCATCTGTATGATATATGAATTCAATCTATCCTCTTCTTCAAACTTTATATTTGTCCTTATAGACTCATATTTGGAATGATAAATAAATATAGGAATATCTATCCCATCGCAGGATATATCCTCAACCCTCTTATCGCTCATCAAAACATCTAAAGGACCATATCTTACGTAATCCCTGATGATATGATAGATCACGCGCTTCATGGTCCTTTCACTAACATTCATATCTCTGCTTTTGATGTAACTCTTGACAGATTCTTTGATGAATTCCTCTTTATCCTTCTGCTGCATGGTCTCCCATTCATAAGAAAGTGTCCGGTCTAATGTATCCTTGATCCTTTCAAGCATCATCTGTTCGTCTTCTCTTAGTTTTGGTTCTATAGCTTGATAAATATATTCGGCCTCGTCTTCATCGTAGATTATACGGGAATAGCTAAGAGGGTCCCGTATCTCATTGACCTCGACGATCTCCTGAGATTCAGATTCTAATGGAGGGGTTTTAGTATAATCAGATATCCATTTCTCTTCTCTCCCACCTTTTCCCTCATCTTCTTCAACTTGTGTTCGGGGGAGTTTCACTTTTTTGGATTTACTAGACTCAAAAACTAATGTGATTATAAACACAAGGAATAGACCGGGTACATGTTTACCTAAGGGACCTAATTCTGTTTTTTTCATAATGACCACATATGGATCTTCAATCTACGTCTACTATTAATAAAATCAATGTAAAAGAACTTTTCCCTTCTTCTTCCTTTTTTAAAGACAGGATTCAGCTTCCTTTTAGAACTCACTCAGCGATTCAATCCCAATTCAATCTTTTCGTTTCCCGTTCATCTTTTGTCGCTTTTTTGTACTTTTTATAATGCTTTTTACAGAGATAAACGTTTTTACCGGAACTATCTTTTACCTTGAGATCGGTCTTTTTCGTGACCTTCTTAGAGGGGAGTGATTTTTTCTTATCTTCATCGCAACCTTTCACGTCACATGTTTTCTTCTTTTTCCTTTTGCTTTTCCTTTTGTGCTTCATATTGATCCTCAAGTTATCATGTGAAAGCCTTTATTTTATTTTTACCCTCAAAAAATCTTTTTCTCACTGCGAAGGCCCTAAAAACAAAAGATTTAATTTATTAGAACTTCATTTCGGCCTAAAGTAGGAGGAAAATTTCCATGAATAAATCCTCACTAGTACAGTCATTAAGAAAACTCACCTCTAGAAATGAGATCGAGATAGCTTGTCTTATAAATAAGGACGGAGATGTAGAAGGAAGCGTGGGGAATATCGAGACTCTCCAGTTAGAGACTTTCGGTATAATGTCCGCCACTATATTTGGGGCCGCTTCGACAGCGAACGAGAAACTGAACAAAAATAAACCCAATAAGATAATCGTTGATTCGGCCGATGGCGACACTATAATCAGAGGTCTAGGACAAAAATACCTGTTGGTGGTAAGAGTCAAGAAGATGGATGATCTCGATGGTATCTTTGAAGATCTGAATGAGACCGCAAAAGATATTATTAAAAATAAGTGAAAGACACAGATAGGTGGTGTTGAATATGGTAGATATAAAGGCCCCTCGAGGGACGGAACTGACCTGTAAAGGCTGGAAGCAAGAAGCGATGCTAAGACAATTGAAAAATAACCTAGAGAACGCTGAAGATCCGGACAATCTGGTGGTTTATGGGGGATCTGGAAAAGCTGCTAGAAATTGGGATTGTTACGAACAGATCGTAGAAAGTCTAAAAGAGCTCGAAAACGACGAAACCTTAGTGGTTCAAAGCGGAAAACCCGTAGGTGTCTTTCAGACCCATAAAAGATCACCTAGAGTCCTGATAGCTAATTCTAATCTGGTGCCGAAATGGTCCACGTGGGAAAAATTCTACGAGCTAGAAGACCTAGGCTTGATGATGTACGGCCAGATGACCGCCGGAAGTTGGTGTTATATAGGCACTCAGGGCATCATCCAGGGCACCTATGAAACTTTCGCCGCATTAGCTAGAAAGCACTTCGATGGAACACTAGATGGTAAAATATGTTTGAGTGGGGGCCTAGGAGGAATGGGCGGCGCTCAACCTTTGTCCATAAAGATGAACGGCGGCGTGGCTTTAGTCGTAGAGATCGATCCTAAAAGAGCACAAAAAAGATTGGAAGCGGGTTTCTGCGACGAGATCATAGAGGATTTAGATGAAGCTCTCGAGGTCGCAAAAAATGCTAAGGAGGAGAAAAAACCTAGAGCTATAGGAGTGATAGGAAATACCGCGGAAACTCATCCCAAGCTTCTTGAAAAAGATTTCATTCCAGATGTTTTGACAGACCAAACAAGTGCTCACAACGCCTTGGATTATTTCCCTAAAGATATCCCGTTCGAAGATGCACTTGAACTGAAGGAGAACGATCCTGAGGAATTCAAAAAGCTGTCGATGGAGTCGATGAAATTACACTGTAAGACCATGGTGAAGATGCAGGAAAAAGGAGCTGTGACTTTCGATTACGGCAACAATCTTAGAGGACAGGCCTACGAAGCAGGCTTTGAAAATGCATTTGAATACCCCGGTTTCGTTACAGCCTACATCAGACCGATGTTCTGCGAGGGGAGAGGACCTTTCCGATGGATGGCGCTTTCAGGTGATCCTCAAGACATACTGAAGACCGATGAAGTCGTTAAAGAACTCTTCCCGAAGAACGAGCAGCTGAGCAGGTGGATCGATCTTGCGGAGGAAAACTTGCCGTGGGAAGGATTACCGGCTAGGGTTTGCTGGTTAGGTTACGGGGAAAGAGAACGATTTGCTAAAAAGATCAACGAGATGGTCAAAAGTGGAGAGCTCAAAGCACCGATATCGATAACAAGGGATCATCTTGATGCTGGTAGCGTCGCTAGTCCGAACAGGGAAACAGAAGATATGAAGGACGGAAGTGACGCAGTGGCGGATTGGCCTCTACTTAACGCGGTGCTGAACACAAGTGCAGGGGCCGACAGTATTTCGATCCACAACGGCGGAGGTGTGGGCATAGGTCTTTCTACCCATGCCGGGATGGTCGTCGTGGCCGACGGTACTGAAGAATCAGAAGAGAATATAGAGCGAGTATTCAAAACTGACCCCGGTTTAGGCGTGGTTCGGCATGCCGATGCCGGATACGAGAAGGCGAAGAAATTCGCTAAAGAAAAAGGAATAAAGATGCCCATGCTCGATTAAGGAAGTTTGGACTGAACTTTACAGAGTGGATTTTATCAATTTTTAACTTCTATTTACTCAAATCTTAACGCCTCGGCGGGGGAAACTTTACTGGCCTTTTGTGCGCTTGGTATAGCGGTAACCAACATCGCGATGTAAGCTATCGCACCGATAGTCAAAATAGAACTCCAAGGAATAGCGAATTCCCAGCCCATCGGCTTGAAATTATCGTACCACAAAAGCCATCCGATAGCTATCCCTAAAACGGAACCTAACACTATACCAGTGATCGTTACAAACGAGTTCTCTATCAAGAAAGCATATCGGATCATCTTCCTTTTGAATCCTATAGCTCTCATCATACCTATCTCCAATCTTCTTTCGTGGACTGCTCTCAAACTTATGATCCCCAGACCTGCGATGCCCACGACCAGGCCTAACCCCATATATCCGCTGAAAAGATCGAAGAACATGTAAGTCGCACTCAACCCTTCCCTCAAAATCGTTTCTAAAACGATAGTTTGAAAACCATAGCCTATGAACTCCCTGTTCATATCCTTGGCTAGTTCGTCCGCATCTACACCTTCTTTAACGTTGAAGAAAAACAGCGAGTTGGAGGTGATGTTGTACTCCATTTCCATAGTATCTTTCGACATAAAATAGCCGCTGATGACGCTCTGATCAGTGAATCCGATCACTTTTTTCTCCTGAAATTCCTCTTCCTGATCGATGAACGTAACGTTCGAGCCCAATTCGATCTCCTCACCGCCGGGAGGTCCGAAGTTGTTCATAGGAGCGTTCGTGATCACCAAGGAAGGATCTGACAAAACGGTCTCCCATACTTCATCGACCGAATCGTACTCATCGAGATGATCCGACAACCCGAATGTACTGTTACTGACAAAATTCTTATCTATACCTATGACAGTTCCCTTCCCCCTTTCTTCTTCCTCCTCCTTTCTCATGGGCACTCTAGCTTGATAAGCTGAATCGATATGGTTGAAATCTTCTCTACTTAGATTCTGATTTTCAATTATCTCTCGTTCTATATCATCGATCGTTCGATCCTGGGGTGTCATCCCTATTACCTCATATCCCCCGGATTGGTCTTCGATCATCGTTTCTATATTCGTATCGAACAGACCTACGATCATCCCCATAACAGTTATCGAGAATATTATCAAAGCGAAGATGAAGATGGTCATGGCGGTCCTGAACTTTTCTTTCAACGGGTGAGAGATCGCGGAAAGCACCACCGCCTTGAATCCTTTTTCGGACCTGCACATTTTTTCTATGGCGCTCGTTATTATATGGCCGTTCAGCATCATTATCAGAACACCGGCGGTGACCACGAACAGACCTGAAAGTATGAACATCTCCAGACCCGAACTGTACTCTTCAAAAGGGCCGAGCAAATCTAGAGGAACCAACCACCAGATCAGCAAAAATACTCCCACGCCGGTATAAGCGACCCTATCCCCTACCCATCGTCTGATCACCGTTCCAAACCCGATGATTACGAATGCGATACCGGTAACGGGCAGCCACAATCTTTCGATACCTATCCCTAAAAGGGTCATCAATGCTCCTATAACCAACCCAGCTGAAGCTAGATAAAATACCTTCCTGTTCTTTTTAGACACCGGCGGTTTAGGTATCTCCTTTATCGCTCTAACGATATTCAATTTAGAGATACGGAAAACGGTAAAGAATATAGTGCCCATCGTCAGCAAGAAACCCATGCTGAACGCTAAGATCAGACTTTCCGTTTGAAAAGTGAAATGCCTGAGCAGAGATACATCCCCGGCAAAAGTAGCGAATATGTCTTCAAGTAAATAGAATATCACATAAGTTATTCCTGCTCCTACGAAAACACCCACTAAAGATGCCGCACCAGCGTAAACCATCCCCTCGTAAGAGAATACTCTCTGCAGATGACCTCTTTTCATACCTACCGCTCTGCTCATGCCCATCTCGGATTTCCTCTCCTCCCCCAGCATCACAAAGATATTTACCGCTAGAACGATGCCCGCGATGATCGAAAAAGTGCCGAATAAGAAGAATATGTCCGTGAACTGAGAGATGTTCTCTTTAAAGTCCTGCAGTACCTGATGTTTATGTTCTCCAACCTCTAACACGCTGTACTTTGCATCATCTTCTAAGACCTTCTCTATATCCTCGGCTATCTGCTCGCTGTACTCGACCCCTTTCTCTATACCTCCTACCGAAGTCACCCTTATGTAATTGATTTGATCAGAAAGACCGAAAGCCGATTGTGCATCGGGTAGAGACATGATGATCTTGCTAGGCCCATGGAAAGCCGCTCTTCCTTTATTTTCGATGACTTCTCGCACCGTATATTCGACCGGAAAGGGCGAGGTTTCTTCTGGAAACAACAAAAGATCGTCACCTTTTTTGGCCTCTAATTCCTCCGCCAATCGTTCATCTATAAATATCTCCCCTTCGCCCAATTCAGGCTCGAAACTTTCACCGTCTTTGTAAAAAGAACCAAAATTCTTTCCCTCTTCAAAGTCCATCCCGATGACATTAGAGCTAGGTTGGGATTGACTCGCATTCATATTTAATGCTGGTAATGAACCGTGAACCTCACCGGTCACTCCACCCACATTATCTATCTCTGAGATCTCTGAGCTGAGATTTTGATATGTTCTATTCGAAATCGGGACAAGATCTTCTTCCCGCGTTCTATTATACACCGCAACGTCGGTATGCTGCCATTCGCTGTATACCTCGTCTTCGACCATACTGTCCATGGTGTCCCCTACCCCGAAAGAGGAAGAGATGATCGCGGTCGCGATCATCAAACCTAGGACCACTATGACGGTGTTAGTTTTCCTTCGAAAAATGTTCCTCCATCCGATCTTGAACAGAACTTTATGCCTACAGGCGTCGAAGATAACTATGGCAAAAACGATAGCGATGATGACCAGCAGAGGGATGATCATCTAGGCTAGACCTCCTTGTTATTTTGATCTCGGTGGACGACTCCGCTCTCCATATGGATCGTCCTTTCCGCCCTTGCTGCGACCCTGTCTTCATGCGTCACGAGGACCATCGTGTGACCATTCTTTTCGTTCAATTTACACAGTATATCCATTATTTTATCGGATGTGTCTGTATCGAGATCACCTGTCGGTTCGTCCGCCCATATGATATCGGGCTCGTTGACTATGGCTCGAGCTATCGTGACTCTCTGTCGCTCTCCACCGGATAGTGCCGCTGGTCTATGAGAATATCGATGACCCAATCCCACTTGGTCTAGCGCCTTCTCAGCCTTCTTTCTAGCTCCTTTTGATTTACCAGCGAGTAAAAGAGGAAGTTCGACATTTTCGACGGCAGATAAGACAGGTAGGAGATTATAAAATTGGAATACGAAACCCATGTTCTTAGCTCTCATCTCGGTTTTTTTATCGTCGCTCAATTCTTTTAGATTCTGATCGCTTATCCATACCTTTCCTTTTGAGATATCGTCGAGGCCGGAAAGACAATTTAAAAGAGTGGTCTTTCCACATCCGGAGGGGCCCATTATCGCAACCATCTCACCTTCTTCTATGCTTAAGTTCACGCCGCGCAGTGCATGAACTCTGACCTCGCCCTCGTAGAACTTGTGCAGATTATGAGACCTTATGATCGAAGAACCTTTAGATTTTAGAAGGGGGCGCTGCATCTTTACTCACTCTCATCTGTAAAAGTTAAATCGCTTATATAATATTTTGTATCTCCACGCTTGAAGGAATGTCAAAATCTCACTTCACGCTTTTCAATTTCACGGATCCATCCTTGACTAGTGCATATTTTCCTTCTCTATTGCCGCAGTAATTTGGAACCGAAAAGATAGTGAGAAGTTTTCTATCGAAAAAATATTTGAAACCCTCTGGAAAACATTGATGGGCTCTTATCAACATCGATAATGAGTTCCTCTCCAAGAATCGACCGACAGCCTTTTCCCCATAGATATTGTAGGCACCTCTCAGATAATTTCTTTCAAACAATTCGATATCCTCACTAGGGTCGTTCCAAAATATCTCTTTATATCTCTCATCAGTTTTACTCAAATCTCTTATATCTTCAAGATCTTGGATACCTCTTGGGATACCTCCGTGGCATAAGAAGAAATCCCCTATATTCGCTGCTGCGGGTAGTTCCCGGTATAAAGAGAGTATCCGGTCAAACAACTTGGAGGAATACCTGGTATTGACGACTCTGTAGAAACCGTACCTTCTGTTCATGCTCTCAGTTTCGTGATTCCCTCTCAATAATACTGTCTTGCTCGGCCGTTGTTTCTTCAATTCTAAAATGTAGGCTAGATTTTCGATCTGCTCCCGCCCTCTATCCACATAATCTCCCAGGAACACGATCGGGAGGTCTCTCTTGACAGCTCTTTCAGCAGGTATTCTAGCTGCGTCTAGATCCCCGTGCGTGTCCCCCACCACTATGAACTCATCCCAATCCTTCTCTACCAGGTTTCTACCTTCCAGCGATCTTTTAGCTTCTTCGACGTAGTCAGAAAACTCTTTTTCGCTTACAGCTTCTACACCTTCTTTCAGCAATCTGTCTGCGACTTTCATCACTCTTTAACATTATCGATCGTCATATTTGTATCATTCGAAATGATCATTTACCTATCTCTTCAAGCTTTTCTACTATGATCGCCTTCAATTCTTCTTTGTTCTTCCTCATGTGATCGATCTCATCTCCATTCAAAAACAGCCAATCCCATGTCCAAGGTTCTTTTGAGAATTCTATCGCCTCTTCTCTAGTATCTAGCCTGTACTCCTTGAAAACGACCTGTTCATCGTCAAGTTCTAAGATCGCTCTCTTAACTTTATTGTAGTCATGTATACTGTAAGGGCATCGATTGCTGTAACCACATTCTACAGACAATCTCTTTTCCTCGGAAGTATCAGAAGGTTCAAAATTCGGACCGATCATCTTCGGTTCCTCTACATCGCTATCAAAGGAATACCACATCAGATAGATATAATCCTGCGATCTCACCTCGGAAAAACCTATTTCCCTAAACATATCTACAGGAAAATGTACTGGATGGTCCCATGCTAGGGCGGCTACACCGTTAAAGTTGCTCTTTATCTTTTTTACAGCGGATCTCAGGAGATGTTTTTCCATATCATGATGTTCTACATCTTTTGCCGACTCAGGAGATTTATAATGAAAACACATGATCACTGCAGATCCGGGTGCATCGATAGGGTAAGGAGCCGTCTCCGCCGGCATGTATTCCAAAAATCCAACCGTCTCGCCATCATAAAGGAGGCAGCCTTCCATCCCGAGCTTGAACATCTCTTCTCTCCATCTCAACGTTCGGGAGATATCCCCGCAGAAACTCTTTCCTTCCACTTCGACTCCGCCGGGACAGCAGATGATATTATCAAGGTTCTTTGAAGTGAGAGGTTCTACTCTATAATCTTCTCTTGTCATGAGCTCATATCCAATCGCTCTTTCGCTTTCTCTATAACTCTCGCTTTCTTTTTCTTGTACTCCTCTTCCAACCGGTCGCATTCGTCCAGCATCTCGTCGATAAATTCTTCGTCATTGATATCACCGAGGTTGATCTTGACGTTGGCTATTCCTCCAACAACGCCGGAATAAGCCATCTGTGCGGCGACGAGCGCATCACTTACCGCACCTTGCTTTCCGTGTTCCGCAGCTTTTTCCGCAAGATCTATCACCTCTGCGGAACTCCTCGCGGTTTCCATAGGTACTTCTACCGCATTCTTCAGACCTTCCTGCATGGCCTTTTTCCTCTTTTTCCGCTCTTCCTCGGTAGATTTGGGCATCCGTTTTGCCTCCATGTAATCGTCGAAGGCGTTCGTATCCTCATCCACACTGCTCAAAAGATCGGCCTTCAACTCTTGCGCCTTCTCTGCAACCGGCATCAATTTCGGATCGAGGTCTTCCGTACCTCTTCCTCCGGTGCTTAGGTTGGAAACCATCGATGACAGCGCAGCACCGATCGACCCGGATAGAGCGGCTATACTGCCTCCGCCGGGTGTAGAGGAGTCTCTTGAAACTTCATGAACAAAATCATCGACATCCATATCCACGAGAGCGTCTTCCGGCTTCATGGGGCCTCCGATCAACTTCTCGTCGGGATCGAATTCCGCTACGTCTCTCAAGCCCAAGGATTGTACAGCGGTTTCGATGATGTCCTCCTCTGGAATCCCCACGGACTGATTCATCTTTTCAAGGTAATATTTTCCCGTTTGGAGTAGAGCCTCATAGGGAGCTAATCCCACAATCTCACTCCCGGTGACTCTGACCCCCATCTCTCTAGCCCTGTCGCGGGCGAAATCATACACGTCGTCCAGACTGGTCTTTTTGAAGTTCGTCAGATTGATGGAGACCTGAGCCCGTTCGTATTCATCTACATACCAGCCGATCGATTTGCAGTGATCGAATTCTCCTCTCTTTTTCACCGCTTTACCCTCTAGATCGTCAACGTCGTAGTCGTATTCTTTCTCCAAGAACTCCTGCAGGTCATAGCCGTGTTCTTCCCCCGTATGTTCTTTCACTTCCTCGAAAGTATCTCCGACAAAATCGCATTCTCCACAGGGGAATTCGTCCTCACCGTATCTAACTATATTTCCTTTCCAATAATGCTGGTCCGGGCTGTTCACTCTTTTCGCTCTCCCCCTCCTCCTCATCTCTAGAGCTATATCCCATGCGATCTTCTTGTTCTTGGTATTGAGGTTTATATTGTAAGCTATCAGGAATTCTCTAGCGCCGACAACCGTGGCGCCGGTCTTTTCCACTCTCTCGTTCCATTCCGCGGGACCAAAATCCGGTTCCCACTCGGGATCGACCAACTTTTCGTCAAGACCTTCGTATTGACCGCTCCTGATAGTGGCAAGATTTTCTCTTTTTTCTTCCGTTGCCGCCTCTTCATAGAGATAAACCGGGATATCTAATTCTTCGCCGACCTTCTTTCCCAGATCTTCAGCTATCTCCACGCAATCTTCCATGGTGGTACCCTTAACAGGTACGAAAGGACAGACGTCGGTAGCTCCCATCCTGGGATGGCTTCCCTCGTGCTGGCTCATATCGATGAGCTCGGCAGCTTTCTTGATCGCATTGAACGCGGCCTTTTTAACACCTTCCGGTGGGCCCACAAAAGTCACGACGGTCCGATTGGTGTCTTCTCCCATATCCACGTCCTTGACTTCGACATCTTCGAATACCTCTATCTCGTCAGTTATCTCGTCTATAACGCTTTGATCCCGCCCTTCTGAAAAGTTAGGCACACACTCTATAAGTTCCATATTATCCACCTATCTCAGTACCGAGAAAATATATGAAAGATAAAAAGATTTTGGAGTGAAAGTCGGTTTTTGTATTTTGTTCTTAGAAGGGATCGGCATCGGCAGGATCCATCGGATAGATTATCGTATTGGGTCCCTCCTGCAGCCATATCTCCTTCTGTCCAGATAGCATCCCGAAGCCGTAGACCTTTGTTATAGGGATAGGTGAGAAGTAGCTGTAAGTTATGATAACGTGTTCTTCTCTTGTAGCCGATCTTCTCAATTTGTAAACTCCCAATCTGCCCGGCAATCTAGTGAGTTCGTCAAAATCTATTTCTTCTTTAATACCATCTATAATCCAATCAGCCCAATACAGATCATTCCTTTCCATCTCCCCGATGACCGAATCTGTATCAGAGGAGGGCCCTATTTTTGTTTCGACAGGGTTATCTATATAACTTCCCTCACCACGAAATATCCGATCTCTATCCATCAAGCCATCACTGAGAGTAGTAGATGAATAATGGGATAAGGGCATGAAAAGTAATATGAGCAAAACGATAGCTACTTGAAAATTTTTGATATCTTTCCTATCATCTTTCATGACTGCAGATGAATCTATCTCACGTCCTTTACTGAAATAAGTAGTCCCTCTGAGTTCCGACTTTTTTTGCCAGATTTGAACAATCAGTATTATAAATCCTAAAGGGAATATGTAGTAGATCAAGTATAACAAATACATCATCAGTTCGGACATGACTTATCACCGGATCATCACCGGCTGTGGAAGTAATAAATGTTTTGATAGAATATCTGAGTTTTATTGTATTAAAGAATTATAGATGATTAGTAGTTCTTAAAAGGATCTAGGTCTTCCTAGAATCAGACCAGGATAGATGCGATATCAACATATGTCATACATATTCCCTGAGAAAACGCATATTTAGCGGTTATCGAGTAACCTCGTCTGACGTAAATACCGTTGATTTAAAGTGATTTTCGTCTGAAAATACCAGGTGTCTAGTTATTATTATTTATGAAAAATTCTAGCCAGAATGTTAAAAATTTACATCTAAATTTTATTCTTAAGTATAATACACATGATTGTTAAGTTACAATAAAATATAAATAGTATGACACGTGATAATAACCACTATGAAATCGAAAGAAGATCTGCATAGATATATAAATCTGATAAACCAAGATGATTTTGATAAATGGGCTGAAGGAGAACGATCGCTAGCAGACCTGGTAAGACAACACCATTTTCTTGCCTCGCTATACAAATCGAAGATAGAGAAAGCTATACATCAGCATTCGCCCCACGAGTTCTTAGAGATCTTTGAGGAAGAACGACCCGATATAGATTTTAGAGACGAAGAAGACGTAGAAAAAAGGATCCAGAATGAGATGAAAGAGATCGAGAACGCATTATGATCACGACCCATAAATAACCGAACGAAAAACCGGAACAGTGAAGATAAGCCGTCAGACGAAGTAGAGTTCTATATCACAAATTTGACCAGTATTACGGGACTCCTTTTTCTTTGGATTTAAATAACCCCTCTTGTAATGGTTTCCTTGCAGACGATGAAAGTGAAAGTAAAAGGCGAAGGGGATATAAATCTCCAAAAAGGAAGCGACGTCTCTTCACTCGTTAAAGAACTTGACTATCATCTAGACTCAGTGATCGTTCTTTCCGATGACGAACCGCTACCGTTAGATCATGATCTAAAAGAGGAGATGGAACTAAAAATAATCTCCGTGGTCTCGGGAGGCTAGATGTTTTGGACATCGGTGGAAAACTTATAAATACAACGTGGCTTTAAGAGTTCTAACGAGCAACTGACGGCCAGAGCGGTGGGGAAACACCTGGTCCCATTCCGAACCCAGAAGTTAAGTCCACCAGCGTGCTCTGTGGTACTGTGGTGCGCGAGCCCACGGGAAGCTTAGGTCCCATAGTGTGGACCCTTGGAACGACGGCTTAGGTCCGGAGTCTTGCTCTCTTCGGGGAGCAAGATAAACCGGGCTGTTTGAAGGTCACCGTTCCCCGGCCCGCTGTCAGTTGCTCACTCAACATTAATGCATCTAGATTCTATATACTGTTTTACAAGAGATAAAATAGTAAATATATGCACTATATATAGAAAAAGAATAAAAAATTGTTTTTACTCTTTGATCACGCCGTGACCGATCAAGTGCCACTTGCCTTTTATCCTTCTGCTTATCGCGATCCGTTCGCCCTCATCGGCAGCAACTGATCTTTTCAGCCGAACTTCTGCCTCGTTCTCACGTGCTGAAGACACCACGCCCACCGTGGAGGAAGAACCCACGGTCAGCATGAGGGGTTCTCTAGTTTTTATCTTTTCAACGTTTTTATCCTTCTCCATCCCCACGACCTTATCGAATAGATTGACCTCCATAACGAATTCGTCCTTTATCGGAGGTAATTCCCCAGGATAACCCGCCAATTTACCGGTCAAAGAGTCGGATTTAGAAATACTAGGATCGAGTTTAGTACCTACCCCGAGCAATCCTCCCGGACTCACCTTATCGACTTCAAGGGAACCCGCGTTTAACGTTTCTACGGTGGTAGTCAATTTCTGCCATTTCTTTTCACCCTCTTTTTCCACTTCTATCCCTGGTTTGATCTCTATCTCGTCCCCAACCTCCAATTCTCCCTTGATCAAGGAGCCGCCGATGACTCCGCCTTTCAATTCCGAGATAGGAGTTCCGGGTTTGTTGATGTCGAAGGACCTAGCTATCGGCAGAATAGGTGGTTCTTCTCCTTCCGCGTCTCTTTCCGGAGTCTTTATCTCTTTTTCGATTGCTTCGATAAGTATATTTATATTCACGTCGTGGTGAGCAGAAACAGGTATTATAGGCGCATCTTCGGCTACAGTACCTTTTGTAAATTCTTTTATCTCGCGATAATTTTCCTTCGCCCTCTCAGAGGACACCAAATCGATCTTGTTTTGAACTATAACGATATTCTCCACATTAGAGATATCCAAACCCATCAGATGTTCCTGGGTTTGAGGTTGAGGACATTCTTCATTCGCCGCTATAACCAGAACAGCGCCGTCCATGATAGAAGCGCCGGTCAGCATCGTGGCCATCAGAGTTTCGTGGCCCGGGGAATCGACAAACGAGATCGACCTTTGGAACTCGGTTTCAGAGCCGCAATTAGGACAGGTAGTCTCCGTGGTGTAGGCCTGGCTGCCTTCACACTCGGGACACTTATAGAAAACTACATCGGCATACCCCAGCCTTATACTTATACCTCTTTTGGTCTCTTCAGAATGTCGATCGGTCCATTCCCCGCTAAGGGCCTCAGTCAATGTCGTTTTACCATGATCAACATGGCCGACCATGCCTATATTGATTTCTGGCTGCTCGGGGACTTTCATCTATTCTTCTCCCTCACCTTCTTCTTCCTCGAGCAGTTTTGGTATCTCTTTAGGCCCGTGGTCTATGACCTTCATGTTTATCTGATTCAACATGTCAGAAACAGTGTTCCCTCTTAACGTTTTTTTCTTTTTTACTCCGTTGTCCTGGGAACGAAATCCAACTCCGCCTTTACCAAGGACTTTCTTTCTAACCGTTCCGGGTATATTTTGCTTCATCGGAAAACCATCTATGTCGCTTCCTCCCGTGATCTGTAACTTGTAGCCAGGAAGTCCGATGAATATACCATCGACTTCATCGCCGATGGTTTTTCCGATTATCCGGTTGGCATGTTGGCCATCTACTTCTTGTTGATAGCTATTTCCATCTTTTGGATCCGATATTACGACTTCGAACTCTGCCATATCTATCATCACTCGAATGTACTTTTACCCTACTACATTCTTCTCCTATAAAACTTTGATGGGCAAGATTTGAGTTAACGATCCTGTTCATAGGAGAAAACCCGCCTCAGCCCTAAATTTCCAAATAAAATATTTATATAACGTCTTCCTATTCTTAAACATACACTCTTCAAAAAATCAAAAAGAAGAACGATTATAAAAAGAGAAAATGGGAAAATTGATGACCAAGATAGCTAGAAGCCTGAAAAACGTATTTTGGCCTGGAGAAGATCGAGCCAATAAACCCGTCTATCTCCAGGAAACAGGGGAGTTGTTAGGCTATATCTCGGAAATTAAAAAAGATGGGGCGGGAAATATCGAGTTTTATAGGGTCGACTGCGACGGTATAGAACTGAGTTTTTCTAGTGAAAACATAATCAAGGGTGAAGATGGTTATATATATAGACCCATCTGGTTAACTCAAGCCGAAAGGATAATCAAAAAATTAGAGACCCAGGAAAAGGTCAATCCCGAGATCGCTTCACACAGCTCGAAAGCTCTAAGTAGAGAAAAATTGAAAAGACTTTTTTCAAGATCTGATCCTGAGTTGGAAGAAACGGTTCAAGAAGCAGAAGAGATAACCCGACTCCTTATCGAAAAAAGAGATGAACTAAAAGACAAAAAAGAGTCGATAGAACAAAAGATAGAAAAGAAAGCTCAGAAAAGGATGGCTGGTGAAGAAAGCAGAAGGGACTTTGCTGAGTCCATAGTTGATCTGAAGAGAAAAGTCAAGATCGTTAAGGAAAACCTTAATAAACTCAAGCAGCTATTTATGAGATTAAAGGAATCACCTCTAATAGATTTAGACCATTTGAAAAATGGGATGAAAAAAAATACACCAGCAGAGGATGAAGGCTATATGAAAGAAAGATCGAAAACCGCCCCAGGTAACGCAGGAAGCAAAAAAGAAGATCAATCTCAAAAAAGAGAACTCAAAGAAGGCGAAAGGATAAAAAAAGTGAGGATACCTAAATTAGAGCAGGAGTTTGAACAAAAGGAAGTTCGTCTTCAACAGTCTTACCTTTCAGACTTACAGGAAAGAATAAAGAATATCAATCAAGATATTAAAGATTTAAATAAGTTAGCCGAAGAACATGAGGAAGACGAAAAGATCAGCGATTTCATCGATAAAAAGCTTGGAAATCTAAAAAAAGAAAAGAAGGATTTAAGAGATAAAATCAATGAAGTTAAAAATACTAAAGATTCTATGGAAGATACTACCGCTAAACAGGAAAAGAGCGATACTCAGATCGAGGGGGTCGTAGAAGAAAAAAAGACTGAACCTGTTGAACAACACCCTGATAATAGTAAGAGTATAGGAAAGATGATCGCAAGAATCGGTTCTCTCGCATTGATAATAGGACTCATAGTACTCCTGATCCTTTCTCTTTTACAGGTTTTCTAAATCCTCTAAAAACTTTTTTCCCGCTTCAACCATATCTTCCTTTTCTTCGGATTTCATCGATTCAAGGATATTTCTAGCATCCTCAACTTCCTCCCCCAATATAGGAGATTCATAATACCTGGCTCGAGAATTGTGAGCCATCTCTTTCAGCATATCCGATTCCTCCCCTCCAACGTTCACTATTATCATCTCAACAGGAGATTCTCTTATCATCTTGCAGAGTTCTATAAGTTCTCTTCTCACGTATCCACCTGGAAAAAGAGGCACATTCGCTTTCCCTCTAGTTATCAACATCATGATCGAGATCACGTCTGCACGACTCCCCCTTGCTCTTTCCAACAATATAAGGCCTTTCTTCAAAGCCGATGGAAGAGGAGATAGGCCTCCATAATTAAATTTATTTAGTACTTCTTCACCCTTACTTACTTCGGTGGTGAAAGGGAGTTCAAGTTCTGCTTCATCACCAGACGACGATATAATCCCGACTTGAGAACGCTTTTCATAGGAAACAGTAAGAACTGTCTTAGCTATCTCTTCTACAGTCCTGATCTTTCTCATCTCATCAGGAAGATAACTCGTATCTATGACCATCAACTGCTGCACCTTGGTCCTGGAGCGATAAACCTTTTCTCGCAGATGTTCTTTTTTTATTTTAACTCCCCCACTTCTCCCCGGACCACGGAAACTACTCTGCCTAATAGCATTTCTAATACTCGGAACAACCGCAACATCCCCAAAATTGACATCTTCTCTAGCTTTTCTATTTCCTACAACTCTCCCTCTTCCACTTAATTTATAGGTCTCCTCAATTTTGGCTCCGCCAGCTCCTCCCCCACTCACGGCTTTTGAAGATTTAACAGAACTTTCATCTAGCAGACGTCTTATTTTTTCATTAATCTTCTGGACTTTTTGCTTCCCAGATGAAACTACAGCTCCATGGATCGGTTCAATTGTTTTCTTCTCTATCGCACGTATAAGCACCTCGGTCTCAAATTCTACACTATTTTGATTAGCGACTAAAAGGGTGGTGACGGTATCATCTTTGATCTCGTCCACTCCGATTTCCTCTACTGACTCTTTCAAAGAAGAGATATCACTCTCTCTGATTTCTGGGACTTGAGCAAAGGGTATCCTAATCCCGAGAGTAAAATCTTTCTTATATATCTTAGCTCCAAATTCCTTATCTAAGCTTTTTCTAACTCTTTCTTCTAAAGACCCATTCTCTTTCATCTGAGTGATCCTCTCTTGGCCATATTAACGGTTAGCCCTTATTAAAAAATATCTTAAAAGAGGTATGTAAGTGTTTCCTTGGAATCAGAGTCTAACCATAGGTCTCGAGTCTACTTCATCAAGAAATCCTTAGCTTTGCTGACGAATAAAATATCTACAGCTTCTTGAATGTCCTCCTCTTTAACTTCCTCTCTACCATCATAGGCTGTTACAGTCCTAGCGACCTCCTCCAAGAGTATATCACTACCAGAGGGTAATGAAGCATGAGCCGAAAGATTAGAGATGGTATTCCTTTGTCTAGCACTCACCGTAACACCACCTAGTGTCTGCCTTGTTTTTACTATCCTGTCCCTGAGATCATGACATTGTTCTTCATAATCCTCATAAAATCCTTCTGGATCCTTCTGATACTCTTTATTCCTTCTTATTATCTCTCTTCTCTTATCTATATCGTCGATCATCTCCACTTTTACCTGGAGATTAAACCCTTCTAGATAGGAGAGCATATGTTTATCTATGATCGATGGATTATCTACAGTGATCATCGGTGTTCCTGTTTTCTCACAGTTTTCCTTATTTTTCACATTCAGCGCTCCGTTCTTCAAAACGGTATCGACCATCAGTTTAGTATCAGTTTTACTAGAGTGGATAGTGCCCGCTATGTATCTCTCTTGATCGTTCCAGATCTTCACTTCTTCTTCCTCTTCATCATCGACACCCTCGATTTCTGATAACAATTCGGCTAACGCAACTATCGCGGTTCTTTTTCCACAGCCTTCTTCACCCCAGATCAAAACGCCATTGATCGCTGGATTAATAGCATTGAGAAGTAGAGCTCTTTTCATCCTTTCTTGACCCACTATAGCGGGGAAGGGATAAACCGGCTCGTTAAGACGAGGTTGGATATCTTCAGAAAGCCCTTCACCCATCAAGGACCCCATCTCGGCGAGGCCGCCTTCACCGGTGAGGGCCGGGAATCCTCCTCCACCACCTTTTTCTCTCTCCTCTTCTAATCTTTCTTCTAGATGTTCGATCTCCTTTTCCATCCTATTCTTCAGATCGACTTTTTCTTTCTCTAGATTGTACCTCAACTCTTTCTTCTCTTCTCTCAGCTTATCAGCTAGTTCCTCTTTTTCCTCTTCCAATTTTTCTCTCAATTCTTCCTCTTTCTTTTCATGCTTTTCTCTCAGTTCCTCTATATCACCCTGCAGTTCTTTCTTTTCCTTCTCGTATTTCTCTCTTAAATCTTTCTTTTCCTTCTCGTATTTTTCCCTCAAATCTTCCTTTTCCTTCTGTAATTTATCCTTAAGCTCTTCTTTTTCTTCCATATACTTCTCTTTCAACTGTTCTTTTTCTTCTGTATGCTCATCCTTTAGTTCTCTTATCTCCTTTTCTAGTTCCTCTATCTCTCCCTCGTATTTTTCCCGCAGTTCATCTTTTTCCTGAACGTGTTTTTCTTTTAGTTCATCCATCTCGGAAGCTTTTTCATCAATTTTTCCCCTCAAATTTTCTATCTTCCCCTCCAGTTCCTTTCTTATCTCTTCTTTTTCTTCCCTCTCTTTATCTACACGATCCATGAGTTTAGATTTTTCCTCATCATACTTTTCTCTATATTTATCAATCCGATTCTGCATCTTCTCCCTGATCTTTCTCTCCCTTTCTCTCACCGTTTTCTTCATCGAGTCTCTGATCCTTTCCTCTCTCTGTTTAACCGAAGCCATCACTTTTTCTTCTATCATCCCTCCGAGTGAGGAAAGTCCAGAGGGGATGGAATCAGAACCAGATCCAGAATCAGAAGGCGTTTTCGGCGATCCGCCTTTGTTCTCTGCTATTTTTTCTTCTAAGTTCAATTCGTCACCCACAATCTCCTCTTCATCCATCATGGGTTCATCTCCGAGTAGACCCTCTCCACAGTTTTCACATTTGATATCTTCTTCATTTACTTTTTCCCCACAAGAGGGACATCTCTTTTCTTCACCTTCTTCTTCCTCATCAGCGTTTTCGTCGGTCAAATTTTCAACCTCGATGGAATATCTGCAGGATGAGAAAGACAACTAACTGATATAAAGAATTTTTCAATTTTTCGAGATTTTTTAAGAATACTGTCTAACCAACCTCTTTAATCTCTCTACACTGAATTCCTGCTCCTCTAAAGGTCCTTTCTTCATCCGGTGAGGAAGAGCCATCTTAGCAGCCAAAATGATATCCTTTCTGTTCACTTCACTTCGTCCTTCAAAAGCCGCGTTCGTTTTGGCGGTCCTTTTCATTATTATATCGGCCCTATGTCCATCTACCTCAAAATCAACAGACACCCTAGTTATTATATCATCTGTCTCGTCCGGTAAATTTACCTTCGGGACTCTTTCCTTCGCCTTTATTATTTTCTCCCTCAAATCATCTATTTCATCATCCCATTCCTCTCTAAAACCCTCAGGATTATTATTGAACTCTTCTCGCCTCTCTATCACTTTCTTCCTCTCTTTAGAATCAGAAATACCCTCGACTTTAACGTTCAAAGCCAACCTATCTAAGAGCTGGGGACGAAGCGCACCCTCCTCGGGGTTCATACTGCCCACGAGTATAAAATTAGACGGATAAGTTACGCTTATATCTTCTCTTTCCACCGTCACCCTTCCCATAGCAGCTGCATCGAGGAGAACATCGACGATAAAATCATCTAACAAGTTGATCTCATCAACGTATAATATACCTCTGTTAACCTCCGCTAAAATCCCTTCTTGGAAAGCTTTTATTCCTTCCTGCATCATCTTCTCTACATCTAAGGTGCCTACCACCCTATCTTCAGTGGCATTCAAAGGAAGATCGATAACTTTTACTGGCCTAGTCTTAGCGGGGATCTCCTCGGGCGGAACGTCTCCATATTGCTCTTCACATTCCCAACACCATTCATCAGGATTTTTCGGATCACAGGAAAATCTGCAGCCCTCTATAACTTCTATCTCCGGTAAGATCTCTGACAAACCTCTCACCGCGACCGATTTAGCTGTACCTCTTTGGCCTTCGATGAGCACACCGCCGATATCCTGATTTACTGCATTCAGTAAAAGAGCTTTTTTCATCTCTTCCTGATCTACGATCGCTGGAAATGGAAATAATATTCTGCCCGATGCCGTACTATGATCTCCGCCTAAATCAGTTTGATCTTTCTCCGACCCAGCGGGAGTCCCAGGACCCCCTGTCATCTGTATATTCATCCCTCCAATATCCACCTCTGTTGTCTCCGAAGTGACTTCCATTTTATCCGAAATGTGCTTTTCCATGATCTTCTGTCTCAAGATCGCCTCGCAGTTTGGACATATTATAGCATCCATCGGAACGGTAGATTTACATTCATCACATCTAATCTTCTCCTCATAGAACTCGGTTCCACAGACTGGACAAATATCTTCAGAGGCATAAATCATCGATTCACATATCGGACATTTTGTTTTCTCATCTACCAAGGCCGCATCACATTCTGGACATCTCACAGCCTCGGGATCGACAGAAGCTCCACATTCTTCACATTTCGCTTCCCCCTCCACAAATTCGACCCCACACCTATCACATCTATCCTGATAGATGGACACTATCTCACCACATATCGGGCATTTCGATTCTTCACCGACATGGGCTTCGATACCCACCGTATCTTCTATCCATTCGTCTATCTCTTTAGCTACTTCAAAATCGGGTCCCAATACACTGTCTTCCCCTCCGATGCTTTCGAGAAGACCACCCAATTCATCTTCCACATCACTCTTATCCGTATAAACTTCGGTGTCTTCGCCTTCTTCCACCAGATCAGGTTCGATACCCTCGGACCCATCTTCTTCGGTAGAAGATGCCTCCTCCAAACCATCCTGAAGCTCCTCTATAGCCTCCACCTCATCTTTCATCTCTACCTCTTCAGTTCCTTCAGTAGTTTTTTGTTCCGCTCCCATAGAGGATCTCTCTTCTTCTCTTCCTTCCTCTCTTTCTTCCTCTCCTTCTGCCTCTTCATCCGATAGAGACTTTTCTAATTCCTCCATCTCTCCTACGAGATCATCAACCTCTTCTTCCTCTTCTTCTTCCTCTTCTTCTTCCTCTTCTTCTTCCTCTTCACCTCCTCCTTCCTCGACTGAGAGGGATTCCTCCAGCTCTTCCATCTCTCCTACGAGGTCACCAAGCTCCTCTTCCTCTTCACCTTCTCCTCCTTCCTCCACTGAAAGAGATTCCTCCAGCTCTTCCATCTCCCCTACAAGGTCACCAAGCTCTTCTTCTGAGTCTATTTCATCTTTACCGCTTGCCACGGTTTTTGCATCTTCTAATATTTTTTTTGCGGTTTGAAAACCGATCTGAGGAACTTCAGCTAAACCTCCAAGGCCCTTTTCAGCTATATCTTGGGGAGATTCAAAACCACCCTCGTAAAGATTTTCTGCTCTCTTTTCACCCACAGAAGAAATCTGCTTGAGTCTCTGGATCGCTTCTTCTTTATCAGCCATGATTAATTCACTCCTTCTTTAAAGATTTCTCGGTCCAATTCACCATGTTGTCGGAAGAAGAGATGGTAGGTTCTTTTTCATACATGGGTGTAGTAATGATCTTGTACGCCAAGAGTAGTAGTACAAATATAACCGTGATCGATATGAATCTGCCAATGGTAGTAGTGAATAAAAATCCTCGCACAGATAACTCGTCATCTCTGCTGATCTCCAATGAATGAGCTAACTCTGATTCCATCATCATCTTCTTATCATGGACTCGAAGGTTTAAAGAGGAAGTGCCTATGCCCCCGGGGGCCTGCACTTCTAAATTGAATCTTCCTGTATCATCTGTTGTAGTATTCCAACGCAAATCACCATCTTCATCTATCCCAACCTCCACAGTAGCGTTATTTACCTCTAGGTCAACACCTTGATAATAAGCTCTACCCTTGATTTCGAAGACTTCACCCGGCTCTACTCTTTCGGGAAGATCAACATCGATAACTATCCTATACGGAAATTCTTCTTTGAACTTTAATCCAGCCTTGACGTTAGAATCGACCGCTACCATGGTTGTTTCACTTTCCACTACGTCACCATTAACACTTTTGTTTGCTTCAAGGATGTAATTCCCAACAAATCTACTTACCTCTGAATTTATTACTTCGCTTTTCAATGGAACTTTGATCTTACCGTCCTCCACAAACACAGTTTCGACTAGCTCCCTCTCTAAAGACACTTGTCGATAGATATTCAAATCAACTGACGGAACCAATCTGTCCTCCCCATTGAATATTTCAGCCCTTAGGTACCATCTTCTCTCTATGGTTAGATCTCCCATAGGGCTTATCTCTTCTGCTGTCACGTTAGTTATGGATATCCTATTGTTTGACTTACTTTTAAAGAAAACCGATCTTTCAAAGTCCATATCAACGACTTCGAATCTATCTGCTCCCAGAGTGACATTTTTGTTAGTATATATCTTAGATCGCTGTAAACTAACTGTCTGCGCATCGACCTCTAACGAGTTCGATTCAATAACTGAATTCTCGAGATCAAATTGGTTACCCTGAAAATGGATGTGGTTAGCCTCTATACGCGTATTTTTTGCTGTCAGAGTTGAAGAATCGCCCATATACAGGGAACCGAGTTCTAACTCCGCTCCATTCAGGGATAAACTGCTGTCTCCGTATAGATAAACGTTGAGAGGGGCGTCACTTCCGATACTGCCTTGATCTCGAACTCGCAGCTCCGAACTATCTCTTAATTCCATCCTGTAGCTTTCCTCATTTTGGAGTACTTTAACACTACTTTTTTCCCCAACAACTAGAGTTCCATTACCTGTCAAAAGTATATTTCCCTGCTGAACATAATTTTCTATTCCTTCCCCGGAATATGTCTCTATCACGTGTCGGCTAGTACCGTCTATCTCAAGATCAGACTGGGATTCATAATAGTAAGAAGTGGGCTGCAAAACATCGGCTAGCTTTATATCTATTTTTTTCTTAAGTTCTTCTCTTCTTCTTTCAGGGGTCCTTTTCTCTGCTGGAGAAAGAGATATAGTCGTTTTTTCCCCATAATCATCATGGTCCACCCTTATTTCATAATTTCCTTTAAAAAGTGAGCGATCGGGTCCTATCTCTTCAGCCAGTAGATAACTGACCCATTCACCATTCTTATCGGTTTCGACTCGATGCATCCAATTTTCATAACCTAGTCTCTCAACCACTACATCAGCTCTCCCTATAGGGACCTCGATCTTATCTTTAACTGAAAGGATGACTTTCTCGTATATACTAGCCTCAGAACCTGAATTTGTCTCGATACTATCGAATAATGAACCGTACGCCTTTACGACGGTTTCATCATAAAATATCAGCTCTGTACGAAAAACTGATCGATTGAGATAAACTTTAGGAGATGAAACCAATATACCATCTGATTCAACAATACTATCTTCTACAATGAAAACTTCCGTAGCATCAAAGTTGATATTTTGGATTCCCAATTCAGAATCCAGCACTCTGACACTCTTAGGCGTTCCCTTTATTTCTCCGGGTAAGTTCAAAGTTGAATTTTTAACATTCAGCGTTGATCCGGGATCGAGTTTCAGATCAACTTTTTTCGCAGATGCTAAGGTTGAATCTATGAGCTTAAGGTTGGCTGACGATTCAAGTTCGATCTTTGATCGATCAGAATCATCTTGATATATCTCAAAATCCGTATCTTGTATCTCTAAAATTCCATCTTCGCGGACGATGATATTTCCTTTTACAGCATATTCGGGTCCAGATATAACGATCCTTTCGTCTTCACCGACAACAAGATCTGAACTAGAATTAAAATCCGTTGGTTGAGCAGAAGTAAAACCAAAACTAAAGGGAAGGAAAAGAAAAAGAATACAGATTGAAACAGCCGCTCCAGCTAGTATCCTCCTCATTTACTATTTAATAACGGAATTATAAGTATAACTATTTTTTGGTCATTTTGGATATTTACGGTTTTATTTATTTTAGAGATTCAAAATACATAGGAAGAAATAAAAAATAATAAATAGGAAAATAGTAGATTATTAATATAGATGGTAGAATGAGCGGGTTTCATTTAGTCAGTGAAGAGGAGATAAAAGAAGGTAAAACCACTGATATATACTTCGAGAATACGATGGAAATATTTGAGCAGAAGGGAGTGGGAGATGAATCAGTCACGGCCGAATTCACCGCTTCTTCATTCCCTTCCGATTGGGATTGGGCAGTCCTCTGTGGACTCGACGAGGTGCTGGAGCTTCTCAAAGGAAAATCGGTTGATGTTTACTCGATGCCAGAAGGAACCATATTTAGAACTAAAGGTAGAAATGGCGTCTTGACACCGGTTTTTTGGATAGAAGGGCCTTATGATGAGTTCTGTATATACGAAACACCTCTTCTTGGGTTCATCTGTCATCCTTCGGGGGTTGCCACTAAATCGGCAAGAGTAGCAAAAGCCGCAGGCGACTCGCTAGTTATCTCTTTCGGCATCAGAAGGATGCATCCCGGTCTATCACCTGTGATCGATAGAGCGGCCTACATAGGAGGATGTGACGGTGTTTCCTGTATTGTTGGAGCTGAAGAAGTCGGTGTCGAGCCGCAGGGGACGATGCCACATTCACTGACGATCATCTTTGATCATCCCAAAAAAGCGTTCGAGGCCTTCGACGAGGTTTTACCCGAAGATGTCAATAGGATAGCTCTCGTGGATACTTATTATGACGAGAAAAAGGAATCCGTGATGGCTTCCGAAGGGATGGGCAAGAACCTATACGGTATAAGATTGGATACACCTTCATCTAGGAGAGGCGACCTCTCCGCGATCGCGGAGGAAGTTAGGTGGGAACTGAAGGAAAGAGGCGTCGAGACCAATATCATCTGTTCCGGGGGGATGGACGAATATAACATCCCGAAATTAAAAGATGCCGGAGTGGATTCTTTTGGCGTCGGAACATCTATTTCCAATGCTAGAACGGTAAATTTCGCCATGGATATAGTAGAGAAAGAAGGTGATCTAGTAGCTAAAAGAGGTAAATTCAGTGGAAAGAAACAGGT
Organism: uncultured Thermoplasmata archaeon; assembly: GCA_964462425.1. Taxonomy (GTDB): domain Archaea; phylum Thermoplasmatota; class Thermoplasmata; order Halarchaeoplasmatales; family Halarchaeoplasmataceae; genus Natronoplasma. The sequence continues at coordinate 71,126 of CAYWYD010000006.1, forward strand.
CTATCGATGCCCGAACTGTTTCACCTTCGAGATGAAAAGCTGGGACGAAAAAGAAAAACCCGAATGTGGATGTGGAAGCACTATGAAGCCGATGCTCGAGAAAGTTATGGAAGACGGTGAGATCCTAGAGAATCATCCTGAACCAAAAGAGATAAGAGAAAGGGTTTTGAACGAACTGGAAAACGTTGAAGCGGATTGGCTGGAATAGGTTTCTTCCCTATCCTGCCACACCTATTTATCTTACGTACTAGGTGGTTCCGTAGATCACTCTTCTATTGGTTCCTCTTCTACTGGTTCTTCATCTACTGCTTCTTCTTCCAT
>CAYWYD010000007.1:0-41371 GCA_964462425.1 uncultured Thermoplasmata archaeon
GAACAGCAGCGTATCGTGGTGGAGAAGACCGCGGAGTTTTTGGAAGGTATCTGATATTTTTTCTAAAAGATAGTTATCTGAAGAGGCAAAAACTAGAGAGCTGGATAGAATAGATCAACCCAACACCACTTGCTCTTCTCCGGATACCAAAAGACGATCATGTGATAGGTCATACTGTCAGATATTAGACTCTCATTACAGCTACAGGATCGCCAAAATAGCGTCAAGGATGATCGATATGTAGATCTCTCAGCTTCTCTTCAAATATTTATCCGCCTCTGAGAAGTCCTCTTCATCGTCTTTGAAAAGCTCTTTCTGTTCTTCGGTTGACCCCTCGACCTTGAACTCGCAGTGGTCGTCTCCCGCGGTCATCGCTTTGGTGTGTGTTTGTACCCAATCTTCGTTGAACGCTAGATATTTCGCCGCGTCGACGTAGCAGTACAGTTTACCCAGTTCCTCTTCATCCATCTCTCTCCACAGTTCTCCTAGCGCGCATCCATAGGCTCTCATCTTTTCTCCGTCCTTCTCTAACTTAGAGTGCATGCCGAAGGGCGGGACGCTAAGCGCTTCTCCTTCACTGAAGTTCTCCGGGGTCGATTCTAAATTCTTCTCTTTGATCTCCTCTCTTCTCGCCTCTCCTATATTTTTGCCGTAGCGTTTGATCGCCTTTAGCACCAATTGTTTTCCCTCCTCCTCTCCTAGTTCCTCGGTCAGAGTCTTTGCGTAGGAGAGATGCAGGAGAGCTATCCTTCTGCTCACGGTCTTCACGTGTTTAGAGGCTTCTTCCAACTCTATAGTTTCTTCTTCCATGGTATTTTAGATGAGAGAGAGGTTTTTATAAAATTCCCTATTTTCATGGATTCAGAATATATTTTAGCCTTTTCTCACCTATGACAAAACTCTCTAGACCAGATATATAAAAGAAATAAAAAAGATAAGAGATTTCTAGTGCTGAACGATCCGACCGGTAAGACTGTGAAACCTATGATACCGATAAAACACCGAGATCTTGACACCGAGTTAGATTCAGGAGTTCTTCACCCGAAGATTCTAGAGTGATCTACTCTATCTTTTTGACGTTTACGGCTCTTGGTCCTTTTTCTCCCTGTTCAGTTTCGAATTCGACTATGTCGTCTTCTTTCAGGAAGTTAGCATCTTCCAGATCGCTGCGATGTACGAATAGATCTTCATCGCCTTCGTCTGGTTCGATGAAACCGAAGTTCTTCATATCATTGAAGAATTTTACTGTTCCTTTCATTTTAGTTCACCTCCTCATTAAGCATTGTACTTGGTCCTCTCATATAAACCTTTCTATCGTCCGAACACCTAGTCTACTCCCAATGGCTCTGATCCCGCGCAACATTAGACCTTTCATCTCTTTTCCGCCTGACATTCTTTCGAGTGGCAAGTTCTTCATCCTGTTCTACATCCTTTTCACTGTCCTTCCGGTGTAATATAAATTCAAAAACGAAATAAATCGCATACAGCACTAAAAGTAAAACTACCAGCAATCTCATGCCCGGATAATCCACACTGACCAGGGCACCGCGCCTCTCCACCGTTATATCTAGGCTGTTATAGATACCTAAGTGATAGATGATCATGGAGCCCGCTTTCAGCACCCCAGAAACCATCCTAGCCTTTGTTCCTCTGATGAAATATGCGGTCAGCGTTGCCATCAAAGCCACGAGAGAACCGAAGATGATCACGTAGGTCAAGGTTCCTTGAAAGATGCCTCCCAGCCCGGGAAAATAATCCTTAACGAAGCTGATCACCAGCGCCACAACCACCACGAAAAAGATGAAATGGAGGATCCCCACAAGTATAGGGTACAAGATGGGCTTTTCTTCACTCATCCCACTACCTCCTCATATGACATCCCGCTCTTTTTCTCCTCAAATGTCACCACGGCGTGATCCGGCTCTCCGGAGAGTTCGACCGTTATCGTTTCGTGAAAACTGTCTCCAGCGGGAACTGTATAAGTTTCTGTCGTACTTCCGACGACTCCTCCATAAGGGTTAAAGATCTCTACGGTGACATCAAAACCTAGTTCCCCACGATAGTGGTTTTCAAAACTCACATCCATCTCGGCCTCCGGCGGACTTTGAGAGTAAGACACATCCGATACGGATAGATCGTGGAAAGGAGCGCCCCAGTGAAAAACCTCCTCCCTTTCGGCTGTGAACGTGAAAAGGGAATATGAGTATTGACCGTCCACGTTCACGGTCACGTTCACCTCGGTATCCTGCCGTAGAAGATGCGTTTTGACATCATCCGGCACCTCTGATAGTTTTTTAGAAAATGTCAGATCCACTTTTTTATCCTCTCCCGCGCTGATATCACCCACTTTCTGGGTCGAATTTATATGAAAATCGTCGAGGACTTCGCCATCCAGATCGAAAACGATCTTTTCGAAATCCAGGTAACCAGAATTGTTTATCCACACGCTAGCTCTTCCAGTGAAGGTCTCGTCCTCCAAGCTCCAATCCATGCCTTCTTCCCCCCGTTCTACGGATATATCTCCTTTGACTACCGGCATGATCGCCATAGCCGCGATCAATAAGATGACGACTAAGAAGATGGCGAGACCGACTTTATAGGCTACTAAAGGCCATTTCATCAGCTCTGTATCTCTGCGAATATAAATAAAGATTTTCACTCAACTTATTCGATCTGGTAAAGTATCACCGTTAAGGAAATGCCCTAATGTTTCTTTAGACCGCTGATCTACCCGGTTCAATACCTCAGCTAGACGGGGATACGTTTCGACTCCAACGCTTGAAGAATTTGATAACCTCGAACACTCCCAAGAATATCGACATCGCCCCTAAAACTTGCAGCCATTCCATCTTCCCTAAACTGGCGAATTCGAGAAAGTCGCTGATGTAGGGGCCGTACACTCCCAGGAATACGAGACCTATAGAGGCTATTATCGAATAAACTATGATCTTGTTCGAGAGGATATTTTTGCTGAAGATCGACTCGTACTCGTATCTTCTAGACATGATATTGGCGAACTGGCAGTATGCTAGAGTGAGGTAACTGATCGTCGTTGCTTTAGCGTATGCCATAGTCGGTGCTTCACCTCCAGTCAGGGATAAACCTTGGCGCTGGAAGTAAAACCAGAAATTGCCCGCGGCTAGACCACCGATCAAAAGAGCTAAAAATATGACCTCAGTAGAACGGGGGAGATTGAGGATGTGCTCGTCCTGACTCCTCGGAGGTGAGATCATCATCTCCTCTGTAGGAGGATCATAAGCTAAAAACGTGAGCGGCATTATCTCCGCTAAAAGGTCTATCGCTAAGATCTGGATGACCAAGATCGGTATAGCCCATTCGCCCCATCCCAACAGTCCGATCATCGCCAGGCCGACAAGAACAGTAGTGAGCTCAGCACCGTTCGTGGTCATCGAAGCGAGAACGGTTTTCTTCAGGTTGTTGTAGATGGTCCGACCTTCTCTAACAGCATCGACCAGAGTTGGAAAGCTGTCGTCGAGCAAAACCAATTCGGAGGCCTCCTTCGCAACATCAGTGCCCTTCTGGCCCATCGCGACGCCGATGTGCGCTCTTTTCAAAGCAGGAGCGTCGTTCACTCCGTCGCCGGTGACAGCTACGATCTCATCTTCCTCTTCCAGCAACTTCACGATCCGAAGTTTATCCTCTGGATCGACCCTCGAAAAGATCATCGATTCGCTTTTCTTCATGATACTTTTGAGTTCTTCATCCGTTATATCCTTCATCTCCTTACCGGTCAACACCGGTGTTTCTTCCCCCTCTTCCGTGAGTCCTATCTCATCTCCCACGGCCTTAGCCGTGATAGAGTGATCTCCAGTCATTATGTAAGTGCGGATATGAGCGTCGTGGCAGCTCCCGATGGCTTCGTCCACGCCTTCTTTGGGAGGATCGATCATGCCCGCTAGACCCAAAAAGATCACGTCTTTCTCGACTTCTTCCTCCGTATAATCTTCGCCTTTCTTCTCCAAAGGACGATAAGCCATGGCTAAAACGCGCATGGCCTTTTCCGAGTACTTTTCGTTGATCTCTCGGATCCTCTGCTTGTCCTCTTCAGTTATCTTTTCCACTTCCCCGTCCCTGTAGATGTATTTGCTTATGGAAAGGATGCTGTCGGTCGCTCCTTTCATGGCGAGGACTCTCATACCTTCCGTGTCGCCTTCGAACGCTTCCTTGACCGTTTCGTCCTCGTACTCCTCCCCTATATCCCTCACCGAACTCATCCTCTTTCTTTCCGAGTCGAAAGGGAATTCGATCACCTCGGGATTTCTCTCATCTTCTCTATCGTGGCGGGTTCCCAATTTGGTCGACATAGTCACCAGAGCGGCTTCGGTGGGATCCCCAACAGAGTACCAACTGTCGTGCTCGTCGTCGGGTTCGTGGATCTCCGCATCCGATGCTAAAGTCGCGGCATCCATGAATATCTCCAGTTCGCTTATCTGTTCCTGCGAGAGTTCTGTTCTGTTTTCATCCTTTATCGTACCTTCTGGCTTGTAACCTAAACCGGTCAGCTTGTACTCTTCGTCGTCGAACCAGATGTTCTTAACGGTCATCTCGTTCTTGGTCAAGGTTCCGGTTTTGTCCGTACAGATGACCGTTGTAGAACCGAGAGTTTCGACCGAGGACAGATTCTTGACGACCGCGTTCTTATTCGCCAAACGGTTGCTTCCGGTCGAAAGAGCTACCGTTACCTGTGCGGGAAGAGCCTGGGGTACGGCCGAAACCGCGATTCCTACCGCATAGATAAGACTGGTCGTCAAATTCAGTCCCTGCGAGGTTGCCACGAAAAACAGGGCTGTGCTTATCACTACCACAATCGATGTAAGATATTTCGCGACCAGATCGAGTTCTTTCTGCAAGGGTGATTTTAGCTCCCCGGTCTCTTCAGTCATATCCGCGATCTTACCCATCTCGGTGTCCATACCCGTGGAGACCACAACCCCAACTGCGTTTCCGGTGGCTACCGTAGTGCCCACGTAAGCCATATTGTCCCTGTCCGCGAGGGTCACGTCCTCGTCGATCGCGTTGGTTTGTTTCTCCTGTGGCATCGACTCTCCGGTCAGCGAGAAATCGTTAGTCTTCAGGTTGAAAGATTTGATCACCCTTATATCCGCCGGGATCTTATCCCCCTCTTCCACCTTTATTATGTCTCCAGGAACGAGTTCTTCCTGATCTATCTCTTTCCACTCCCCGCTTTGTTTGACCTGCGCAGGCGACTTTATAAGTGATTTGAGTTTTTCTATTATCTGTTCAGCCTTATACTTCTGGACAAAACCTATCACGGCGTTTATTAAGACGATGATGAACATAGCGGCGGCGCTCTTCAAGCTTCCCGGATCTTCTTGAGCGATCCCTAGGAAAAGAGATATGATCCCCGCCACGATCAGTACTATGACCAATAGTTTTTTGAATTGTGATAAAAACAGCAGTAATTTAGGGGTCTGGACTTTTCCGGTCAGTTCGTTTTTGCCGTGCTTCTCCAGACGTTCTTCGGCTTCATCTTTAGTCAAGCCTTCAGTGGAGGTGTCGAGTGCTTTTAAACACTCTTTTACGCCCATTCGATAGTAGTCCTTCTCACTTCCCATCGTGATATCTACCTAGATGGAATAATGATACTCGTATAATGTTTTTTGGTCGATAAGTAGTAAGGAGGTTTTCACTCCTCGCCCTCGATATCGTCTATACTGTAGCTGCCGTGATCCTGCACTTCCTTATCTTTCTTGATTAGGTAATAGGGTACGGCCAAGATAGAGACGAGGATAAACCCGATGATGAATATCACCATCACTATCCCGATGGAAATACCAACCCAAAGAGCGATCATCATGAAGATGTCTAGAAAATAAAAGATAGATATTAGCAGCGCCGTGGTTATGACGCCTGCTAATAGGATATGAGAGTTTTTCATGCTCTTCGCCCACTTCTCTGATCAGCCGAACGAGATGTTAGGGCCGCTGGATCCGCTACTATCGCCGGAGATATACGGGTTTAGAGCCGCACCTAATTGTTGAAGCGTCATGCTCTGCAGCCATACTTTTCCCGGGCCTTGAAGCGTTGTCATGAATAGACCTTCGCCGGAGAAGAGCGAGCTCTTTATACCTCCAGTCCTCTGAACATCGTATCTAACAGAGGGTTCGAATGCTGCCACGTGACCTGTCGAGACTTTCAAGATCTGGTTCGGCTCGAGTTCCTTCTCTATAAGATCTCCAGGAACGTGGATGAAGACCATACCGTTTCCCGAAAGTCTCTGTAGGATCATACCTTCGCCGCCAAAAAGCCCTTTACCTAGCCCCGTAGCTTCGATATCCAGATCTACACCGGACTCAGCACAAAGGAACGCGTCTTTCTGAGCGATGTATTCCACTCCCGGTTGAAGCTGTAAGGGAACTATCCTCCCGGGGGCTTGCCCGGAGAAAGCTACAAGACCGGTTCCTCCTGTAGTGGTGAACTGGGTCAAGAAGAAGGATTCGCCGGAGAATTTTCGTTTCAGACCTTTCATGAAACCGCCCGAGGCCTCCGCACTCATCTGGACATTACCAGACATATAGGACATGGCTCCGGCCTCGCCGTAGACCATCTCGTTTCCACCGATCTGGAGTGACACGACTTCAAGATTATCTCCGTTGATTTGATATTCCATTAATATTTCACCTAGAGTGTTAAAAAGAGTTATATTATTTATATCCTCCGATATTCATTAGGATCAGAGGACTTAGAGGAAGACATCAGAAGTACTGCGTGTATATTATGCCGGCTATCAGTATCCCGAGAAGGCTGACCCAGATAGCTAAAGCCTTCTTGGTCAATCTTCTAGCTTTATCGGCTTCCCACCAAGAACTAGGTTCGAAACCCTGGACGACGAAGGTCATCACGCCGGAAAGGTTTATACAGATCAGGTTTATGAAGAATAAAACCAGCGCGTTGAAGCCTAAGGTGAAATATTGGGACCCTATCAGAAGACCGGAGGCGGCTAACGCCGGTACTAGAGCTAGAGCGACCATCACTCCTATGACCGCAGACGAGAGTCCTTTGGTATAAGCTAAAGCGCCGGCGCTTCCAGCGGAGAGAGCTAGAACTACCTGTAAAAGACCGATATCGGTTCTCGTGGCGATCTGGGACGAGGCGGGGTCTACGCTGAGAACGACCCCTAATCCTACCGAGACCAGAAAAGATAACAGTATGCCCACCACTGCTGTCTTCACAGCCAACTTAGCTAGGTCGATATCCGCCAAGGTGGTCGCCAAGGAGAGACCGACGTTGGGACCTAGCATAGGTGCGATCACCATAGCGCCGACAATGACGGCAACATCGGCCTTCAGAACGCCTATAGATGCGACGACGGCCGCGAGGACCGTCAGCAGAACATAGACCCTATCAAATTCACACTGATCCTTGACTTCCGTATATATCTCTTCTCTGCTCACCCCTCTTGTCTCTTTACCCCTTTTATCTTCTTCCTCTTCTTCTTCATCATCTTGTTCTTTTTCCTCCTCTTCCTCCTCCTCTACGGGCAGAGACGCCTCTACCCGGAAAAGAAGCAGTCTGAAAGTATCATACTTCTCGAATCTATCACTCAAATTGTCTATGACGGTCTGGCTTTTATCGGCATCCACCAGGATCTTGACTATGATCCTTTCTTCCGTGATATCCTCGCACCAGAAATCAAAGACCTTTTCGTTTTCTCCCAACAGGTCTTCAGCCTCTTCCCACCTCTCGGCGGGTATCACCATCTCGATCAGCCGCTGCAAATTTTCGACCATTTACCTATACTGGTGAGGATATATTAAGATTGAGGTGTTCCGCAAGAAACTATCCACTTCCACCTATCCCCCTCCTTTCTCAATCTTTAAGTATCACCGATGAGCTTCCAATCTCGATGCTGGAAGACCTGTACGAGGTCATGGATGATCTCTCTGAAACACCAAATGAGTGGGGCCGCCCCTCTTTCAGCCAGGAACAGTATTATGACCCGGTACCTCTCTCAAAAGAGAACTTTTCCGGCTACGAAGTGAAAGAACGGGAAAGGGCGGTCTGCTGTATCGACGGAGGCAACAACAAGATATACGAATCTCCTTCGGACAGCATCCACCTTTTGAAGGTATATTTTAACCTCTTCAAAGGAAAAAATAGAGTGGTTAACTTCGATCCTTTCACCGCATTCCTCGTATCTAGATTGGAAGAAGGCGAGGTGAGATGTGAACTCGTTCCTCAGAACGACTCGTTACCTTTGGAAAATCTTGAGTATACTTTAGGTGAAGACGAGCTGGAAGAGAGGAGTCCGGCAGCCGCGGGACATACAATAAGAAAATACTTGGAGTGGGAAGCGTTGAAATACGTCGTGGAAGAGCATCTCGAAGAGGGGGATATAGTGGTAAGGGACGGAGTTCTTCAAACGACGGTGGAAAGGGAGAGGAAGATAGCGGAGGATGCCTACGAGAGCGTGGAGAAGAACGACGTCGTTCTCGTAGGTGTTGCGAAGACCAGTTCATTGATGACCACAAAGGGCTATCCCCTTATCGCCTCGGTCCAATCGATGGCTCAAGAGGTCGAAAAGGAAATGTGGTATTACCACCCGATAGCTCGAAACACGCATCCGGACCACAAAGGTGAGATGTACGTAGTGAAGTACCATCCCTCTTCGAATTACGCTTTCCGGACCGAGTTTTACAGGGAAGTGGATGAAGGGAAAGAGTTCTATGAAGAAGTGTTAGGCCATCTCGCGTTCCAGGCCAAGGATCCCATCTTTTTGGGGTATCCCTACGGGCTGGTGGATGCGGACAAAAAAGCGAGGGTGACCGACGAAGAAGTCGACTACCTCAAGAATATGGGAGACGATAATATGGGCGAGGCCTTCAGATATAAGGTGAATTCATCCAATGCCCACGACAGGCTCAGCGAGATTTGATTTATATTCATGGTGATCTCATGCCGATAGGCCAGATAGTAGGTGGAGAATACGGCGAAGTCCTGATACGACAGAAGAGTGGAGAGACCATCGAGATAGGAGACCTTCTTTCCATAGACGACCTGATACTCCAGATATTGGACCTGGAATACGGCTCTCTCTTGGAACAGAACGATATAGAACGGATGAGCGGCATGGAATTAGAGGGTTACGAAGAGACAAGCCTGATGGAGGAGGAGATCAGGAACTACATCTACGCCAAGGCGAAACCCCTTGTTAGGATAAAAAACGGAGAGCCGAAGATACCTAAAGTGCTTCCTCCATTTTTTGGAAGCCTTGAAAGAGTGGATAAGGAAGATTTTGAGTTTTTAGAGGAACCCGAAGACAGCCTATATCTAGGAAAAGTGAGGAGCGGTTCTCGAGTTCTAGACGTGCCTATCCACATAAACGGTAAAGAAGCTCTCTCTCACCATATTTTGATACCCGCTACCACCGGTAGAGGGAAGAGCAATCTCGTCAAAGTCATGCTCTGGAAGCTCATACCTGAGGAGTATGCGGGGTTACTGGTCATAGATCCACACGACGAGTATTACGGGAGGAACGGGATCGGCGCAAAGGACCATCCCAAAGCGGGCAAAAGAGTAGATTATTATTCCACCGATCCACCCGCCGGAGGTTATAACCTGAGGATCAATCTTTCGATATTGAGACCGTGGAATCTTCAGGGCATCGTCGAACTCTCCGATGCGCAGAACCAGGCCCTTTATGTATATTACAGTCACTACGGGAAAAACTGGTTAGAAGCCATCTTGACTTCCGACTCCGACGAGGCTGATATGCACGGCGTGAAAGAGACGACCTTAGACACTCTGAAGAGAAAGTTAAAGCTGACCTTCGATCTTGCGGTGAAGAACGGTGAAGTCAGAGCGAGGGGGAATCTTTTCGTGAACCAGGGCTCGGAACGCCTGGTAAAAGATATCGTAGAAGGTGTGGAGGACGGAAAAAAAGTCATCCTGGATACGAGTTCGATGCCCGAGAATAAAGAGCTACTGATCGCCGGGATCATAACCGATCGGATATTCAAGGATTACAAGGACTACAAAGAGAAAGGCGAACTGGACCAGAAACCGACCGTGGGGATCGTGATCGAAGAAGCGCCGAGAGTTCTAGGTGATCGAGCCGGCAGGAACGTTTTCCATCAGATCGCCCGCGAAGGGAGAAAGTTCAGAGTCGGTCTGGTGGCGATAACTCAACTGTCCAGCATGATACCGAGGGAGATCCTGGCTAACATGAACACGAAGATCATTCTCGGCAACGAGATGAAAAGCGAGAGAGACGCCATAATAGGGAGCGCCGCTCAAGATCTATCAAAAGACAGCAAGAACATCGCCAGTCTGGACAAAGGTGAAGCTATCGTGAGCAGTATCTTCACCAAATTCGCGGTACCGATAAAGATCGATCTTTTCGAGGACGTGGTCGAAGAGGATAAGGGCAGTGAAAAGAAGCTAGAATTCTTCGGTTGATTGAAGGTACTGCTTCAAGCGGTTCGAGACCTCTTTTTCCTCCATGAGGTTAGAAAGCGTTTCTTTATCCATCACCCCTTCCTCCGAGATCAGATATATATCTTCATAAGTTAAAGGAACTTCTTCAAAGTACTCGTTGTGCACTTCGATGTTGTTCTTTCTCGACTCCAAGACCTCTCTGCTCGGGTGCGACTCTCCTACAGGATGAGCTAGACCCTCGGGCAGATATTTAGTGGTGTCGGCCGCGACGTAGACCGGAAGATCACGCTCCTCTGCACACAGGACCAGAGGATAAGTGCCCAGTTTATTCACGAAAAAGTCGGATGTTACGGTGTCGGCTCCTACGATCACCGCGTCAGCGCTTTCCGATCCCTCCATCATGCCCGCGTCGACCCAGTAGTGGATCTTTTTGTCTTGAGCGAGGTTTTCAGCGGTCTTCCTCCCTTCTTTTTTCGGTCTAGACTCGAAGACGGTCACTTCTTCAGCAGATGTAAGGCTTTCCACGACCGTAGAACTGTAGCTCAAAGTGGCGACGTGAGCTAGTTCTTCCTTTTCCAGGACCTTCTCAGTTTTTTCCACCACATCTTCCTTCGCGGTCTGGATACGCTCCATGAATCTTTTAGAGATGCGATGATGATCTTTTCCTTTTTCGAGCGCAAGGAAGAACTCGTTCGCCAGGTTCACGAGAGGTGTCATGGTTCCTCTATTTTTGATTAGTTTGGTAACGTACTCTTCGGCCTCTTTTTCGTCTAAATGCTGTAAGGCTAGGGCCGCATCTACGGCAAGTTCAGAAGCGCCTTTTTCCGTGTCATCGATTATCTCTTCAACGGATCTGTATTCCATGTTCCATCACTCGTCTTAAACGAGAGTTTTGTATTTAACGTATTGGTCCATTTAAGGGGGTGGTTAGAAATCTGGTAATCCCCTTCGAAAATTCAACTTTCACTCCCCTCACCCCAAAGAAAAAATATAAACCACGTGCGCAATAGCCGAGAACGATGGTGAAGTTCGCCCATATCGCGGATTGCCACCTCGGCGCCTTCGCACGGAACCCGCAACTGCGTGAGTACAACCTCCAAGCTTTCGAAAAGGCCGTAGATATCAGCATCGAAAGAGACGTGGATTTCATGATCATCGCCGGCGATCTCTTTCACAACCCACATCCGGACATGGACGTGGTGAACAGAGCCGTGAAGTCACTCATGAAGGCCCGCAAAAAGGAGATCCGCATCTATTCGGTCTACGGCTCCCACGACTTCAATATATCTCGAGCTTCACTCATAGACGTCTTAGAGAGCGCCGAAGTCTTCAAAAAAGTGGTCAATTATTTGGAGGGAGAGAACAGGCTGGCTCTCCAGGAAGATCCTTCTGGCGTCTCGATAGCTGGGTTGAGCGGGAGGAAGAACCGGGCGGACGTGAGTTATTTCGAGGAATTGGAGTTTTCCGAACCCGAGGGTGAAAGCGTCTTCGTTTTTCATACGCCTATCGCAGAACTGAAACCGGCGGACATCCACGAGGAAAGGAGCGTGCCGCTCTCTTTATTACCAAAAAACTTCTCCTACTACGCCGGGGGACACATCCACAGAAGGATAGAAGATGAGGAACGCAGCATCTACTACCCGGGACCGACCTTCGGCGATTCCTACACCGATCTGGAGAGAGACGAACGGGGGTTCTTCATCGTCGATGACTGGGAAGCGGAATACGTCGAGATGAAAGAGCCGAAGATAAAGAGCGTCAAAATCGACGCCGATGAGCTTAAAATAGAGGAATTGAAAGAGAGATTGAGAGAGCTTTACGAGAAAGATATGCAAGGAGACATCCTTCTCCTCAAGATCTTTGGAACTTTAGCGGAGGGACTTCCCACGGACATAAATTTCACCGAAGTGAAGAAAAGATTGAAGGAGAAGGGATTCGAAACGGTCTACCTGAACCGGAGAGGTTTGGAGGGGAAGGAGATAGAAAGGGTCAAAGTGAAGGAGGAGAGCGATGAGGATTTCGAGAAAAGACTGATGGAAGAGTACTCCAGCGAAGAGTTCAGCACCGAGTTCAGAGGAAGATTGTTGAACGTTCTAAAAGAGGAACAAAAAGAGGGAGAATCCAGCTCGGATTACGAAGAGAGGATATGGACCGAAGCGTGGAATCTGATCCAGAAGAGAGATGAGTATGAAGATAAGGAAGATCAAGAGAACGGGGAGGAGGAGGAAAAGAAAGGTGGCGAAGAAAAAAGTGACGATGTAGAAGAACAGAAAAAAGAGAGGAAAAAGGACGGCCAGATATCGCTGAGCGACTTCGGAGGTGGAGATCGATGCGGTTGAAGAAGATGGAGATAGAGAACATCAGGAGCTACAGGGAAGAGGAAGTCGACTTTGAGAACGGCATCCATCTCTTCAAAGGCGACATCGGGTCCGGAAAATCTTCTTTATTGTACGCGCTGGAGTTCGTCTTGTTCGGAGCCACGGAACGAAATTTCTACGACAAGATACTGAGGCACGGAGCTAAAAAGGCCAGCGTAAAACTCGATTTCGAGATTGACGGGAAAGATTACACCGCTTTCCGCTCGATCAGAGAAAGAACCAGCGACTGGGACAAGGAATCCTACCTGGAAACCGGAGGGAAAAGGATCGAATTGGCATGGCGGGATATGAGGAGCGAGATAATCGAGCTTTTAGGTTTGAGGGAGACCACGCGTGGAAAGGTGGAAACGTTCCACATGAGCATTTACACTCCCCAAGAAAGGATGAAAGAGATCCTCTCGATGAACGACGAAGAGAGGTTGAAGTCGATACGGAAAGTGTTCAACCTCGAGGATTACAAGAGAGCTGCTGAAAACACCAAGATCGTAAGAGACGGGCTGAAGAACGAGATAGATAAGCTGAAAGTCAGAGCGGAGAAGATAGACCGGATAGAATCGGATATCGAAGAGAAGGAAGAAGAACTGGAGAGCAAGAAAAAGGAAAAAAAGGACGTCGTTGAAAAGTTGGAGGCTAAAAAGGAGGAAAAAAAGGAGGTGGAAGAACAGAAGAACGAGCTGGAGGATCTCTCCGATAGAAAGAAAGAGTTGAAGTCCGAAAAGAGGAGGCTGAGCGAAAGTATCTCCTCTATCGAAGAGGATCTCGAAGAAGTGAACGAAAAGCTCGATGAGATAAAAGAGGACGAAGAGAGGTTGGAGGAGGTAAAAGAAAAAAAAGAAGAATACGAAAAGATCAGAGAGGAATTCGAAGAAACAAGAGAGAAGATAGAGGAGAAGGGGGAGATAAAGTCGGAAAAAGAGAACGTAGAATTGAAGGTCGAAAATAAAGAGGAGGAGCTTAAAAAACTGGAGGAAAGGGAAGAGAAGATAGAAAAGTTGGAGAAGGATATAGAAGAGTTAGAAGAAGATATAAAAGAACTCGACGATCTGAAAGAAAAGCGAGACGATTTGAGGGACGACCTGAGCGATCTGAAAGGTAAGTCCACATCGATCGAGAGCGAGTTGAAAGAACTCAAAGAAGAGAAAAAAGAGATGAGCGGCCTAGAAGGAGAAGGTGAGTGCCCTAAATGCCAGCAGGAACTGAACCAGGAGCATATCGAGACCATAGTTGAGGATATCGAAAGGGAGATGGAGAAGCTGGAGGAGGAAAAAGAAGAGATCGAAGAAGAGCTTGAACAAAGATCTGAAGAGCTGGAAACGCTGGATGGATATATAAAAGAACTGGAGAAAAAAGAAAGAAAGTTGAGCTTCAAAAGGAAAGAGGTCGAAAGGCTGGAGAAAAAAGTGAAGAGAAAAGAGGAACTGCGGGAAGATATCCAAGGATTGAAAGAAACGATGAAAGAACTTGAAGAAAAGAAAGACGGGATAGAAGTCGAAGAAGACGATCTGAAAAAGCTGAAAGAGAAAAAAGAGGAGATGAGAAGATACCAGGACGAATTCATAGGGATAAAAGAACGGTTGAAGGATAAAGGAGATCTGCTCCAGAAAAAAGAGGAGGACGAAGAAGAATTGGAGGAAGAAGAAGAAAAGCTTTCAGATGTGGTGGAAGAACTGGAAGAGGTGGAAAAAGATTTTTCTAGCCAGAAATTAGAAAAGGTGCAGGAAAATCACCAGCGGTTGATCGCGAAGATCAGCCAACTCGACGAGAGAAAAGACAATCTGAAGAAATATATCGAAAGACTAGAGAGAGAATTGGAGAAAAAGAAAGAGGAGTTAGAGGAAAAAAAGGAGAGTAGAAAGAAAGCGGAAGAGCTGAGCAAAGTCAAGACCTGGGTCAGCAACGATTTTAAGGAAACGGTGAAAGCGATAGAGGAACACAGGCTAGAACGCATAAGAAGGGACTTCGGCAGTTATTTCAAAGAATGGTTCGACGAGATATTGAACGAGCCGGAAGTGAGCGCGCGCCTGAACGAGAATTTTTCACCTATAGTCACCATAGAAAACAACGAAACGGCTGTCAGTGATCTGAGCGGCGGGGAAAGGACATCTGTGGCTTTGGCCTACAGACTGGCTTTCAACACGATGATCAAAAAAGAACTGGGTCTGCAGAGCAACCTACTGATACTTGACGAGCCAACCACGGGATTCAGCAGGGAGCAGTTGACAAGGCTGAAAAACGTTATGGAGAACGTCGCCGCGGACCAGGTCATAATAGTATCTCACGAGGAAGAGATGGCGAATATAGCCGACGTGGAGTATCTGGTTCAAAAAAGAGAAGGTGTCTCCTCAGTCCAAAAAGCGGGGCAGTAAAACGTAAAACCTAATAACACCTTAATAACATGAGATCTTTGTATATAGCGTGATAATATGGCCGTAAGAAAATTGATGGAAGACGTCTATGAAGTGGGAGCGGAACATCACGATAGAGAACTCTTCGACGAGTTGATCCCTCTGCCTAACGGGACGAGCTACAACGCTTACGTAGTAAAAGGTAGTGAAAAAACCGTACTCTTGGATACTGTAGAGCCCGCTAAAGAGGAGGTATTGTTCAATAATCTCGATAAGCTCGGCGTCGAAAGCCTCGATCATGTAGTCTCTCATCACGCCGAACAGGATCATTCCGGTTCAATCCCGGCTGTTTTAGAGGAATATCCAGAGGCAACCGTGGTAACGAATTCTAAATGTAAGGACATGCTGATAGATCATCTTCAGATCCCCGAGAAGAAGATCGAGGTGATGGAGAGTGGAGACGAATTGTCTCTAGGCGAAGAAAACTTGAGATTTATAGACATGCCCTGGGTCCATTGGCCCGAAACATTAGTGACTTATCTCGACGAAAAAAACCTGCTTTTCAGCTGTGACTTCTTCGGTTCCCATCTAGCGACTTCAAATCTGTACGTCCAAGATCGCAGAAAAATCTATCTTGCCGCCAAACGATATTACGCGGAGATAATGATGCCTTTCCGTTCCTCAATCAAGGGTCATCTCGACAAAATAGAGGGAATGGATGTCGACGTGATCGCTCCGAGCCACGGACCGATATATGACGATCCCGAGTTCATTCTGAACGCTTACCGAGAGTGGGTCAAAGATGAAACAAAGGAGGAAGTGATCGTGCCCTACGTTTCGATGCACGGAAGCACCGATAAGATGGTACAGTACTTTGTCGATTATCTTGTAGAGAAGGGTGTAGACGTAACTCCTTTCAATCTGACGTCTACCGACCTAGGGCAGTTGGCGATGTCTTTAGTCGATGCTTCCACGGTAGTTATAGGGAGCCCTACGGTTTTAGTGGGACCGCATCCCAAAGCGATTTATGCCGTGTACTTGACCAACGCTTTGAGACCGAAGACCAGGTACGCCTCGATAATAGGCTCCTACGGATGGGGCGGCAGGATGCCGCAGCAGATCCAAGATGGACTAGGAAACATAGACGTAGAATTCCTTGAACCAGTGATAAGTAAAGGACATCCCTCCGAGGAAGATTTTGAAAAGCTGAAGGAGTTAGCTGATAATATCATGGAGAAACATAAAGAGGACGATCTGGTGGATTAGAGAAAAAAATGTAGGTGACCGGATACCATCTACGCTTCTATTCCACCTTGAGGACCTCGTCGTTAGGACGTACTCTTTCTTTCACTTTGATCCCGACATCATCACCGGGACCGACTTTTTCCACGTCTTCCCCTTCGATCTGCATGGATTCTATCTTTTGGGTAAAATCGGTATTTTCTCCTTTGAAGCGTAGTTCGTCACCCAATTCGACCTCTCCACTCTCTATTTTGAGCGCGGCTACACTAGGTTCTTTAAAGAACTTGAAAACCTTTCCGATCTTCTCCTCCATCGTTTACACCTCGAGTAGAAAAGAGATTGCTTTTTTATTAATCTTTTGCTTTACAATCTGCAATTATGAATTCGCCTGCTTTATCTCTTCTTTCAGATCATGAAACGATATGGGTTCTCTCCTGAATAATCCTTTTTCTTTCAATGTTTCTATGAATTCCTCCCTACCTAGTATCCTCTGTTTGTAAAAACTCTCAGCAAATTTGTTCCCATCCATCTCATACACCACGAAGAGTGAATTTGGCTTGTCGGTGATATTGAAATAAACTTTTTCGACAGACTCTATAGGAATCCATTTTTTCGTCTTTCTAAAATTTGGATTGTATTTGATTATCTCCCCATCGTCGAAATGCAGTTCATCGATCAGCGAAAAAAGTGCTCTGATGTTTTTGGTAAGCTTATAGAGCTCGTAGCTCGCATATATGACGGCACCGATGACCAGCAGTAACCTGATATAATAATCAAAATAATCGGAAAAAAGGGTATAGATCACGAAGGCGACCATAATAGCAACTCCGAGTGAATGTCTGAATATCTTTATTTTCCTTCGCCTCTGTTCCTTTCTGAGGAGGTCTCCATAATTATTCTCTCTGATCTTCATCTTTATTTGGCCTCTTTTCTGCTCCTTCTAAGTTAATTTCTCACAATTAATCTTTTCCTTTCGATCCGGTCTTCAAGAGTATCCCGTCTTCGTCGTTTTCGTAATAATCTCTGATCATACCCGCTTTGCTAAAATTCAATCCCTTGTAAAATCGGATCGCACTTTTATTGGAGGGTCTTACGGTCACGAAGAACGTATCTACATCCATCCTTTCTTGCACTGATCTCATCAGTTCCGTTCCGATGCCCTCGGATCGGCGAAGGGGTGAGACAGCGATCGAGACGATCAAGCCGTGCTCTTCATCCTCTTCGCCTATTATGTATCCGACCACTTCTTCATCTTCAGCTACTAAAAATAATTCGTCCCCAAGATACTCTTCGAATATCCTATAGGGATAGGGATGATCAAAAGATTGCTCTTCTATATTCATCACTTCATCCAAATCTCTTTGTTCGCACTTTCTTATCAACATTAATGGGTTCAAAAAAGGTTTTTTAAACGTTAAATTTTTCCCTAAAAGGGAACTATAGTAGGGTGCACCCTAAGATTAATTACAAAGCAAAATTTTCCCCCTACCGTGAAATCATGAAAGATCCGGAGCCCTTCAAGATCAAGATGATCGAACCTCTCAAGCGGCTTTCTAAGGACGAAAGAACCAAAAAGATAGAAGAAGCCGGTTATAACGTTTTCAAGTTGAGGTCCGAGGACGTTTTCATCGACCTGCTGACCGATTCCGGGACCTCCGCTATGAGTGATCGGCAGGTGGCTGAGATGATCACCACGGAACAGGCATACGCCGGAAGCGATTCTTATTATAAACTGAAGAAAAGCATTGAAGACATATTTGGCTTCGAGAGGTTCGTGATAGTCCATCAGGGGAGAGGGGCTGAAAACGTGCTGTTCTCGGTCCTTGTGGATGAAGGTGATTACGTCCCTAACAACATGCATTTCGATACCACACAAGCTAACGTCAAGCACAAGGGCGGCGAACCGGTGAATCTGGCCGTGGAGGAGGCCTACGAATCCCAGACGAGAGAAGATTTCAAGGGAAATATGGATGTGGATAAACTAGAAGAGTTCATAGAGGAAAATGGGGTAGAAAAAATACCTCTCGTGATGCTGACCATAACCAACAATACGGCAGGGGCGCAGCCAGTTTCGATGAAAAATATCAAGGAGGTATCGGAAGTAGCTGACCAGTACGATATACCATTCTTCTTGGACGCCTGCCGCTTCGCCGAGAACGCCTATTTCATCAAACAAAGAGAAAAGGGATACGGAGATAAATCGATACGAGAAATAACCAGGGAGATGTTCTCGCACGCCGACGGTTTCACTTTCAGCGCGAAAAAGGAAGGTTTGGTGAACATAGGCGGTATTATCGGGATCAGAGACGAAGACCTGCACAGGAAATGTAAAAACCTAGGTATCATCATCGAAGGGTTTCCCACCTACGGTGGTTTAGCCTGTAGGGAAGTTGCCGCCATCGCAGAAGGGTTGAAGGAAGTGACCGACGAAGATTACCAGACTTATCGCAGACAGCAGGTGAAATTTCTAGGAGACTTGCTGCTGGAGAAAGACATACCGATCATAGAACCCATAGGAGGGCACGCCGTGTTCGTAGACGCGAAGAGATTTTTACCCGACATCCCTCCAACAAGGTTCCCCGCCCAGGCACTGACCACCGAGCTATATAAAGAATCTGGAGTCAGAGGGGTGGAGTTGGGCACGAGCGCTTTCGGAGAGACCGACGAAGAAGGCAATATCATCCCGGCGGAAGTAGAGAATATGAGACTCGCCATACCGAGAAGAGTCTACACTCTGAATCAGCTCGAATATGTCGCGGATTCAGTACATTCAGTCTATGAGAAAAGGGAAAAGATCAAAGGGTTGGAGAGAACTTACGCCCCAGAACTGCTCGGACACTTCACGGCCGAATTCGAACCGATAGAGTAAAAGATGAGCAGATTTATATAGGACGTAGGTTCGGATATATACTCGAAGCTCAGTGAGGTATTTGCCCATGAGCAGGAAACTAAGATACGTATCGTTGGTCTTTGTCCTCTTCTTCTTGCTGAGTAGTTTGGTCTTTTTTTCTTTTTATTCTACTGCGGAAAGTTCAGAATTTGAGATAAGCTCCGAAGTTCTAGACCAAAAACCTCGATTATTTGGGAACGCTACCGAAGATGGAATAGAGTTAAAATGGTCGTTCGATGCTGAAGACGAAGAAGTAAAAAAGTTCAGGATCTTTAGAAGCCTAAGTTCCAGTTTCAAAGAACTGTATGATGAAATAGAAAAGTCCACATCGGAATACCTGGACGAGGATATAGAAGAGGGTAGGACCTACAGCTACCGGTTGGCCGCGTGGTTTGGTGAGGGAAAAGAAAGCAGACTCTCCGAAGAAGTGAGGATAAAAGCCGAGGGGGAAAACAAACCACTCCCGCCGAGGAATCTTAAGACGTTCCCCGGCGACTCGAAAGTAGCGCTGCGGTGGGATCCACCTCTAGACCCCGACGTGACTGAAATATATCACTACAACCTTTACAGGGAAAAAGATGGCGAAGAGCTTCCAACCGAAACTCCCGGGAACTCAGCACAGAAGTGGGTGGACCTAGAACTAGAGAACGGCGAAGAATACACCTATCGTTTACGGGCAGAGAACAATGTGGGTGAGAGCGAGGCGGTAAAAGTTACAGCTACACCTACCGATGATCTACATCCACCAAACAAACCTACAAATTTTAATGCCTTTATCAGTGAAAATGGTGTAGAACTCACGTGGGAACCGCCTGAAAACGATGAAAATATACTCGATTACGGGCTATACAGAGATGGAAAAAAAATCAATGAGGTGGGTAGAGATACATATTACTTCGTAGATGAGGGGGTTAAGATAGGAGAAGTCTACAATTACTCTATCTCTTCAATGAACGTAGATGACGAGGAATCGAAAATATCTTATAATAGAACGGTGCGGGTCGAAGAAGGCAGGTACTTGTTCAGTATCGAAGAAGACATAGAAAATATTACGGATGATCTGGATAATGAAACCATCTGCGAGCGATATAGAGAGATATACGAAGATGAGGGTTTTACGCTCTCAGTAAATGAAGATATCTCTATAACGGTGGAAAAAGAGAGCGAAGAGTGGGAATTGCACGATGAGATCAGAGGGTACAAACACAAGATCAGAAAAGAAAATGATAAACTAACTATTTGCGAGGGAAGGAAGAGTAGTCCGAAGAATCTCGAACTAGAACCCGGCGACGGGAAGATAAAGATATCTTGGGACGCTCCAGCCGAGGATGAAGACGATGATATAAAATATAACATCTACCGAGGGGAAAATGAGGGCGATATGACCTTTTTGACACAGGTCGAAGGTGGCTCGAGATTCACAGACGAAAAAGTGGAAAACGGTAGAGTGTATCATTATAAAGTTAGAGCGGTCGGTCCCGAAAACGTGTTGGGTAACGCGACCGCAACACGGCATTCAGTGCCTATAGAAGAGGCTGAAGGAAGTTTCTCTTCTAATAGTCTGATAGGTTTTGCGGTAATGATCGCTATCGGGATCGCCGCGATCGTTTTAATTATGAGAAGACGGGAACCCGAGGGGCCAAATCCAGAGAAAAAAGAGAAAAAGTGAACGGGTTATTTTTCATCTAAAGGATGAAATTGTATCTTGTATCTTCTGTTTGGTGAAGGCGATATCTTCAACTCTATTTCCTTCTCTAGTGAATAGTATTTCCTTCTATCTTCCTTTCTAGAGGAGATCAATCCCGCTTTCTCCATTTTTTTAAGATGATGCTTTGCGGTTTTGCCGTCCATCCCCACTTGTTCCATGATCTCCGAGACGTACATCTCCCCTCTAGAGAGTTCATGAAGTATCTCAAGCCTAGCTTTCGAACCGAGTAGCTCCGTCGGTTTCATGGTATCACGTATAATATTCCTAAGAAATCTTATATATTTAAAGTTTATTGCGATATATGTGATAACATGCCCGAGATACCGACCGGATCGGAAGGAAAAAAAAGAGTCGTAAAAGATGGAGACCTTGAGCACGAAGTGTACCTCGATAAAGAACAGATGGCGGATTTTCTAGAATCCATGGCTGAACAGTTGAGAGAAGGCGACACCTTAACCATCGACACGGAAGAATGGGAACTGCCTTTCAAGTTCAGAGACAATATCGAACTCGACATCGATTTCGAAGGATACGGTGAAAGAGAGCTCGAGATCGAGATAGAGTTCAAGGGTAAAAGAGAAGACGACGCGCCGACGGTCTCCTAAAAACCCTTTCCATCACCAATTTTTTTATCTCAAGAGATAGTAGCACCTTCGATGAAAACTGTATACGGACCTATCGATTCCTGGAGATTGCAGCGATCATTAGGTATCGATCTGATAAGTCAGGAGGGTAGAGTCTGTACCTTTGACTGTATCTACTGTCAGATCAAAAGATGCCAAGAGATCACCGCTCAAAGAAGAAAATTCGTTAAGATCGAGGAAGTTAGAGAAGAACTCGTCGAGGCACTCCAAAAAATCGGAGATAAAGTTGACTATCTCACCCTTTCCGGGATGGGTGAACCCACTCTAGCTGCGAATCTCGACGAAGGTGTTGAGATGATAGGGGAGGTTTCGAATAAACCCAGAGCTATACTTACAAACGGCTCTCTTTTAAACCTAGAAGATGTCAGGCGGTCTCTCGAAAAGCTCGATTATGTTATCGCTTCCTTGGACGCCGCGGGGAAAGAGAGTTTTGCAAAGGTGAACGGTCCACACGAAGATATCGATTTCGACGAGATGATAGAAGGATTTGGTACGTTCGGTGAGAGATTTGACGGAACTTTTGCATTGGAGTTGATGCTGGTCCAAGAGAACAAACATCTCGTCGAAGAGATGGCCGATCTGGTGAGTGGGTTGAAAGTCGACGAGGTTCAGCTCAATACGCCTCTCAGACCCGCCGTCGTCGAGCCTCTGAAAGAAGAAGAGTTGGAGGAGATGAAAAAGTATTTCGAGGATGTAAGCACAAAGATGGTGTACGAGGCGAAGAGAACCGATACCCCAGATTTGAATGAAGACGAGATCATCCGGCGGGGAAGATCAAAAGCCTAGGAAAATAAATTTTATATCCAGCGTCTTTACTCTTACAGTGAGGGATATAGATGGAATCATTCGAGATAGGCGGATCGAGATTCGAGATAGTTCAGGGCGATATAACCGCCCAGGAAACCGAAGCGGTGGTGAACGCCGCGAATAAAAGATTGGCTCCAGGTGGAGGTGTCGCGGGAGCTATTCATAGGGCTGCGGGACCAGAACTCTACGAGGAATGCAAACAGCTGGGTGGCTGTGAAACCGGAGAAGCGAAGATCACCGGAGGATATCAACTCCCCTCTGATCACGTGATCCACACGGTCGGTCCGGTCCATTCGGGAGACGAAAGCGACGAAACAGAGCTGAGAAGGAGCTATGAGAACAGTCTTAAGGTCGCGGTGGAGAACCGCTTAAAAAGTATATCTTTTCCGGCTCTGAGCACGGGAGCCTTCGGCTATCCCACTGAAGATGCGGCGGAGGTGGCACTAGACGAGATCAGAAAATTTCTTAAGAACCATGAAGGAATAGACCTGGTGAGGATGGTCCTTTACAGCAGAGAAGATTATAAACTCCATATTGAAAAGGCAAAGAATATCTTTTCTTGACGAAGCTATCTCTAGAAAGTGGCTTCTAACAAAAATAGAAAAAGAAAGTGGGTTTTTATCTACAGTTCGTCGAGTGCTTCCATCACACTTCTCCTGACGTTCTCCGGTGTGAATTCCTCCAGATGACCGGATACTTCCGCTATAGGTATTTCACTCTCTAACCGCTCGATCATCGGTTTGGTCTTATCTTTGAACTCCTGAAGCCTGGATCTGATCTTCTCTTCGGTGTCGTCGTCTCTCTGGATCACTTCTACCCCGCACTTTTCACATTTGCCGTTCTCTGGAGGATCGTATTTCAGGTGATAGACTTCCTCGCACTCGGGGCAGATCCTTCTTTTCGTCGTCCTCTCGATTATCTTTTCGTCAGTATTTCTCACCCAAAGGACGAAATCTATCTTCGAATCTTTTTCTTCAACAAGATCTAAAAGGTACTCGGCCTGGTCTACAGTCCTTGGATATCCATCTAGAACTTGGCCTTCATAATCCTTCTTACCGAAATAAGACTCGAAAAGTTCGTTGGTGATGCGGTCCGGGACGAACTTCCCTCTATCCACGAAATATTTAGCCTTTAGTCCCAATAGAACTTCTTCGTCATCGGTACCTATCTCCGCAGCTATCTTTTCGTCGGGAACGAAGCGCTCCTCATCCTCATTCCAAAACTGCGATATATCCCCATCAAAATCATAATCGTCGAAGCTCCCGAGGTACGATCTGAATATATTGCCGGTGGAAAGCTGCTCGAGATCGTACTCCTCCACCAAAACGTCGATCCTCGGCTGCTTTCCGGCTCCGCTCTTTCCGGTCACTATGACATTGGTAACTTCGTCTGGTACGTTCTCATACATGGTATCATGAGGGTTATACCGTTTAGCTATATTTTAATTTGGGTTTTCTAGTGGAAGTTGGAATCAAAATGAAACCCACTACAAGTACAAAATGTCGTATCTATCACAATCAATCGGAAGATTTATTATATCCTCCTAGTTCATTGAGGCAAATGGTGAGATGAAATGTACGAGGTTAGATTCCACGGCAGAGGTGGACAGGGTGCTGTTACCGCCGCTAATACGCTCGCCGACGCCGCTTTTAGGGAAGATAAAGATGTTCAATCCTTCCCCATGTTCGGTGTCGAGCGAAGAGGTGCGCCGGTCGCTGCCTTTGCCAGGATAGACGAGCAAGAGATCGACATAAAAACACAGATATATGAGCCAGACATCGTAGTCGTCTTGGATACGAGCCTTCTAGATGTCGTAGATGTCTCAGATGGTTTGAAAGAAGGTGGAAAGATAATTTTGAATTCCGAGAAAGATCCGTCGGAATTCGATTTCCCTGATGCGGAAGTTTATACCGTCGATGCGACAAGTATAGCGGTCAATAACGGACTCGGTACTAAAACAAATCCGATCGTCAACACGGCGATTTTAGGAGCATATTCAAGAGTTGCAGGAAATGTTGAAATGGAGAACATCGCTAAGGCGATCGATAATAACGTGCCAGTAAAACACGATGAGAATAAAAAGGCGGCTGAAGAAGCCTACGAAAACGTAGTAGGGGTGTAAAACATGTCAAAAGTTAAAATCACGATCGGTGGAATAAATCGAGATGAAGGAAGTTCCAAGGAATACAAGACCGGTAGTTGGAGAACGATGAAACCAGAAGTGGACATAGAGAAATGTATCCAATGTTTCAAGTGCTTCGATTACTGTCCAGATGGCGCTGTGAAGAAAACTGAGGATGCTATCGAATTTGACCTTGATTACTGCAAAGGCTGCGGTATATGTGAAAAAGAATGTCCCGTAGATGCTATCGTCATGGTCAAAGAGGAGAAATGATAATATGGCAGAGCAAGAATCTAGAACGGTTAAAGGTAACATGGCTACCGCTTTGGGAGCCAAATTGTGTAGACCTAATGTGATACCCGCTTATCCCATAACACCTTCCACACTGTTTCCGGAGAGGATTTCCGAGTACATCGCCGATGGTGAACTCGACGCTTCGATGATAAGAGTGGAAAGCGAACACTCGGCGATGAGCGCTTGTATCGGTGCTTCGGCTTCCGGAGCTAGGGTCTGTACCGCTTCAGCTTCCCAGGGCGTCGCGCTGATGCACGAGATGCTTTTCATCGCTTCAGGCATGCGTTTACCGATAGTTATGGCGGTAGGTAACAGAGCGCTCTCCGCGCCTATCAACATCTGGGCAGATCATCAGGACACGATGGCTTCTAGAGATTCGGGCTGGATGCAGTTCTATTCCGAAAAGAATCAGGAAGGATTGGACCTGATGATATTAGCTTTCAGGATCGCTGAAGACGAGCGGGTACTACTGCCAGCGATGGTGGGCATAGATGCGTTCGTTTTGACACATACGATCGAAGGTGTAGATATACCGGCCCAGGAAGACGTCGACGAATTTTTACCTGATTATGAACCTCCACACGGCAAGTTAGATGTAGAAGATCCCGCGACCTTCGGCTCTTTCGGAACTCCGGAGTACTACCAGGAATTGAAATATGATCAGACCGAGGCACTAGAAGAAAGCCCCGAGGTGATCGACGAGATATTCGACGAGTTCGAGGAAAAATTCGGCAGGGAATACAACAGGTTGAACAATTACAAGTGCGACGATGCCGACATAATCCTGATGACGATGGGGTCGATGAGTGGAACGGCGAGAGCCGCAGTCGACGAGTTAAGAGAAGAAGGCGAAAAGGTCGGTTTAGCGAAGTTAACCGTCTTTAGGCCATTCCCGAGCGACTTGCTGAAAGGAATAGCTGGAGATGCGAAAGGTCTTGCCGTGGTCGATAGAAACATCTCACCGGGATTCGGCGGTGCTGCCTTCGCTGAAGCCGCCGGGACGTTCATCAACGATGATGACACCCCGCTGATGAAGAACTTCATCATCGGATTAGGTGGGCGAGAGATATTCAAAGAGAACTTCAAAGAGATGTACGAGAAGACGAAAGAAGCCGTCGAGAAGGGAGAAGTCAAAGAGCCAGTGGAATGGATTAATATGAACGAGGAGATAATGAGGTGATTATGATGTCGGAAGAAGATGAAGAAGAGTTGTTCGCGTCCGGTCACAGGATGTGCGCGGGATGTGGTGAAGGTACTGCTGTAAGGAACATTTTGAAAGTCGCAGGAAAGAACACGATAGCGACCGTCTCTACCGGATGCCTAGAAGTCACTTCTACAGCTTACCCTCAAACCGCATGGGAAATACCGTTGATACACGCTGCATTCGAAAATGCCGCAAGTGTGGCTTCAGGTATAGAAGTCGCGAAGAAAGAGATGGGTGAGTTCGATGAAGATCTCAATATTATGGCCTTCGCTGGAGATGGCGGGACCTTTGATATCGGTTTCCAAGCGTTGTCTGGAATGCTAGAGAGGGATCACAACGTTACGTATGTCTGTCTCGACAACGAAGCTTACATGAACACCGGGATCCAGCGCTGCAGTTCGACGCCGTACGGAGCCAGCACGACGACCTCCCCGGCGGGTAAAGAAAGCATAGGTGAAGACAGGCCGAAGAAGCCCATAGCGAGAATATGTGGAGCTCATGATATACCATATTCTGCGACGGCAACGATAGCCTATGAAAATGATCTGAAGAAAAAAGTGAAGAAGGCTTTGGAAGCTGACGGACCTTCGTTTCTGCATGTGTTCGCTCCCTGTCCCACCGGATGGAGGCACGGAAGCTCGGATTCGATAGAACTAGCGAGGTTGGCAGTCGAAACCGGGATATTCGTACTTTGGGAAGCAGAGGACGGAGACATCTGCAACATCAACGTGACCAAGAAACCGAAAGAAAGAAAGCCGGTCGAAGAGTATCTAAGCAAACAGAGAAGATTCGCCCATCTAACTGACGAGCATATCGAGAAGATACAAGAAGACGTGGACGAGAAGTGCGAAGAGTACGGCTTCTGAAAACCCCTTAACATCTCTTATCTTATTTTTCTTATTTTCTCCGAGATCACTCCTCGATCGTATCGGTCTCTATGGAGTAAAGAACATTATGGCCTTGTAGAGTAGTGTGTATCTTGTCCGCGAACCATACCGCATCTTTGACCTCCGCGCTGTCATCCCACTCATAGACCATATCGTACTCGCCTCTTATGGATTCAAAACCTAGGCCGTGGAGGACATCCACGATTTCGGAGGGTTTCTCGCCTTCGCTGTCAAATGTCAACTTTATGTACGTTTTCATGGTATCAAACAATAGAACTTCTCATATTAATCATTTTACCCTTTTCAGGATGGAAAACCCGGTTGAGAAGAGGATTAAAAGATGATAGGCAAATCATTTATAAGACCCTTACATGAATCTTTTAAAGATGTGATTATAAATGAAGTTGAATTTCCTAGGAAGTGCATCTAGTGTAGGCGCTCTTTCGATGGTGCTGCACTACGATGACTTTTCGTTGATATTTGACCATGGAATGTTACCCGATGACCCTCCTAAATATCCTAAGAGGGCTCCTATAGTAGATATGGGCTTTCTCACTCATTCCCATCTAGACCATTGTGGTATGCTGCCCTCGCTTGTGAGGCAGAACGATATACCTATCCTTTCCACCCATCCCACGGTAGAGGTCGCTGAACTACTCTTGTACGATAGTCTCAAGATCGCTGACATCGAAGGTTATCCAAAGCATTATGAAAAGATGGATATCAAGAGCACGAAGGCGGCTTTTGATCTGGTAGGTTACAATTCGAAAAGAGATATGGGAGGGCTTGAGATCGAGACACATTCCGCCGGACACATACCTGGTTCGAGCATGTTTGAACTGAAGGGAGAAGAAACTACTCTGTTCACCGGAGACATAAACACCAAGAACACTCGTTTGATCTGGGGAACCCATCCGGTAGACTGTGACAATCTGATAATGGAGACCACCTATGGTGGAGAAAGTCATCCGAAGAGGGAAGACACTGAAAAAAGATTTCTCGACAAAATAGACGAAACGCTGGAGAAAGGCGGGCAGGTGATCGTTCCGGTCTTCGCGGTCGGAAGAACCCAGGAGATACTGATGCTGCTTAACGAGAAAGATTACGACGTATGGTACGACGGTATGGGGAGAACCGTCAGCAGGATATATCTCAATCACGGCGGGTTTTTACGGGCACCAAAGGAGTTAAAAAAAGCCGTCGAAAACGCTAACGAAGTCAAGTCACCCTCCACTAGAGAAAGAGCAAAAGATGCTGAAGTCATCGTCACAACGAGCGGTATGGTAGAAGGAGGCCCGGTGATGGAATACCTGAGAGAGATACGAAAAGACCCGAACAGTTCTATCCTTATGACCGGGTACCAGGTCGAAGGAACGAACGGAAGAAGGCTTCTCGATAACGGGATGATCAGGGATAAAGGAGCTACGGTCCCTGTCGAGTGTGATATAGAAAAATACGATTTCTCCGCTCATGCCGGTCACGAAGAGTTGGTCGAATTTGCGAAAGGATGTGATCCCGAGAGAGTAGTGCTGTGCCACGGCGATAAAAGAGAAAAAGTGGCTGAGGACTTATCGGAGTTCGACGTGTACATGCCTGAAGAGGGTGAAGAGATAGAACTCTAAGCCCAGCATAAAGTATTTTATATGGTGAATATCTTTTAAAGTGAAATCATGTGGTACTTCTCCGGTGCGAGGTTCATAGTCGGTCTCCTGTTTCTTTTAATAGCTTCGATCAAGGATCTAAAAACGAGACGTGTTCCCAACGAACTCTGGATAGTGATGGGATCCATCGCGATGGGTATCCTGTTCGTCGAACTTCTTTTGATGGATGTCAGTTGGATGCACTTCCTTATTTTCATACCCATCGGTGTGCTTTTCTCCGAAGCTTTCATAGATAGACCCCCTATATACAAAGAAGGAAAATTGAATTTTTTAGTGTTGGGATGGCTGATGCTGCCCATTATTGTTTTCACTTACATGCTCAACGTTCTCGCGGGATCGTTGACATTCTGGGCTTTAGCCATGATCCCGGCGATCATGCTTTTCGCCTTCGGGATGTATTTTTTCTACATCATCCACGGGGGAGCCGATGCTAAAGCGATCATAACTCTAGCAGTACTGGTACCCTTCTATCCCGATCTACCATACATCACTCACAGGGCTATCTCCCAGGAATTGATCCCCTTGACGGAGGCTTTCTTCCCTTTCACCCTCGTGATCCTCTTGAACTCGTCACTCATCGTTCTCGTCTTTCCTATCTCTTATTTCGTGATCAACTTGCTCAAAGGAGACATAGACCTTCCACTGATGTTTTTTGGATACAAGAAGAAAGTGGAGGATATCGAGGACTCTTTCGTGTGGCCCATGGAGTTCTATGAAGATGGAGAATTGAAAACAGAGCTGTTTCCTCGAAGCGGATCAGAAGAAAAAATTGAATCTTTAAGGAAAAAGAAGGTGAAAACCGCTTGGTCCACTCCAAAGCTGCCCTTCATAGTACCAATGTTCGGGGGTTTTCTGATCTCGTTCTTTATCGGAAATCCTTTTTGGAGACTTTTGATGTACCTCTGGTAGTAGAGATATATTAGTAATAAAATGTTGCGAAACTTTTAAATACAAGGTATCTACGTACCCTTTTATAGTTTGAGATATCACTATATAGATATGGAGGTCTCCCCTTGCGAACTGAAGGAAACATAATGTGTGTAACTGATCAGGGGGAGTTGATCGCTAGATTTCCCAAAACCCCTAAGATGGGCTCTCCCGTGCTCGACAAGAAGAAAAAGATTATCGGAAAGATAAGTTGGATATTCGGACCCGCCGATGATCCCTACGTAGAAATAAAATTGAATAAAGAGCCAAAGAAAAGGCTGTCCATATTAAACGAGAATATCTATGTGGAGGAGATTTAGATGAATGAAGAAATAGAAGTTGAAGAGGAGGATTCTAGCTCCGTAGAGAAAGTGACTGAATGTCCTGAATGCGGCAGTAGACATCTTGCCCAAGATTATGATAGAGGAGAATTGATCTGTGAAGATTGCGGTCTAGTCATAGACAACCAATATATCGACGAGGGGCCGGAATGGCGAGCCTTCGATATGAAACAGGAAGAGAACAGAGCGAGAACCGGCGCACCTATGACCGAGATGGTGCACGATAAGGGCCTATCTACTGGTATAGATTCATCCAACCGTGATTCCTACGGAAGAGCAATCCCAAGCAAGAAGAAGGCCCAGATCTATCGTTTGAGAAAATGGCAGAGGAGGATTAGGGTCTCCGACGCCACTGAAAGAAACCTAGCTTACGCATTGACGGAAATGGATAGGATGGCTTCGACCATGGGCCTCCCTAAAAATATACGAGAGACCGCCGCGGTCGTTTACAGGAAAGCCGTCAAGAAGAATCTCATCAGAGGTAGAAGCATAAAGAGCGTGGTAGCCGCATCGCTGTACGCCGCTTGTCGAAAGGCCGGAGTTCCCCGGACCCTTGACGAGATAGCGGAAGCTACTTCCTCGGATAGAAAGGAGATCGGAAGGACCTATCGATTCTTGAGCCGTGAACTCATATTGAAACTCAAGCCGACCAAACCCCAGGAGTATTTGAGTCGATTCTGCAGTGAACTCGACCTGAGCGGAAAGGTGCAAAAGATAGCTAAAAATATAATCGACCAAGCCGAAGAGCAGGAACTGATCTCCGGCAAGGGACCGACTGGTCTGGCGGCAGCGGCTATCTACATAGCGTCCATAAACGGCGGTGAGAGAAGAACACAGAGAGAAGTTGCGGATGTCGCTGCCGTGACAGAGGTGACCGTACGGAACAGGTATAAGGAACTAGTGGATAAACTCGATATAGATATCGAGGTCTGAAAACACCCTTACCCTTCTTTAATTATTCTTCAGTTGGTTCCAGGAGATCACTTCAAGAGAGGTAGGCAATTTTGGTATACTTCCTACTTTTCTACCTATCAACTTCTCTATCTCCTTTTCGATCGCTATGTCCACGAGACGCTGGGTGACTCTCCCGTTGAAAACGACTTTTTTGACATCTTTTCCTTTGCTGTCCAATAGAGTATCGGCTAGTTCACTGGTCGGAACATCGGCTATCTCCTTGTTTTCGGCGTTCAGAAGTCTAGCTTCTCTATCTTTCCCTATGTCATTCACTACTTCTTTGTATTTCCTGTATTCAGGATTTTTTTTTACTTCTTGATCTTTAGAGTCAGACTTCGATTTTTCCTGGGATGTCTGCTTGCTCTCCGATTTGGGATCCTTTCGGGTGTACCCTCCAGTATTGTTGGGTAATTCGTCCACTTCGATATCCAGGTCGGACATCTCGATATACTGATCTACCGGGATCTTGCTTCTAAGCGCTTTCATTATCTGTTTCTGGGTTAGTTCCTCCACCTCGGTGTTTTCTGGTGCCTTGGCCACGAAATCGATCTCTGCAGTTTCGAGAAGTTCCTTTAAGATCAGATCTCCTCCTCTATCTCCATCTACAAAGGCCGTAGTCACTCTCTCGGAGGAAAGTGTCTTTATGTCCTCCGGTACATCGGTACCCTCGACCGCTATAGCGTTTTTGATCCCGTATTTCAACAGATTGAGCACATCGGACCTTCCCTCTACAAGTATGATAGCGTCGGAGTCACCAACATTTGGACCGGCGGGGAAATGAGCATCGCCGTATTCGCTTATCTCTTCCATCTGAACTTCCTGTCGAACCGACTCGGTAAGGTTCCCAGTGGGGACTTTGCTTTCCTCTATCGTGCTAGAAAGCAGCTCTTTAGCCCTTTCAACGATCTTGTTCCTCTTGGATTCCCTTACATCCTTGATCTCATCGATCTCTATGTTCGCTTTGCAAGGACCGACTCTATCTATCGTCTCTAGTGCCGCTGCAAGGATCGATGTCTCTACCAGGTCCAAGCTAGAAGGTATGGTTATACTCCCGGAAGCTTTGCCTTTAGAGGAACTGACACTGACTTCGATCCTCCCCATTCTACCGCTTTTCTGTAAGTCTCTCAAGTCCAACTCGTCGCCTAAAAGGCCTTCCGTTTGGCCGAAGATAGCGCCCACGACATCAGGCTTCTCGACGACGCCGTTAGCTTTTAATTTTGCTTTGATGACATATTTAGTCGTACTCGGATCAATATCCATATTTACCACCTTTTCATCTAGTCCTTACACTGAAAACAGTTGAGTTCCCCATCATCCCTATCTTACTCCAAACAGTGAGAGCATATAGTAAATCTACTTGGATTCACACCGTTTGGAAACATCTTTTTGATCATCACACATCTAATCATATGAGGGGTGAGAGAGATTGGATTTCATTATCAAAGTGATCCTATCTTATATACTGAAACTCAACTGATTTCAGCATATCAAAGAGGATAAGGGAGGTTATATAAATCTTACTATCGGCAAAAAGTAATTTTTCACGCGGGTCCAAACTCGGGAGAAGCCGCTCTCACTTCTTTTATCCTGTGAAAATCGATAAGACCGTCATCCGAAATCGCGTACAATCTAAAATCCTCGATCTCATCCTTAAAATCCTTTAAGACTTTTGAAAAAAATCTATCAGAACTCACTACGTCCCTTCCTTCCGCCATAGGACTGAAGGCAGGAAGTACAAGGATTTCTCGTTCCTCGTGAAAAAGATAACACGGGAGCTTCAACAAACTCCCGACCTCGTCCCTCAATTTGAGGGCCGGGTGTTCGTGTCCGATTATCAAGAGGTCTTCCCATTCTACCTCGTTATGACCGTGGGAAAGATATAGCGGTCCTAGTGTCAGATGATCTTCATGTAAAGGGGCGCCTTTCAATTTGGTCAGATTTCTAAGGTAGTTGTCATGGTTCCCTCGAACGAATACAAGAGAGGATTCTTCCATCAAATAATCCATGACATCTAGAACCTCTCTAAATTCCTGGTCCTCGCTCCTCCCAAAATCGTGTTTAAAGTCACCTAGGACAATATACATTTCTGGATCGTATTTCTCATTTATAGTCGAGAGTCTGTTCAAAATGTTCTCTTTTTGAAAATTTGGCACTGAAATCCCATCTTGTTCAAGTCCCTTTTCATATCCTATGTGAAAATCCGCTGCTATTATCACTTCTTCCGGTTCATACCAAACACAGTTATACGTGGTCAGATACACCCCTGGATATATCTCTACCTCTTTCATCTTAACTATCAGGAGACAAGATTTTTGAATTCCTCGTCATCATTGATGGGGTCGAATGCTTCATCGTTCTTGGCTTTCTCTTTGAACTCATCATCCAATTGTACCGCCTGCTTCAAAAACGACTTTGCTTTTTTCTCCTCGTCTCTCTGGGCTTCTATCTTACTCTTGAAGAACCACGCTTTCCCTTCCTTCGAATCTCTCTTCAATACTTCGTTGAAACAGTCTATCGCCTTTTCGTACTCGTCTAACTCATATAAAACTAAGCCGCGGCTCAACCTCGCTTCAGCATCATCTTCATCTTTTTCCAAGGCCTGATCGAACGCCTCGATCGCTTTTTCGTAATCCTCGAGATGGTAAAGACAGGCACCCTTATTATGCCACAGATCTATATTATCTTCACCCAACTTTAAAAGCCTGTTGTAGATCCCTAAGGCTTTTTTAAATTCTTCCTCGTTGTAATGATATTCGCCTTTCTCGTACAAAATATCTATATCTTCAGGATCTAGTTTTAGAGCCTTTTTGTAATATTTCAAAATCTTATCTTTTTCCTTGTATATCTCCTTATAGATCTCTTTTGCTTTCTCTATTTCACCCTTTTCTCCGTAAACACGGGCCTTCTTTTCCTGGAACTCTAAGCTATCGGGTTCTTTTTGTTCTAATTTATCCAGCATTTCAACATTCTCGGGGAATTCCTCGAGCCCTTTCTCGTACATCCTTTTGCTTAGATCCTCGCCCCCCGTATCTTCCAATCTTTCCGCATGAGTTATCCACCGATCTGGGTCAGGAGGGAGAAGGTCGATCAATTTTTCAAAAGCTTCTTCGTCCTCAGGATTCAAAATCAAAACTTTCTCATACGATTTTATGGCTTTTTCTATCTTTCCTGCCTCCTTAAAATATTCTCCTTCCAGTTTCCAGAGGGTCGGATCATCAGGGTCCTGCTTCACAAGTTTATGGATAAAAGATGCATTAGAAAGATCCCTGTCCAATAGATCTCTAAAGGCCGTCATCGCCTTTGACTCTCGACCGACCTGTCTTAAAACGTTCGCTTTGTGTGCTAAGGCTTTTTCGTTCGTAGGATCATTTTTTAGGACCTTTTCAAAACACTCAAGCGCATACTGTTCCATCCCTTCCATGCCCATATAAGCTACGCCCTTCTTAAGTAAGGGAGTAGGGTTATCCGGTTTTCTGTTTAGAGCCTTTTCAAAACTCTCAACCGCCTTTCTGTGCTCATCTACTTTATGAAGGCCTTCGCCAATCTTGGTGAACATCTGTGATACTTTTTGTGAGTCTTTGATACCCCCTTCTTTACTCACTAAATAATCAAGCATCTCGATATACTTAGAGACTGCTTTTTCATTCTCTCCTTGATTACTCAGTTTTTCAGCTTCTGATAAGCCGCTTTGTATATGGTTAAGAATCTTCTTGTTGTTCCTACTATACGCCAATATACCACTCAACTTTTTTTGACTTTGACGATCATTTCTGTATCCAAAATACATGATATAAAATCTTCGGTGAATAGGGGCGAAAAACCGACCCAAAAATTATTAATTAATATACCGATTAGTCTTCAATCATGTGTTTCAAATTGGCATTTATCGGATTTGGAGTGGTCGGTCAGGGATTGGCAGATATCCTTCATGAAAAAAGAGAACGACTGAAAGAAAGATACGATTTCGAGTTCGAGGTCGTCACTGTATCGGACATGAAGCTGGGTTCGGTCTATGACCCAGAGGGGTTAGATCTCGACAAGGTGCTAGAGATGATCGACGAGGGGACATCTCTCTCGGAATATCCAGAAGGTAAGACCGGATGGGACCCTATAAAGACGATCAAGGAAACGAACGCGGACACGATAATCGAAGTGACGTTCACGGATATGGAGACCGGCGGCCCTGCTTTAGATCATGTGAGGGAAGCGTTGAAGGAAGGTAAACACGTCGTCAGCACCAACAAAGGCCCCGTAGCTCAAGAAGTCAAAGAGTTGAGAAATCTAGCGGATGAAAACGAGGCCTGTTACAAGTTCGAAGGAACCGTCCTGAGCGGCACGCCCGCTTTGAATTTAGCGATGAAAAATCTAGCGGGTTGCGAGATCAAAGAGGTAAAGGGCATCGTCAACGGAACCACCAACTACATACTGAGCAAGATGGAAGACGGGATGGGATACGAAGACGCTTTACAGAAGGCGCAGGATTTGGGTTACGCTGAAGCTGATCCCACGGGAGACGTTGAAGGCGTCGACGCCCAGGGGAAGACGCTGATCCTTTCTAACACGGTCATGGACGCCGATATGGAGTTGGAAGACGTCGATAGAAAAGGGATAACGGATCTGACGTTGAAAGACGTAGAAAAAGCTAAAGAGAACGGAGAGAGGTGGAAACTGATAGCCCATTCCAAAAAAGAAGATGGAGAAGTCAAAGCAAAGGTCAGTCCTGAAAAGCTTCCGTTAGACCATCCTCTAGCCGGCGTCATGGGACCGACGAACGCTATAACATACTCGACGGATCACCTGGGCGACGTCACGATCATCGGGCCTGGAGCTGGTAAGGAAGAGACCGGTTACGCTTTACTAGTCGATCTGTTAGCGGTGAACGACGAAGTGAAATAGGGGAACTAAACTTCGATATCTAGTTCCTTCAATCTTTCTTCTTTTGGCTCTCCCCGCTCATCCCAGCCTCTCGCCTGATAGTAATCCTTCAGCATCCTTTTGATCTGATCTTCGGTGAACTTCGCTCCTTCGAGATCTTCTACGGGAGAAGGTGTAGCGAACTGTTCAGGGACGTGGATGTTTTCCTTTATCTCCGGCTTCTGTTTTAGATTGTAGAGGCGTTCAAGGTTGTATATCCGCTCTCCGGTCCTGTATATCTCTTCTCCTGTCAGGTCGAGACCGAGATGTGCGTTCACAAATTTAGCCATGAACTCCGGCGAGTAAACGTCTCTGCCGGTCAGCTTGCAGGAACCCAAAGTGTCGTGTAATGTGACGTAATTCTCTCTCCAGGCGATGTATTTCTTATCGTCTAGTGCCTTTCTTCCTCTCTCCATCTCCACCCAATTACCTTCTTCGTCGGGCGACTTTCCTTCTCCGAGCTCTATACCGTCGCAGTCCGACCGCAGATGACAGGCGCCTCTTGTAGAGGTGTAAAAGCCGAGCCCCATGCCCTTCAAAGCTCGAGGATCGTAGGCCGGAGGACTCAAGCCATTGACGTGCACCGCCAGTTCCTCTCTATCGAATCGTTCCCCTACGTTTCTTACTCCTTCCGCGGCTATCTGACCGATATCTTCTCTAAAAGCCGTTTTCCTTATCATATCTCTAATTTTCCTTTCATCACCGAAGGATATCTCTTCATCTATCTCTCCGATCTGGCTGAGCTTCATCAGGAAACCTAGGGTATTGCCCATGCTGAGCGTGTCTATACCCAAATCGTCGCATAGATAATTTGCCTTTGCAACATCCTCTATACTGCCTATCTCGAGGTTCGATCCCAGGGCAAAAGAAGTTTCATATTCAACGTCCACGATATCCTCGTAGACTTGACCGCACCTGCAGGGGCACCTGTGGCATCCGTTGCTCTCGCTGATGTGATCTTCCCAGTGATAGCTGCTCAGCTTCTCGGCTTCTTCGAACTCGCCGCTCTCCCAGTACCTAGTGGGTAAGATACCGAGTTCCGAGGCCATGCCGGTGAACTTTATGGTTCCGTGGGAGCTGTAGGCGTCGTAACTCTCTTTACCTTCGCCGCCTTCCTGCGTAAATTCGGAGAACGCCTCGCTTTTAAGTTCTTTTACTCGGTCAGGCTCTGCCGATTCTATCTCTTTCCAGCCCTTGACCACTATACCTTTAAGGTTCTTCCACCCCATGATAGCGCCCAGACCGGTCCGGCCGACCTCTCTGTCGTCTCCCGCGATTATGGCGAACTTTACGAGGTTCTCACCGGCAGGACCTATCACCGCGGCGCTCCCGCCGTGCCTGTTCTTGAGCACTTCTTCGGTCTTCTTCGTTCCCAGTCCACCCAATTCAGTTGCATCTTTTATCTTTATGTCGTCTTCCTCAATGACGAGGTAACCGAGTTGATCTCTCTGACCTTTTATAACCAGGGCGTCGAAACCCGACTTCTTCACCTGCTCACCCAGTGAACCCCCGAATATCCCCTCGGCCATGATGCCGGTGAGCGGAGATCTGGAGTAGAATCCGCATTTCTCGGTCATCGGAATCTGGCTTCCGTTCAAAGCCCCGGGTACGAAGACTAGAGGATTTTCTTCTGAAAAAGCGTCGGTTTTTCCTTCAGTTTCATCATGCAGAAGTTTGATCCCGAGTCCGTTGCCCCCCAGATACTTTTTGATGTACTCTTCATCCAGCTCTTCGATCTTTGTCTCTCCTTTAGTCAGGTCGACTTTCAATATCTTATTCCAAGCACCAGGCATCGTGATACACCACCCGAGTACATGGCTTTCTAAGATTTAGATTTAACCGTTGCGAGTCGAGACCATGATTTAAATAGACCGATGAAATATCGCGGTCTGAAGATGAAGAATTTTTCGGTAATCCTCGTGGAGCCGCAGACAGGCGGAAATATCGGCGCGATCGCTAGGTTGATGGGTAATTTCTCCCTCGAGAAGTTGTATTTAGTCGATCCAGTGGAGATCGACAACGAAGCGGAAAAAAGGGCGATGCACGCGAAAGATATTCTCCAGAACGCAGAGATCGTAGAAGATTATGGATCTCTTGTAGAAAGGTTCGATCTCGTGGTCGGGACCTCGGGCATAAACACGGAGAAGGAGAAAAAATTCTTGAGAGAGGCGGAGACACCCAGAGAGTTAAGCAGCAAATTGGCGGATCACGAAGGTAATACGGCTCTCGTGTTCGGTAGAGAGGATACCGGTCTATTCAACGAAGAGTTGAAAAAGTGCGATAGACTGGTCAGGATCCCGGCTTCAGAAGACTATCCCATATTGAATCTCTCCCATGCGGTGGCTGTCGTTCTGTACGAGTTGTTTTTGGAGATAGGGGACAGCGAGATCGAAGGTGAAAGAAAATCGAGCGAGAAAAACGAGAGGGAACGCCTCATCGATTGTTTTGCTACCGTTCTAGAGAGGATCGATTATCCGGAGCACAAGCGAGAGAAGACCGAAGTGATGTTCAGAAGGATACTGGGTCGAGCGCTGCTCAGCAAATGGGAGTATCATCGTATGATGGGAGTCTTCTCCCAGATACTGAAAAATTTAGAGGAGTGAATTCACTCTCTTTCGTCGCCGACTCCTACTTTTTCGGCCATCAATTTTTTCAGCTCGTTTCTATCCCTGGCTTCTAGACCGAAATATTCCTGGAATTTAGGACTCGTCCGGAGTGAATAGGTCCTTCCGTCGGGTTCAACGAGGATCAGGTCCTTTTCTTCTAACTCGTTCACGTGATCGTAAACCTTCTCTCCCACCATCTTCTTCAGCTCGCTCTGTTTTATGGGTTGGTAGTAAGCTATCAAGGCTGCGGTCTTCAACAGAGCTTTGCTCATCTCCTCGTCCATCATCTCCAACCCGTACTTGTTATATTTCGATTTGAGCTGAAGGGAATACTTCCTGCCTATCTTGCTGACCTCCAAAGCGGTCTTCCTGTTCTGGTACATCCTGCGCAGCTTTTTGACCGCATCTCTTACCTCGGAGCGGGGTTTACCCACGGACTGCTCTATCTCTGGCACTGTCAAGGGTCGGCCCGCCGAGAACAAGACCGCTTCGACCATCTGCTCAAGGTCCTCTTCTTCCAAGGATTCCTCTTCGTACTCCTCCATATCGTCAGTCATACCTTATCTGAATAAAAGAAAAAATTTCTGCGTATATTAACCTACCGATTTTTGACGAGGGCATCATCCAAAAAACCATATATCTCAATTTGTTTTGATAGCAGTATGCCAGTCATATCGGTAAATTCAGACGACTTATTAGAACTCACTGGCTCCGACGAGATTTCACTACTGGAAGTACTCCCGAAGATAGGTATCGAGGTCGAGGCTATCGAGGAGGACTCGTGGGAGCTGGAAGTGGATCCGAACAGATGTGATATGTTATCCGTGGAAGGTATCGCCAGGAGCGTGAGAGGGTATCTGGGAAAGGAAACTGGACTTCCGACGTTCGATCTCTCTTCTTCGGAGATAACGACCGAGGTCGACCTGAGCGTTCAAGAGGTAAGGCCTTACATCGTGACCGCCGTGGTAAAAGACGTGAATCTCTCTCCCAGGGATCTAAAATCGCTGATGGACCTTCAGGAAAAGTTGCATCTCACTATCGGAAGAGGAAGGTCGAAAGTCGCTATAGGTCTGCACGATTTTGAACCGATAGAACCTCCTATAATTTATAAAGCCGTGAAGCCGAAAGAAGTGAGCTTCGTTCCTCTGGAAAGAT
This sequence comes from uncultured Thermoplasmata archaeon, assembly GCA_964462425.1. GTDB lineage: Archaea > Thermoplasmatota > Thermoplasmata > Halarchaeoplasmatales > Halarchaeoplasmataceae > Natronoplasma. The sequence continues at coordinate 39,499 of CAYWYD010000007.1, forward strand.
CCATCGAGATGGATCTGCAGGAGATCCTGGAAAGGCACGATAAGGGGAAGGAATTCGCGCATATATTGGAAGAGAAAAAGAAGTATCCCCTGATCGTCGATTCGAAAGAAAACGTGCTCTCTTTCCCGCCGATAATCAATGGAGAATTAACGCAGGTCACTCCCGAGACGGATTCCTTCTTCATCGATATGACCGGTACCGACATGAAAGCGCTGGAACAGGCTTTGAATATCTTCTGCACGAGCTTGTCCGAGAGAGACGCCGAAATATATACCACCGATGTCAGTTATGGTTCCCGGAATATCACCTATCCAGATCTTGCTCCCGAGACGGTCGAAGTTTCCAAATCCGAATGTGAAGACTTACTGGGTGTAGATGTATCGGAACAGGAAATGACAGATATCCTGGAAAGGATGAGATATTCCGCCGAATCCGAGGGAGACACGTTTGAAGTCGAGGTACCGCCCTACCGCCACGATATACTGCATCCGTGGGACGTCGTTGAAGATGTAGCTATAGGTTACGATTATGACAACTTTGACGGGACTCTACCCGAAGAGGTCACCGTAGGGAACCCGCTTCCAGAAGCCGATCTTGAAGAAGCGGTGACCGAATTGTTGGTGGGCTACGGGTTCAACGAGAGTATGAATTATATCCTGACCAGTCCAGAAAGAGAATCCGAGAAGATGAATATCGAGCGAGAAGAAGCGGCCGAAGTCAAAAACCCGGTCAGCGAAGAGAGGACCTCGCTGAGGACGTGGCTGCTCCCGAGTTTACTGTCAAATGTTAAAGAAAATAGGACCGAATCTCTTCCTCAGAAATTGTTCGAGATCGGCGACGTGGTCGTCGAAGGAGAACAGAGAACCAAAGTCGCGGGAGTTATAACGAGTTCCAGCGTCGGCTTCACCGAGATGAAGTCCATGATCGACGGTTTTCTGACCGGTTTAGGTCTGAATATGCGGGTCGAATCCAAAAAGCACGGCTCTTTCATCGAGGGACGCTGCGCCTCCGTTATCGTAAGGGATGTTGAGATAGGGGTTTTCGGCGAGATGTCGCCGAAGGTGCTGGAAAACTTCGAGCTGGAGAATCCCACTGCAGGATTCGAATTGGAATTCGAGAGTATCTACGAGTTGAAGAAGTAACGGCTTCTACGGAGAAGCAGTAAAAGACTAGTCTAGCGATTACGAAGGAGACAAGGATAAAATCAGTGTTGATAGAAATTCATACTGATTGATATCCCGATCACCAAGAACAGCAAAATTTAAAATATAAATATCATAAAAATATGCCAGGAATGGATAGAGATGGGGCTCGGAAATCTGTTTAAAGGCTGGGTTTTCTTCAAAGTGCTGAGTACAGGCATTGTCTTCATAGTATGTGGTCTTATATTCCTTGTAGGCTTATTATCTGAAAGGGAGCCCATTTGGATTTTTTACTCCTTACCTCCGCTTCTTCTAGGAACTGGGCTTACGTTTGTAGCCTACCGAATATGGAAAGGAGAAAAGGAGGAGGATGCGAGAGGGTCGCCAGAAAACACGGTCTCGATAGGTTATTCTAAGGAAAAGAAGATGAAAGAATGCCCGCGTTGTGGAAAAGAGAAGATGGATATAGCCCTCGACGGCTCGGGCGTCTGTGATAACTGTGGCTACGCAACCAAAGAGTATTACGAAGAAGTGGATTAATTCCTTACCAACCGGAAAATCTTTTAGCGTTTAGATTTATCTATTGTCCGTGACCAACTACAATAACACTAAAACTCGAAGATTCCTTTCACGCGTCTTAAGGGATCACTATTCGACCAAGATACCCTCTCTACCCTACAGGTTCACGAGTAGAGAATTCGCCTTCATCTACTTCGACAGCGAAGGGATGC
>CAYWYD010000007.1:41471-47609 GCA_964462425.1 uncultured Thermoplasmata archaeon
TACAGGTTCACGAGTAGAGAATTCGCCTTCATCTACTTCGACAGCGAAGGGATGCATAGGCCCGTGGCTTTCACTTCTAAAGCGGAACTGAGCAGATTTTTGAAAGAGAAAATCCCGCTCCATTCCTACTATTCCACCGCGTATTATTCCAACCCGGAAGCCCCCATGGCAGAGAAAGAATGGCTCGGAGCGGACCTGGTTTTCGATCTGGATGCGGATCACATCCCCGGAAGCGAAGAACTGAACTACGTCCAGCAGCTGGAAAAGGTGAAGGAAAAGCTACTTCTGCTGATAAACGATTTTCTTATGGAAGATTTCGGATTCGAAAAAGATAGTTTAGACGTCTATTTTTCCGGCCACCGAGGATACCACGTCCATATAAGAGAGAAGGAAATATTGGATATGTCGGGCCAGGCACGCCGGGAAATAGTGGATTACATCACCGGCGTCGGATTGGACTTAGATATAATCCTACCCCAGGAAGAGATCAAAGTAGGCGAATTCAAAGATAGAGATATAATGAAAGAAACTCCAAAGCTGCCACCGGAAGAGGAAGGGGGGTGGAAAAGAAAAACTAGAAGATTGATAGAGGATCTTTTGAAAAGATGGAAGAAGATGAACAAAGAAGACGTGATCGACGAGATCGAGGAAAAACATCGCATAGGAGAAAAAACCGCTACGAGGCTTTACGAAGAGCTTTATGAAAAGGGGAAGTGGGAGAGGATTATAAACGAAGGTGTGTTAGATGTGTTCTCTGAAGATAAAAGGATGGCAAATGTCTCCTCCTTCAAGAAGATAATAAGCGGAGTGCTGAAAGAGGAAAACGTACGGGAAATAGGTTCACAGATAATCGGTGCTACAGACGAACCCGTCACGGGAGACACTAAAAGGCTGATTCGACTTCCCCATTCTATCCACGGCGGGTCTTTCTTGACTGTAAAAGACTTAGAGCTCGATGATATAAAGGAATTCGAACCACTGGATGACGCTATCCCGGATGTTCTCGGAGAAAAAAAATACGAGATCGAATTCGATGATTTACCCGAGTTGGAGGAGATAAAAATAGGGAATGAATGGGTCGATATAGAGGATAAGATGAAAGTTCCCGAATTTGCAGCACCATTCCTGATATCAAAGCTTGGAGCGAAACTCCTATAAAGGGAAATCTCAATAACTGATAAAAAGTCTTCTAACCACAAGAGATAAGGATAAACGGGTAAGTAGAATTTTATTCCTCTAAAAGGCTGAAGAGCCCTAGAGGATTTTAGTTAAATCAAAATATGGAGGAAAACAGAGCGATGGCAAAAAAAGAAAAGGCCCCTGGAGGTCTAAGCCCTGAGCTCAGGGAAAAATTGAAAGATGTCGAGAATAAAACCGAAGAACGCACTCAGATAAGGAGGATAAAAAGATTACAGGAACTCCAGGATAAATTAGAGCATTCCCACAAGATCAAGAGTTTAAAGGATATCGAGAAGAAGGTGCTCTATCCTCAGATCGTTGGGATAATCATCCTTTTCCCTGTCATCCTTGCCCTTAGAGGAGGGTCTTTGACTCCTTTTTACTCTCCTCTAGTTTATCCTCTGTTGACGGTTTTCATATGGATCCTCATCCTTTCTATCGAATGGTTCGTTTTTAGAATGCTGGAGATAAAACATCATCCTAGTAAAAGTCCAAAATATATAATGGCTAAAAATTCGATCCAAAGGTCGATCACAATTATTATAGTGGCTCTTATCATTTTTTCCCTTCTATATACCCCCCATATGGCGGACGAGATAGAGAAAAGGACTTCGATAGAAGAGCAAATCGAGGTGGAAGGCGTAGAAACTACTCCTCCCGGTCAGCTTGTTTCAAAAGGTCGCTTTGGCTTTCAAAAGGCTGAAGATTTAACGGTCCACTGTAAAGACGGCACTGTGAATCTCACACTATATGAAAAAGAAGACATAGACAGGGTCTTATTTGAAGGTGTGACGTTAGAAGGTGGTGAATCTCATTCCCACACCGATTTCCCCAACGATAACTTTCATGAGCTTGTTCTAAAATTCAACTCCACCGGATCAGCCGAAATAGAATACGAATTCGATATGAAGATCCGTGAAAAAAGCAGATCCATATTCGCAACCGTGAGCTTCGTCTATCTGGCAGCCTTTACAGAGTGGGCCGCATTACTATACCCTATCAGAAAGAAATACAGCGGCGTGGGCATATATCAGTGAAAGGCACAGCACTTTTTTACTCTTCTGACTTCATAATTTTTTTCAGCCCATTCTCTAGTTTGGTTAGAAGGAAGAACTATACCTTTAGCTCCATTTTTTAAAGCTTTTATCTCAAGATCGGGTCTCCCGCGCTCTCTCATGCAGCCCAGTATGACATCGGTTTTTTCTTCAACGTGATCCATCACAGAGAAAAAATCTTCCTTTTTTACCCTTTTCCCGAAATCGTTAGGTATCAAAGAATTCAGTATCAGCGTATCCGGAGACTTTAACATGTCTATAGCTCGAAACTCGCCGTCGAGTCTACCCCTATTCAATCCAACGGTCACATGGGGAACGACCTTCAATCCCGCCTCCCTAAAAATATCATAGCCTTTTTCATAATCTTTTGGAGTCGAATCGATCCCGTAGACGATGTCTATCGTCTCTTGAGAGCCTATCATGTCGTAGGAAACCGCATCTACCTGTGATTTCGCGAGCCCTTCGACCATCTCTTCGTCGGGTATCCCTGTATGCACGTTGATCTCGAGTGAAGTTTTGTCTTTGATCCTAGAGAGTGTTTCGAAGTACCCTTTCAGAGGCACCTGCCCCTTTTCAGTGAAGCCTCCGCTGAGTAGAAAGCCCTTACCCTCCGCTTTTTCCAGGTCTAAGGCAAAATCGTAAAGTTCTTCCGGATCGGATATGTGCTCCATACCTTTTAAAAATCTGCCTTTGCAGTGAGGGCAGGACAGAGCACACGTCTCTCCGGTGATAGAGACGTTCGGAAACTTTTCATCGGGATAGTAGAAACTTATCATCTATTTTCCTCAAGCTAAAAAGTGGGTAATGAATGTTGAGGAGAGCATACTTTCATCAGAGCGACCAATCAATTTATTAAAAACAAGTATCTATCCAAAGACCATGGTAGTAGGCGACGACAGGCAGAGGTACATCGTGTTTATCATCGAAGGTGGAAAGACGGATAGAGGCGGGATGATCGGCGCGATCAGGAACGAATTCTCAAAAGAAGAGTATGACGAGATAAAACCCTGGTTGACCGTATTTGAAGAAGATCGAGGCATAATCAGATGCAAGCACACCGGGAAAGAAAGAGCGGTGGAGATATTGAACGACATGCGGGTCGGCGGAGGAGACGTGAAAACCGTGACAACGAGCGGAACCATGAAAAAGGCCAAAAAAAAGGTTGGAAAAGCATGACTGAGGAGCGATGGCAGAAGCCTTCGAAGAGAAGGGAAAAAGTCGATATCTTGTTGGTCGACGGCTACATAGACGAGCCCAGCCTTTTGGGGGTTCCACCTTACATCTCTCCGGAACCGAGGATGGTGGTCGGCGTGGCGGAGGAAGCCGGATTGACCTGGGAATACATCACCGCCGACGAGTACAGGAGAAACGGACTGCCCCTCGGCGATATGGTCCTGGTACATGGTGGAGTTACGGTCCCGGGTAAATATCTGAGCGGCACTCCATTGACCGTGGAAGAGAGCGAAAATATAGCGGAAGAACCGGGTGAAACGTATCTAGGAGGTCCGCTTGCAAGATATGAAGACGTTGAAGGTTACGATCACTATTCGATGAAAGACCTGGCGGCTTACTTTTACACCTCGCTGTACGGAGAGGAAGAAGATAGATGGGCCGAGCCTCTCGAGATGGAGGACTGGCTCAAGTTCGGTCACAAAGCGGTGAAGAGACATCCGTTCTATCCCGATCCCCTGGTGGTCGAGATGAGCGCTTATCGAGGATGCCCTAGGTACTTTACGGGAGGCTGTTCCTTCTGCTCCGAACCCGAGTATGGAAGACCTAAATTCCGTGATCAGGAGGATATCATCGAAGAGATGGAACTCCTGTATGAAAAAGGTGCTAGGAACTTCAGGCTGGGAGGACAGTCCTGCACCATCAGTTACAAAGCCGATGGTATCGGTGAAAAAGAAGTTCCGAAGCCTAGGCCGGATGAGATCGAAAGGCTGTTCAGAGGGATGAATGAAACCTGTCCAGATATTAAAGTGCTTCACGTCGATAACGCTAATCCGGCGGTGATCGCGGAACACCCGGAGAAAAGCAGGAAGATCCTAGAAACCCTGGTCCGCTACACGACCCCGGGGGACGTTCTCGCCCTAGGGATGGAAACCGCTGATGAAGAAGTCATAGAGAAGAACAATCTCAACTCAACCCCTACACAGGTGAAAGAAGCCGTGAAGCTGATCAACGAGGTGGGGCGAGAAAGAGGTGAGAACGGCATGCCCGAACTCCTGCCGGGACTCAACTTCTTAGGCGGCCTAAAGGGTGAAAAAAGAGAGACCTATAAGAAAAATCTTGAGTTCTTGAAGGAATTGTTAGACGAAGATCTATTGTTGCGAAGGATAAACATACGGCAGGTTCTCTCACACACCGGAGAATTTGAAGTGAGATTCAAAAACGAGTTCAAGCAGTTCAAGAAGAAAGTGAGAGAGCAGATCGACCAACCTTTGTTAAAAAAGATGCTGCCCGAAGGAACGGTTCTCAAGGACGTCTACATGGAGAAGAAAGAGGGATCGACGACTTTCGGACGGCAGATAGGAACATATCCTCTTTTGGTGGGAGTAGAGTACTCTTTAGACCTTTACGAGTATTACGACATAACTATCACCGATCACGGCTACAGGAGCGTCACTGGCGTTCACAGGCCGTTCTTTGTAGAGAACGCTTCCTTTGAACAGCTTCAAAAGGTTCCCGGGATAGGAAAGAAAAGAGCCGCGACCATATTCCGAAAAAATCCGAAAAGTAGGGAAGAACTGGAGGAATTGATAGAAAACAAGGAAACCTTGGAAGAGATCCTCCAGTTCGTCGATTTCAAGGAAGATGAGTCGTGATGGCAGAAGTAGTTAAAACGATAAAAAGTTTATTATATGCGATCTTCTAATAAGGATATAGAGGGAGATTCATGAACGAAGGTGAAGATAAATTCGACAAGCTGAGGAGATTCAATGGTTTTATGGCCGTTCTGCATTTTATCCAGGGAGCCTTGATGGTATACCTGAGTACGGATTTTGCCATCTCGATCACGAGTTCCTATATGGCCGGCCCTCCGGGTACGGAGCAGTTCGAGTCCGTAGTCCTTTTCGATTTCCCGGTAGGTCCAGCCGTTGCGGCTTTCCTATTCATATCCGCTATCGCCCACTTATCATTGTCCACCTTTGCGTTCGATTGGTACAAGAGAAATCTCAAAAACCATATCAATAAAGCCCGGTGGATAGAGTACTCTTTCAGCAGTTCCCTTATGATAGTTCTCATAGCGATGCTCGTGGGATTCACCGACTTGGCAGTACTGATCGTTCTAGCCGTGGTGAACGCTTCGATGATACTGTTCGGCTGGTTGATGGAATCGTACAATCAGAAAAACGAATCCGTTAAATGGTCTCCTTTCATATTTGGCTGCATCGCTGGAGCGGCACCCTGGATAGCTATCGCGATCCGCCTTTTCACAGCTATCTCTCAGTCTCCCGTAGAAGTTCCGAGCTTCGTGATATGGATCTTCGTCTCTATAGGCATCTTCTTCAACATCTTCGCCTTGAACCAGCTGCTCCAGTACAAGGAGGTCTGGAAATGGAAAGATTACCTCTTCGGGGAGAAGATGTACATAGTTCTCAGCTTAGTGGCGAAATCGGCTCTAGCCTGGCAGGTCTTCTCCGGGACACTAGCCGGTTGAATCAGGGAAATAGATAGATGTTAAGTGTGTCTCAGGCATCGAATAAAATCAATCGATAGAAAAAAAGAAAAGAAATAGGTTAAGGGTTTTGATTTTACTCTGTTCACTCTAATTCTTCCTCTAGACCGAGGTCTTCCATCTCCTCTTCTCCGGATGGCTCCTCTTCCGGTACTGATTCTTCTTCACCGAATAGATCTTCCTCTCTAACGGATTCCTCTTCACCAAGTGGCTCTTCTTCACCAA